>NZ_JAEPVT010000010.1:0-309498 GCF_027109195.1 Rhizobium sp. AG207R
CCTTCGGCGGCGCGCGTGGCCGCACCGATGTGCCGAAGATCGTCGACTGGTACATGGAAGGTAAAATCCAGATCGATCCGATGATCACCCACACCATGCCGCTCGACGACATCAACAAGGGTTTTGAACTCATGCATTCGGGTGAAAGCATCCGCAGCGTCGTGCTCTACTGAGGCAGAAAGCCACTCGACTGAACGTATGCGGCGCATGAGAAAAGCGCCGCATAGAGTTGAAAAGATTTGATATCATGATTTATGTCGATGCCGACGCTTGTCCGGTCAAGCCGGAGATCCTGAAGGTTGCCGAACGCCACGGCATGGAGGTGACCTTTGTCGCCAATTCGGGATTGCGGCCGTCGCGGGACCCGATGGTGCACAACGTCATCGTCTCCAACGCCTTTGACGCGGCCGACAATTGGATCGCTGAGCATGCTGGCACCGGCGATATCGTCGTCACTGCGGATGTACCGCTTGCCGGCCGCTGCGTTGCGACCGGAGCACTCGTGACGGGACCAACCGGTCGTATCTTCGACAAGACCAATATCGGCATGGCAACAGCCATGCGCGATCTTGGGGCACATCTTCGCGAAACCGGGGAAAGCAAGGGCTATAATGCCGCCTTCTCGCCGCGCGACCGCTCCGCCTTCCTCGAAACCTTCGATCGGCTTTGCCGGCGTGCCAAAGCACATCAATCATCGCCTGGAGACCAGTCTTGAACATCATTTCCCAGAACACGGCCTTCGGCGGCATGCAGGGTGTCTTTTCGCACGAGTCGGACGCCTGCAAATGCGACATGACCTTTGCCGTCTTCGTGCCGCCGCAGGCGATCAAGGAGCCCTGCCCGGTCCTCTGGTATCTTTCCGGTCTCACCTGTACCCATGCCAACGTCATGGACAAGGGTGAATATCGACGCATGGCCGCCGAGCTCGGCCTGATCATCGTCTGCCCGGACACCAGCCCGCGCGGCAACGACGTGCCGGACGAATTGACCAATTGGCAGATGGGCAAAGGCGCCGGCTTCTATCTCGATGCCACCGAGACGCCCTGGGCCGAAAACTATCAGATGTACAGCTACATCACCGAGGAACTGCCTGCGATCATATCGAAGCAATTCCGCGCCGATATGAGCCGCCAGGGCATCTTCGGCCATTCCATGGGCGGCCACGGCGCCATGACGATCGCATTGAAGAATCCGGAGCGCTTCAAGAGCTGCTCCGCCTTCGCGCCGATCGTGCAGCCGTCGACGGCCGATTGGTCGGCACCTGCACTGGAAAAATATTTGGGAAGCGATCAGGCTGCATGGCGCCGCTATGACGCCTGCGCGCTCGTCGAAGATGGCGCCCGCTTCCCCGAATTTCTGATTGATCAAGGCAAGGCCGACAGCTTCCTCGAAAACGGACTGCGCCCCTGGCTGTTCGAGGAAGCCATTAAAGGCACCGATATCAGCCTGACGCTACGCATGCACGAGCGTTACGATCACTCCTACTACTTCATCTCAACCTTCATGGACGATCACCTAAAGTGGCATGCAGAACGATTAGAAAAGTAAAGGTAGTACCATCACCTTGAAATAGGCAATCAACAAATGCATATAGGAAGCACGCAGACGACTGCGGCGATCGGCAACCAAACCGGCCGTAGACATCGCGGGGACGGCCTCGCTCTTAACAAAGGAGCGTAAGATGGCTTGGTTCCTGCTTTTCCTTGCAGGCTTGTTCGAAATAGGCTGGGCCGTCGGCCTGAAATATACCGATGGGTTCACGCGGCCGATGCCGACAGTTCTCACCGTCATCTCCATGGTCATCAGCGTCGTGCTGCTTGGTTTGGCCGTAAAAACCTTGCCGATGGGTACGGCCTATGCGGTTTGGACCGGCATCGGCACCGTCGGTACGGTTCTGCTCGGCATATGGCTGCTCGGTGATCCCGCGACCCCTCTGCGGCTGCTCTGTATTGGCCTCATCGTGGCCGGTATAGCCGGCCTGAAGCTTGCTGCTTGAGACCGCGCGGCGGTCATCGGCGCTGGCGATTGTCCAGCGCCCAGCTTCCCGGTCCGGCAACCACCAGAAACAGGAAGATGAAGCAGAATAAGATCGCTCCGTCTCCCTGATTGTTGGCCGGAAAGAAATCGATCGGCATGTGGACCATGAAATAGGCAATTGCCATTTCACCGCTCAGGAGAAAGGCGATCGGCCGCGTGAAAAGCCCGAGCAGGATCAGGACACCGCCTATAAGCTCTATGATCCCAGCCACGAAGAACAGCGTCGTGATCTCGTAAGGCGCCGGCGGAAAGCCGAAGACCTTTTGCGTGCCGTGCTCGATGAACAGCAACGCGGTCACGATTCGCAAAATAGCAAGGGCAGCAGGCTGATGGCGCGACAAGCGCTCGGGAAATGACATGAGGATCTCCGTTCGATAGGGGATGCGAAGGAGATCCCGTCAAAAGTGCTCTCGCTTCGCCGACAACGGAATGAACACGCGAGAGACGAATTTATTCGCCGGACCCGACGATCAGCCGAGCCCGACGAAAAGGCTGGTTACTTCTTGCTGTTGTCGATGGCCAGCAGGCCCGGACCTGCGAAGATCAGGAACAGGAAGATGAAGCAATAGAGGATCGCTGCGTCACCGCCGTTGTTGGCCGGGAAGAAATTCTTCGGATAATGCGCCATGAAATAGGCGACCGCCATGTTGCCGCACAGAATGAACGCGACCGGACGGGTAAAGAAGCCGACGATCGTCGCCAATCCGCCAACGATTTCGATGATGCCCTGAACCAGAAGCAGGGTCGGCAGCGGGCTTGGAAATTGACCGCCGGCCGGAAAGCCAACAAGCTTCTGCAGACCATGTTCGATGAACAACACACCGGTGACGATACGCAGCACGGTAAGAGCATAGGGCTGATATTGATTCAGCCGATCGGAAAGCGCCATGTTAAACTCCAGTTTTAACTCCCCCACGAGGAAGCAATAGAGCGCACGGGCGCGAACGTGAAAACACGGATTCTGACGCTCAATCAATTTTCCGTGTGAAATCCGTGACTTGTTGTCACATGCTCACAACGGGATGTTGTCGTGCTTCTTCCAGGGATTGGTCAGGTCCTTGTTGCGCAACATTCTAAGCCCCTGTGCCAGCCGGCGCCGGGTCGAGCGCGGCATGATCACTTCGTCGATGTAGCCGCGCTCTGCGGCAACGAAGGGCGACAGAAAGCGGTCCTCATACATTTTGGTGTGGGCCGCGATCTTCTCGGGATCGGTAATATCCTTGCGGAAGATGATCTCGACGGCGCCCTTGGCGCCCATGACGGCGATTTGCGCCGTCGGCCAGGCATAGTTGAGATCGCCGCGCAGATGTTTCGAGGCCATGACGTCATAGGCGCCGCCGAAAGCCTTGCGGGTGATGACCGTCAGTTTCGGCACAGTCGCTTCGGCATAAGCAAAGAGCAGCTTGGCGCCGTGCTTGATCAGCCCGCCATATTCTTGGGCTGTACCCGGCAGAAAGCCCGGCACGTCGACGAAGGTGACGATCGGGATATTGAAGCAATCGCAGAAGCGCACGAAGCGCGCCGCCTTGCGTGAGGCGTCGCTGTCAAGAACGCCGGCAAGCACCATCGGCTGATTGGCGACGAAGCCGACGGTGGCACCCTCGATGCGGCCGAAACCACAGACGATGTTCTTGGCGAAGCTCTCCTGGATTTCGAAGAAGTCGCCCTCGTCCGCTACCTTCAGGATCAGCTCCTTGATGTCGTAGGGCTTGTTGGCGTTGGCCGGAATCAGCGTATCGAGCGAGTTATCCGGCTCGGTCACCGACTGATAGCACTCGATCTCGGGCACGTCAGCGGTATTAGACTGCGGCAGGAAATCGATGAGACGGCGCACCTGCAAGAGCGTATCGACATCATTGTCGTAGGCTGCGTCGGCGATCGAGGATTTCGTCGTGTGCACCGAAGCGCCGCCGAGCTGTTCCGAGGTCACCGTCTCGTTGGTGACGGTCTTCACCACATCCGGCCCGGTGACGAACATGTAGGAGGTGTCCCGCACCATGAAGATGAAATCGGTCATGGCCGGAGAATAGACATCGCCGCCGGCACAAGGCCCCATGATAATCGAGATTTGCGGGATGACGCCGGAGGCCAGCACATTGCGCTGGAATACCTCGGCATAACCGCCAAGCGCGGCTACGCCTTCCTGAATGCGGGCGCCGCCGGCGTCATAGATCCCGATGATCGGCGCCCGGTTCTTCAGCGCCATATCCTGTACTTTGGTGATCTTTTCTGCATGTGCTTCTGAAAGAGACCCACCGAAGACTGTGAAATCCTTGGCAAAAATGAAGACGGTGCGGCCGTTGACCGTGCCCCAGCCGGTCACCACGCCATCGCCGGCAATCTTGCTCTTGTCCATGCCGAAATCGGTCGAGCGATGCTCGACGAACATGTCGAACTCTTCGAAGGAGCCCTCGTCAAGGAAGATATCGATACGCTCACGCGCCGTCAGCTTGCCGCGGGCATGCTGCGCGTCGATGCGCACCTGCCCACCGCCAAGCCTCGCGATCTCACGACGGCGTTCCAGCTCCTGCAGGATTTCCTTCATGCGGCCCTCTCTCCCTCATCGCTCGGGCTTAGCATGGCGCGAGCCTTGTTTGAAGCTGGTTGGCTCAGTTTGCGAGCCGTGGCGTGTTCAGCGAAAAGATGGAACGAACCCGCGCGGCAATATCTTCCGCCATCAGCTCATCTGCGGTGGCAGGATCAGGTGCGACTGTTCTGATCTCGAACGATGCCATGGCAACCACAGAGCCACCATCGGCCGCCGCGGCATCGATATTGATCTTGGCGCTGCTGCGGTCCCGATTGAAGCCGCGCGCTTTGCGGACGTCGCTCAGTCGGACGGTGATGGCAACCTGTGGCAATTGCGGGCTGAAGCTTGTTGCAGCAATCGCGGCGTTGACGCGATCATTGACGGCTGCAACCAGCGCTGGCGACACCGGTGGCAAAGCCTGATCGGCTATAACGGTTGCGCTGCGCACCGCATAGGTTGGAGGCGGAGGATCGACGGACCAGCTCGAACATGCGGCCAGTGCCAGACATCCCACGAGCGCCGGTACGGCTCTCGTCCTCAACAACAACATGATCCCTGCCCCGACCTTCGAATTTGCAAGATATGCAGATCGATATAAAGGACTGGAAATCAACAATATTCAACTGCGCAGCGCAGAAAAAACGTCAGTTGCGGCCCGAAACTCTTCAAAACGTTGTGCACGACGCTGTTCGGCTTCTTCATCGCTGCCCCAGTGCTCGATCGTCCAATCCTCGTCGAGATGAGCGAGCGACCAGACATCGGCGAGCGGCAGGGAACCTTTGGCGAAGGCCAGCGCAAGGATTGCCGAACCGGTCAGCGTCGTGATCGTGTGCAGACTCGCAAGCTCCATCGGTGTGTCGAACTTGCGCAAAGCGGCGGAGAAGGCCGCGATGGCTTCGACAGGCTGATCCTGATGCATGACGCCTTCCGCCAGAATGAACCGGGCGCCGAGATCGCGCGCTGCCCATTCGATCACCGGATTCCAGCGTTCCGACTGGCGCTCGACGAGCCGTTCCGGCCCCTCGGCGCGATAGCAGAGCAGATCGCTGCCCGAGAAACGGACAATTTCGTCGAATACAGCCTTGCTTTCCGTCGCAACGCCATCGATGGCCGTGTTAACGAGCCGCGTTACCGGCATGGTAGCGGGATCGATCACGTCGACTTGGCGTGCCCATTCGGCAGCCACCAGTCTGGCAAGCGCTTCCGTCGGCAGGGCCAGAGAGTGCCGCGCCGGCGTCTTCACCACCTTGCCATCGAGAGCGATAGCATGGCCGTCCTCATCTTTGCTGATTGTCACATCCTTGTAGAAGCGTTTCGGCAACGGCTTCTTCATCTGGATCTGCGCACGGCGGATCGGATCGGGATGGCTGAGACCTTCGGAAAGATCGTTCAACAGGTCGCGCATGGCGTCACCTCAGAGAATATGGCTCAACAAGTCGTTCGGATGGTGGGCTATGGCATCTGCCCCAGCCGCCAGCAATTCCTCGACGGAGGCGTAGCCCCATGCAACGCCGATGGCGGTCGCACCTGCCGCCTTCGCCATCTGCATGTCGTAGATGGCATCGCCGATCACGATTGTGTCGTGGGGATCCATGCCAGTCTCATCGCAGCACTCCGTCACCATCGCCGGATGCGGCTTCGACGGGCAATCATCAGCAGTGCGCGAGACAATAAAATAGGGCGTGAACTCGTTGACCTCAAGAATATGGGTCAAACCGCGGCGGGATTTACCCGTCACCGCGCCGATCAGCAGTTCGTCGCGGGCGGCAAGCGTCTCGATGAGCGGCTTAATGCCGTCGAAAAGCGGTGTCTGCATGTCCGCCTCGTCTCGCACCTCCGGAAAGATCGACTTATAATGCGCCGTCATGGCAATCGCTTCGTCGTCGACATGGGGCTTGCCCTGCAGGCGGGCAATGGCGATATCGAGCGTCAGGCCGATGATCGATTTCGTCGCGGAAACATCGGGCCGCTTATAGCCGAAGGCCACGAAGGTGCGCGCCATGACCTCATGGATCAGCCGCGCGCTGTCGACCAGCGTGCCGTCGCAATCGAAAAGTACCAGCTTCATTCGTCGTCCGGCTCCCCTGCCGATGCCTCGTCGAAACCGAGGAGATTCCATGTCTGCACCATATGCGGCGGCAGAGGAGCGGTGATGCGCAGGCGTCCGCCGCTCGGATGCGGGATATCGATGTGGCGCGCGTGCAGATGCAGGCGCTTCTGGACACCGCCCGGAAAATCCCAGTTCGGATCGTCCTCGAAATATTTCGGATCGCCGATGATCGGATGCCCGATATGCAGCGCGTGGACGCGAAGCTGGTGGGTACGCCCCGTATAGGGTTCCATTTCAAGCCAGGCGAGCCGCTGGGCGGCCGTTTCGACAACGCGGTAGTAGGACACGGCGTGATCGGCGCCTTCCTCTCCATGCTTAGCGATGCGCATGCGGTCGCCATCCGGCGTCGCTTCCTTCACCAGCCAGGTGGATATCTTGTCTTCATGCTTACGTGGCACGCCTTTCACCAGCGACCAATAGGTCTTCTTGGTGTCGCGCTCGCGGAAGGCTGCCGTCAGCTTCTGCGCCGCGCCGCGCGTGCGGGCGATGACGAGAACGCCTGAGGTATCGCGATCGAGGCGGTGCACCAGGCGCGGCTTTTCGCCCTTCTGGTTCGTCCAGGCCTCCAGCATCTTGTCGATGTGGCGGCTGACGCCGGAGCCACCCTGCACGGCCAGACCCGCCGGCTTGTTCAGCACATAGACTTTGTCGTCTTCGTGCAACAGCATGCGTGCCAAGAGCTCGGCATCGCCGGAATGCTTCAATTCCTTGCCGGCGATCGGGCCGCTTTTCGTAGCCTTGGCATCGACGTCGAGCGGCGGCACCCGCACCATCTGCCCTGGCTGCACGCGGGCATCGGTCTTGACGCGACCGCCATCGACACGCACCTGGCCGGAGCGCATCAGTTTCTGCAATTGCCCGAAGCCGAGCCCTGGAAAATGCACCTTGAACCAGCGGTCGAGGCGCATGCCGGCCTCGTCAGGCTCGACCTTAATATGCTCAATCCCGGCCATTCTTCTTCTTTCAAATACGCAGCATGTTCCGGACATTGCCAAACCGCGTTCGGCGGGATCATGCAAATTCAAACAACGGGACGATCTGCCCCGCAGCCGGAGATTTCCGGCCTTTTGACGTGGCTTTAGAGCATTTCGAGGAAAAGTGGAAACCGGAATTATATGGCAGGATAATTTTCTGGCTCAGCTTCCCTTGGCCGAGACGACCGGCAGATTGATGTCGACCATGCCTGCTTTGTCGAACATCAGCATCACAGGCACCGTGCCACCCTGCTTGAAAGGCGCCTTTACCTGCTTGAACATCATGTGCATCGTATTCGGCGCGAGCGTCACGGTCGCGCCGGCGGGAATGGCGATGCCGCCTTTCACCTCGCGCATCTTCATGATCTCGCCTTCCATCTTCATCTCGTGAAGCTCCACCTTGCCGGCGGATGAAGAGGTCACGGAGGTGAGCTTGTCGTCGGTCTTGCCGGTATTGTGGATGGTAATATAGCCGCCACCGACCGGCTGGCCGGGAAGCATGGCGCGAACATAACCGCCACTGATATCGAGATCGCCAAGCTTGGCAGTCGCCGAGCCGGAAGGCGCTGCACCTGCATCCATGTGCATCCCGGCCATGGATTTCATCGCACCGCTATCCTCGGCCATCGCTCCACCGAGGGGAAGTGAAAATGTGCCAATCGAAATCAGCAATGCGGCGGCGTGGTTGCGATTCATCTCTGTCTCCTGCCCGGCTCCTCAATCGATAAATGGGATAGCCTCTCCCATCCCTGTTGCAAAGGCCCGTAATCATTGCGAAACGCAGGATTGATCGGCGCGACAAAAATTTGTTCAGCGGCGACATTTGCCCCTTGCCATCTCTGTCCGGTACCGGATAATGGCTTTCAACCCTGTTGGGAGAATCCGGCGCAAGCCGGTGCCGAAGGAGCAACCGCCCCGGAAACTCTCAGGCCAAAGGACCAGCAAGGGGCAGACGGAACTCTGGAGAGAAGCGCGCAAGCGTTCGCCGAAGGGATAACAATCTCAGGCAAACAGACAGAGGGGGCTCATCGTCAGGCGCTACCGCGCCGAAAGTGTGAGCTCTGCGCTTCTAAACGAGCGCAAAACCCGGAGGCGTCATTTGGACGAGACCGCTGCCCTCAAGACCACCCCACTTCATGCCCTGCATGTGTCCCTCGGTGCCCGCATGGTGCCATTTGCAGGCTACGATATGCCCGTACAATATGCGCCCGGCGTGCTGAAGGAACATCTTTGGACTCGATCCTCCGCTGGCCTGTTCGATGTGTCGCATATGGGTCAGGTGACGATCCGCGCCCGTTCCGGCAAATATGAGGATGCGGCATTGGCATTGGAAAGCCTGGTGCCGGTCGATATTCTCGGCCTTGCTGAAAATCGCCAGCGCTATGGTTTCTTCACCGACGACAAGGGCGGCATCCTCGATGATCTGATGATCGCCCATATGGACGACTATCTTTTCGTCGTCGTCAACGCTGCCTGCAAAGAGCAAGATTTCAAGCATCTTCAAGATCATATCGGCGATAGCTGCGAAGTTACATTACTCGATCGCGCCCTCATTGCTCTGCAGGGACCGCGCGCGGTCGACGTGCTTGCCGAGCTCTGGGCCGACATCGCCCATATGAAATTCATGGATGTGCGCCATTGTCGCCTCCACGATGTCTCCTGCCTCGTATCGCGCTCCGGGTATAGCGGCGAAGACGGTTTCGAAATCTCGGTTCCGGCCGACAAGGCCGAGGATATCGCCAAGCGGCTGCTGGAGCATCCGGACGTCCAGCCGATCGGCCTTGGCGCCCGTGACTCCCTGCGTCTCGAGGCGGGCCTCTGCCTCTACGGCAACGATATCGACCAGACGACAACGCCGGTTGAAGGCGCACTCGAATGGGCTATCCAGAAGGCCCGCAAGACCGGCGGCGCCCGCACCGGCGGCTTTCCGGGAGCATCCCGCATTCTCGGTGAACTCGATCACGGCACCTCGCGCCGCCGCGTCGGCCTGAAGCCGGAGGGCAAGGCGCCGGTACGCGGCCACTCCAAACTTTACGCCGACGCCGAGGGCAAGACGGAGATCGGCGAAGTCACCTCGGGTGGTTTTGGTCCGAGCGTCGAATCCCCGGTTGCCATGGGTTATGTGCCGACAGAATTCACCGCTCCCGGCACCACCATATACGCTGAAGTGCGCGGCAAATATCTGCCAGTTGCCGTCAGCACACTGCCTTTCATCAAACCTACCTACAAACGTTGAACGTCTTTTCCAGAGAGGATTATCCATGCTGAAATTCACCGAAGAACATGAGTGGCTGAAGGTCGAAGGCGATGTCGCAATCGTGGGCATTACGGCCCATGCCGCCGAGCAGCTCGGCGATCTCGTTTTCGTTGAGTTGCCCGAGGTCGGCGCCAGCTTCTCGAAGGGAGCCGACGCGGCAACCGTCGAATCCGTCAAGGCGGCTTCCGAAGTCTATTGTCCGCTCGACGGAGAAATCACCGAAATCAACGAAGCCATCACTGCCGATCCGGCCCTCGTCAACTCCGATCCGATGGGTGCCGGCTGGTTCTTCAAGCTGAAGCTGAAGAACGTCGGCGATCTCGATGGTCTTCTTGATGAATCCGGTTACAAGGAGCTGATCGGATAATGACGACGCCGACTGAGTTCACCTTCACCGATTACCAGCCATATGATTTCGCCAATCGCCGCCATATCGGCCCGTCTCCCTCTGAGATGGCCGATATGCTCAAGGTGATCGGCTATAAGAGCCTCGACGGTCTGATCGACGCGACGTTGCCACCGACCATCCGCCAGAAGGCGCCGCTCGCCTGGGGTGCGGCCATGACGGAGCGCGAGGCGCTCGACAGGCTGCGCGAGACCGCCAACAAGAACAAGGTTCTCGTCTCGCTTATCGGTCAGGGCTATTACGGCACGATCACGCCACCGGTCATCCAGCGCAACATTCTGGAAAACCCTGCCTGGTACACGGCCTACACGCCCTATCAGCCCGAGATTAGCCAGGGCCGCCTTGAGGCGCTGCTGAACTACCAGACGATGATCAGCGATCTCACCGGTCTTGATGTCGCCAACGCCTCGCTGCTCGATGAAGCGACGGCCGCGGCCGAAGGCATGGCGATGGCGGAACGCGTCGCAAAATCGAAGGCAAAAGCCTTCTTCGTCGATGCCGAATGCCATCCCCAGACCATCGCGCTGATCAGGACGCGCGCCGAGCCACTCGGCTGGACCGTTATCGTCGGTAATCCCTTCACCGACCTCGATCCGGTCGATGTTTTCGGCGCGATTTTCCAGTATCCGGGCACGCACGGCCACATCAACGATTTCTCCGGCCTGATTGCTCGCCTGCATCAGACCGGCGCTATCGCTATCATGGCGACCGATCTTCTGGCATTGACCCTGCTGAAATCCCCGGGTGAAATGGGCGCAGATATCGCCATCGGCTCTTCGCAGCGCTTCGGCGTTCCCGTCGGCTATGGCGGGCCGCACGCCGCATTTATGGCCGTGAAGGACGATTACAAGCGCTCTATGCCGGGCCGTCTCGTCGGCGTTTCCATCGATGCGCGCGGCAATCGCGCCTATCGCCTGTCGCTGCAGACCCGCGAACAGCACATTCGCCGCGAAAAAGCGACGTCGAACATCTGCACCGCGCAGGTGCTGCTCGCCGTCATGGCCTCCATGTATGCGGTCTTCCACGGTCCGCAGGGCCTGAAAGCGATTGCACAACAGGTCCACCAGAAGGCCGTGCTGATGGCCAAGGGGCTGGAAAAGCTAGGCTACTCAGTCGAGCCGGAGACCTTCTTCGATACGATCACTGTCGAAGTCGGCCACATGCAAGGCCTCATCCTGCGCGCAGCCGTCGCCGAGGGCGTCAACCTGCGCAAGGTCGGTGAAACCAAGATTGGCATCAGCCTGGACGAGCGTACGCGTCCGGCAACGGTGGAAGCCGTCTGGCGCGCATTCGGCGGCGATTTCCGCATCGCCGATTTCGAGCCGTCCTATCGTCTGCCGAAGACCCTGCTGCGCACCAGCGAATACCTCTCGCATCCGATCTTCCACATGAACCGCGCCGAAAGCGAGATGACGCGCTACATCCGCCGTCTCTCCGACCGCGACCTGGCGCTCGACCGTTCGATGATTCCGCTCGGCTCCTGCACCATGAAGCTGAACGCGACTGCGGAAATGCTGCCGATCACCTGGCCGGAATTTTCGGATATCCATCCGTTCGTCCCGGCCGATCAGGCACTCGGCTACCGCGAGATGATCGACGACCTGACGGAAAAGCTCTGCGCCGTAACAGGCTATGACGCCTTCTCCATGCAGCCGAATTCCGGCGCGCAGGGCGAATATGCCGGCCTACTGACCATCCGCAACTACCACATTGCCAATGGTCAGGGTCATCGCGACATCTGCCTCATCCCGACCTCCGCCCACGGCACCAACCCCGCCTCGGCGCAGATGGCGGGCATGAAGGTCGTGGTTGTCAAGGTCAGCGACGATGGCGATATCGACATGGCCGATTTCCGCGCCAAGACCGAGCAATATGCCGACAACCTCTCCTGCTGCATGATCACCTACCCTTCGACGCATGGCGTCTTCGAGGAGACGGTGAAGGAGATCTGCGATCTCGTGCACAAGCATGGCGGTCAGGTCTATCTCGATGGCGCCAATATGAACGCCATGGTCGGCCTCTCGCGTCCCGGCGATATCGGCTCCGATGTCAGCCACTTGAACCTGCACAAGACCTTCTGCATCCCGCATGGCGGCGGCGGTCCCGGCATGGGCCCGATCGGCGTAAAGGCGCATCTGGCGCCTCACCTGCCCGGCCATCCGGAAACAGATGGCCGCAGCGGTGCGGTTTCGGCAGCAGCCTTCGGTTCGGCCTCGATCCTGCCGATCTCCTGGAGCTATTGCCTGATGATGGGCGGCGAAGGCCTGACCCAGGCGACCAAGGTGGCGATCCTCAACGCCAACTACATCGCTGCCCGCCTCAAGGGTGCCTATGACGTGCTCTACAAGTCCAAGGCCGGACGCGTGGCACACGAATGCATCATCGACACCCGCCCGCTGGCCGCAAGCGCCGGCGTGACGGTCGATGATGTCGCCAAGCGTCTGATCGATTGCGGCTTCCATGCGCCGACCATGAGCTGGCCGGTGGCCGGCACGCTGATGATCGAGCCGACCGAATCGGAAACGAAGGCCGAGCTCGACCGATTCTGCGAGGCGATGTTGGCAATCCGCGAGGAAGCCCGCGCCATCGAGGACGGCCGGATGGACAAGACCAACAATCCGCTGAAGAACGCACCGCACACGGTGGAAGACTTGGTCGGCGAGTGGGATCGCCCCTATTCCCGCGAACAGGCCTGCTTCCCGCCCGGTACCTTCCGCGTGGACAAATACTGGTCTCCGGTCAATCGCATCGACAACGTCTATGGCGACCGCAACCTGATCTGCACCTGCCCGCCGCTGGAATCCTACGCCGAGGCCGCAGAATAGGATTTTTTGCAAAAAAGCGAAGCGGTTCAGTCGCTTCGCTTGAAACAGACATAAATCTATCGTGAAACTTGTCTATGAAAACGCCGCGTGTCCGAAAGGATGCGCGGCGTTTTTGATGACGCCACAGTGGGGCCTTGGAATTCAGATTTATGCCGGAACGATTCGACGTGGACAATCCCGACAACTACATCGCCGCCGCATTCGCCACGGACGATCCTGCTTCGATCGCCAAGGCTTTGGGCGAAGTCGCCCGCACGCGCAACATGAGCAAGCTGGCCAAGGATGTCGGCATGAACCGCTCGGCCCTCTACCGCGCGCTGAGCGGAGACGGAAATCCGGAATTCGCGACGATCCTGAAGGTTGTCAGGGCACTCGGCCTCAAGTTGACGCCGGTTCCGGCGCTTACCAAAGATTGCCAATTCTAGGCCGAGCGTCGCTAGCCGATCGCTTCTTCGAGCAGAAGCAGCACCAGAAAGCCCGCAAAGAACATGGCCGTGACCCAAGGACGGTCAGGTCTTTCGTGAGCTTCGACCAAAAGCTCTTCGGTGACGAGACAGAGAAGTGCGATCAAACCGAACGCAAAGAATCCGGTCAGGATTGGGTTGGGCAACAAAGCGATTGGCGTCCCCAGCAAAGCGCCGATTGGCAGAAGGAGTGCAAGCGCCGCCGTGACCGCGACGATCCTCGCGCGGGAGCGGACGCTCTCGCCAAGCTCGTTCGCAACCGTCAAGCCAAGAAATAGTACCTCGATCGTCAGGGCAATCGTCAGCAGCAAGCCAACTTTCGGGCCGGCGGCAAACCCAATGCCAAGCACGAGGCCATCGATCAGGATGTCGATGCCGATGGCGGCCAGAAGGCCGACCGGTCCTTTGGCCCAGTTTTCCAACTGCTTGACCAGCAGCATTACGCCGACACCAATCGCGCCGCCAATGACTGTTGCAAAGGGATAGCCGCGATGCATGACATCAGGCAGAATTTCGCCGGCGGCGGCCGCAAACACCACGCCGGCGGCAAAGTGCTGGATAGCGCTGACAAGATTGGGGCCTGGCCGCGTATTCACGGCAACCGTGGCGCCCGCGATCGCAGCGCCTGCCGGGATCAATGTGTAAACCCATGCCGCAGCCACCATATGTTCCCCCTCGCACGCCATGTCGACTTTATCGGGCTCAGCCGGTCAGCCAAGGGGCAACGGAAAAACCTTCGGCCTCCGTCGATCAAAGCATGAAACGCAGCGAGGCGAAATGTGGTGAGATGCGCTTTAAGCGGGTTGCGCGGCCTGTCGCTGAGCAGCAAGGGCCGCAAGATCGGCGGGCTTCAATTCGACGGACTCGCCGCAGCCGCAAGCCGACGTCTGGTTCGGATTGGTGAAAATGAAGCCTGAGCGCAATGTTGTCGTCTCGAAGCCCATTTCCGTACCGAGCAGATAAAGCACGGCCGACGGCTCGACCCAGACCTTGGCGCCATCGCGCTCGATCAGATCGTCCTTCGCGTTCGGCTCGGTTACTAGGTCGATAGTATATTCCATGCCGGCGCAGCCGCCCTTTTTGATGCCGACGCGAACGCCCTTGGCATCAGGGCCGGAATTCTCGACGATCGCCTTGACGCGAGCTGCTGCCGCATCCGTCATGCTCATGACTGCAAAGCCCATGGGCTCATTCTCCTTCCACATCCGGGGTCAAGATCCGGTGCTTCGAGTCTTAATGTAAAGCCGGCGGCTTAAAGCTTCAATACCAGCCCACAGCAACCTGCGCTTCTTCGGACATGCGATCCGGCGTCCAAGGGGGATCGAACGTCATCGAGACGTCGACGCCGGAAACGCCCTCAACGGCGCCGACGGCATTTTCCACCCAGCCCGGCATTTCACCGGCAACCGGACAACCAGGCGCCGTCAGCGTCATGACGATCTTCACCATGCGATCGTCTTCGATGTCGATCTTGTAGACCAGACCAAGCTCGAAGATATCGGCGGGAATTTCAGGATCGTAGACCGTTTTCAGCGCAGAGATGATATCGTCGCTGAGGCGCGCCAGCTCATCTGCGGGAATGCTGGAATGCACGATCCCTTCGCGTGCGTCGATCTTCTGTTCGCTTTCGTCGAGTGACATCGCTTGCCTCCTCAGGCAAAGAATTTCCGTGCATATTCCAGTGCATCGGCCAAGGCGTCCACCTCGGCGCACGTATTGTACATGCCGAACGATGCACGGCATGTGGAGGTGACGCCGAAGCGTTTCAAGAGCGGCTGGGCGCAATGCGTGCCGGCACGAACGGCAACACCCTGCCGGTCGATCACCATCGAGACGTCGTGCGAATGGATTCCCGCCAGCTCGAAGGAGAAGATGCCGCCCTTGCCCGGCGCCGTACCGATGACACGCAGCGAATTGATATCGCGCAGCCTTTCCGCCGCATAGGCGGCAAGATCGGCTTCGTGGCGCGCAATCGCTTCCCGGCCGATGCTGTCCATATAGTCGAGCGCATAGCCAAGGCCGATCGCCTGCACGATCGGCGGCGTTCCCGCTTCGAAACGATGCGGCGGATCGTTGTAGGTGACGTTTTCCTCGGTGACATCGAAAATCATCTCGCCGCCGCCCTGGAACGGCTGCATCTCGGCGAGCCGCTCCTTCTTGCCGTAGAGAACGCCGATGCCCGAGGGACCGTAAAGCTTGTGACCGGTCATGACATACCAGTCGCAATCGATATCCTGCACGTCGACAGGCATATGCACAGCACCCTGCGAGCCGTCGATGAGAACCGGAATGCCGCGCTCATGCGCGATGCGGCACACTTCCTTCACCGGAACGACGGTTCCGAGCGCATTCGACATATGGGTGATGGCGACGAGCTTCGTGCGCTCCGTGAGGCTCTTTTCGAAATCCTCGACATGGAACGCGCCCTCGTCATCGACAGGCACCCAAACGAGTTTGGCGCCCTGGCGCTCGCGAATGAAATGCCAGGGGACGATATTGGAGTGATGCTCCATGATGGAAACGACGATCTCGTCGCCCTCACCGATCTTGGGCATGCCCCAGCCGTAAGCGACCGTGTTGATCGCCTCCGTCGAGTTCTTGGTGAAGACGATGTCGTCGACCGATGGCGCATTCAGGAAGCGGCGCACCTTTTCGCGAGCCGCTTCATAGGCTTCCGTGGCGGCATTGGACAGGAAGTGCAGGCCGCGATGCACATTCGCATATTCGCTGGAATAGGCGTGCGAGATGGCATCGATGACGACCTGCGGCTTCTGCGCGGAAGCACCGTTGTCGAGATAGACGAGCGGCTTGCCATGCACCGTCTTCGTCAGGATCGGGAAATCCCGGCGAATGGCTTCGACGTCATAGGCCGTTGCCGGCACGATCTTGTCCACGAGCTTTGCCTCCAATCAGGCGTGCTTTTCCAGCCAGCCGGAGATAACGCCTTCCAGCGCCTCGACCAGGGCTTCGTCTTCCAGTTCTTCGACGATCTCGGCCACGAAGGCGTTGACCAGCATGGCCCGTGCCTTCTTCTCCGGGATGCCGCGCGCCATCAGGTAATAGAGATGGTTGCCGTCGATATCGGCAACAGTGGCACCATGGCCGCACTGTACGTCATCGGCGAAGATTTCAAGCTCCGGCTTCACCGAGAACTCGGCATCGTCGGACATCAGCAGCGTGTTGCAGGCCATCTTGGCGTCGGTCTTCTGCGCATCCGGTGCGACCCGGATCATACCCTGGAAGACGCCACGAGCGCGGTCGAACACGACGTTGCGGATAACTTCCGTGGAACCTGTGTTCGGAACGTCATGGCCAAGCACCATCGTCACATCGGTATGCGTATCGCCGCCGAGCAGGCTGATGCCGCGCAGCGTCAAATCCGCGCCCTCGCCCACGACCTTGATATACAGTTCCTGACGCACCAGCTTGCCGCCAGCGTTGATGACAAACAGCTTCAGCTTGGCATCTTCTCCGAGTTCGATGCGGAGTTGGCCAAGATGGGTGTCTTCACTGCCCTGCTCCTGCAGGATGATCCAAGTGATCTCAGATCCCTTGCCGATCTTGACTTCGCTGACCGAGGAAACCAGCGCGGCAGCGCCTTCGACCGCCTGATGACGCTCGATAAAGGTCGCCTTGACGTCAGCGCCGAAAGTAACCGGCAGACGGCTGTGGATCTGGCCGCCAGCATGGATGAACTGCACTTCGAGCGGCGCATCGAGTTCTGTGCCATCGGGGAAATCGATGACATAGCCATCGCGCACGAAGCTCGCATTGATACGCCCGATGGCGTCATCCTTGCCGAGCGCTTCGAGCCCGGCAGCAGCCGTGCCGTTGATCAGGCTGTCAGCATAGCGGCCGACCGTCAGGCTCTTGACCGAGGCCTTCTCGCTTGCCTTTCCCTGAAGGACGGCAATGACAGGCGATCCTTCGACCGTCGGCGGCAGCGCCTCGACTAGGCCCTTGCCGATATCGCTCGGAACCAGGCGCAGCAGGTTCTTGAAATCGGTATAATGCCATGCCTCGATCCTGCGCGTCGGCAGACCGGCGGTCTTCAGCTCGTCCAGAAGGCGATCGCGAACGGCGAAAACTTCGCCGTCGCCAGGCAGATCGCCCATCTGGTCGTTATACGCCTCGATCAGCGCCGTCTCCGCGGCGGTGAGGCGGTTCGTCGTCTGAATGTTCATCGACGTGTCCTTTCCGCCTCGATCAGGCTGCAGCTCCGATGATGTCGGCGTAGCCGTTGGCTTCCAGCTCATGCGCCAGCGTCTTGTCGCCGGACTTGATCACCTGGCCCTTGTAGAGGACGTGAACGGTGTCCGGAACGATATAGTCGAGCAGGCGCTGGTAGTGGGTGATGACGATCACGGCGCGGTCGGGAGAGCGCAGTGCATTGACGCCGTCGGCGACGATCTTCAGCGCATCGATGTCGAGGCCGGAATCGGTTTCGTCAAGCACGCAAAGCTGCGGCTCCAGGAGCGCCATCTGCAGGATTTCGGCACGCTTCTTTTCACCGCCGGAGAAGCCGACGTTCAGCGGGCGCTTCAGCATGTCCATGTTGATCTGCAGCTTGGCCGCAGCATCCTTAACGCGGCGCAGGAAATCCGGCGTCGTCAGCTCGTCTTCGCCGCGTGCCTTGCGCTGTTCGTTCAGGGCAACCTTGAGGAACTGCATGGTGGCAACGCCGGGGATTTCGACCGGATACTGGAACGCCAGGAAGATGCCCTTGGCGGCACGCTCGGCGGCATCGAGCTCCAGAATGCTCTCGCCGTTATAAAGGATGTCACCCTCGGTGACTTCATAGTCCTCGCGACCGGCGAGGATATAGGAAAGCGTCGACTTGCCGGAGCCGTTCGGGCCCATGATGGCGGCGACTTCACCGGCCTTCACGGTCAGGTTCAGGCCACGGATGATCTCGGTGCCGTCTTCGGCGATACGGGCGTGCAGGTTCTTGATTTCAAGCATTTGAGTATCCTATCGCAGGAATGAAGGTGCGGCGCGCGCGGCGCGCCAAAGCTAATTCTGTTTCGTGTGCGTCAGCCGACGCTGCCCTCGAGCGAAATGCCGATCAGCTTCTGCGCTTCGACGGCAAATTCCATCGGCAGTTCCTGCAGCACTTCCTTGACGAAGCCGTTGACGATCAGTGCGATCGCCGCTTCCTCGGGAATGCCACGCTGCAGGCAGTAGAACAGCTGATCTTCGGAAATCTTCGAGGTTGTGGCTTCATGCTCGAACTGCGCGGACGAGTTCTTCGCCTCGATGTAGGGCACAGTGTGCGCGCCGCACTTGTCGCCGATCAGCAGCGAGTCGCACTGCGTGAAGTTTCGGGCATTGGTCGCGCGGCGATGCGCCGAAACCTGGCCGCGATAGGTATTCTGCGAGACGCCGGCGGCAATACCCTTCGAGATGATGCGGCTCGACGTGTTCTTGCCGAGATGGATCATCTTGGTGCCGCTGTCGACCTGCTGATGGCCGTTCGAAACCGCGATCGAATAGAACTCGCCACGGCTGTCGTCGCCGCGCAGGATGCAGGACGGATATTTCCAGGTGATCGCGGAGCCGGTTTCGACCTGCGTCCAGGAGATCTTGGAGCGATGGCCGCGGCAATCTCCACGCTTGGTGACGAAATTGTAGATGCCGCCCTTGCCGTGCTTGTCGCCCGGATACCAGTTCTGCACCGTCGAATATTTGATTTCAGCGTCATCGAGCGCAACTAGTTCGACGACGGCAGCGTGCAGCTGGTTTTCATCGCGCTGCGGCGCCGTGCAGCCTTCGAGATAGGAGACATAGGCTCCCTCTTCGGCGATGATCAGCGTGCGCTCGAACTGGCCGGTGTTCTTCTCGTTGATGCGGAAGTAGGTCGACAGTTCCATCAGGCAACGAACGCCCTTCGGCACGAAGACGAACGAGCCGTCAGTAAAGACCGCGGAATTCAACGTCGCATAGAAATTGTCCGAGGTCGGCACGACGGAGCCAAGGTACTTGCGCACCAGATCCGGATGCTCTCGGATAGCTTCCGAAATCGACATGAAGATCACGCCGGCCTTCTTCAGCTCTTCCTTGAAGGTGGTGACGACCGAGACGGAATCGAACACCGCGTCAACGGCAATCTTCGACTTCTCGACGCCGGCAAGAATCTCCTGCTCGCGCAGCGGAATGCCGAGCTTCTCATAAGTCTTCAACAGTTCCGGGTCGACATCATCGAGCGACTTCGGACCGGCGAATTTCTTCGGGGCGGCATAATAATGAATGTCGTTGAAGTCGATCTTCGGGTAGTCGACACGGGCCCATGTGGGCTCTTCAAGGGTCAACCAGCGGCGATAGGCCTCGAGGCGCCATTCGAGCATCCAATCCGGCTCTTGCTTCTTGGCGGAGATGAAGCGGATAATATCCTCGGAAAGACCCTTGGGAGCCTTTTCCACCTCGATCGTGGTCTCGAAACCATACTTATACTGGTCCACGTCGATCTGGCGAACCTGATCGACCGTTTCCTGGACTGCAGGCATTTCGTTCTCCAATCTCGCCGGATCCAAGGTCCGGCAGCTTGTCAACGTTGCGGCAGACTTATGTCTGCCCTCTATGTAGTCGGCCAAAAGGGACTTTTCACCCCGCTTGACAAGCGGAAATTTCGGTTTCCGCAAAATTGTGGCCGTTAGGCCGCCGCACCCGCCAGCTTCCGCCTTCCCGCGATGCGGGCAAACGCGGCGATAGCGCGATCGATATCCGCTTCGGTCGTGGTCGGACCCAGCGAAATACGGAGCGCGCCGAGCCTGGGATCGCATCCCATCGCCACGAGCACATGGCTCTCTCCGACCTTGCCGGACGAACAAGCGGACCCGGCAGAAATCGCTACACCTTCGAGGTCGAAGGCGATCTGGCCGGTTTCGGATTTCAGTCCCGGCAGTGTGAAGAAGCTGGTGTTCGGAACACGCGCACCGCCTTTGCCATGAATGATGACATCGGGTGCCGCCAGTTCCATGCCCGCTTCCAGCCGGTTGCGCAAGGAACCGATCGCGGCATTGCGAACCTCGAAGTCTGCAGCAGCAGCCTCGGCAGCGGCACCGAAGCCGATGATGGCAAGCGTGTTTTCCGTACCCGAGCGATGGCCCTTTTCCTGTCCGCCGCCATGGATCAACGGCTTCGGCATCAGCACCTCGCCGCGAGAGACGAGCGCGCCGGCACCCTTGGGGCCGCCGATCTTGTGCGAGGAGACGATCAGGAAATCCGCGCCGATCGCATTGATATCGAGCGGCACCCGGCCGGCTGCCTGAACGGCATCCACCACGAAGAGACCACCCGCGGCCTGAACGAGCTTGGCCGCTTCGCCGACAGGCTGGAGAATCCCGGTCTCGTTATTCGCGATCATGATGGCAACCATCGGCAAGCCGCTGGCCTTGTCGTGGGCAGCAAGCATGGCCTCCAGCGCGAAAAGATCGACCGTACCGTCCGACGTTACCGGTATTTCGCTGACATTATCCCTGGTAAATCGTCCGCCTTCGCGCACGGCTGGATGCTCGACGGCCGATATATAAAGATGGCTGACGAGAAGCGGCGTGCGCCCCATGCGGAATTCCGGCGTCAGCACCATATTGGCCGCCTCGGTGGCGCCGCTCGTAAAAACGACATGGGCGGATTCGGCGCCGGTCAATCTTGCAACCTGGCGACGTGCAGTCTCGACAGCTGCACGAGCTGCCCTACCTTCACCGTGAACGGAATTGGGGTTGCCTTGAATATCCATCGCACGCAACATCGCATCGCGCGCCGCCGGATGGAGCGGTGCGGTAGCATTCCAGTCGAGATAGAGGCGTGTTGCCGCCATAATCTTCTTCCTGTGCGACTTTGCTTTGCTGCGCCCGGTTCATTTTCCTTGAAATTTCAGCCGGGCATGCCTTATGACACGTTCCACAAACCGTTGCGCAAACAACGCGCGGACCACCGCATCAAGTTTCGAATTGTTCTAAACTGCGTTCTAGAAAAGATGAGCGCATTCGTCAAGTCAACTTGCTGCGTACCGTAAGGTTTGAACGCAGAAAAAGAAGAGCCGGAGTATCGATGCCCGAAGTAATTTTCAACGGCCCCGCTGGTCGCCTTGAAGGCCGCTATCAGCCCTCCAAGGAAAAGAGCGCCCCGATCGCGATTATCCTTCATCCCCATCCGCAGTTCGGCGGCACGATGAACAATCAGGTGGTCTACCAGCTCTTCTATATGTTCCAGAAGCGCGGCTTCACCACGCTCCGCTTCAATTTCCGCGGCATAGGCCGCAGCCAGGGCGAATTTGACCACGGCGCCGGCGAGCTTTCCGATGCTGCCTCTGCACTCGACTGGGTACAGAGCCTCCATCCCGATTCGAAGAGCTGTTGGGTTGCCGGTTACTCATTCGGTGCGTGGATCGGCATGCAGTTGCTGATGCGTCGCCCCGAGATAGAAGGTTTCATGTCGATCGCGCCGCAGCCGAATATCTACGATTTCTCCTTCCTCGCACCCTGCCCGTCGTCCGGCCTGATCATCAACGGCGATGCGGACAAGGTTGCCCCGGAAAAGGACGTCAACGGCCTCGTCGAGAAGCTGAAGACACAGAAGGGCATCCTGATCACGCACAAGGTCGTGCCGGGCGCCAACCACTTCTTCAACGGCCAGGTCGAAACGCTGCTCGGCGAATGCGAGGACTATCTCGACCGTCGCCTGAATGGCGAACTAGTGCCGGAACCGGCCGCCAAGCGTATCCGATAAAGACGCGGCCCTTATCGAGCCATTCTGAACGTCGGGCAAGCGATCCCGTCGATCGTCATCGACGGGTGCTCCTGCATGCCGATCTTCCGCAAAACACGCTGCGATGCGACGTTCTGCGGATGCGTGAAAGCGATGAATTGCCGGGCAAAACCACGCTTGAAGAACCATTGCGCCAATGCGCCGGCAATTTCCGTCGCATAGCCGTTGCCCCAGGCATCCTTCTGAATGGAATAGCCGAGCTCGAACTCGCCCCTACCGCTTTCCCGATAAAAACGTGAGAAGCCGGCGCGGCCGATAAAGCGGCCGTCTTCACGCCGCAGCATCTTGTATTTGGTCGTGCCATCTCGCGCTTGTTCATCGAACCAGCTTTTCAGCCGTTCCTCTGCCTTCTCCAGCGTCCAAGGTGCCGCACCGGAAAGATAGCGGGTGGTCTCGATCGTCGAATGCAGCTGCCGAATCACTTCGGCATCACCCTTGTCCCACATCGTCAGAACGAGGCGCGGGGTTTCGAGTATGATGGTGTCACTCATCTGCCTGCCTGTTTTCGTGATGGATCTGCAGCCTGCCGTAACGTGCATGCCAGCGCCGATTGACAACCGGCGGCTCAGTGCTAACCGCTCGGCCTGATTTCAACAAGCCGGTCAAGCGACGATATTGAATGCGAAGGCCTGCCGAAGCGGGCCTCCAGATTACCGCTTGGTATTATCGGTCAGTGACATGCCGGCAGGCCGGGTGCGCCGCACTTCTTCTTTTCCGGAGGATTCTGCGGCGGAGGCGGAGGTGGTCTCTTCACCTGCTGCTGCACGACCTTCGGCTGCGGTTGCGGCTTCGGTTGAGCCTGTGGCTTGGGTGCCTGTGCCACTACATGGGGCGCGGGTTTGGGCTGTGCAGGAGCCGGATTGGCTTGCCGGGGCGGGGCGGCAGCGACATGAGGCTGACTGTTGACCCGAGCTTGGTTGCTGGGGACCGCCTTGGGCTTCGCCGGCGTTCTGGCGGCGACGGCCGGCGCTGCTGGGGCATGCGCATTGGGCTTCGGTGCAGCGGCAACCGGATTTGGTTTGCCGCTCGGCGCTGCTTGGGGTGCCGGGGTCTTGGCAATCTGGTTTTGCCCCTTCACGGTAGGTGCATTGCCAACCGCCGGCAGCGGTTGTCCCTTCGCGCCGGGAAGCGCATGGGCTTTGGCGTTCGGCGTGGTCTGAGGCTGTTGAGCCTGTTTCGTCTGAGCCGCGCCAGGGTTGGCTGGCTTGCCCGTGGCTGGCAAAGGCTGACCATTCGCGCCGGGAAGCGCGTGCGCATTGGCATTTGTGCCTTGCTGGGTAGGTTGAGTCGCAACAGCCGGATTATGCACCGCATTCGGCGTAGCTTGTGGCGATTGCCCCGGCTTCGTCTGAGCGGCTCCCGGATTGACAGGCAGCTTGCCACCAGCCGGCAGGGGCTGGCCATTGGCGCCGGGAAGCACATGGGCAGCAGCATTTCCGCCTTGTGGCTGGGCTGAAGGCGTGACCGCCGGAGCGGCTCCAGGCACCGTCTTGGCAGCCGCGGCAGGATTCTGCTTTTGCAGAACTGCCGCCTTCTTCTGTACCGATGGCGGCAAGGCAACATGCAGTGCTGCAGCCCCTGCTCCCGCGATGACGGCCGCACCGGCGAGTTTCTGGCCCGTCGTCAGCCCAGGGTTGGCAGATGCAGCGCCATTCTCGTTAACGGTGGTATTGTTGTTGATGACCGTCGTATTGTTCACGACCGTATTGTGGATGTTGTTGAAGATGATGTTGTTTTCCGGCGGTGCGATATCGCGTGGCTGCTCGACCCATTGAGGGACCGGAACGAAGGCCGGCGCCGGCAACACGTAGAGATCGACCGCGGGCTGAGGCGGCGGCAGCACGACGAAATCCGGCGGCGGTGGCGCAAGGAAAACGACGGGCGGCGGCGGGGCATAACCGAAATCGGCATCATCAAAATAAAGCACGGGACGGTCGACATAGACCACTTCCGGCGGTGGCGGTGGCGGAACATCATACTCGATGACGGTGAAGGATGGCGGCGGCTCGAGTGCTGCCTCGAAATGCTCGAGACGGCGGCGGGCATCCCACACATGGGGACCGCGCGGATAACGCCTCAGATAAGACCAATAGGCCTCAGGCGTATCGGCAATCCAGGTCTCGCGCCAGGTGATAGCCTCGCGGCGGGCGGCGACAATGGCGCGGACACGCCTTGCCATGGAGTCGTTCGGATAGGCGGCCAGAAAATCCTCATAGCCCTGCAGCGTGTCGCGATCGAGCGCGGCGAAATAGGCATCACGCTCGTCGAAATCGCGAATGGGCTTCGTCCGGTTTGCCACATCCTCGGTGCTCGACACTGCAGCAGCCGGTGCATTCGGACCGCGATCGAAGAAGGTAAAGGCGTTCTTGAACCTGGAGGCGTCCCAGGAAATTTCGGCACCCTTGGTCAAGTCGCCGACCCGCAACCGTGTGCGATCGAAGACGTCATCAAGCGAAAGGCCGCCAACACGGATCATCTCCGCCAGCGCATGCGCATAGGAACCATACGGACCGGCCTCCTGCGGTGCGACCGTGCCAGGCGCCGCATTGAAGGCAATCAGCTGGTTGACGTCGGGATCGACCAGCGCCAGACCGCCGGCCAGCGGCTGATTGGACTGCACGAACGGATTGGCCCTCGCCGCATCCAGCACGACGATGCTGCCACGATTGTTAATGGCGGACAGCGATTTGGTGAAGTCGCTCACGCGGACTGCCTGGACGGGGACATCCGTGGCATTGGCGATCTGTGCATCGACAGGCACGAAATAATTGTCGCCCTGATATTGCACACCATAGCCCGCCAGATAGACGAAGACGACGGTATTAGGACCTGACGCGTTGGCTTTCGTCAGAAAGTCGCGCATCGCGTCGCGCAACCCGTTCTGGTCGAGGTCGCGCGCGCCGATCACATCGAAGCCCGCAGCCTGCAGCGTCTGCGCGATCAGGCCGGCATCGTTGGCCGGCGTCGGAAGCGCACCCACCGTGTAGGCGGCGTTACCCACGACAAGCGCTATTCTCTTTTCAGGGGAACCTTGAGCTTCGGCCGGATTCGCAGCAGCGATACCGGCCAAAACCAACATCATGGCAAAAAAAGCCCAGATCGTCTTTTTGGATGACAATCCCATCTTCGAAAGCAGAGGCGACATACCGGTTTCTTTCACGAAACATGAGGTGCGTACGGGATCAACAGGAAATCATTAGGATTTGATTCGGGCGAATGCGCGACTTATTCCCGGCGGCTTCGCGGCGATGTTACGATCTATTGACGTTCGGAAACGCTCGTTTACACATCCCGCTGGCGCCGAAACTTGTCGTCCTCCCCACCAAAATGGTGACGCGCCGGTAAATCGGTGATAAACGCGCCCCGCGACATCAAACAATAGCGACTTCGCCGCGCCTTCCAGAGTTGCGGCATCGAGAGACCAAGATCATGGCTGAGTTCAAATCCGATTTCCTGCGAACCCTGCAAGAGCGCGGCTTCATTCATCAGATTTCCGATGAAGCCGGCCTCGACGACCTCTTCGCCAAGGAAACCGTGACGGCCTATATCGGCTTCGATCCGACGGCATCGAGCCTGCATGCGGGCTCGTTGATCCAGATCATGATGCTGTACTGGATGCAGGCGACCGGCCATCGGCCCATTTCGCTGATGGGCGGCGGCACCGGCATGGTCGGCGATCCCTCCTTTAAGGAGGAAGCCCGCAAATTGATGACCATCGACATGATCGAGGACAATATCGCTTCGATCAAGCGCTGCTTCTCGAACTACCTCACCTATGGTGAAGGCCCGAAGGACGCGTTGATGATCAACAACGCCGAGTGGCTGCGCTCGCTGAATTATCTGGAATTCCTGCGCGATGTCGGTCGCCATTTCTCGGTCAACCGCATGCTGTCCTTCGATAGCGTGAAGACGAGACTTGACCGCGAACAGTCGCTGTCGTTCCTCGAATTCAACTACATGATCCTGCAAGCCTACGACTTCGTCGAACTGGCCAAGCGTTATGATTGCCGCCTGCAGATGGGCGGCTCGGATCAGTGGGGCAATATCGTCAACGGCATCGATCTCGGTCACCGCATGGGGACCAAGCAGCTCTTTGCCTTGACCTCACCGCTGCTGACCACGGCGTCCGGCGCCAAGATGGGCAAGTCTGCTACCGGCGCAGTCTGGCTGAACGCTGACCTGCTGTCGGCCTATGATTTCTGGCAGTACTGGCGCAATACCGAGGATGCAGACGTTTCCCGCTTCCTGAAGCTATACACGACGCTACCGATGGATGAAATCGCTCGCCTCTCCGCGCTTGCCGGTTCAGAGATCAACGAAGTCAAGAAGATCCTCGCGACCGAAGTCACGGCGATCCTTCACGGCCGCGCGGCAGCCGAACAGGCAGCCGAAACGGCACGCAAGACCTTCGAGGAAGGTGGCCTGTCCGAAAACCTTCCGTCGATCGATGTTCCCTCCTCCGAACTCGAAGCTGGCATCGGCCTGCTGGCTCTGATCGTGCGCGCCGGTCTTGCCGGTTCGAATGGCGAAGCTCGCCGCCATGTTCAGGGCGGCGCAGTACGCATCAACGATCAGGCCATCAGCGACGAGCGCAAGGTGATTGGTACCGGCGAAGTCACAGCCGATGGTGTCATCAAGCTCTCTCTCGGCAAGAAGAAGCACATCCTGATCCGTCCGGCCGCTTGAGCGTCTGAATAGAAAGAGAACAAAGAGAGCCGGCGCCCTCGCGCCGGCTTTATCATTTGTGCCGGTGCAGATGCAGAACATTATCACCGCTGGCCGGATGATTTTTTCATCCCGATGTCGGATTACGGCCCGCCTATTCGTCCTCAGTCCAGATCGCATGCTCGGAGGTGACTTATGGATGAATTGCCGGTGATCAAAACGAGGCGCAAAGGCCGAAACCTTACGCAAAGCATGTTGATTCCCAGCGAGCAGATGCTCGCCCGCGCCCTCTGGGCAGCGCCACCGGGTCGGTTGTCCGATATTGCGGGAGTAAGACAGGCGCTTGCCAGGCAATATGGTGCCGACGCCTGCTGCCCTGTCACCGTTCAGCGACATTTGGTGCAGATCAGTCAAAACGGCACGGCTCCGTTTTGGCGCATCGTGGACCCCGATCGACCATTCGCACGGCGCATGAACGGCGGGCCGGAACGCATACGAGAGCGACTGGCGGAAGAGAAATAATCTGCGCTGCCTCTGCTATCGAAAGGCGGAGCCTAAGCTTCGCGCCGCTTCAATACTCAAATATCTGCCTGAAAACACCTGGCGCGATGATCGAGAGAGGATTGATCTGCAGGTTCGATTTCTCGATCGTACCAGTCAATCTGAAGGTAATGCCGATCAGGCCGCGATCGCTGCCATTGCCCAGGATGAAGCCGACGATCGGAACTTCCGCGAACAGCCGGTTCAGGCCATAGGCGGGCATGAAGGTCCCCGTCATGTCCATCTTGCCATCGGCGTCCTTCAGCACGCCCTGGAACGTCGCTCCGACCTGTACGCCGCGCACCACGCCATTTTCGACGGAGAGCACACCATCGCGCATCACCAGCCGCGCAAAGCCGCGCTCGAAATTCTGCGAACGCGTATCGATATTCTGCTTCACGGCCGAATTCAGGCTCTTGCCGTTCTTTCCGCTCGGCGTCGATACGATGGTCGAGAGTTTCTTGTCGTCGATGATGGAGAAGTTGCGGATGTCGAGCGAACCGTCCCAATCATCCTGCCCGATCGAGCGCAGCGATAGATTGAGCAATCCACCTTGCAGATGCCTGTAGAGATCGGTGAAACGCGCAACGGCACCGGCATCGCCGCTCGTGATACGGATGACGCCGTTGGCGCCTTTGCTCATCTGGGTAACGAGCGCTTCGCCGCTACGGGTCACGCCGGAAAAGTCCGCAGCCGTCGTTTTGCCGCCGGCGATCGAATAGACGCCCTTGACATTGCCGATGGTCTCATCGTTGAAGCCGATGACCTTGTCGAGATTGGCGCGAACGGTCGCGCTCGCCGAAGCGTCTCCGTCCGAACTCTGCTGGCCGCCCGATGTAGACGCCTTCACGCGCGCGAGGATCGGACGTATGTCGGCGGAATTGCCCGATATCGCCACGTCGTAGCCGCCACCCTTGCCCCGCTTCAGCGAGAGTGCAAAATCATCGAGCGCCGAGAGCTTCACGCTGTCGAAGCTTGCCGAGGTAAGGCTCCCCTTGCTGATCAGAAGATCGCCGCTGGCGCCGAACCCATCGCCCTTGAGCGTGAAATTCTTGAGCGTCGTCTGGCTGTCCGGACCGGAAGCCTCGAACTGCGCGGTCGCAGCAATGCCGCTGCCCTTCGACCAGCCCACCCACGGCACGGTCAGAGCCGCTTTGCCGAGATCGACCTTGACACCCTGGCGGTCGTCGTCGATGCGCGTCAACTCCACTTTGACGGGCCCATCAACTATATCCCGAAGTCCGGGTAGAACGGTGTTGCGCTGCGCATCGGTCAGCGTTGCTGTGATCACGCGGGCGCGCTTGACCGGCGATTTGCTGTCGGTCGGCTCCACCATGTCGATCTGGGCCGGAATACTGTCGATCTGGGCCTGCGCTTGCAGATGCACGGATTGCGGATCGGCCGAGATCACGCCAGTCAGATTGTCGATCTTGCGATTGTTCATCGGCTTCAGCAGGTCGACATTGTCGAGATTGAGCTTCGCCTGCCACTCCGGCGGGGGCGGCTGCTGATCCTTGATGAGCCCTATCCTGGCATCGACCTTGGCGACGATCTTGCCGTTGAAATCCTCCGGCTTGAACTCGGTCCGCTGCAGCACCTCCAGAGGTTTGTAGGTCAGAAGTTCGCCGATCGCATCGCCGGAGCCTGAAATCGTCAAATCAAGATCGGCCATCAGCGGCTTGTCGTAGGTCGCCGGGATCGAGAAGCTGCTGTCACTCAGCGTGATCGTGCGCCCCGTTGGAAAATAGGAGGTGGCCGTGGCGATATCGACGACCATATTCGGACCGGTCAGATCGAAATGGGCCTTGGTATCGCGCAACGGCGGAATTTCGCCGGGAACATTCATCCGTGCGCCATCTATGTCGAAGGCGATATGCAGCTCGTTTTTGCCAAGCTGCAGCTTGCCGGTCTGCGACGCCTCTCGCAGTCGTCCAGCCGGAATGAAGACCGATATGGCAGCATTGGTCACCGAGCCACCGAAAAGATTGCCCTCGACCCAGACCCTGGGTTTCGAGGCCATCCAGAAAGGCCAAAGCTGCTTGACAACAGTTGTGTCGAGTTTGTCCGCACGGCCGCCGAAACTGATTTCCGGCGAGCTGTCGCCAAGTTTCATATGCAGAGAGCCGAAAAGGGCGCCTTGCGGCGTCGATATGCCGAGATTGTCGAACTGGAATTCCTTCGTTGCGGAAAAGAACCGGCCCGTGGCGCGGCCATCGAAGCTGACAGGCTTTTCCCCCGAGAGGGACGAAGCGGCAACACCGTCCTTGATCACGAAATCGATGCCGAAACCCTTGCCTGCACTGGCGTCGACACGATCGAGATCGATGACCGCGCCGGAAAAGGGCGCGATCGTCCGAAGGAACTGCGCTTTTGACGGCGCAATCTCCAAAGTCTGGTGATCGAAGTTGTAGGCGAGGTTGATATTGGCCTGCGTCAACTCCTGCATATCATGGTCCATATAGAGGACGCCGGGCTGGACATTGATGGTGGCGCTCAGCTTCGGATCGATGCCTGCCTCGCCCTTGACGGCCGAAAGCGTGATGTCCCCGAAGGTCGTCAAACCCTGTCGCGGCGTCCCGTTCGGGTCATAGGTCATCGTGAGTGGCTTGAGATCGAGATTCGATATCCTCGCCGCCAGCGACGAGCTGTGACCGGTCTCGTTTTGATCCGCCCTCACATCCAGGAGCGCCACGGACCCGTTGAGCGCGACCTGGCCATATAAATGCAAAGAATTCGGTGCCGCCCGCTCAAATGTGAGGTTGTCGACGACGAGGGAGATCGGATCCCCCTCCTGTCGCGCCAGCTTCATCGAGAAGCCGGAAATGCGCACGGAATTCGTGCCGCCGCGCTGGACGAAGTGTTCGAGAAAATCGAGATTGTCGAAGGCCGCATTCAAGGCCTTGGGTAAAGCATCGACGCGCAAGGCGGTCAAATCCACCGGGTCGCCTTGCGGCAGCAGTGAGGTATCGAGCGCGATCCCCTCTGCCGCTACACTTGCCACTTCCACCCTGCCCTCGATGAGGGCCAAGGGGTCAAGCTCCATGTTGACGGCTGACATCGTCGACAGATGCTTGCCGCTCTCCTGATCGACGACATTGACGTCGCGTGCCTCCAGTGCCAGGCGCAGGTCGGAGGTAAATCGGATCACGGTCGCGCCGACCTCTGCCTTGTAACGCGGGCCGATGGCCTGATCGAGAGCCGTCTGCGCTTTCTGTGACAGCGGCGCATCGAAGATACCACCTTCGATGGTCGCGATGACGGCACCGAGAATGATGGCGAGAAACGCAAAGAAAACCAGCGTTATGCGGCAGACATGCCAAACATGCGATCGCCTGCGTCGACGGCGCTCCGGCACGTGCACGATCAACGGATCTTCGACCTGAGCGGACGGCAGATGGTCGAGCGACACGAGATCCTTTTTGCGGAATGTTACCTTTTCGCCTCGGATCACTCCTGCGCGTGCCTTTCACTTATACAATTTTGTTGGTGACGCTGCGTCCCATTGGACGGCACACGCGAGCAGTATATATGCCTTACCTCAAGTGTCATCTAAAAAACCGGCAAAAGAAAGGTTTTCCCGTGGCGGAAGTTTTTCCGATTCAACTGAACATCGGCGATAAGGCACCGGATTTCGATCTTCCGCGCGACGGCGGCGATCGCGTTCACCTTGCCGATTTTGCCGGCAAGCCGTTGGTGATCTATTTCTATCCCAAGGATGACACCACCGCCTGCACGACGGAATCGATTACCTTCACGGCACTGTCAGCCGATTTCGCAAAACTCGGCGTTGCCCTCCTTGGCGTCTCTCCCGATTCTGTGAAAAGCCATGATAAATTCGTCAAGAAGCATGCGCTTTCCGTGCCGCTCGCCTCCGACGAGGAAAAGACCATGGCGATGGCCTATGGCGTCTGGCGGGAAAAAAGCATGTATGGCCGCACCTATATGGGTGTGGTGCGCTCGACCTTCCTGATCGACGCCGATGGGCGCATCGCTGCAATATGGGACAAGGTCAAGGTCGCCGGACACGCCGAAGCCGTTCTCGCTGCGGCCAAGGAACTTTGAAGGCATGTCCGGCAGTCCCGAAACCTTCACGTCGCTGCGCGGCGGCGCCATCGCCGCCATCCGTTCGGCCGATCTCGATATAAAGACCGAGCTCGCCCAGGAATCGGCGACACGTTGGTTTGCCCGCACCCTGTCGCTGCGTTCGCCGCTCGACCCGCCGCTCGCCGATCGGCCCGGTCGGCCCGAAAAGCCGGAGCTTGTGCCACCGAAAAACATGGAGAAGCGCTCGCTGCATACGCTGAAAGGCCGCATCGCGCTCCTGCATGCCATCGCCCATATTGAGCTGAATGCCGTCGATCTCGCATTGGACATTGTCGCGCGTTTTGCGACGGGACCGGTCCCCAATTCCTTCTTTGATGGCTGGATGCAGGTTGCCTTCGAGGAAGCCAAGCATTTTCGCATGGTGCGGGCGCGCCTGCGCGAGTTGGGTGCCGATTATGGCGATCTGCCGGCCCACGACGGTCTGTGGCAGGCGGCCCATGCGACCCGCACCGATCTGACCGCGCGCCTAGCGGTCGTGCCTCTGATCCTCGAAGCGAGAGGTTTGGACGTGACGCCGGCCCTTCAAGCAAAGATACGCGAAACCGGCGATCTCGAAAGCGCCGCCATACTCGACGTCATCTATAATGACGAGAAGGGCCATGTTGCCGTCGGTGCGAAATGGTTTCGCTTCCTGTGCGCGCGGGAAAAGCGCGATCCGGCCCGAACCTTCCAGGAGCTGGTGCGCGCTAATTTTCGCGGCTCGCTGAAGGCACCGTTCAACGATATCGCCCGGGCGGAAGCCGGACTGACGCCCTCTTTCTACCGTTCACTGACATCTACAAGCAATGCTTGATATACTAACGTAAAATGGCTTTTTCCGGTATTTAATACTGCTATAGAAAGCATTCATTAACCATAATGCCGTGTACTTCCATCGGGTGCCAAAGGGCACCGATTGGGAGAGTCTCGGTGACAGCAAAGCCTCAGAACCGGGTTTTCGGCAAGCAAAGGCGACATCACACTATCATCCTCGCCAGCGGCGATACGGTGCGCCACATGACCGTGCGCCCATGGATGGCGGCTATTGCCGTCTGCATGGTCGGAATTTTTTCGATCGGCTATCTCCTTGCTACGTCCTATCTTGTTCTGCGTGACGATCTGATCGGCGCGACGATGGCCCGCCAGGCGCGCATGCAATATGACTATGAAGACCGTATCGCCGCCCTGCGCGCCCAGGTCGATCGCGTCACCTCTCGCCAGCTTCTGGATCAGCAGGTGGTGGAGGAAAAGGTCGACAAGCTGATCGAACAGCAGCAGCAACTCTCATCACGCAACGGTAAGCTCAGCACCCTGCTCGACCGGGCAGAGAACTCCGGCCTGACCGGCAAGGGCGCGCATTCCGATGCCGACGCTGCCGCGCCAAAGAATGAACATGCGCAGCTGACGTCACCCAAGGCAATCGAAAAGCTTCTCATGAGCGGCAAGCCGGCTGACGCGACACCCGACAACTCCACGCTTGCCTACGTCCCTGCCCCCGAAACCGTTGCCGACCGTGCCGATCGGGTCTTCTCGAAGGTGACGCTGTCGCTGAAGCATATCGAACAGGATCAGTTGTCCCGCATCCACAATCTCACCGCCGATGCGTCGGAAACTGCCACCTCAATCCAATCGATCATGCAGAATGTCGGGATCAAAGTGCCGAACGAGGTCGCCGGCATTGCGCGTGACGATGCGGATGACGGTATGGGCGGTCCCTACGCACCTCCCGAAAATGTCGACCAGTTCGAACGATCCATGGCGGAACTCGATACCGCCCTGACACATCTGGAAACAGTTCGGGGGGCGGCCGAAAGCCTACCCTTCCGCAACCCGGCGCCGGGCAAGCTCGTCACCAGTCCTTTTGGCAATCGCAAGGATCCATTCTTCGGCACGCTGGCACTTCACACCGGCACGGATTTCCATTTCAGTCCCGGTGAGAAAATCAAGGCTACCGCTCCCGGCAAGGTGGTTTCGGCTGGATGGACCGGCGGCTACGGCAACATGGTGGAGATCGACCACGGCGACGGCATCTCCACTCGCTATGGGCATATGGAACAGGTGCTCGTCAAAGTCGGCGACAAGGTCGGCGCCGGCGATGCGATCGGTCTGGCCGGCAGTACCGGGCGCTCGACAGGAACACATCTGCATTATGAAGTGCGCGAGAACGGACATCCCATAGACCCGATGTATTTCATCGGTGCCGGCACGAAACTCGCAAGTTACATCAGCGGATTGGGCGCAATTTAGCTGCCGGAATTGTGACAAACGCGCAACAAAGATGGCACTAATCCAAAAATTGCGTTATCAATGAACTTCGAGGCTGTTGAAGCGCCTGCTTTCCTTGACTTCCCGGGTATTTGGTTCTATGTCGCGCTGCATTGCGGCACGCTCCTGCGTGTCGACTCATGGTGTTCGACTGAACCAAGACGGAATTAGATTTCCCTTTGACAACATTTGCTGACCTTGGCCTGAGCCAAAAAGTCCTTTCCGCGGTGACTGACGCGGGCTACACCACACCGACTCCGATCCAGGCCGGTGCAATCCCCTTTGCGCTTCAGCGCCGTGACATCTGCGGCATTGCCCAGACCGGAACCGGCAAGACGGCCTCCTTCGTGCTGCCGATGCTGACGCTGCTGGAAAAGGGTCGCGCCCGCGCTCGCATGCCGCGGACGCTTATTCTGGAGCCGACGCGCGAACTCGCAGCGCAGGTCGCCGAAAACTTCGAGAAGTACGGCAAGAACCATCGACTGAACATTGCCCTTCTGATCGGCGGCGTTTCCTTCGAAGAGCAGGATCGTAAGCTGGAGCGTGGCGCCGATGTGCTGATCTGCACGCCCGGCCGTCTGCTGGATCATTTCGAACGCGGCAAGCTGCTGATGAGCGCCGTCGAGATCTTCGTAATTGACGAAGCCGACCGTATGCTCGACATGGGCTTCATCCCGGATATCGAGCGCATTGCCAAGCTCATCCCCTTCACGCGTCAGACCCTGTTCTTCTCGGCAACGATGCCGCCGGAAATCCAGAAGCTAGCCGATCGTTTCCTGCAGAACCCGGAACGCGTTGAAGTCGCCAAGCCGGCATCGACGGCCAAGACCGTGACGCAGCGTTTCGTTGCCTCCCACGGCAAGGATTACGAGAAACGCGCCACGCTGCGCGATCTCATCCGCGCCCAGACGGATTTGAAGAACGCTATCATCTTCTGCAATCGCAAGAAGGACGTGTCCGACCTCTTCCGCTCGCTGGATCGCCACGGCTTTTCCGCCGGCGCGCTGCATGGTGACATGGATCAGCGCTCGCGCATGACCATGCTGCAGAACTTCAAGGATGGAAACCTGCAGCTGCTCGTTGCCTCCGACGTCGCAGCACGCGGCCTCGACATTCCCGATGTCAGCCACGTCTTCAATTTCGATGTTCCGATCCATTCGGAAGACTATGTTCACCGTATCGGCCGCACCGGTCGCGCCGGCCGCTCCGGCGCCGCCTTCACCATCGTGACGAAGCGCGACACCAAGCACGTCGACGCCATCGAGAAGCTCATTGGTGAAGACGTTCAGTGGCTGAACGGCGATCTTTCGGCTCTGCCACCAGCAGACGAGAGCAGCGACGATAACCGTTCGTCCCGCCGCCGCGACCAGAAGGGTAAGGGCCGCGATCGGGATCGCAGCCGTGGAGGCCGCAACGCCTCGAGTCATAAATCTGATATCGACGTCGAGGATAATGACGTCATAGCGATCGAAGCAGCACCAGCAAAGGCCGAAAGCGTGAAGAACGAGCGCAAGTCTGAGAACAACAATAACAGATCCCATAACGGTTCTCGCAACAGCCACCGGCCCTTTCCTGCTGCCAATGACGATCACCGCGAGCGCCGCAACCGCTATCGCGATCAGGATGACGGTCCGACGCCGGTCGGCTTCGGCGATGATATCCCGGCTTTCATGCTCATCGTGGCAAACGCCAAGGGCTGATAGATCCCGCTCAGACACGCAGCAGATCGGCTTGCCGGATGTTGCGTCCAATCTCGGGATTTGAATATTGGGCAAGCCCGGCATCGATTTCCCAGGACTAGGAACCGGTCTCGCAATCTTGCGGGACGGCAAGCTTTTGCTCTATCGCCGCCTCAAGGCACCGGAAGCCGGATGCTGGAGCATCGTCGGCGGCAAGGTCGATCATATGGAGCCTGCCGCCAAGGCCGCGATTCGCGAAGCGGAAGAGGAAAGCGGCCTCTCCATCGACAGGATCGATTATCTTTGCACGCAAGAAGTCATCATCGAGGCCGAGCGACAGCACTGGATCTCGCTGATCTACGTATGCAGGGACTTCTCCGGCGAACCCCGACTGATGGAACCGGACAAGCTCTCCGATTTCGGCTGGTTCGGCCGCGGCGAGCTACCGGCTCAGCTTTCAGAATTCGCCAAGACAACGATCGCCCATTTGAGCGAAGCGGATTTCCGCTGACGCCTATTTATCCGAGCGAAGCGCAGCCTCATAGGCCAGCCGCACCCAACGCGCCATTTCATCCGGATCGTCGAACGCGTCGTCGGGTATCGACCAATAGGGCATGTTGACGGCCTTGCCTTTCTTGCCTTCGTAGGCCCAGCGTCGCGCGCCGGCGGCCTCAAATTGGGAGGCACTGGCATCGTCCGCTTTCAGGAGAATCTCGTCGTCCACTTCGAGCGCCAGGATGCGGCCCATATGGTAGATCCCCTTGCCGCCGAACATCCGTTTGATGGTGATCGGCCCGAGCGACTGAAACATCTCCTCGATATCGATATTGTCCATTCCCCACTCTACCCCTTCAAAATCCCACCGGCCTCAACAACGGCCTCAGGCGTATCTACATCGAGATGTGCCGCCTCGCCAATCTCGACATCAATGACCGGAAGCCCCGATGTTTCGATGATATGCCGGGCGCCCACATCGCCTTCCAGCCGCATCACGGCGTTCAAGACCGACCGCGGCAGGATGACGGGATTGCCACGCTTGCCGCCCGATACCGCCCGCACGATCGCCTGGCCGTTCGCCTCCCAGAAGGCCGCCATCAGGGCTTTCAGATCATCGCTGGTGACGCCGGGCATATCGGCCAGCATGACAAGAACACCATCGGCCTTTTGAGCTGCCCGCGTACCCACACCGGCAACGAGGGAGCTGGCCATGCCTGAGGCATAATCGGGATTGAATACGACCTCAATGGTAAGGCCGTTTAGCGCGTCTTCGATCTCTTCGCGGCGATGTCCAGTGACTGCAACGACATGAGATGCGCCGCTTGCTATAGCCACGGATGCCGAACGACGAACTAGCGGCACGCCGTCGAATTCCGCCAAAAGCTTGTGCGAGCCCCCCTCACCCATGCGGCTCGCCTTTCCCGCAGCCAGCAGGACGATGGCAACCGAGATCTCCGACGGCGGTTTGTTGACGATGTCGCGCGGCCGCGGGCGTGATTGAATTTCCATGAGCAGCCCTCCAACGCCCATGGCACTGATATCCCGCCGCGTCGGTTGTTCGCCGGCTAATATGCGATCCAGCACCCAGTCGAAGCCATTCTCCTTCGGACTGCGCGCGCATCCCGGCGCCCCGACGACATAAATGTCGCCCACCCTGCCAAGCACCAGCAGATTACCCGGATCGACTGGCATGCCGACCTGAATGACCTCGCCGCCGGCAAGCCGGATCGCCTCCGGAATGACATCACCGGCATCGATGACAGCCGACGCTCCGAAAACGATCACCAGTTTCGCCAGCCGGTCCTGCGCAGCAAGAGCGCGACGGATCGCGCCGGCAACATCGGCTGCTCTATGGGCAACCCGCTCTTCCCGCTGCAACACACTGCCCGAAGGCTGCAGTCGCTGCGATAATATCCGCGCCGTCTTGTCCATCACCGAAGCCTTCAGCGACGGCAGCTCCGTGGCGACAAGCGATATGGCGTGCGGCATGAAGGGCTTGACCTCGAAAACCGGCATCCGCCGCAAAATTTCGACACCTGAAGCGATTTTGACTCCGGAAACGGCGAGCGGAATGATCTTGAAGGTCGCCACCATGTCGCCTGCTCGAACAGGTACATGGTCTGCAAGACAGGCAAGGGTGATCGCCGGATCGAGATTGTTGACGCGATCGACCGCTATACGATTTGCAACAAACAGGCCGTCGACGGTGCTATGGACATTCACCCGTCCCGTCGCGGCTTCAGAAAAAGTCAGATGATCGGGGGCGACTGCCCGCGCCAGCTGCTCGGCCGCCTCGTCTTCCATGAGGTCGCCCGGTTCGATACGCGCGGCGATAACGCGGTCAATTCCAGCCGCAGCGAGCCGCTCGATGTCTCCGCCGGTGAGCTTATGCCCCTTGGAAAAGCCGCCGTCCGCCAGCCGAACGGAATGCGCGAGAACCGCCCCCTCCGCCTCCATTGTCAAAAATTCGCCGAAGATCATGGATGGCCGCCTTTTGGCGACGAGACATCCCGCCCGCGAAGCGAGCCGATGATTTCAGCCAGGATGGCGACGGCGATCTCGGCCGGACTTGCAGCACCGATAGGGAGCCCGATCGGCGCATGGATGCGGCCAAGCTCGGCTTCGCCCACGCCTTCCCGCTTCAAGCGTTCCAGCCGGCTGGCATGCGTCTTGCGGCTGCCGAGCGCGCCGACATAAAAACAGCCCCTCTTCAACGCCTGAATGATCGGCTCGTCGTCGATCTTGGGATCATGGGTCACGGCGACCAGCGCCATATAGCTGTCGAGCGGCCGCTCTTTCAGCGCATCCACGGGCCAGTCGGCGATCAGGTCTATGCCTTCGAAGCGCTCCGGCGTTGCAAAGGCGGTGCGCGGATCGATGATCGTCACATCGAAATCCGCTAGGGCCGCCATTCGCGCGAGAATTTGGCTGATGTGCACGGCGCCGATGATAACAAGGCGCGGCGGTGGCAGATGCACGTTGAAGAACAGGCTCTGCCCGTCGATATCAAGGGCTGCGGACTTCCCCGAACGGAACGCCGCTGCAGCGGCATCGCTGAGCGCGCCTTCCAGCGCATCGCCTTCGACGATGAGCCGATCCGGTCCTCCTGAGAGATCGGTGACGAGGATCGCCGCCTGTCGCCTGCGCCGCATCTCATTCAGCCGCGCCAGTATCTGCCGATCCATCAGGCGAGCCTTTCGACATAGACGCGGATGCGGCCGCCGCAGGAGAGACCCACGCGCCAGGCCGTTTCATCGGCGACACCGAATTCCAGCATGCGCGACTTGCCCGTTTCGATGACGTCCAGTGCCTCGGTAATGACGGCACCTTCGACGCAACCGCCGGAAACCGATCCGTGAAAATTACCCTCGCCATCGATCACGAGATGACTGCCCGACGGGCGCGGCGCGGAACCCCAGGTATCGACAACGGTCGCCATGGCCACGCTGCGTCCCGCCAACACCCATTCCTCCGCAATCACGAGCGGATCCAGACTTTCGGATATATCTGACATCGGAGCCTCATTGCTTGCCGAGAAACCGTCGCGGAGCATAGGTATCCGCGCGGCCGGCGGTGAGCGCCGATACGAGATCGGCTAGAGATAATAGATTGTGAACGGGACGGAATTCGTCAACATGCGGCAGCATTGCTTTTACACCGCGCGCTCGGGCCTCGAAACCCGCAAAGCGCAAGAGCGGATTGAGCCAGATGAGCCGCCGGCAGGAGCGATGCAGCCGATCCATTTCCACGCTAAGCAATTCCACGCCCTCGCGCTCCAGCCCGTCGGTGATCAAGAGCACGATTGCGCCCTGCCCCAGCACGCGGCGCGCCCATAATCTGTTGAACTCCTTCAGCGTCTCGCCGATCCGCGTTCCGCCCGACCAGTCGCGCACAGCTGCCGCGCATTCGTCCAGCGCCTGATCCGGGTCCTTGTGGCGCATCGCTCTGGTGACATTGGTCAGGCGCGTTCCAAACAGAAACGTATGCACGCGTCGCCGCCGTTCGGTCAGCACATGCAGGAAATGCAGGAAGATGCGCGTATATTGGCTCATCGAGCCTGAGATATCCGCAAGTACCACAAGTGGCGGCTGGATTTCCTTCGGCTTCCGGAAGCGCGGCAGGATCAGCGCTCCTCCGGTGCGCAACGCGGACCGCATTGTCGCGCGCGGATCGACCTTGGCCGCTGTGCGAGATGGTGCGAAACGGCGCGTGCGCACACGATCCAGCGGCAGCTGCAGCTTCTCCAGCTCCTTCTTGGCAACAACAATCTCTGCCGCTGACATCTGCGCGAAATCCAGATGGCGCAGTACCTCGCTGCCGGAGCTTGTAAATCGCGCATCTATCTTGATATCGGGCGTCTCGCGCTGCGGGCTCCGGTCGCTCCGATCGCTCAATAATGCATCGCTTGCCCGACTCTCGCCCGGTTTCGGCTTCTCCCTCTCGCGATGGTCAGGTGCGACCGGCGACATCATTGCGATCATTTTCGCAACGAGATCGCGCGAGCGCCAGAACAGCCGGAACGCCTCGTCGAAGACGACCAGATCTTCATGCCGCTTGACGAAAACGGAACAGAGGGCAGCATGAAACTCCTCGCGGGAACCGATGCCGATGGCCTCGACCGCTTCTATGGCGTCGGCAATCGCCCCAGGACCGATCTTCAGGCCGGCCCTGCGGAGCACCCGGCCAAATAGCACGATATTGTCAGCGAGGCGCCCGTCACCGGGCGGTGACGGCGCAACGATGATGCCATCGTCTGCACTCGGCTCCATGGCTCATCCCGCCGCCAGCAGTTCGGATTTGACTTCGTCCAACACACGCTTGCCTTCGGCGCCCTGAATGCGGGCGATATCGTCCTGATATTTCAGCAAGGTGCCGAGCGTATCCGAAACGGTCTCCGGATCGAGAGCCAGCCGATCGAGCTCCGTTAAAGCGGTCGCCCAGTCGATCGTCTCGGCGACTCCCGGATTCTTGAAGAGATCGAGCGTACGCAGCTTCTGGACGTAAGCGACGATCTGGCGCGAGAGCACTTCATTGCAGCCAGGCACCTTGCGGCGGATGATCTCAAGCTCCTGTTCGGCCTCAGGATAATCGACCCAATGATAGAGACAGCGTCGTTTCAAGGCGTCATGCACTTCGCGCGTCCGGTTGGTGGTGATGATGACGACAGGCGGCTCTGCTGCCCGGATCGTCCCGAGTTCCGGCACAGTCACCTGAAAATCCGACAGCACTTCCAGCAGGAATGCCTCGAAAGCCTCGTCGGTGCGATCAAGCTCGTCGATCAGGAAAACAGGTGCACGCCCGCCGACACCGGACAGTGCCTGCAATACCGGCCGGCGGATCAGATAGCGCTCGGAAAAAATATCGGCCTCGATGCGGTCGCGGTCGGTGAGGCCGGATGCTTCCGCGAGGCGGATTTCCAGCATCTGCGCCGGATAGTTCCATTCGTAGACGGCCGAGGAAACATCCAGACCTTCATAGCATTGGAGGCGGATCAACGGCCGGTCAAGCGCCTTCGCCAAGACCTTGGCAATCTCCGTCTTGCCGACACCGGCTTCGCCCTCCAGAAAGAGCGGCCGCTTCATCTTCAATGCGAGAAACAAAACGGTGCCGAGCGCGCGACCGGCCAGATAGTCATGGGCACCGAGCAACGCCATCGTCTCATCGATGGAACTCGGCAGCGAAAGTATTGTCTGATCCGCCATGATAACTCCCTTGCAGGGGTTATAGCGCGTGATAGCCCCGGTTCATATAGAGGAGTGCCGGCTTTGGTTCGCTATAGCGTAGAGCCATCACCTCGCCTAAGATGATATTGTGTGTGGAGGCCTGCTTGATCTCGATCACGCGGCAATCGAAGGCGGCAAGAGCATCGGCAAGCACTGGCGCACCCGTCACCAGCGTCTCGAATTTGCCGGCAGCGAAGCGCTCATCGACGGTCAGTTGCGTCTTGCCGGAAAAGGCGTCGGCCAAGGCTTGATGATCTGCGCCGAGCGAGTTTAGGGCGAAAATGCCGCTTTTGAAGAAGATCTCGTTCTTGGCGTTGCTGTTGTTGAGGCAGATCAGAACCGTCGCCGGGCTGTCCGATACCGAGCAGGCCGCCGTGATCGTCACGCCGCGCCGCTCAGCACCGAGCGCCGTCGTCACCAGTTGCACATGCCCCGCATAGCGGCTCATGGCATCGCGATAAAGCGCCGGGTCCATACGTTGCCTGTCTAGCACCACCGTCTCCTTTGTTGAGTCGTGCTTGCCTAACATTCAATATGACGGTCAGGTGTTAGCTTTTCTACAATAGCATTATTGAAAACAGAGCGATTTTGCTGCTTTTTCTTTGACGATGCCCCGCAGACGGATAAATAGGGCAGGAAAATTGTCCGGGATACTCCATCGATGAACGTTCTGCGTCGCCTTCCGCTCCTGCTTGCGCTGCTTTCGGCAGCCGGCAGCAGCTATGCCGCAGGAATTCACATCGGCGTGGTCGCACCACAGGACGGCAATTTCGCAACGCTCGGGGCAGAGATAACCGGTGGCGCAAATTTCGCGATCCAGGCCCAAAAGGATACGGCGACCGTGGTCAACGAGCCTTGTACCGAGGATGGCGGCCGAGCCGCAGCTGAAGCGCTGGTAGCCGCCAAAGCACAAGTTGCGATCGGCTTTCTGTGCACGGAGACCTTGGAAGGCGCGCTGCCGCGCCTCAAGGATGCCGGCATTCCCGTCATCACCGTTTCCGTACGCTCGCGCATTCTCATGGAAGACGCGCTGAAGAATGGCTGGCCGCTCTTTCGCCTCGCGCCGGTCGATAGCGCCGAGGCGGCCGTGGCGATCGACACCATTTTGAAAAATTGGGCCGCGGAACCGATGGCGCTGATCGATGACGGTACGATACACGGTCGCGAACTGGTCGGCGCGATCCGCAATGCGCTCGAGGAAAAGGGGCTAAAACCGGTCTTCACCGATACCTATCGTCCCGGTCAGGATCAACAGATCGCCCTCGTGCGACGACTGAAAAAGGCGGGTGCGACACGCGTCTTCATCGGCGGCGACCGCAGCGATGTTGCCGTGATCGCGCGCGACGCTAAGAGCGAGAATATTCCGCTGGCCCTGATGGGTGGTGATGCCATGCGTGCCGCAGATCAGCCTCTTCCCTTGCTGGAGGGTGTGCAGGCAATCGCTCTGCCCGACTATGCCAGCCTGCCGGCAGCTCAGCCCACGGTACAGGCAATGCGTGCGGCCGGTACCGAACCTGACGGCTATACTCTGCCGGCCGCAGCAGCGGCTCAGATTGCCAGCCAGGCAGCCGACAGCGCCAAGGCGGACAATAAACCCATCGCCGAAAAGCTCGTGGGAACAGTTTTCCAAACAGCGGTCGGTCCGATCTCCTTCGGGCAGAACCACGAATTGACCGAAAATCCCTATCGCCTGCTGGAGTGGCGGGGCAATACCTTCCTGCCGGTGACGCCATCGAACTGATGGTAAGCCGTTCTGGCGGTTGTTTGCCCGCGATAGCGGTGCTAATCCAGGCGCGAAATAATCAGTTGGAGCTCAGCTACCCATGACCTTGCCGATCCGCATTGCCCCTTCCATTCTCGCTGCCGACTTCGCCAAGCTCGGGCAGGAGGTCAAGGATGTGACCGAAGCCGGCGCCGACTGGATCCATCTCGACGTCATGGACGGCCACTTCGTACCGAACATCTCCTTCGGAGCCGATGTCATCAAGGCACTACGCCCCTATACGACCGCGACCTTCGACTGCCATCTGATGATCTCGCCGGCCGATCCCTATCTGGAAGCCTTCGCCAAGGCCGGCTGCGACCGCATCACGGTTCATGCCGAAGCCGGCGTGCATCTGCATCGTTCGCTGCAGACGATCCGCCATCTCGGCAAGAAGGTCGGCGTCACCCTCAACCCGGCAACACCGCTTTCCGTGCTGGAAAACGTGCTCGATGATATCGACCTGATTTTGATCATGTCGGTCAATCCGGGCTTCGGTGGCCAGAAGTTCATTCCGGCCATGGCTGATAAAATCCGCAATGCCAAGTCCCTGATCGGTGACCGTCCGATCGAACTGGAAGTCGATGGCGGCGTCTCTGTTGAAACGGCCCCTCTGATCACCGCTTCCGGCGCCAATGTCCTCGTTGCCGGTTCGGCGATCTTCAAGGGCGAATCGGTCGACGCCTATCGTCAGACGGTCGGCGATCTCCGGGCTGCCGCCGAACGAGGCCGCGTTGGATCAAATTAATCCGACCGATGTCTTTATCGCGACGGGCCGAGTACGGACCGTCGCCTCGCATTGCCTGGAAGTTCTGGGTGGTGCTCTCTGCTGGGGTGCGGCCATGTCCACCTCGGCGATTACGGCGCTCTATTTGCGCAACGGATTGCTGACCAGCCACATTGCCGCCCTTACCCTCGTCTATTTCTTCGGCGGCGCCCTCTCCTGGCTCATCCTCGTGCCGCTCACCCAACGTTTTGCCCGTCGGCGGCCGACCGGCGCACGCTTTGCCGCCTTCTTTCTGGCCCTCTCCATCGGCACCGCGGCCATAACGGCCTTCCTCTTCGCCATGGACTACCGCTGGTTCTATTCGCGCTGGCACGCGCCATTCGGCTCGCTTATCTGGATCTTCCAGTTCCTGTTCACAGGCGCCAGCGCCGTCTACCAGTTCGCCGTCCTCGGCCTCACCCTGTTTCTGCCATTCGGCCTGCTATGCCTGACAGCCGTTTCGGCCTATCTTGCGCGACGGGCGCGTTGAAGTCCCGCTAAACATTGTGCCCATGAAACATTGTGATTACCGCCCGTCTTTGTTATGGGGGCGCCGAGTTCTCCTTGTCCCGTTAGCCAAGAAAGCTTTGAGCCTATGATCCCGCGCTACTCCCGACCGGAAATGGTCGCCATCTGGTCTCCCGAAACCAAGTTCCGCATCTGGTTCGAGATCGAGGCCCATGCCTGTGACGCGCTGGCCGCGCTCGGCGTCATTCCAAAGTCGGCAGCGGATACGATCTGGGAAAAGGGCGGCAAGGCCACGTTCGACGTCGCCCGCATCGACGAGATCGAAGCCGTCACCAAGCACGACGTCATCGCCTTCCTGACGCACCTGGCCGAAATCGTCGGTCCCGACGCCCGATTCGTGCATCAGGGCATGACCTCCTCGGACGTGCTCGATACCTGCTTCAATGTCCAGCTCGTGCGCGCCAGCGACCTGCTCATCGCCGATATCGACAAGCTGCTGGAGGCCTTGAAGCGCCGTGCCTTCGAGCACAAGGATACCGTTACGATCGGCCGTTCGCACGGCATCCATGCCGAGCCCACCACCTTCGGCGTCAAGCTGGCGCTCGCCTATGCCGAATTCGAGCGCTGCAAGCAGCGCCTGATCGCGGCTCGCGAGGAAGTCGCCACCTGCGCTATCTCCGGCGCAGTCGGCACTTTCGCCAACATCGACCCGCGCGTCGAAGAACATGTCGCGGCCGCCCTCGGCCTGAAGCCGGAGCCGGTCTCCACCCAGGTCATCCCGCGCGACCGCCATGCGATGTTCTTCGCCACGCTCGGCGTCGTCGCCTCCTCGATCGAGCGTCTCGCCACCGAAATCCGCCATCTGCAGCGCACCGAAGTTCTGGAAGCCGAGGAATATTTCTCGCCGGGCCAGAAGGGCTCGTCGGCCATGCCGCACAAGCGCAATCCGGTCCTGACGGAAAACCTGACGGGCCTCGCCCGCATGGTCCGCTCCTATTCCATCCCGGCCATGGAGAACGTCGCTCTATGGCACGAGCGCGATATCTCGCACTCCTCCGTCGAACGCATGATCGGCCCTGACGCGACCGTCACGCTCGATTTCGCGCTGGCCCGCATCACCAGCGTCATCGACAAGCTTCTGGTATATCCGGACAATATGATGAAGAATTTGAACAAGTTCCGCGGGCTTGTTCATTCGCAGCGCGTGCTGCTGGCTCTGACCCAGGCCGGCGTGTCCCGTGAGGATTCCTATCGGCTCGTCCAGCGCAATGCCATGAAGGTCTGGGAGGAAGGCAAGGACTTCCTCGAGGAGCTGCTGGCAGACCAGGAAGTGCGCGCCGCCCTTTCGGAAGCAGATATCCGCGAAAAGTTCGACCTCGGCTATCACACCAAGCATGTCGATACGATCTTCAAGCGGGTTTTCGGCTAGAATTTCCCGCTTTCGATTGCGCTTTGCTTGAGGCGGTGCGGCTGACGCGCCGCCTCTTTCTTTTGTCGGCGGATTTGGCCGCGATAGCGCGATCATGCTCGATACTCTCGCCAGCCTTGCCCTGATGTTGTTCAGGTTCGCGCTTCGCCGCCTTTTCGACCAGCCGGTCGAGGTGCTTGAGATCCTCTTCGTCAAGATTCTCAATCCCGACAAAGCGGTTCTCGGCGGCACTGGTCAGGATGAGTTCATTGAGCTTGGCCTGGATAGCCCTCGTATCGCGCGTCTGCGCATTCTGGAGCAGGAAAACCATCAGAAAGGTGACGATCGTCGTGCTGGTGTTGATGACCAGCTGCCATGTGTCGGAGTAACCGAAAATCGGCCCGGTAGCGCCCCAGAGAACGACGCAAAACAGGGCAAGCACGAAGATGGCCGGTTTGCCGGTCCATTCCGAAACAACAACCGCGAAACGAGTGAAAATATGCGTAAGTCGCGCCATGATCCGCATCTCCTGATGATGCGGATCAACGTAAGAAACCGCGCCGCGGTTCCAATGATGACGGCTTCGGCCAATGCCAGCCTCGTCTAGTTCCCGGTCACAATCAGCTTGCGATAGAGATGCCAGGATGCGTGACCGAGAACAGGCATGACGACCGCCAGCCCGGCAAAGATCGGGATGGTGCCGATGACGAGCAGCGCCGTCACGATCAAGCCCCAGACCGCGATCGGTACCGGATTGGTCAGCGTCGCCCGGATGCTCGCATCCACCGCGGCGACGACACCGACGTCGCGATCCAGCAGCAGTTGGAACGTAACGACCGTTGTCACCAGCGCGACGAGAGCAAAGAGGAAGCCGATCAGATCGCCCCAAAGCATCATCGCCATGCCCTCGCGCGTCGTCAGCACGCTCGACACGAAAGATGAAAGCGTCGGAGGAACACCGTCGCCGAAGTAGGTGAAGTAGATGCTCTGCGCCACGAAGAGCCAGACGATGAACAGACCGAACAGCATGAGGCCGGCAACGATAATCGACGGCAAGGCCGATGAGAAGCGCACGTCGAACGCATGGCTCCATGACGTATCCAGCCCCTTTTCCCGTCGCCTGCTGATCTCGTAGAGGCCGATTGCGGCCAGCGGCCCGAGCAGAGCGAAACCGGACATCAGCGGAAACAGCAATGGCAGCAGATTCTGGTCGGTGCTCCAGATCGCCAGCGCAATGCCGGCAATCGGATACATCAGGCACAGAAACACATAATGCGATGGCTTTTCGCTGAAATCGTCCAGCCCCATCTTCAGGGCGTCGACGAGATCGGCGATACCGATCTTACGGATGGCGGGGCGCGTAAAAGTGTGGTCTGCTCCAGCCATGACGTGAAAGGCCGTCATAATGCTCTCCTCCTCAACCGTGGTGCTCGGCTAGCGGTGCAAGATGGCGGCAAACGGGGTGCCGACATCGTCATTCGCTACCGGCAGCAGCAATCCTATCAAATTTTGCCGCAATTGTCGCCTTTTTCCCTTGACAGTTGGGCTCCCCTTTTCCACATCGGCGAAATCATGAAAGCTTCCGACGCAAACATCCTCATCATCCCCGGCTATACGAACTCCGGCCCCGACCACTGGCAGACGCGCTGGGAGCAGAAGCTCTCGACCGCACGGCGCGTGGAACAGGCGGAATGGTCGAAGCCCGTGCGCGACGATTGGGTGGCCCGCATTGCCGAGGAAGTGAATGCCTCGGACAAGCCCGTCGTCCTCGTCGCGCATTCGCTCGGTGTTCCCTCGGTGATCCATGCGATCCCGCATTTCCGCAACAAGGTCGCTGGCGCCTTCTTCGTCGCGCCGCCCGATGTCGCCAATCCGGCCATCCGGCCGAAACATCTGATGACGTTCGGCCCCTATCCGCGAGACCCCCTACCATTTCCGTCGATCACGATCGCAAGCCGCAATGATCCCTTCGGCAGCTACGAACATGCGGATGATATTGCCAACAGCTGGGGCTCGCTGCTGATCGATGCCGGCGAATCCGGCCATATCAATACCGAATCCGGTCATGGGCCCTGGCCGGAGGGCACTATGGTCTTTTCGAAGTTTCTCAGCCAGCTGAAGCCGTAGTATTATTCATAAACGATGATGGATGGAGGCGTGCCTCGCCTCACTAGCCTGTGAAGTACCTGGCACTTTCATTCCATCGACAGATAAAAGCCTGTAAAACAGGCCATGACTGGACCCCGAATCTTGCATTGGCACCCCGCCAAGGCCGGAATTCCGAGGAAGGAGGCGCAGGCGGATTGTGAATTCGCTTCTTATCCGTTATGGGGACGCCCACATACGATCCACTTGCGCTGTCCCATGAGCGCCAAAGACAGAGAACAATACCAATGAACCGTCGCCGCCGTATTTACGAGGGCAAGGCCAAGATCCTTTACGAGGGGCCTGAGCCGGGCACGCTGATCCAGTTCTTCAAGGACGACGCCACCGCCTTCAACAAAAAGAAGCATGAAGTCATCGATGGCAAGGGCGTACTGAACAATCGCATCTGCGAGTATATCTTCAGCCATCTGAACAAGATCGGCATTCCCACCCATTTCATCCGCCGCCTCAACATGCGCGAGCAGCTGATCAAGGAAGTGGAGATGATTCCGCTCGAGATCGTCGTGCGCAACGTTGCCGCCGGCTCGCTCGCCAAGCGCCTCGGCATCGAGGAAGGCGTGGTTCTGCCGCGTTCGATCATCGAGTTCTACTACAAGTCCGACGCGCTCGAAGACCCTATGGTTTCCGAAGAGCACATCACCGCCTTCGGCTGGGCCAACCCGGCCGAGCTGGATGACATCATGGCGCTTGCCATCCGCGTCAACGACTTCATGACCGGTCTTTTCCTCGGCGTCGGCATCCAGCTCGTCGATTTCAAGATCGAATGCGGCCGCCTTTTCGAAGGCGACATGATGCGCATCATCCTCGCCGACGAAATCTCGCCGGACTCTTGCCGTCTCTGGGATATCGAAACCCGGGAAAAGATGGACAAGGACCGCTTCCGTCGCGACATGGGCGGCCTGCTCGAAGCCTATTCCGAAGTGGCTCGCCGCCTCGGCATCATCAATGAAAACGAACCCGTGCGCGGCACGGGCCCGGTTCTCGTCAAGTAAGTTCAGAAAGGACAATCGTGATCAAGGCTCGTGTAACCGTCACGCTGAAGAACGGCGTTCTCGATCCGCAGGGCAAGGCAATCGAAGGCGCACTCGGCGCACTCGGCTTTGACGGCGTCCATCAGGTCCGCCAGGGCAAGGTCTTCGATCTCGAGCTTGAAGGCACCGACAAGAACAAGGCGGAAGCCGATCTCAAGGCCATGTGCGAAAAGCTTCTCGCCAATACGGTCATCGAGAACTTCAGCATTTCGATCGACTGATTGTCCTCTTTCGCGAGCCATTCTTCCTTTGTCTGAGGCAATGGAGTATGGCTCACGAAGCACTTCCAGCGATTATCCCTTTGCCTATTGCGGGACCAGCATCATGAAATCAGCAGTCGTCCAACTTCCAGGCCTCAATCGCGATCGCGACATGATCGCCGCGCTGACCAAGATTTCCGGCCATGCGCCCGTAACGGTCTGGCAGACGGAGACCGAGATTCCGGATGTCGACCTGATCGTCATTCCCGGCGGCTTCTCTTACGGCGATTATCTGCGCTGCGGCGCGATCGCCGCCCGCATGCCGATCATGCAAGCGATCAAGGACAAGGCCGACAAGGGCGTCAAGGTCTTGGGGGTCTGCAATGGTTTCCAGATCCTGCTCGAAGCCGGCATGCTGCCGGGCGCGCTGATGCGCAACGCTTCGCTGAAATTCGTCTGCCGCGAAGTGAAGCTGGAAGTCGTCAATGCCGAGACGGACTTCACCGCTGCCTATGCCAAGGGCCAGGTCATCCGCAGCCCGGTCGCACATCACGACGGCAATTATTTCGCCGATGCTGAGACGCTGAAGGCGATCGAGGACAACGGCCAGGTGGTCTTCCGCTACGCCGAAGGCACGAACCCCAACGGCTCCGTCAATGACATTGCCGGCGTCATGAACGCCAAGGGCAATGTGCTCGGTATGATGCCGCATCCGGAGAACCTGATCGAGGCGGCCCATGGTGGCAGCGATGGCCGCGGCCTCTTCGCCTCCGCGCTTGGCGTGGTCGCAGCCTGATAACGACCGATCCCCTATCGGAACCATAAAATCGGCGTCTTTGCATAGAACAGCAGGGCGCCGCAAAGCGATCCGGTACACTTTAGCAGACCAGACCTAATCGCCTCATTGGAAAGAGATTGATGCGCCCTCGCCTCCTGACAGGACTTTATTCCGCCGCCGCCATCGCGATGCTTGGGCTGTTGGTCACGTCGTGCGGCCCGCGTCCGCCGAGCATCACTGCGACCGATCACAGCGCCCTGTCGACGATGGAGCGTATCATGCTCAACGCCAATGCCTGCTGGTTCAAGTCTTCGGACCCGGCTTTCGCGAATTATCAGCTCGCTCCGGAGCTCAACTCCTTCACCGGTCGCCCACGCATCCTCGTGGTCGACAAGAAGCATCCGACCGGTCGGCCATCGCTCGTTGTGCAAGCGGAAGGCAATCCCGCGCAATTACAGGCCTTCGGTCCGATGATGTCAGGCGCCTCCGGCGGCCGCATCACGGGCGACGTCAACCGTTGGGCTGCAGGCTCGAAGGGCTGCCAATAACGGTTCCGCCGCCGTCGTTCTGTTGCCAGCGAATAGGGTAGCGCTCGGCGCGAAACAAGCTCACCTTCAGGGTTTCCCAATCCACGCTTCGAACGCTTTGGGTTCGACATTGCCGCCGCAAAGAACGGTTGCCACAGTCTTGCCGGCGAAACGCCGTGGATCCTCAAGAATGGCGGCAACGCCCAGGGCGGCAGCGGGCTCCACGATAAGTCCGGAATGTAGGTATAGGAGTCGCATTCCCTCCTTGATGCCGTCCTCGCTGACCAAAAGAGCGTCGTCGGCGACGGCCAATAGATCATCGAGAACTTCCGGGATCACATAGCGCCCGGCCACGCCATCGGCGATGGTGTTCGGGGCGCCCGCGTCCACGATCCGCTTGGCCTTGAAGGAAAGAGTCATAGCCGGTGCATTTCGGGGCTGGACTGTGATGATCTCCACACTTGGCTGTCGGCACTTCAGGACATAGCCGATACCGGTAGCCATCGCCCCGGCGCCCAGAGAAACCAAGACGGCATCCAGCGCTTGAGGAAATTCGGAAAGCTCGAGCCCGATGGTCGCGGCACCTTCACAAGTATCGAGGTTCTTGCTGTCCTCCACGAGGAAGGCACCCGTTTCCTCGGCGAGATCGGAGGCTGCTTGGAGCGCGGCTTCGATCTCCCCTTCGACCAACACCACATTTGCTCCGAATAGCCGCATCTTTTCCACTTTGAGGGCATTGGCGGCGACGGACGCCGTTACCGTGACGTCAAAGCTTCTCAGTCGGCCGCCATAGGCGAGTGCCTGGCCCAGATTGCCCGCGCTAGCGCAGACGACCGATTTCGTATCGCCTTGTGACTGGAGCCTAGCCAAAACCATCTCGGTGCCACGCCCCTTGAAGCAGCGCACAGGATTCATCGTTTCGACCTTGAGGACAATCCGGCAGCCCAGCGCCCGGCTCAAACTTTCGCAGACGTATTGCGGTGTATGCCGAAAGACCCAGTGTATGGTTGTGGCAGCAGTTTCGATTCGATCGATATCCAAGCGCATATGAGCCCCCATTGCGTTTCCTTATAGGGCCCAGGCGGTCGGCATTCAGGGCTGCGTTCCACGATGGTTCTCCATCACAATCCGCCAGTCGCGCAGCCACTGCAAACTCGTTCACAAGCTAGTCGATGTCAAGGATTGGAAATGGGCCGAATAACAGGCACATTGGCCTGATATGCGGCTCAGCCCACTCAATCCCAGAAGAATGACTTACTGACTTCCTTTGCCGCCTCGCGACGCGTCAGGCCGATGTCGTATAACTGATCATCGGTCAGATCTCTTAGAACACGCCGTCCCTCGCGCTTCTCCAGCCAATCCCAATAGGACGTCCAGAGCCGGCGCAACATATGCGGCCTTGGCTGCGCCGCTCTAATTCCCACGCCCGCCGCGCAGGGGGCTCCCGCTTCGGTCGAACAGATTGTAGCCATTGTACTCATCTTCATTTCCACATAATGGTGACAATTTCGATGCATCGAGCCAAACGATGCAAATTGACTCATACTCTTGACTCGACGGCAGGGACAATCTAAGAAATTGTCATTATGACAAATTGGCTTCCTGACATTTCCAGCGGAACCGGCCCGGTCTATATCCGCGTCGCCGACGCCATCGAACACGCGATTACCCATGGCGTCTTGCCGCCCGGCACCAAGCTGCCGCCGCAGCGCAATCTCGCCTATGATATCGGCGTGACCATCGGCACTGTGAGCAGGGCCTATGCCCTTGTGCATGAACGCGGTCTGGTCGCCGGCGAAGTCGGCCGCGGCACCTATGTGCTGGAGCGCTCGAACGGCAAGCAGATCGAACTCGTGGATCCGATCACGCAGGCGCTTGCCGGCACGCGCGGTCTGAACACGCCGGATGCCAAGATCCGCTTCGATACGACCGCCGCTCCCGATATCGGCCAGGGTGTGATCATCGGCAAGCTCTTCGCCGACATCAGCAGTGAGCACCAGACGGAGATCTCCTCCTATTCAAGGAACTTCCCGGCGAGCTGGTTTGAGGCAGGACAGATCTGGCTTGCCCGCAACGGCTGGCAGCCGGCAATCGAGACAATCGTGCCGACGCTCGGCGCCCATGCCGGCGCCATTGCCGTCATTTCGGCCGTTACCTCCCCGGGGGACAAGATCGTCTTCGAGAATCTCACCTATACGCAGATCAGCCGCGCCGCACGCCTGCTCGGACGCCGCACGATCCTGGTGGATTCGGACGAGCATGGCATGATCCCCGAGGATTTCGAGCGCCTGTGTCAGCAGCAGCATCCTCGCCTCGCCTTCCTGATGCCGACAGCCCATAATCCCACCCTGGTGACAATGCCCGAGGCAAGACGCCGCGCGATTGCCGCCATTGCGCGCCGACATAGTGTCTGGCTGATCGAGGACGATCTCTATGGCGGCATGACCGGCGACCAGAACCCGCTTATGGCCACCATTGCGCCGGAGCGAACTTTTGTCGTCAGCAGCCTTTCGAAATCGGTGACCGCTGGCGTGCGCGGTGGCTGGGTCGCCTGCCCGCCGCATTTCGCCCAACGCATCAAAGTCACCCATAAGATGACGACCGGCGGCCTGCCCTTCATTCTTGCCGAAACCTGCGCGCGGCTCGTCCTTGGTGGTCACGCATTGGAATTGCGTCGCAAGGCGGTCGAAGAAATCAAGGCCCGCGAACAGCTGGCGCGCGTGGCATTGGCGGGCTTTGAATTCAATTCGCATCCGCATCTGCCCTTCCTGTGGCTGAAGCTGCCCGAACCCTGGCTGTCAGGCACCTTCAAGAACGCCGCCCTGACCGAGGGTGTGTTGATAGATGACGAAGACGAGTTCAAGGCGGCGCGAATCGAACGGGTTTTCCACAGGGTCCGTGTCGCCTTTTCGTCGCCCCCACAGCGAGAAGATGTTGCGGCCGGCTTCATGACATTACGCAGGTTGTTGGAAAACGGCTCATCGGGATACGATAGTCACATTTAAGCAAGCCTTATCAATTTATCGACGTACATCTTGCGCAAATGCGATTTCGCCGTCTCGACTCTTAGCACGCTACCATTCTATCAATGAAAAATGAGGATTCGCCCGCCACACCAGGGGGAGTGCATGGCTATTGCAAGCTTTTTCAGCAAGCGTTTAGTTTCGAGTTTTCTGGTAATCAGTTCGGTATTTGTTGCAGGTCAATCGGCCGCAACCGCTGCAGATACGGTGGCAGCTACTCCCGCCGCTCCAGTCAAGATTTTCGACGAATTGCGTTTCGGCGCGAGCGGCTCCATCCAGAACGGCAACGAGCATGAAAGCGGTGTCTTCCCGGATGTCCAGGTACTTTTCAATCCGTTCGGCTATAATCCGACAGCAGATTGGAAGGATCAGCTGACGCATCCGCGTATCCACGTAGGCACATCGATCGGCACGTCAGGCTCCGCGACGCAGGTCTATGGTGGCCTTTCCTGGACGCTAACCCATAGCAACGGCATCTTCACCGAACTCGGCTTCGGCGGCACGGTGCACACGGGTAACCTGGACGACTGGCGAGAGCATGGTCCGATGCTCGGCTGCCGTCTGCTCTTCCACGAATATGCCGGCCTCGGTTATAATTTCGACAGCCATTGGAACGTAATGGCGCAGATCGCGCACTCCTCGCATGCCAATCTTTGCGATGGGCCTAATGGCGGCATGACGCGCGCCGGTATCATGGTTGGCTATAAATTCTAACCGCGCGAGGCGGTCTCCTATGGCCGCGCGCTTGATTTTCGTTGCATCTACGCCGGCGTGTTGTGAACGCCGGTGATTTTCCTGTCGCACGACAGGGAGACTTGCGCTAAAGAGACCCCGATCCCTGACCGGTCTTCAAATCCTTTACAGGCAAGGACACTCGAGCGCCCATGACCATTTCCAATTCGATCCAGATCACCCCCGAACTGATTGCCGCCCACGGCCTCAAGCCGGATGAATATCAGCGCATTCTGGATCTGATCGGCCGCGAGCCCACGTTCACCGAGCTCGGCATTTTTTCGGCCATGTGGAACGAGCACTGCTCGTACAAATCCTCCAAGAAGTGGCTCCGTACCCTGCCGACCAAGGGACCGCGCGTCATCCAGGGCCCGGGCGAGAATGCCGGCGTGGTCGACATCGACGATGGCGATTGCGTCGTCTTCAAGATGGAGAGCCACAATCACCCCTCCTACATCGAGCCGTATCAGGGCGCTGCGACCGGCGTCGGCGGCATTCTGCGCGACGTCTTCACCATGGGCGCCCGGCCGGTTGCTGCCATGAACGCCCTGCGCTTCGGCGAGCCGGATCATCCGAAGACCCGCCACCTCGTCTCCGGCGTCGTTGCCGGCGTTGGCGGCTACGGTAATTCCTTTGGTGTTCCCACTGTCGGCGGCGAAGTCGAGTTCGATGCGCGCTATAACGGCAATATCCTGGTCAACGCCTTCGCGGCGGGCCTCGCCAAGTCGAATGCCATCTTCCTGTCTGAAGCCAAGGGCGTCGGCCTGCCGGTCGTCTATCTCGGCGCCAAGACCGGTCGCGATGGCGTCGGCGGCGCGACCATGGCGTCGGCTGAATTCGACGAATCGATCGAAGAAAAGCGTCCGACCGTTCAGGTCGGCGATCCCTTCACCGAAAAGTGCCTGCTGGAAGCCTGCCTGGAACTGATGCAGACGGGCGCCGTCATCGCCATCCAGGACATGGGTGCCGCCGGCCTCACCTGCTCCGCCGTCGAAATGGGCGCCAAGGGCGACCTTGGCATCGAGCTCGATCTCGACAAGGTGCCGGTGCGCGAAGAGCGGATGACGGCCTATGAAATGATGCTGTCGGAAAGCCAGGAGCGCATGCTCATGGTGCTGCAGCCGGAAAAGGAAGCCATCGCCAAGGCGATCTTCGTCAAGTGGGGCCTGGATTTCGCGATCGTCGGCAAGACGACGGACGACCTGCGCTTCCGGGTCATCCATCAGGGCGAGGAAGTCGCCAACCTGCCGATCAAGGATCTCGGCGACCAGGCCCCGGAATATGATCGGCCGTGGCGCGAGTCAGACAAGCGCGCCGCCCTACCGGCCGACCTCGTTGCCGCGCCGGAAGACTACGCGCAGGCTCTGCTGAAACTTGTTGGCTCCGCCAACCAGTCCAGCCGCCGCTGGGTCTACGAGCAGTACGATACGCTGATCCAGGGTAACTCTCTGCAGCTTCCCGGCGGCGACGCCGGCGTCGTCCGCGTCGAAGGCCATCCGACCAAGGCTCTCGCTTTCTCGTCCGACGTCACACCGCGTTATGTCGAAGCCGATCCGTTCGAAGGCGGCAAGCAGGCCGTCGCCGAATGCTGGCGCAACATTACGGCAACCGGCGCCGAGCCGCTGGCTGCGACCGACAACCTGAACTTCGGCAATCCGGAAAAGCCTGAGATCATGGGCCAGTTCGTCGGCGCCATCAAAGGCATCGGCGAAGCCTGCCGCGCGCTGGATTTCCCGATCGTCTCCGGCAATGTCTCGCTTTACAACGAAACCAATGGCGTCGCGATCCTGCCGACCCCGACCATCGCCGGCGTCGGTCTCCTTCCGGACTGGAAAGCGATGGCCCGCATCGGCTCAGCCTCCGAAGGCGACCGCGTGCTGATGATCGGCCTCGACGGCAGCCATCTCGGCTCGTCGATCTATCTTCGCGATATCGTCGGCTCGACGGATGGTCCTGCTCCGGAAGTCGATCTCTTTGCCGAACGCCGCAACGGCGATTTTGTGCGCTCCGCCATCCGCAACGGTCAGGTCACCGCCTGTCACGACATCTCGTCCGGCGGTCTGGCGCTCGCTCTGGCGGAAATGGCGATGGCATCCGGCAAGGGCCTGCGGATCGATCTCGGCGAAGTCCGGACGCTGCCGCATGCAGCACTTTTTGGGGAAGATCAGGCCCGTTACGTCATCGCCGTTCCGGCCGATGTCGCCGATTTCGTCTGCATCAACGCGGAAAGCGCCGGCGTACCCTTCCGTCGCCTTGGTACGGTTGGCGGTGACGCACTCGTCGTCGATGGCCTGTTAACGCTTCCGGTTGAACAGTTGCGCGAGGCGCATGAATCGTGGTTTCCTGCTTTCATGGACGGCAGCGCGCTCGCTGCCGCGGAATAAATCGAGGTACCACTCATGCCCATGAACCCCGGCGATATCGAAGACATGATCAAGGCCGGCATTCCCGGCGCCAAGGTGACGATTCGCGACCTGGCCGGGGATGGCGATCACTATGCTGCGGAAGTTGTCGCGGAAGCCTTCCGCGGCAAGAGCCGCGTGCAGCAGCACCAGATGGTCTATGATGCCCTGAAAGGCAATATGGGCGGCGTGCTGCACGCCCTTGCGCTGCAGACGTCAGCGCCCGACTGAGAGCGCCTGCGCCTCTTCGCCGGAGTTGAAGCTTAGCTCCGGCAATCTCTTCACTGAGAATTCAGCGAAATCCGCAGCCGGCAACGGACCGGCCGTCATCAGCGTGAAATCGAAAAACGCCCTCACATCGGGGCCGAGCACATATTGCCGGTGAACCCGCAGGAAATCGCGCTTGATCTTCTTGTAATGCGTCTCCGACAGCATCTGCTTGAAACGTATGAACAGGATCGAAGCCTGCCGGGCATCCTCGTGCCCGCAAACGGCGGCAACCTTTGTCTTATAAAAATGGATCGCATCGGTCAGACAGTGAACGTCGAGCCAGAAGATGTCCTTGCAGCGTGCGATCAATCCCACGCGTGAGCGCAGCACCTTTGCCGGCCGCATGAGGGCGCATTGCAGGATGGCACTGCCAAGCGTCGTAAATACCACGCGCTTGCCCAGCAGCAGCTCCGGCTCGCGCTCAAGCAACAGGCCGACCACGTGAGCTGCCACGGACGAGCCCATGCTATGCGAGGAGATGACGAATTCTTCGACGTCGGGCTCATCCAAGGCTTGCCGGACGCTGACGGCGCTCGCTTCCAGCCATTGTTCTGCGCCTATGCCGTTCAGCCCCGCCATCGCGACTGCCATTTCCCAGTCGGAGAAAAGATGCAGAGTATGCAACTTCTCGGCCTGCGGCAGGAAGACATAGACGAAGAAGGCGACCGCGAGCGCGATACTGCCGATATGGCTCCAGGCCGGCAGTCCGAACAGGATTGGCGTAAACGCAATCGACAGGCTGAGAACAAGGCCTGCGAGCATCAGCAGAAAGGGAAAGATGAAGAACAGGCCGAAGCGCCATGCATGACGGAAATAGCCGGCCATGCCGCCCGAAATGGCAACCCTTGCGGCAGCGAGATAGCCCTGGATGAGCCGCGTAAAGAACGGCCTGCCGTTCAGGACGGCAACCAGATCGTTATGATCGACGATATGAATGCGGCTTTGGGTATGCCAATCCGCAGCCGTCGCCGTGACATCAAAATACGGTGCCCTGCCAAAATTCTTCAATTCTCCCACCGAGGCGGAAAAATCCCAGGTGGCGGCGCTCTGCCGGGCGGAACGCTCATAACGAGCCCGATGTGCGGCAGCATTCAGCGGCTCGAAGCCAGGGAAGTGGAGAACCACCCTCTTCTTGATAGAATTCATATTGTAGTCTGTCCCCGGGGCGCCAGTAGCACTGATGAAATCTGAAAATCAGCCAAGACCATGGCCTGCTGGCTTTTTCATGGCAGACCGCAACAAATCGTCCAAAAACAAAAAGATAGGGTCAAACGCTTATAATCGCGTCAGCCCGCATGACGGATGCACAATCGCCCTCTACCGGCTTTTTCGCCATGCCGAGGATAAATCCGAATTCCGGCATATCAGCATTCCCGACGCGGATATGGAGAGATATCGGCACAGGAGTCCAGCGACGGCGCAGTTATTACTTTCTCGGCGACCGGCGGCGTGGTCGATTGCGGCGTCGGTGCGGTCGAGGCCCGGTAACCGAAAGCGATGCTCAGAATGAGCACGATGGCACTGACGGTCACGGTACTGTTCAGAATCGATGCTCGTGGTGTGCGCACATGCTCGTAATATTCCCGCTCGCCTTCGCTCGTATCTTCAGAGCTATAAAATTCCCGCTCTTCACCAACCTGCCCTTCGGAATAGTGATGGTGGCTCATGGAGTCCGCTCCCTCAAGAAATATGCGAATGCAATGCCGACAAGGGACCGATACGCGCCAAATCGCATCAATCGGCAAACTCTAACAAACATACCGATGGTTTGTAAATTAGGTAGCATACTAATATTCATCGTCCCTTGATTTCAAATTCATGTGTGTTGTTCAGGGCTGGAGTTGAAGGGGTGATTTCAAAACGCACTGTTCAGAAAAGGCAGTCAATCGACACCTTTTGAACGTTCCTGTTAACGACTGATGCCGGAAATCTATTCATGCGATGAAAAAGACGGCACCTACGTTTTGCCGCTGGAAATCAAGCCGGGCGCTTGCTATTTAAGGGACAGATGTAACGCTGCGGACCTTGACCCCGCATGTGAAAGGAACTGGACAATGAGCGGCATTCAGGAATTCATCGCCAACGAAGTTAAGAACAACGACGTCGTTCTCTTCATGAAAGGCACCCCCCAGTTCCCGCAGTGTGGTTTCTCCGGCCAGGTGGTCCAGATTCTCGACTATATCGGCGTCGATTATAAGGGCATCAATGTCCTGGCCGACGCTGAAATCCGTCAGGGCATCAAGGACTATTCCAACTGGCCAACCATTCCGCAGCTTTACGTAAAGGGCGAATTCATCGGCGGTTGTGACATCGTGCGCGAAATGTTCCAGGCGGGCGAATTGCAGCACCACCTTCAGGAACACGGCATCAGCGTTCGCGGCGCCGCCTGACCGGGCACCGGGCTCCCCGTCCGGTTTCCATAGTTCAATTTGATCGATAAGGCGCTGCCGCCGGGCGGCGCCCTTGATATGTTTATGGGAATAAAACCGTGACGACTTCATCCCAGGCCATGTCCCATGGGCAACTGCCCATGGGCAAACGTGAGTTCATCGCACTCGCGGCCTTCCTGATGGCGATTAACTCACTCGCAATCGACATCATGCTTCCCGCGCTGCAGCAGATCGGTTCCAGCCTCGGCGTGATGAACGAAAACCATCGGCAATATGTGGTAACAGCCTATTTGATCGGCTTCGGCTCGGCCCAGCTTATCTATGGCCCCTTGTCGGATCGCTTCGGCCGCCGCATGCCACTCTTGATCGGCATCACCATCTACGTGATTTCGGCGTTCGGCATCGCCCTCATCCCGTCTTTCGCCGGTCTGCTGGCGCTCCGCTTCATTCAGGGCCTCGGCTCGGCAGCCACCCGCGTCATCACCGTCTCCATCGTCCGCGACGTGTTCGGCGGCCGCCTGATGGCCGAGGTGATGTCGCTCATCATGATGGTTTTCATGATCGTTCCGGTCATCGCGCCGGGAAGCGGCCAGATCATCCTGCTGGTCAGCACCTGGCACATGATCTTCGTCTTCATCGGCGCCATGGCAACCCTCGTCGGTCTCTGGATGTATTTCCGGCTTCCGGAGACGCTTAAGCCTGAAAATATCCGCCCCCTGACCGTCAGATCGGTTGCCGCCGGCTTCAAGATCGTTCTGACGGACCGGGTAGCACTCTGTTACACCTTGGCGAGCACGTTCCTGTTCGGCGCGCTGTTCGGCTTCATCAATTCCGCCCAGCAGATCTACAACAACATCTACGGCCTTGGCGTCTATACGCCGCTGGCATTCGGCGGCGTGGCGGCGTTCATGGCCCTGTCGTCTTTCGTCAACTCCCAGTTCGTCGGCCGGTTCGGCATGCGCCGGCTGTCGCACACGGCCTTGCTCGGCTTTGTCGCCATCACCTTCTGTTGGCTGCTGGTGCAGCTTTACGGGCCATCACCGATGCCGTTCCCTCTGTTCATGGTCTTTTTCGCACTGGCCATGTTCCAATTCGGCTGGATCGGTTCCAACTTCAACTCTCTGGCGATGGAACCCCTCGGCCACGTCGCCGGCACGGCATCCTCCGTTCTCGGCTTTATGAGCACGGTCGGCGGCGCATCGATCGGCGCCTGCATCGGGCAGTTCTATAACGGCACGGCGACACCGATGGTCATCGGCTATTTCACCGTTTCTCTCATCGGCGTCGTCTTCGTGCTGATTGCCGAAAAGGGAAAGCTGTTCCGCCCGCACAATGCGCCGCCTCCGGCCGACCAGTCTCTCGCTTTACATTGACAGGCATATTCGAATGACAACCCCGCCTCAGTCTCAGCAGCCGGCCCAGTCCGGCTCCAGCCGCATCGGCCTCGGCATCGTGGAATTCATCCTCACGATCGCCCTGATGACGGCGAGCATTTCGATGGGCATCGACAGCATGCTGCCGGCACTGCCGAATATCGGCCAGTCGCTTCATGTCGCCAATCCGAATGACACCCAGCTCGTTATCGGCGTCTATTTCCTCGGTTTCGGCATCTGTCAGCTTTTCTTCGGCAGCTTGTCGGACACCTATGGCCGACGGTACATCCTGCTCGGCGGTCTGGCCTTCTATACGGTGACCCTATTTGCCGCAGCCTGGAGTGGCAGCCTGTTTGCCTTGCTGGCAATGCGTTTTGCGCAGGGCGTCGGCGCCGCGGCCGTGCGCATCACCACGCTCGCCATCGTCCGCGATTGCTTCGGCGGTCGCGAAATGGCCCGCGTGATGTCCTATATCATGATCGTCTTCATGATTATGCCGATGGTTGCGCCCTTCGTCGGCCAGATGATTGTCGCCTATTCGAACTGGCAGTGGATTTTCATTCTGCTCGGCATCGTCAGCGCCGGCCTTTTCTTGGTTGCCTTCTTCCGCATGAAGGAGACGCTGCCCGCTGAAGAGCGCCTGCCGCTCTCGGTCACCTCCGTACTGTCCGGTTTCAAGACAGTGCTGACCAACCGCATCACCTGCGGCTACATGATCGGCCTGACGCTCTACACCGGCATCATCTGCGCCTACGTCGTTTCGGTGCAGCAGGTCTTCGGCGAAGTTTACGGGCTTGGAGACACGTTTCCAATCGCCTTTGCGGCAACGGCAGCCGGCACCGCCGTCGCACAGTTCGCTAATGGCTATTTCGTCCGCAGCTTCGGCATGCGCCGCATTTCCCACGCTGCCATGATCCTTTTCACCGTTTTAGGCGCCATCGGCTACATCGTCGGCATGTTCGGCCAGCCGAGCTTCACCTTCATCTATGTACTGATCTCGGTGATGCTAATGATGTTTGCAGTGATCACCACCAATTGCATGGCGATAAGCCTCGAGCCGATGGGACACCTGGCGGGTACGGCGGCCGCCATCACCAGCTCGATCTCCACGACGGTCGGCGTCCTGCTCGGCGGCATCGTCGGCCAGATGTTCGACGGCACGGCACAGCCGCTGCTTGCCGGCTTCACGGTGTTTGGCGCGCTGTCGATCGTCGCGACGCTATGGGCGGAACGCGGCAAGCTCTTCACCCATCCCGGCGATGCGCCGGCGCTGGAACCGGGCATGGGGCACGTTTGAGCGACGTGCCTCCCTTCCCTAGGCGCCGCTGCGTGGCCGGCTGACCCAGCGTAGCGCAGCGGCGATCGCAAGCCCGAAAAGCGGCCACATCGCCCAAGGTGTTCCATGCCAGGTGAAAAGGTTGATGGCAACGATCCCGATGCCGGTAATCACAAGGCTGGCAATCGCCATATCGATCTGTCTGTTGCTGCGGACGTAGCGGAACGCCGCACCCCATAGAATCGCGAGTATGGGCCATTTCGCCCAGAATTCGCCCTGCCAGGTCAGCCCATTGATGATGGCGAGAGCGACGCAGATGATGACGACGCCACCATAACTCCGCCGCCAGTCTTGCAGCAAGGGTTCCCGCATCGCCGGCTCGGGCGCCCGCGCGGGAGTGGGCTCCGGGGCGGAACGATAATCCGGCGTGGTATCTACGACCTGCACGCCGCCGATCCTCACAGCATAGCTCGGTACGCCGCCTTCGATGTTCTTGACCTCGAGCTGCCCGAGAAAATCGAAACCGACCGCCACCTTGTTGCGAACCTGATCGTAAACCGTGTTGGAAATGACAATTCCACCCGGAGCGGCGCGCGACTGCAGCCGGGCGGCAATATTGACGCCGTCGCCGTAAAGGTCATCGCCATCGGCGATCACATCGCCGAGGTTGAGCCCGATGCGGAACAGCATCTGCTTGTCGGGGTCGGCCACGGCATTGTAACCGGCAAGTTCGTTTTGCGTATCGATTGCAGCGCGCACGGCTTCGACAACACTTGGAAACTCGGCAAAGACGCCATCGCCCCAGGTATTGATGACCCGGCCGCCATGCGCTTCGATCAGCCGTTTCATCGCATCGCGGTAACGACGAAGAGTAGATAACGTCCCCTCCTCGTCCTTCCCCATAAGGCGCGTATAATCCTGCACGTCGGCGCAGAAAATGGTGGTCAGCTTGCGGCTCGTCTCGGACATCTGTCTCATCCCCGCGGCAAGCGCCGACCAAGGCTCTTGCCTGTTGAAGCAAAGATAGCCCCGCCGCAGTGACTTTCCAAGGGCCTCGCGGACTATCCTCGCGCGTGGCTCACCTTAAAGAGTGAAGACCTCGCGCCGGAGCAGCTCCCAGGTATCCTTGTCCGCCGCGACCAGCAGCCCGCCATCGAGATGATGCGGCAGATAGGGCGAGCCGTCGAAACGGCGGACATATGCGCCGGATTCGGCCGAGATCAGCGATCCCGCCAGATGATCCCAAGGCATCAGCTTGTTGTACATGAGATAGTGCACATAGCCGCCAGCGAGCGTGCGGTACTCATGCGCAGCACAGCGATAGCAGGTCGTGTAGCGCACCTTGGCAAGATTGCCCATGATTTCGGCGCGCTTTTCCTTCGGCAGGAAGCCGGTAGCCGCCATGCCGACCAGCTCTTCCAGCGGGACGGAAGGAGCAACGTTGAGACGCAGCGTCTCGCCATCCGGACGGCGTAGCCATGCGCCGCTGCCGCGCTCCGCAAGCACCCAGTCATCACCCATCGGATCGAAGATGATACCGGCAACGGTCTCGCCCTTCGACACGACCGAGGCCATGACGCCGAAAGCCGGAATGCCGGCGGCAAAATTGAACGTGCCATCGACGGGATCGACAATGATTGCGAGATCGGCATCCTGCAGCTTCTTCAGTAGCGACGGGTCGGCCGCAACCGATTCCTCGCCGATGAACAAAGCTTCGGGCCAGAGCCGGGCAACTTCTGCCTTGATCATGCGCTCAGCCCGTTCGTCGGCTTCCGTCACCAGATCCGTCGCCTCGCTCTTGGCGCGGACATCATCGCTGCCGAGCCTGCGAAAGCGCGGCAGTATCTCCGTCTGCGCCGCGCGGCGCAGCACATGAGCGAGCGTGGTAACGTCAACGAGCGATGTCATGCTTTTTCCTTTCGCGTCAGGCGCCGATGATCTCGCGGCGGATCATCCGCCAGCTTTCCTCGTCAGGCGCAGAAATGATGCCGCCGATCGTTTCGCCGGGCCTGTAGGGCGTACCATCGAATTTGGCGGTATAGCCGCCCGCCTCCTGATGCGCCAGCACGCCGGCCAGATGATCCCAGGGCATCAATTTGGAATGGCCGATGAAATGCCACTTGCCAGACGCCACCATCCAATATTCGTAAGCTGAGCAATTCACTGAGAAAGCCATGCGGGTCTTCGATAGATTGGCGCTGATCCGCGACCGGTCGGGCTCATCCATATGCCCCCAGGATATAGCGCCGGTCATAGCACTCAAAGGGGCAGGTGCGGCAACGGTGAGCCGCCTCGCCTCCCCGGTTTGCCGGCGCAGGAAAGTGCCGCCGCCCTTCATGGCAGTCACGGTGTCACCCAGCACGGGATCGTGGATAATGCTGCCGATCGTCTCGCCATTGGCAATGACGGCGACGATCGTTCCGAAGACCGGCAGTCCGGCCGCGAAATTGAAGGTGCCATCCACCGGATCGATTGTAAAAGCCAATTCCGCATGCGCCAGCGCCGGCACGACGGACTTATCCGCCTCATAGGCCTCTTCGCCAACGATCAAAGCGCTTGGAAACCGTGCCTTCAGCGCCGTGGTAATATGGCGTTCGGCCAGAAGGTCGGCCTCGGTTACAAGATCGATAGCCGAGGTTTTCTCCGATATGTCGCCGGCATCTAGATTGCGGAAGCGCGGCATGATCTCCTTTGCCGCCGCTGCGGCAACGGTCGTCATCACATAGTCGAAATCCGTATCGGAGAAGGTCATCGGAAGCCTCTGTTTTGAAAGGGCTTCCTCTTATGCCCGATTCGATGACATCGGTGTGGCAAAAGCGCCGAATTTACGCCGGATCGCTCGAAGAGCCCTGCGTCATCAACCCTGCAAAATCGAACAGCTTGGGATCGAGCAGGTGCGACGGGTTCACATGGGCCAGAGCGCGCAGCATCGTGTCCTTGCGGCCCGGCATCCGCCGCTCGATATCCGCGAGCATGTCCTTCATGGCATTGCGCTGCAGCCCGTCCTGCGAGCCGCAGAGATCGCAGGGAATGATCGGAAATTGCATGGCCGCAGCAAACTTGGCGAGATCGTCCTCTGCCGCATAGGCGAGCGGGCGCAGCAGCATGAGGTCGCCTTCGTCGTTGAGCAGCTTTGCCGGCATCGAAGCCAAGCGACCGCCATGGAAGAAGTTCATGAAGAAGGTCTCGAGAATATCCTCGCGGTGATGGCCAAGCACCAGCGCATCGCAACCTTCCTCGCGGGCGATGCGATAAAGATTGCCGCGGCGCAGGCGGGAACAGAGCGAGCAATAGGTTGCCCCCTCCGGCACCTTCTCCTTCACGATGGAATAAGTGTCGCGATATTCAATGCGATGCGCAACGCCGATCTTCGTCAGATATTCCGGCAGCACATGCTTCGGGAAATTCGGCTGGCCCTGGTCGAGATTACAGGCAATGAGCTCCACCGGCAGCAAGCCTCGCCATTTCAGATCAAGGAGCAGCGCCAGCAAACCGTAGGAATCCTTGCCGCCGGAAAGGCCAACCAGCCAGCGCTTCTGGCCCTTCAGCATCTGGAAATCTTCCATAGCCTGGCGCACCTGCCGCAACAGGCGCTTGCGAAGCTTGTTGAAAGAGACCGAACGCGGCGCCTCGAAAAACATCGGATGAACGGCAGAGCCGCCATCTTCAGCCTCGATATCGATGTCGTCTTTCACCGTGGTTGCGATATTCATTCCGTCATTCCTTGCGGCTCGCCACGCTGATAGCAGAAAGCGGAACGAGAAGACACCGTATCAATCGCCGAACACCGACCAGCCGGTGCGCACCGCCAGCATTTCCAATGCCACGGCGCCAAGCTGTGAATTGCCGACCTTGTTCAGGCCCGGCGACCAGACGGCGATCGAGCCAATGCCCGGCGCTACGGCCAGAATGCCGCCGCCGACGCCGCTCTTGCCCGGCAGGCCGACATGATAGGCAAAATCTCCAGAGCCATCATAATGGCCGCAGGTCAGCATCAGCGCATTGATACGCCGCGCCCGCTTCGGCGAAACGACGGAATGCCCGGTGATCGGATTGCTGCCGCGCGCAGCGAGATAGAGCCCCGCCTTGGCAAGCTGCTGGCAGCTCATCGACAGCGCGCATTGATGGAAATACACGCCGAGCACATGCTCGACCGGATGGTGGATATTGCCATAGGCCCGCATGAAATTGGCAAGAGCAAAATTGCGATACCCAGTCTGGGTTTCCGAACGCGCGACCTTGTCATCGATGCTGATCGTCTCATCGTCGGCCACATAGCGGACGAAGCGCAGCAGCTCGCCGATGGCCTCGCGCGGTTCGTGGCCGGCCAGCACGACATCGCTGACGGCGATGGCCCCCGCATTGACGAAGGGATTGCGGGGAATACCCTCTTCCCGCTCCAGCTGGACGATAGAGTTGAAAGCCGTGCCGGACGGTTCGCGCCCTACCCGATTCCACAAGCTCTCGCCGACCTTGCCCAGCGCCAGGGTCAGCATAAAGACCTTGGAGATACTCTGGATGGAGAAAGGAACGCCGGCATCACCGATGCTGTAGACTTTGCCGTCGATGGTGGCGATTGCCATCCCGAACTGCTTCGGGTCGACCTTTGCCAGCTCGGGAATGTAATCGGCGACCTTGCCTTCGCCGATGCGCGGCGAAAGCTCCGCATGAATGCCGTCGAGAATGGCCTGCAAATCCGTCATGAGGCGCTCCAAAGACAAAAAAGCCGCTCGAACCGAGCGGCTTTTCATTCATCAAGAAAGTTATCCGCTTATTAACGCGAATAGAATTCGACGACCAGATGCGGTTCCATGACGACGGCGTACGGTACGTCGCCGAGAGCCGGAACGCGAGCAAAGGTCGCAACCATCTTGTTGTGATCGACTTCGATGTAGTCCGGAACGTCGCGCTCAGCCAGAGCAACCGATTCGAGAACGGTTACGAGCTGCTTGGACTTTTCGCGAACTTCGATAACGTCGCCAGCCTTGCAGCGGTACGAACCGATGTTGACGCGAACGCCGTTAACGGTGACGTGGCCATGATTGACGAACTGACGGGCTGCGAAGACCGTCGGAACGAACTTGGCGCGGTAGACGATCGCGTCGAGGCGCGACTCGAGCAGACCGATCAGGTTTTCCGAGGTATCGCCCTTGCGGCGGTTGGCTTCGTCGAAGATGGCACGGAACTGCTTTTCACGCAGGTCGCCGTAGTAGCCCTTCAGCTTCTGCTTGGCGCGCAGCTGCACGCCGAAGTCCGAAAGCTTGCCCTTGCGGCGCTGACCGTGCTGGCCCGGGCCGTATTCGCGGCGGTTTACCGGGGACTTCGGACGGCCCCAGATGTTCTCGCCCATACGGCGGTCAATTTTATACTTGGACGATTCGCGCTTGCTCATCGCATTTCCTTTCAAGTGTTATGGCGGCCCGTTGCCGAACCGCGAAGGAAACACGCCCTCCTCTGAACTCCGTTTTCGAGCTCTGACAGGCCTCTCACGTTAGCGAACGGACGAGGCCACGGGACATGTCAAATGAAACACCGGACATTTCTGCCCGGCGTTGGCGCGGTCTGTAAGGGGTCGTCATGAAAATGTCAACAGCCCGCGCGGTTGCTGTTGAGAATGAAGCAACAAATGCTATATTTGATGCGTGATGACTGATGCTCGATCAAGGTGCAATGATGCGAACAACCCTTGCAATTGATGACGACGTACTTGCCGCGGCAAAGGCGATGGCAGAGCAGCAGCACCGCAGCATCGGTGATGTCATTTCCGACCTTGCTCGCCGATCGCTAAACCGCTCACAGCCGGCAAAGGAGCGGAATGGTATTCCGTTGCTCACGCCCAAGACAGGCAATCCCCCTGTTACGCTCGATCTTGTCAACAAACTTCGTGACGAGCTTCCGTGACATTTCTGTTGGACGTCAATGTTCTGATCGCTTTATTCGATCCGAGCCATGTATCGCATGATATCGCCCATGAGTGGTTTCACTCCCTAGGCGGCGACAGTTGGGCAACGTGCCCGTTAACGGAAAATGGCGTTGTCCGAATTCTCAGTCAGCCGAGCTATCCCAACTCGCCCGGTCCACCGTCGACGGCCGCGCTTCTTGTTGCCCAGCTTCGCCGTTTGCCGGGTCACCAATTCTGGGCCGACGATATCAGTCTGCTGGATGATACTCTGGTGGATTCGACACGCATTCTGACTCCTGGACAGATCACCGACACCTATCTGTTGGCATTGGCGAAATTCCATGGAGGCCAACTGGCAACGCTCGACCGGCGCCTATCGACTTCAGCCGTTAAGGACGGCAAAGCCGCACTCCATATCATCAGCAGCAACGCGTAACCCGGTAGCTATTCCGCCGCCGCCTGCTCGCCGCCCTCCAGATCGGGCGCATTGGCATCGCCCGGCGCGGTCTGCGAGCCCATGTCCGGAAAGGCGACGATACGCTTGCCCGAGAAATCCGTATGGACGACGACGCTGCCCTGTTCTTCGAAATAGCTCAGCAGTCGCCGTGCACGCCGTGCAGAATGGGTGCCGTAGGCGCGGGCGATGCGGGCGTCGGACGGGCATGGCTCGCCGCTGATGGCGGCTTTCGCTAGCATCAGGAACACGCCCTGCAAGTCATCGGTGACGCTGGAGGAGAGCGAGAGCGCGGTCGCCCATTGGTCCGTCGCCATGACCTCTTCGTCCGCACCGGAACGGACGATCGCCACGCGCCGACGGAACTCCGACAGGCTCATCGGCGCGCCGGGAACGCGGCGCATGCGCAAACGAACGAGAAACTCCTGATAGAGCACCGAATCCGTGCGGAAGCCGGAGGCCGGGTCGTCGAGGATTTCGGAGAGTACGGCGCTCACTCTCGCCTCGCGATCCTCGCTCGATAGTTCCGGCTGGCTGACCTTCGGCTCAGAAGATGCCGGGCTTGCCGCCGGCGCGGAGCGGGAAAGCTCTGCCAGAATATCGGTCGTCGGGCGTGGCGCGGGCGTGGCACGGCGGACAACGGGCCGTGTGAACTCTTCCGGATCCGGCGTGAAGATCAGATCTTCGACATCCTGCGGTGCATCCGGCAGCGGCATCAGCTTGGGGCTGGACGAGCGCGCCGAGGTTTCCACCGTGCCGATAGTGATCGGCAGCGGCCGGCGCGAGAGTGCCGGCCCGAGGGCTACGAAATTGCCGCGCTTCAGGTCGCGGAACATTTCCGCCTGCCTGCGATCCATGCCGAGAAGGTCGGCCGCGCGAGCCATGTCGATATCGAGGAAAGTACGGCCCATCAGGAAGTTGGAGGCTTCCGCTGCAACGTTCTTGGCAAGCTTCGCAAGCCGCTGCGTCGCGATGACGCCGGCAAGGCCGCGCTTTCGGCCGCGGCACATCAGATTGGTCATGGCGCCGAGCGACATCTTGCGCGCATCTTCCGAAACATCGCCGCCGACCGAAGGCGCAAACATCTGCGCCTCGTCGACCACAATAAGCACCGGATACCAGAATTCGCGATCGGCATCGAACATGCCATTCAGGAAGGCTGCGGCAGCGCGCATCTGCTGCTCGATATCGAGCCCCTCCAGTGTCAGCACGCAGGAAACGCGATGCTGGCGGATACGGTTGGCGATACCGGCAAGCTCGGCTTCCGTACGCTCGCCGTCGACGACCACATGACCAAACTTGTCGGCCAGCGTTACGAAATCGCCTTCGGGATCGATGATGACCTGCTGCACCCATTGCGCCGACTGTTCCAGCAGCCGCCGCAGGAGGTGCGATTTTCCGGAGCCGGAATTGCCCTGCACCAGGAGACGCGTCGCCAGCAGCTCCTCGATATCGAGCTGGGCGCTGGTCCCGCCGGACGCCGTTCCCATGTCGATGCCGACTTGCAATGCACTTCCCCTATGAGCAAGAATCAAATGTGGATGCATCCCATCTTTCTGAAAGGACGCGCCTCCGTCTAGCAAAGATTTCCAAGCTTCGCGCCCGTGGATTGAAAAAACCCACAGGCGATTGCGAGACCTACCTGAAGCGCAGGTTCGCGCGCGAAAGCTGGCTGACCGACGTGCAGCCCATCAGCTTCATGTCGCGCTCGACTTCCGTGCGCAGATGCCTGAGCGCCCGCTCCACGCCCGCCTGACCGGCAGCGGCCAGCGGATAGAGATAGAAGCGGCCGAGGCCAACGGCCTTGGCGCCGAGCGACAGAGCCTTCAGCACATGCGTGCCGCGCTGCACGCCGCCATCCATCATCACATCGATGCGATGGCCGACGGCATCGACGATCTCCGCCAGCTGGTCGAATGCCGAGCGCGAGCCATCCAGCTGCCGGCCGCCATGGTTCGACAGCACGATGCCGGTACATCCGATATCGACCGCACGCTTGGCGTCCTCGACCGACATGATGCCCTTCAGGCAGAACTGTCCGTTCCAATGCGTCACCATCTCAGCGACGTCGTTCCAGTTCATCGACGGATCGAGCATCTCGGTGAAATACTTGCCGATAGACATGGCGCCGCCGCTCATATCGACATGCTCGTCCAGCTGAGGCAGGCGGAATTTCTCATGGGTCACGTAGTTCAGCGCCCAAGCGGGCTTGATGGCGAATTGGGTGATCCCGGCCAGATTGAGCTTAAAAGGAATGGAAAACCCAGTGCGAAGATCGCGCTCGCGATTGCCGCCGGTAATGCTGTCGACAGTCAGCATCATGACGTTGACGCCAGCTTCCTTCGCCCGCTCCATCATTGCCCGATTCAGGCCGCGATCCCTGTGGAAATAGAATTGGTAGACCTGCGGTCCCTGATGCTTCTTGCGGATTTCCTCAAGACTGACGGTGCCGAGCGAGGAGACGCCGAACATGGTGCCGAGCGAAGAGGCGGCAGCTGCAACCGCATTCTCGCCCTGATGATGGAAGAGCCGCTGCAGCGCCGTCGGCGAGCAATAGAAGGGCGTCGCAAGCTTTTGTCCCATAACGGTGACAGACATGTCGATCTCGCTGACCCCGCGGAGAACGTTGGGCACGAGATCGCAGCTTTCGAAGCTCGTCGTGTTCCGCCGGAGCGTCACTTCGTCGTCGGCAGCACCATCGATATAGTTGAAGATCGGACCGGGAAGACGCTTCTTCGCGAGAAGGCGAAAATCATGGAAGTTATGGCACTCACGCAGACGCATAGCTTGCCCCGACAACACTGCAATCAATCTCAAAAGACATCAAATATCGCCCTCCCAATATTCCGCCACTCAGCCCAATCCTGCATTACAACCGGTGCAAGCGTGCCTCCCACTTGTAAAGCACATCCGGCTCCTTTTCCTCATTGCCTGCCCCATCCGACTCGTCAACCACGAAGAAGCCGTGCTTCTCGTAAAAGCGGCGCGCCGGCTCATTTCTCTGGAACGTCCAGAGCGAGAGCTGCGGATAGGCCGACTTGGCGATATCGAGAAGCCGGCTGCCGATGCCGCGCCCTTGCGCCTCAGGCAACACGTAGAGTTGGTCGATCCAATCCTCGAGAAAGGCGATGACGCCGACGAGACGACCGCCCTCTTCCGCACCCCAGATTTGGCAATCTTTGAAAACGACGGCACTCCAGAAGCCAACATCTTCTTCGGGCGTATGAAGCCCGGCAAGCGTCGGCAGCCTTTCGTTGAAGGAAGCGCGGTGAACGGCGGCAGCCGCCGGCATATCCGCGAGATTGAGTTTACGCAACGAGACCTTGTCTTTCATGATCAAGCCTTGAGCCCAAAGCCCTGCATCAGCCGGCGCGTGGGGAAATCCGGTGCCCCGGAGGTAAACACCGCAAAGTCGAGATTATCGGGATGGACGGCATCGGCCACCTGCGGCACCAGGCTGCGTGCGCGCCTTGCGATCGCTTCGGCAGGATCGAGCCAATCGACCGGCCAGGGCGCAAGGCGACGGAAAATATTCGCCATGAAAGGGTAATGCGTGCAGGCAAGCACCACGATATCGGTCTTGCGGCCATCCATCTCGACGAAGCACTGATCGATCTCGGTCATGACGGCCTCGTCTGTAATTGCATCACCGCGAATATAGCTCTCCGCCAGACGTGCCAGATTTTCCGATCCGACAAGCCGGACATGACATTGCGTGGCGAAAGACTGGATCAGGTCGCGTGTATAGGCGCGCTTCACAGTGCCTGGTGTCGCCAGCACCGAAACGAGGCCTGAACGTGTGCGCTCCGCAGCTGGCTTGATCGCTGGCACGGTACCGACGAAGGTCATCTGCGGAAAGGCGGCACGAAGAGCGGCTCCGGCCAGCGTGAACGCCGTGTTGCAGGCGATGATGCAGACTTCCGGATCATATTGCACGAGCAGCTGTGCGAAGAGATCGACGATGCGCTCCTTCAGCGCCGCTTCTTCCCAACTGCCATAGGGAAATGCGGCATCGTCGGCGATATAGATGAAACCCCGCTCCGGCATCAGCACGCGTGCTTCGCGCAACACCGTCAAACCGCCGATCCCTGAATCGAAAACGAGTATTGGTTTCAGCTCATTCGCCGCTGCTGTCATCGCTTGGAGCTTCCTTCGGTGCTTTCGAGGATCGGGGATGCGAGCCACTGCCGCGCGGGGACTTCCGCGAGAAGCGGTCGAGAGACGAGATCACCCCGCGCAAGACGCTGATTTCCTGTTCCGTGAAGGCCCGGCGCGAGAGGACGGCGCGGAGATTGTCCACCATTTTCGGCTTTTTCCCGGCAGGATGGAAATAATTGCGCGCATCCAGCGCTTCTTCGAGCTGGTCGAACAGACCGAAAAGCTGCTCCTTCGTCGAAGGCCGCTGCTCGATAGCCTGGAAAGGCACATCGCCGAGATCCTCCATGCCCGATTTCATCCATTCATAGGACATCAACAGCACGGCCTGCGCGATGTTCAAAGAAGCGAAGGCGGGATTGACGGGAAAGGTCACGATCTCGTCGGCCAGCGCCACTTCCTCGTTCGTCAGGCCCCAGCGCTCCCTGCCGAAGAGAATGCCCGTACCCTCGCCCGCCTTGAATTTGGTACGGAGCGTTTCGGCGGCAATGACAGGCGAACGCACCGGCTTGTATCCGTCCCGCTCCCGCGCGGTTGTCGCATAGACGAAATTGAGATCAGCGATCGCCTGCTCCAGCGTCTCATAGACCTTTGTCGCCTCGATAATATGATCCGCCTTGGAGGCCGTCGCCTGTGCCCTCTCGTTCGGCCACCCGTCGCGAGGATTGACGAGGCGCAACTCGGCAAGGCCGAAATTCGCCATTGCGCGCGCCACCATACCGATATTTTCGCCCATCTGCGGCTCGACCAGAATGATGGCCGGCCCTTCGGCCAGAAGTTGACGCTCGCTGTTCGTGCCTGCCATGATGCCTAAATCTCCGCGCGCGAAACCAATCGCGCTAATTTGAGCATGATGCCGAAAAGTGTCAGCGGTTTTCGGGCGACATCATGCTCAATGTCCTGATTCCGGTGTCGCAATAGCGAGACGCCAGCCGATCGGCAAGTTTTTTGCGCTTGAATGGCAGAACGAATCCCGCCTGATTATTCCGGATTGACGGGCTTCTTCTGATCCGACGGCTGCTGCGTCTGGTCTGCCGGCTGTTGCTGCTGCTGTTTGACAAGATCCACCATCACGCTCTTGAGCGAGCTCGGATTGCCGTTGTCGTCGTTGGTGACGATATCGTCTACCACGGGCCTGCCACCCTCTTCGATGACCTCGAAACGAACCGTGGTCACCTTCTGATAATCGGCGTCGGAACCCATGCAGGTCGATTTCTTGAAGGTCGCCAGCACCTCAGTCACATTGTTCTTCGACGGCTGCGCAGCAATCTTCACGTCCTCCAGCGGGCACGCATCCTGCGCATTGACGATGACATCGTAGTCGAATGGCGAGATACCATCCTCGTCGGCGGCGGGAAATTGCGCCGCCGCCTGGTATTTCGCTCCAAAATCCTTGCTATAGATATCCTTGAGCTTGTCCTCGCCAAAAATATCCTGCCAATCGCTGTCGCCGCCCGCCCAGTTGGAGACGATCGCGTCCATGATGGCCTTGACCGGCGTCGTCGCATCGGCCGCGAGCGCCGTATGCGCGCCAAGCGAGAACTGAAAAAGCGTGAAGGCAAGTGCGGAGGCGGCAAATTTCTGCATGATTTGATTCCGTGGCAGCAGGCAAAACATGCGCGACATTAGACCCATGGATCGCTTTGGCAATGGCCGGACTGCAAAAAGCGGGTGATGTCACGAATGATCAAAAACGCGATGCCGAAGGCTCTATCGGCTTTGCGTTCCGCACTTGCGGTGCTATAGCCCTCGGGACTTCATATTACCCACAGGACCATCCGGTCCCATCAGCTTAAACGAGGCAGAAGCATGAAGAAGATCAAGGTCGCAAATCCCGTTGCCGATCTCGATGGCGACGAAATGACTCGCATCATCTGGCAGCTCATCAAAGAAAAACTGATCTTCCCCTACCTCGACATCGATATCGATTATTATGACCTCTCGGTCGAAAACCGCGACGCCACCAACGACCAGGTGACCGTTGACGCCGCCAACGCCATCAAGAAGTATGGCGTCGGCATCAAGTGCGCCACGATCACGCCGGACGAAGCCCGCGTGAAGGAATTCAATCTCAAGGAAATGTGGAAGAGCCCGAACGGCACGATCCGCAACATTCTCGGCGGCGTCATCTTCCGCGAGCCGATCATCTGCAAGAACGTTCCGCGCCTGGTTCCGGGCTGGACGCAGCCGATCGTCGTCGGCCGTCACGCTTTCGGCGACCAGTATCGCGCCACCGACTTCAAGTTCCCCGGCAAGGGCAAGCTGACCATCAAGTTCGTCGGCGAAGACGGCACGGTCATCGAGAAGGAAGTCTTCAACGCTCCCGGCGCCGGCGTTGCCATGGCCATGTACAACCTCGACGAGTCGATCCGCGAATTCGCCCGCGCCTCGATGATGTACGGCCTGATGCGCAAGTGGCCGGTCTACCTCTCGACCAAGAATACCATCCTCAAGGCCTATGACGGCCGCTTCAAGGACATCTTCGAAGAAGTCTACCAGAACGAGTTCAAGGCTCAGTTCGACGAAGCCGGCATCACCTACGAACACCGCCTGATCGACGACATGGTTGCCTCCGCTCTGAAGTGGTCCGGCGGCTACGTCTGGGCCTGCAAGAACTATGACGGCGACGTCCAGTCCGACACCGTTGCCCAGGGCTTCGGTTCGCTCGGCCTGATGACCTCGGTCCTGCTGACGCCCGATGGCAAGACGGTCGAAGCCGAAGCCGCACACGGCACGGTGACACGTCACTACCGCCAGCATCAGAAGGGCCAGGAAACCTCGACGAACTCGATCGCCTCGATCTTCGCCTGGACCCGCGGCCTCGCTCATCGCGCCAAGCTCGACGACAATGCCGAACTCGCGAAATTCGCTTCCACGCTCGAAAAGGTTTGCGTCGACACGGTTGAAGCCGGCTACATGACCAAGGACCTGGCACTGCTGATCGGTCCCGACCAGCCTTGGCTTTCGACCACCGCTTTCCTCGACAAGATCGACGAGAACCTCAAGAAGGCCATGGCTGCCTAAGCCTCACCGACAAAGCAGATACGGGAACCCGGCCCAACGCCGGGTTTTCTTTTGCCCTGAACCTTGCCGCCCGGGCGAACCGGTGACAAAAATGCTTGCAGCAAAAGGGAGAGGCAGATGGCCGAAGAACTCGTTTTCTATACCAACCCGATGTCACGCGGACGCATCGCCCGCTGGATGCTCGAGGAGATCGGCCAGCCCTATCGCACCGAATATCTCGACTTTGGCACGACGATGAAGGCCCCTGAGTATCTGGCCGTAAATCCCATGGGAAAGGTTCCCGCCATCAAGCATGGCGATACGGTCGTCACCGAGGGTGCGGCCATCTGTGCCTATCTGGCGGAAACCTTCCCGCAGGCAGGTCTTGCCCCGACGGCAGCCGAGCGCGGCCGCTACTTCCGCTGGATGTTCTTTGCCGCCGGCCCGATGGAGATGGCGGTGACCAACCGCGCCCTCGGCTTTGAAATCCCTGCGGAACGCCTGCGCATGGCCGGCTGCGGCAGTCTGGACCATGTTTTCGATACATTGGAACAGGCGGTCACAGCCTCGCCCTTCATAGCCGGCGACCGCTTTACGGCCGCCGACGTCTATGTCGGTTCGCATGTCGGCTGGGGTCTCAATTTCGGCACCATTGAGAAGCGCCAAGCCTTCATCGATTATTGGGCCAGGGTCAGCGATCGCGACGCCTACCGCCGAGGCAACGATATCGACAATGCTGCTATGCCGAAGCCGGCCAATGCCTGACAATACAAGGCATTAAGAGGAAATCCTCGATCGAAGTCATATGCCGCTATTGTAGCGGCATATAGATATCGGTCAGAAGCTCCGTCGGCGGCACGTCGCGCGGATTGTTGATATATTCTTCAAACATGACGGTATCGCGCAGCTGTCGCCCGGAGGCCGGCAGCCATTGTGCATAGAGCCACTGATATGCCCTATGCATGTTTGCGTAAGGCCCTTTGTGGCGCAGCACGGCATATTCGCCACCATCGAGAGAGCGGCGCTCCAGCGGCGCCTCGACTGTTACGCTTTCACCGGCGGTGACACAGGCGTACGACCGCAGCTTCTCTGCCTCCACGGCATCGGGATCATCGAGATAGATGCCGACCATGCGCATGTCAGGCGCGGCAAGGCCGCGAGCAAAGATGGTGCCGAAGAGTGTTTCGAATGCCTGACCGATCTGCATATAGGAGCCGCGATGGGCGACACCGATCAGTGACATCCGGGAAATCGTGCGAAGCGTAACGTCGAACATAACCGTGATCCTTCCTTGGGTACTGGGTTCGAAGATCGTATGGCTTCCCTCATTCCGATATCGCGCCGGCGGCATGCCGTAGACGGATCTGAAGATGCGGTTGAACGATTGGAGGTTGGGATAGCCCGACCGCTTTGCAATGTCGCTGACGGATAGACGGGTGTTGACGAGATCGCCGGCGGCGCGATGCAGCCTCAGCCGCTTGACGGTCGCTGCTGCCGTCTCGCCATAGATCGCCCGATAGATCCTGTGCCAGTGATAGCTGGACATGCAGGCGATCTCGGCGAGTTTTTCCATATCGAGCTCATCATCCAGATGCTCATGGATGTAGGCCGAAACCCGCCGCAGCCGGGTCTCGTAAAGCGTCCACGCCGTGCCGCCACTCATATCAAACCTCTTGCAAATTCGATCGGTCCGACAAGAGCATAACCCGATTTGACAAATCCTGCGGAGTTGTCCGGACAAAGAAAAATGGCGGACACCGAAGCATCCGCCATTCTTGTTTATCCATCGGAGATTAGCGTCTTAGCCGGCAAGCGCCGCCGCAATCGCCTCAACGGCTTCATCAGCTTTGGCGCCATCTGGGCCGCCGGCCTGCGCCATGTCGGGACGGCCGCCGCCGCCCTTGCCGCCGAGCGCAGCCGAAGCGACGCGTACGAGGTCGACGGCGCTGAAGCGGCCGACTAGATCTTCAGTGACAGCGACGACGGCGCTTGCCTTGCCATCATCCGAAACGCCGATCAGCGCAACGATGCCAGAACCGAGACCTGCCTTGGCTTCATCCGCCAGGCCCTTGAGATCCTTGGGGTCGACACCGGAAACCGGCTTGCCCAGGAACTTGACACCGTTGACGTCCCGTACCGCATCGGCCGAACCGCCCTGGCCGCCGCCCATGGCAAGCTTGCGCTTGGCGTCAGCCAGTTCGCGTTCCAGCTTGCGGCGCTCGTCCATCAAGGCTTCGACGCGCGAGACGACGTCGGCCGGCTGGACCTTCAGCGCCGAGGCGAGGCTCTTCACGCGATCGTCCTGTTCGGCGAGATAATCGCGCGCGGATTCACCGGTGACGGCTTCAATGCGGCGTACGCCGGCACCAACTGCGCTTTCGCCGAGAATACGCACGAGACCGATCTGGCCGGTGGCCGAGACATGCGTACCGCCGCAAAGCTCGACCGAGTAGGGCTTGCCGGCCTTGGCCCCACGCACGCCCTGCCCCATCGATACGACGCGCACCTCGTCGCCATACTTCTCGCCGAACAATGCCATCGCACCTTCCGCGATCGCATCGTCGACGCTCATCAGGCGGGTCGTAACCGGCGAGTTCTGCAGAACGATCTCGTTGGCCATATCCTCGACGACCTTCAACTCCTCAGCCGACATCGGCTTGGGATGCGAAACGTCGAAACGCAGACGCTCTGGCGCGACCAGCGAGCCCTTCTGCGCCACGTGGGTGCCGAGCACTTCGCGAAGTGCTTCGTGCAGCAAATGGGTGGCGGAGTGATTGGCGCGCAGGCGCGAGCGCCTGTTATGATCGACCGTCAGGACGACGGCATCGCCGACCTTGATCTTGCCTTCCGACACTTCCGAACTGTGAACGAAAAGGCCCTCGCCCTTCTTCTGGGTGTCGTTGACGGCGAGCTTGCCGTGGTCGCTGGAGATCACGCCGGTATCGCCCATCTGACCACCGGATTCGCCGTAGAAAGGCGTCTGATTGACGACGATCTGCACCTTGTCGCCGGCCGAGGCGCTATCGACTGCAACACCGCCCTTGACGATCGCCTGGATCACGCCTTCAGCAGATTCCGTATCGTAACCCAGGAATTCAGTGGCACCGTTCTTTTCCTTGAGCTCGAACCAGATGGTCTCGGTCGCCTTGTCGCCGGAACCGGTCCAATGCGAGCGCGCTTCAGCCTTCTGGCGCTCCATCGCATCCGTGAAGCTGGAAATATCGACGCCGATGCCGCGGGCGCGCAGCGCGTCCTGCGTCAGGTCGAGCGGGAAACCATAGGTGTCGTAGAGCTTGAAGGCAGTTTCGCCGTCCAAGCTGTCGCCCTTATGCAGGTCCGAAGTGGCATCGTTGAGCAGCGACAGGCCACGTTCCAGCGTCTTGCGGAAACGGGTTTCTTCGAGCTTCAGCGTCTCGGAGGTGAGCGCCTCGGCGCGAACCAGCTCGGGATAGGCGCGGCCCATCTGCTGGATCAGCGCCGGCAGCAGCTTCCACATCAGCGGTTCCTTGGCGCCGAGCAGCTGCGCGTGGCGCATGGCGCGGCGCATGATACGGCGAAGCACGTAGCCGCGGCCTTCGTTCGACGGCAGCACGCCATCGGCAATCAGGAAGGCGGAGGAACGCAGATGATCGGCGATGACGCGATGGCTGGCGCGATGCTCGCCCTCAGCCTTGACGCCCGTTGCCTCTTCCGAGGCTTCGATCAGCGCGCGGAACAGGTCGATGTCGTAATTGTCATGCTTACCCTGCAGCACGGCGGCAACGCGCTCGAGACCCATGCCGGTGTCGATCGACGGGCGTGGCAAGTCGACGCGCTGCTCCTTGGTGATCTGCTCGAACTGCATGAAGACGAGGTTCCAGATCTCGATGAAGCGGTCGCCGTCTTCTTCCGGAGAGCCAGGAGGGCCGCCCCAGATATGATCGCCATGATCGTAAAAGATTTCCGAACAGGGACCGCAAGGACCGGTATCGCCCATTGCCCAGAAATTGTCGCTGGTGGCGATGCGGATGATCCGGTCGTCGGAAAGGCCGGCGATCTTCTTCCACAGGTTAAAGGCGTCGTCATCGGTATGATAGACTGTGACCAGCAAGCGCTTGGCATCGAGGCCGAATTCCTTGGTGATCAGGTTCCAGGCAAGCTCGATGGCGCGCTCCTTGAAATAGTCGCCGAAGGAGAAGTTGCCGAGCATCTCGAAGAAGGTGTGGTGGCGCGCGGTATAGCCGACATTATCGAGGTCGTTGTGCTTGCCGCCGGCGCGAACGCATTTCTGCGCTGTCGAAGCCGTCGTATAGGGACGCTGCTCCAGACCGGTGAACACGTTCTTGAACTGCACCATGCCGGCATTGGTAAACATCAATGTCGGATCGTTGCGCGGCACCAGCGGGCTCGACGGCACGATCTCGTGGCCGTTTTTCTTAAAATAGTCGAGGAAGGTCGACCGGATTTCATTCACACCGCTCATATGGGGCCCTTCAGTCCTGCGCTCAGCAACTTGCATCAAAGTCAGTGGCTTTTATCGTCCGCTCCGGGCGCTGTCCAGCCGCACGAACAAAACCGGCCGCACATCCCTTGGACAATGCGGCCGGTTCCAATTCTTAATCTCGGTCTCAGGTCGGGAACTTCTCCCGAAAATCCTTATTCCCCGGAGGCGTCGCCATCATCGGCATCGGGACCGCCATTCTGCAGGAAGCGGTCGGCGATGAGACCGGCATTCTGGCGGAGCGACAACTCGATTTCACGGGCGAGATCCGGGTTGTCGCGCAGGAAGAGTTTCGCGTTTTCACGGCCCTGGCCGAGGCGCTGGCTATTATAGGAGAACCAGGCGCCGGACTTTTCGACGATGCCGGCCTTGACGCCGAGATCGACCAGTTCGCCGGTCTTGGAAACGCCTTCGCCATACATGATGTCGAACTCGACCTGCTTGAAGGGGGGCGCCATCTTGTTCTTGACGACCTTGACTCGGGTCTGGTTGCCGATCACCTCTTCGCGCTCCTTGACGGCGCCGATGCGGCGGATATCGAGGCGAACCGAGGCGTAGAACTTCAGCGCGTTACCACCCGTCGTCGTTTCCGGCGAGCCGAACATGACGCCGATCTTCATACGGATCTGGTTGATGAAGATCACCATGCAGTTGGACTTGGAGATCGAAGCCGTGAGCTTGCGCAGCGCCTGGCTCATCAGACGGGCCTGCAGGCCCGGCAGACTGTCGCCCATCTCGCCTTCGATTTCGGCGCGCGGCGTCAGGGCCGCAACGGAGTCGACGACGAGAACGTCGATGGCACCGGAGCGCACCAGCGTATCGGTGATTTCGAGCGCCTGTTCGCCGGTATCGGGCTGCGAGATCAGCAGATTCTGCAGGTCGACGCCGAGCTTGCGGGCATAGACCGGATCGAGCGCATGTTCCGCGTCCACAAAGGCGCAAATGCCGCCCTTCTTCTGGGCCTCTGCGATGGTCTGCAGCGCCAGCGTCGTCTTACCCGAGCTTTCCGGCCCGTAGATTTCGATGATGCGCCCCTTCGGCAAGCCGCCAATGCCGAGAGCGATATCGAGGCTCAGAGAGCCGGTGGAAACCGTTTCGATTTCGACCACGTTCTCGTTAGAACCGAGCTTCATGATCGAGCCCTTGCCGAACGACCGCTCAATTTGAGAGAGTGCCGCTTCAAGTGCCTTGCTTTTATCCACCGATTTGTCCTCTACAAGCCGCAAAGAATTCTGAGACATTCGATCCACCTTTAGGTTATTGAAGCCGCTCTAGCAATGTCGCCGCCGATGAGAATTGTGTACTCGATTTGTTCTCATATCGCAAGAGCACAACAAGCGATTGAAAGAAAAAGGTAAAATGAATTTCGTTCTATTTTTGTTTTCTTCTTTCTTCCCAGGCACTTACATGCCAGGAACAGTGAATTGCGAGATGTTTGCGGCTCGCTCGATTCGCCTTTTCGACTGCTGAGGATAACCCTATGGCGAAAAAGATTCTCGTTCTCGGCGGTGCCCATATCGACCGGCGCGGCCGCATTTTCGGCGAGACGGCACCCGGCGCCAGCAATCCCGGCGCATGGTTCGAGGAGCCCGGCGGCGGCGGCTTCAATGCGGCTCGAAACCTCGCTCGCCTCGGCTTCGACGTAAAGCTGATCTCGCCGCGCGGCGGCGATCCCTCCGGCGAAATGGTGGCGGAAGCCGCAAGCCATGCCGGCATCGATGACAAGCCCTTCGTCTTCCTCGATCGCAAGACGCCTAGCTATACGGCGATCCTTGAGAATGATGGCAATCTCGTCATCGCGCTTGCCGACATGGAGCTCTACAAGCTCTTCGTGCCAAGACGCCTGGCGATTCGCGCCGTTCGAGACGCCTTCGAAGAAACCGACCTCATTCTCTGCGATGCCAATCTGCCAGCCGAAACCTTAGGCGCAATTGCGGCAAGGGCCGTCTTTTGCGGCAAGCCGGTCGCTGCTATCGCCATCTCGCCGGCCAAAGTCGTGCGGCTGAAACCGAGCCTTGCCGGCATCGATCACCTGTTCCTCAACGAGGCCGAAGCCGCGGCGCTGACCGAAATCCGTCCGGAGGATCCGCGCGAATGGGTAAATACTTTGCGTGCGCTCGGCCTGCGCAATGGCGTGGTCACCCGCGGGAAACGCCCCCTGATCGCATTCTCGCGTGATGCCATCGTCAGCCTGCAGCCGCCCATTGTCGAGGATGTTGCCGATGTCACGGGAGCGGGAGATTCGCTGGCGTCAGGCGTTCTTTCGGCATTGCTGGCCGGCCACGATCTCGCAGAAGCCGTCCGTCATGGGGCAGCGGCGGCAGCAATCACCGTCCAGTCCCCCTATGCGACGGCAGAAAATCTCTCTCCCGAGCTGCTAAAGGCGGCTTTGGCCCTTGTTCCAGAGGCCGAAATTCTGTCATGAAGCCTGCTCAAGACGCGTATACTGTTTCAGTGAATTGGAAACGACAATGACCCAGCCTATCTCGCCCCTGCTTCCGATCTCCTATTCGAAGGAAGTCGCTGCCGCCAAGCTGCGCGGTGCACCGATCGTCGCCCTGGAATCGACGATCATCACCCACGGCATGCCCTATCCGGGCAATATCGAGATGGCCCGCAGCGTTGAGGCGATCATCCGGCAGGAAGGCGCTGTGCCGGCGACTATCGCCGTCATTCACGGCACGCTGCATATCGGCCTTGAGCCGGAAGAGCTGGAAGCCCTCGCTAAGACGGAAGGTGCGATGAAGGTTTCGCGCGCCGACATCGCCTTTGCGATCGCCGAGCGCCGCACGGGCGCGACCACGGTCGCCGCCACGATGATCGCCGCCGCCCGCGCCGGCATCAAGGTTTTCGCCACCGGCGGTATCGGCGGCGTGCATCGCGGTGCCGAAGAGAGCTTCGATATTTCGGCCGATCTTGAAGAGCTTTCCCGCACCGGCGTCATCGTCGTTTGCGCCGGCGCCAAGGCGATCCTCGATATTCCGAAAACGCTCGAAGTGCTGGAAACCCGCGGTGTTCCGGTCGTCACCTACGACAGCACGGAATTCCCGGCCTTCTGGTCGCGCTCATCCGGGCTCACGAGCCCTTTGACGCTGAACAGCCCCGCTGCGATCGCCAACTTCCAGACGACACGCGAACAGCTCGGTATCGATGGCGGCATGCTGATCGCCAATCCGGTTCCGGAAGCCGACGAGATCCCGCGTGAGGAGATGGAAATCTACATCGAGCGCGCCCTCGACAGCGCGGAACGGGACGAGATCAGCGGCAAGGCGGTTACGCCCTATCTGCTGAGCACGATCTTCGACATTACCGAAGGCCGCAGCCTCAAGACCAACATCGCGCTTGTCGAAAACAATGCGCGCCTGGCCGCCGAGATCGCCGTCGCGCTCGCGGAATAATCAGACAGCAGCTACGAGAGCGGCCGGGCGCGTCAGAAGATCGCCCGGCCCCTTGTTTCAGGTGAGCGTGAACAAGCCCAAGGCGTCGCGCAATTCGGCAAGCGTCGCCTCCGTCCGCTCCCTCGCCTTTCGCGTACCCTTTCGCACGACTTCCATGACATAGTTCGGTTCGGCGGCATAATGCGCGCGGCGTTCGCGGATCGGCGCGAGCAGCGCTTGCAGGACGTCCTCGAGATGTCTCTTCAAGGTGACGTCACCAAGGCCGCCATGCCGATAATGCGCCTTCATCTCTTCGATGAATTGCCGATCCTCGCAGAAAGCATCGAGATAGGTGAAGACGACGTTTCCCTCGATCTTGCCGGGATCGTTGACGCGCAGGTGATCCGGATCGGTGTACATGCGTCGCACCGCATTCCTGATCTCGTCAGGCGATGCCGAGAGCGGGATCGCATTGCCCTGCGATTTGCTCATCTTCGCCCTGCCGTCGACACCCGGAAGGCGCCCGACTTTTGGCACCATGGCTGCAGCCTCGACGAGAATGTCTCGCCCGATCTGCCGATTGAGACGGCGAACGATCTCGTTGGTCTGCTCGATCAATGGCGCCTGATCTTCGCCGACGGGAACGACGGTCGCCTTGAAGGCCGTGATATCGGCGGCTTGCGCGACCGGATAGCAGAGAAAGCCGGCCGGGACATCGCGTTCGAAACCGCGCAGCTGGATCTCCGTCTTGATCGTCGGATTTCTCTCCAGGCGGCTGACCGTGACGAAATTCAGATAGAGCAGTGTCAGCTCCGCCAGCGCCGGCAAGGCGGATTGCACGCAGATCGTCGTCAGCGCCGGATCGATGCCGACGGCAAGATAATCGGTGGCGACCTCAAGAACGTTGCGCCGGACCTTTTCGGGATCATGGGCATTGTCGGTCAGCGCCTGGGTATCCGCCAGGAGCAGGAATTGCTCGTGACTATGCTGAAGTGCAACGCGGCTTTTCAGCGAGCCGACGTAGTGGCCGAGATGGAGTGGACCCGTCGTCCGGTCGCCCGTCAGGATGACAGGGCGGGTATCTATAGGGGAAAACATTTCGTTGCTCCGCAAAAGGAGCCGCCGCAATCGGGAAGGAAAAACGGAATGGACCATGCCTGCCGGATCACGGCGGCAGGGTCGATTTCAAGACATGACGACTGCCGCTCCTAGAAGGAGCGCCACCACATTTGGCAAATGGGCTTGGCAAGGTCGATCATGGGCGGTTGATTACACCGTTGCACCGCAATCGGCAACATGGAGAGGCGCGAAACGCCCCTCAGTTAGTTCTTGTCCAGCGTCTCGCGCACGACGACGGCAAGCTGCTTCAGCGAGAACGGCTTCGGCAGGAAGCCGAATTGCGCATCCGCTGGCAGATTGCGGGCAAAGGCATCCTCGGCATAGCCCGAAACGAAGATGAATTTCAGGTCCGGATATTTCTTGCGCAGTTCGCGTAGCAGCGACGGACCATCCATTTCCGGCATGACGACATCGGAGACGACGACATCGACCTGACCGTTGAGCTCGTCCATGATATCGAGCGCCTCGACGCCGGACCCGGCCTCGTGGACGGTATAGCCGCGCGTCTCGAGCATGCGCTTGCCGCCGCGACGCACCGCCTCCTCGTCCTCGACAAGTAGCACGACAGCGGACTTGCCGGTGAGATCGGCCGGTTCTTCTGCAGAGGTGGCTATACCGACACTCTGGTCCATGGCCGCGACATCGCGGCTTTCCGACACTTTCGTCTCGGTCACCGCGGGCATTTCCACGATGTGGCGCGGCAGGAAGATGCGGAAGGTCGTTCCCTTGCCCACTTCCGATTCCGGCTGGATATAGCCGCCGGACTGCTTGATGATGCCGTAGACCATGGCAAGACCGAGGCCGGTGCCCTTGCCGACTTCCTTGGTCGTGAAGAAGGGCTCGAAGATCTTGTCCATGATTTCGGGCGCGATGCCGGTGCCGGTATCGCTGACCTCGACGAGCACCATGTCCTCATGCGGAAGATAGGGATAGTTGAAGGCGCTGACATCGGCCGCAAGCAGATTGCGGGTGCGCAGCGTCAGCGTTCCGCCGCCCGGCATGGCATCGCGGGCATTGACGCACAAATTGATGAGCACCTGTTCGAACTGCGACAGGTCAGTTTTGACGGGCCAGAGATCGCGGCCGTAATCCACGTCGAGCTTGACATGCGTACCCGACAGCAGCCGGTCCACCAGCATGCGGAGATCGCCGATCACATCGGTCAGATTGAGAACCGTTGGCCGCATCGTCTGCTTGCGCGAGAAGGCGAGCAGCTGCCGAACCAGCACGGCCGCGCGATTGGCATTGCGCTTGATTTCCATCAGATCCGCAAAGCTGGCATCGGAGGGCCGCGCCTGAAGCAGCAGATGGTCTGATGAAAGCAGGATCGCCGTCAGAACGTTGTTGAAGTCATGCGCGATGCCGCCTGCAAGCGTGCCGACGGCATTGAGCTTTTGCGTCTGCGCCATCTGTGTTTCGAGCGCCTTCTGCTCGGTCACCTCGACCGCATAGACGATGGCAGCCTCTTCGGGCGCCTCATCGGTCTGGTCGATGACGGCATTCACGTAGAAGCGGAAATGCCGCGTTTCGTCTTTCGGATTGCGGGAGTCGATCGGCGGAATATCGCCCTGCCGGTCTTTGGCGGCCGCCAGCGCCTGCTGCAGCTGCGGCCGGTCACTTTCGTTGACGACGCTCTCGAGGGCAGCACCGCGCTCGATATCGTCGCGCGACACCAGATCCGAGAAGAGCTTCAGGAAAGGCGCATTCGTCCGCAGAATGCGGCCGTTGCCATCGACGGATGCGATCGCCATCGGCGTATTGTTGAAGAAGCGGCTGAAGCGCATCGCGGCGGCGGAGGCCGATTGCTCGGTATCCGCACCATTCTGGCGAGTCAGGACGATGGTGCGGCTCTCACCGGGCGCGCCGTCGCGCATCGACGTGACACTGTGGACGATCTGTACGGGTAGGCTCTGGCCATTAGACCGGCGCAGATCGAGATCGAGCGTCACCGTCTTCTTGAGACCCGGTTCCGCCTGCACCGATTGGATCAGCGCCAGCCCCTCGCCGGCGACGAGATCGCCTATGGTCAGCGAGCCCGGTACGAACTTGGTCAGATCGAAGCCCAGCCATTCGGCAAGCGTTGCATTGAGATAGAAGATCTCGCCCTTGCGTCCGGCGGAAAAAAAGCCGGCCGGCGCATGGTCGAGATAGTCGATCGCGTTCTGCAATTCCTTGAAGAAACGTTCCTGGTCGTCACGCTCGGAGGTGATGTCGGTGACCTGCCAGATATGTAGCACCTTGCTGCTGCCCTGCTCCGGCGGCAGCACCCGCGCTTTCAGCCGGTACCAATGTGCACTATTGCCGCTTCCATCAACCGGGCCGAGCGGCTTCAGCAGGCGAAACTCTTCCGATCCCTCATTGCCATCGCGCAGGCCATTAGCAAGACGATAGAGAGCCTCGTTGGATTCGCGATTTCGCGACAGCAGCATTTCCAGCGACTGCACTTCCGTCGCCTTCGTCGCACCGGTCAGGCGGCCGTAGGCGGCATTCGCGTAGACGATGCGGCCCTTCTCGTCGGTGATCAGTGTCCCGTCGGGATGGCTATTGAGGAAGGACCGCGCCAAACTGTCGGACTGCGGCTGCGGCATGACCTCGACGAAACCGATGATCGAGGAGACCAGGAAGAAGATGCCGACCATGGCAAGAATGCCGAGACCGCCGAGAACCGCTTCATTGTCGAGCTGGTTCTTGAAGACGACAAAGGCCGCCGCGGCGGCCACGAGAACGAGCGCGAGCAGGATGATGCGCAGCACGGTTCCAGAACGAACTCCGCGATCCACCAGCGGCACGCTATACTCGTCGGACGGACGCTGCTTCGTCATAAACCCCTCGTACCGGCCGTTCTCCTCGCGACATGTCATACACCTTGGGGTCGCCGGAGCCGGACCTTTCGAATCTTCTTTATCAATTTGCGTCATCCGCAAAAAGCTTTGCCGGACCAGAAAGACTTGAATTCACAAGCAATAGAATACAACAGCCTGCAATCGCATCTTGTCTCCGGCGCAATCCTGTTCATATGATCGCGATATAGAAGGGTCACGGTCAAAGCATTACCCGCAACAGTTGCGCCTACTGCATAATTCCTTAAATAGGATTCGATTTAAGGGTAAAATTATGCAGTGGATTTAAAGTACTACAGCGACCTTTGCGCGTCACATCTGGCGCGCTGCGCTGTAAACCGCGACATCGGGGACAATTACGGAGTATCTCGATATGTTGGACGATATCGCCGGAGCCTATGGCAGCCGCTTCTTTCTCGCAGCCGGTGGAGTTGGCATTGCCCTGCTCGTACTCATTGGCATTCTGTGGATCATGCGCAACCGAGCGCCTTCTCCCTTCGTGCGCGGCGGCAAGAACCGTCAGCCTCGCCTGCAGGTGCTGGATGCCGCCGCCGTCGATGCCCGCCGCCGTCTCGTGCTCGTGCGACGCGATGGGATCGAACATCTGATCATGATCGGCGGCCCAACGGACATCGTCATCGAATCGGGCATTTCCGATGCCACCCGGGCTGGAACCGCCGCGACGCCGGTCGAGATTCCCATGGCATTTGAAGAGAGGCAGTCGCCGCAGCAGAAGGCGACTGCGGTGGAAGCTCCTCCCGCAGCGCTTCCGCAGCGCCAGCAATCCGCCGAAGACAAGATCGAAGCCTATTTACGCAACGAACCCCGCCTTGCGCCTGCAACGGAACCCGCTCCAGTGCCGCAGGTGGCCGAGCACCCACAAGCAGCCCCTGTCAAGCCGCCGCAACCCGCCCAACAACCCGCTCCGGCAATCAGCGAGGCTGAGGCAGCCGACATATTGGATGCTGCTCGCCACGTTGTCCTGCCGCAGCAGCAGCCTGCTCCCGCGCGCCAAGCGGCAGTCGAACCCACCGTCGCATCGGTGCCGACGCCTGTTGCCGAGCCCGGCAACGATTTCCAGCGCATCCTCGAAGCGGAAATGTCGAAGAATTTGACCGCCGAACGGATCATTCCGAACGCGCCGGCACCACGGCAGGTACAGCAGCAACCAAATGCCGCGCCATCCCCAGTCTCAAACCCCGCAAAACGCGTCGAACCCGAACTTGCACCGCTGACCGGAGCCGACAGCGCCCTTCAGAAAGAAGTCGCTCGCATCTTCGGGGAAATGAGCGTCAGCCGCGACAAATAGGGCGCGTCCTCGCAACCGCCGGAATGGAAAAAGGCACGACGGATATCCCCGTCGTGCCTTTGTTCTATAAGCCCCGTTAAAACCGAAGCGCCATTCACTCGTCGCGGTAAACCTTTTCGCGGCGCTCGTGGCGTTCCTGTGCTTCGATCGACAAGGTGGCAATGGGACGAGCGTCCAGACGCTTCAAGCCGATCGGCTCGCCGGTTTCTTCGCAATAGCCGTAAGTACCATCTTCGATACGCTGCAAGGCGGCATCGATCTTGGAAATGAGTTTGCGCTGGCGGTCGCGAGCCCGAAGTTCGATGGCTCTGTCGGTTTCCGAGGAAGCCCGATCAGCGAGATCGGGATGATTTGCGCTTTCTTCTGCAAGATGATCCAGGGTTTCGCGCGCTTCTCTAAGGATGTCGTTTTTCCATGCTATCAGCTTCGCTCGAAAATAAGCTCGCTGGTTCAGATTCATGAACTCCTCGTCTTCCGAGGGCACATAGTTGCTAAGATCGATCTTCTCACTCAACGCGATTCTCCTGAAGAACATCTCATATGGCTGGGGTGTATATCCCAACCAATAGTACCGATTCAAGCCAAATAGATGCTGTCAACTGATTTTTAAATTTGTCATAAAATTCGGCTAAGGGTCTATTTTTTCATCACTTCTTCTCGCCAGCCCCGATTCTCCGCGCTCGTAACCTTCCCGTGAAGACGAGGCATTTCGCCCTCTCGCGGATCGCCTCGCAGTTGACGGCGCATGCGAACAGACGCTACCTCATTGAGGAAATCGAGCCCCGGAATTTCGCCATGACCAGAATTTCGCCGCCGCCGTCCAGGATCTATCTTCTACGCCATGCCGAGGCCCGGCAGGCTACGCCCGGACAGAAGGATTTCGATCGCCCTTTGAGCGACAATGGCTATGCGGCGGCCGAGATCGTCGCGGAGAAAGCGGTCGGCAAAGGCTATAAGCCGGACCTCGTCATTTCCTCCACTGCCTTGCGCTGTCGTCAGACGGCCGCAGCCATGCGCCGCGCCGTCACGCCCTCAACGGAATTCCGCTTTGTCGACGCGCTCTATAACGGCACGCCGGATATTTATCTGTCGCTCATTTCGGCGCAGACCGACCAGGAATCCGTCATGCTGGTCGCGCACAATCCGATCATCGAGCTGACGCTCGCCGCGCTGATCGGACATGAGGCCTTCGCCGATGCCCTCCCACGTGGTTTTCCGACAGCCGGCCTTGCTGTAATCGATGCGACATCGTCAGGCTGGACTCTGACGGATTTTGTCACCGAGTAGGGACTTGCCAATATGAGCCGCAATCCCGCTCGCGAGTGATTGCAGAGCCATATCTGCTCACCTTTTCGGCGCGAGTTTCGATCCCTATATTCACCGCCACGCTGTCATCCAGGGATCCCGCCTTGCCCCCAAGCCTGACCTCTTTTACCGACGACGCCCTCATTGCCTTTGACAATCTGGCCGATCGCGCCGCCGGCCTCGTCAATCCGACGATCCGTCTGGGTGTTACAGGCCTCTCCCGTTCGGGCAAGACCGTTTTCATCTCCTCATTGGTGCATAATCTCCTGAATGGCGGACGTCTGCCGCTGTTCGAGCCGGTGCAATCCGGTCGCGTCTCCGCCGTCCGCCTCGAGCCGCAGCCGGACGATGCCGTGCCGCGCTTTCAATACGAGGACCACATCCGTGCCCTGGTCAAAGACCGCATCTGGCCGGATTCGACGCGTGCCATCTCCGAGCTGCGTATCACGCTGGATTATCAAAGCGCCAGCGGCTGGAACCGCCTGTTCTCCCCCGGCCGCCTCTCCATCGATATTGTCGACTATCCCGGCGAATGGTTGCTCGACCTGCCGCTGCTCGCCAAGGATTTCCGTACCTTCAGCGAGGAAACGCTGGCTCTGGCAAACACCGGCATTCGCGCCGAGCTTTCACGTCATTGGCTTGCCATGACGGAGGCGGCAGACATCGCAGCATCGGCGGATGAAATGAAAGCACGCGACCTCGCCACCGCCTTTGCGGACTATCTCAAAGCCTGCAAATCCGATGAGCGCTCACTCTCGACATTGCCGCCCGGCCGTTTCCTGCTGCCTGGCGATCTTGACGGCTCGCCGGCCCTCACCTTCGCGCCGCTGAAACTGCCCCCCGAAGGTAGCGCGCCGAAGGGCTCACTCTGGGCGATGATGGAACGCCGCTACGAGGCTTATAAGTCCGTTGTCGTCAAACCCTTCTTTCGCGAACATTTCGCACGCCTCGACCGGCAGATCGTCCTTGTCGATGCCCTGCAGGCCATCAATCGCGGCCCGGAAGCCGTGCAGGATCTGGAACGGGCGCTGACGGACGTACTGGCCTGCTTCCGACCCGGCACGAATTCGCTCATTTCCTCGCTGCTCGGCCGTCGGATTGACCGTGTGCTAGTGGCCGCGACCAAAGCCGACCACCTCCATCATGAAAGCCACGACCGCCTGGAGGCTCTCACTCGCCGGCTCGTCGAGCGTGCGATCGAGCGCATCGGCATGGCGGGTGCCGGCATAGAGGTCATGGCCATAGCCTCGGTGCGCGCAACCCGCGAGGCAACCGTGACCCGCGACGGCCAGACGCTTCCCGTCATCGTCGGCACGCCGATGGACAAGGAAACTATCGCTGGCGAGGCTTTCGACGGCAATCGCAAGACGGCGATCTTCCCTGGCGATCTGCCGGAAAACCCGCGCTGGCTGTTCGAAGCCCTTGAATCGGATGGGGCGAAGGTCCATCTGCCCGAGGTGAACGTTGTCCGGTTTCGCCCGCCGGAGCTCGACGAAACCGGTGAAGGCATCAAGCTTTCGGTGCCGCATATCCGCCTCGACCGCGCCATGCAGTTCCTGTTCGGAGACCGTCTCGCATGACGAAATCGACCGAAAACGAGCCGAACGGCAATCGTCGTCCCAGCGCTTTCACAGTGGAACCTGAAACCTCCAGAACAGAAGCGACACCACCAACGGTTCGCAAGCCGCAAAGCTTCGATACCGACATCGTGCTGACGCCCGACGCGGAAGATCCGTTCATCAATCCGGCCCTCGGCGCCGATTCGGATGCAACTGCCATCGCCAAGCCCCGCCGCAAGAGATTCTCCTTCGGCAAGGTGGCGCTCGGTGCGCTCGGCATTCTGGTGTCCCTCGCCTTCGGCCTCTGGACGGATCAGCTCATCCGCGACCTGTTCAGCCGGGCCGACTGGCTTGGCTATACCGCCCTTGCGGTCGTCGCCATCGGCATTCTGGCCGTCCTTGCCATAGTCATCCGCGAGACCGCAGGAATGATGCGGCTCGCCGCCGTGCAGACCATCAAGGCGGAGGCGGAAGCTGCCATCGTCGAAACCCGACCGGCGCGCGCCAAAGCATTGGTCAAGCGACTCTGCACTCTACTCGAATCCAATCCAGACACGGCGAGAGGCCGCGCAACCCTGAAGGCGGCAGAAGACGACATCATCGATGCGCCTCAGCTCATTGATCTTGCCGAACGCGAGCTGCTCGGCCCACTCGACCGCCGCGCCCGGGCGCTGATTCTTGGCGCGTCGAAACGCGTGTCCGTCGTAACAGCCGTCAGTCCCCGCGCCCTCGTCGATATTCTCTACGTTCTCTATGAAGCGGCCAAACTGGTCCGCGCCATGGCCGAACTCTATGGCGGCAGACCCGGCACGCTCGGCATGGTCAGATTGATGCGCGATGTGATCGCTCATCTCGCCGTCACCGGCTCCATCGCAGTCGGCGACAGCATTGTCCAGCAGTTGATCGGTCATGGCTTGGCGTCGAAACTCTCCGCACGCCTCGGCGAGGGCGTCGTCAATGGCATGATGACCGCGAGAATCGGCATCGCCGCCATGGACCTTTGCCGACCGCTCCCCTTCAAGGCGCTCAAACGTCCGGGCATTACCGATTTCGCCGGCGACCTCACGCCGAATGTCACCGGCCGCAACCCGGCGTGATGACCTGCAAATTAGGGACTTCAGCACCTTCGGAAACCAAGCATTAACCATTCTCGGGCAAAAGTGACAACCAGTTTCACGGTTTCGCCTCGCTAGGGAATGTCCATGTTTTCGCGTCGATTTCTTCTTGTAAGCAGCCTTGCCGCCGCAGCCATCTCCACCGGCGCCTGGACGCAATCAGCCGAAGCGGCTCCCCGCGACAAGGCGTTCTTCCAGTCGATCTCGGGCACATGGAGCGGCCCCGGCGAGATCGTTGCCGGCAAGTACAAAGGCACGAAGTTCACCTGCAATCTCACGGGCAAGCCATCCGATGGCAGCAGCGCCGGCGTCAAGCTCGACGGCACCTGCCGCGTCGGCGTCTTCCAGCAGCCGATGTCGGCCGAGATCACGCAGAGCGGCGGCTCCTATAGCGGAAAATTCCTGGATGGTGCTGCCGGCAAGGGCCTCGATGTCACCTCCGGCACAGTCAACGACAATACGGTCGTTCTTGGACTGAACCGTCAGAAGCTGAACGGTGCCATGATCGCCCGCATTCCGGACAGCAAGTCGATGAACGTCACCATTTCGGTGAAGGTCGGCGAACAGATGGTGCCAGTCATCGGCGTCACGCTGAAGCGCGCCGACGTCGACCAGATGGCGGTTGGATCGATCCAATAAGCGTCCGACAGCAGCTCACAAAGAGAAAGGCCGGCAATTTTGCCGGCCTTTCTCTTTATAGTCATATGGTCCAGCTCAGGCCGTTCGCCACCAGTCACGGTTTTCGTCCGCGACCTCGATACCTTCGACATCAACATCCCGCAGCCAATCGGCGATTGCCCTCCCATTGACCACAAGATCCGCGGCGAAATCGGCAAGCGGCATCAGCACGAAACCGCGCTCGACCATTCGCGGATGCGGAATGGTGAGCAGCGGCTCGACCTGTTCCAGATCTCCATAGGTCAGCACATCGATATCGATCGTTCGCGGCCCCCAGCGCTCGATCCGCACCCGCTTCATCTGCCGCTCTATGTCGAGGCACACGTCCAGCAAGGCTTCCGGCGTGAGGGTCGTATCGACCGCAGCACAGGAATTGTAGAAGAAGGATTGGTCCGTCTTGCCCCAGGGCGGCGTACGATAAAGCCGCGACACCGAAATCACCTGACAATCGGCACGCGCATCCAGGATGCGCAAGGCGAGCGCCATGGCGCGGACCGGGTTGTCCAGATTGCCACCCAAACCGAGCGTCGTCCGCACGGCTACACCTTCAGGCAAAATGCTCAATGCTCACCTGCACATAATCGAGAACGCCCGGAACCGGGGCATTGGGCTTGCGTACCGTGATTTTGGCGCGGCGGATACCCGGAAAACGACGGCATAGTTCCTTCGCCACATCGAGCGCCAGCGCCTCGATCAGATAGCGTCGGCGCCCGGTCACGATTTCCTCGATGACGCTGAATGCGATGCCGTAATTGACAGTGTCATCGATCGAATCACGCTCCAGCGCATCGCCGGCTTCGACATCGAGTTCGGCATCGACGAAGAAGCGCTGGCCAAGGAATTCCTCCTCATCATGGACGCCGTGCCGGGCAAAGAAGGCGCAATTCTGCAAAGTAATGGTGTATGTCACAGCGCTCATGGCGTCTCTCCGTTTCGAACAGGCGCGATCGGGTCCGAAAACCGCTCCCTGCATTCGAGCATTATGCTTTAAGTCTCGCGCGCGTCCTGAGAATAGCATCCGCAACCGCCAGCGCGTCCCTGTTGATTGCGACATTGTGCACGCGGAATATCGCAGCCCCCTGCAACCGCAGGATCGCGCTGGTTGCGGCAGTGCCGACGTCCCGATCGGCTGCGTCGCGACCCGTTATAGTGCCGACGAACCGCTTGCGCGAGGTGCCGACCAACAGGGGCAGCTCGAAGCGCAGCAGAGCATTGAAACGCGTCATCAGCTCGAGATTTTCCTCGGCATTCTCCTTGGCGAAGCCAAAGCCCGGATCGAGCACGATCGTCTGCCTGTCGACGCCGGCCGCAGCGGCAATCTCCAGCGAGCGATTGAGAAAGAAAAGCTGGTCATCGATCACATCAGGCAGCTTCTGCCGCTCACGCCCCGTATGCATAATGCAGAGACCAGCACCCGTTTGCGCCGCCACGGTGGCAATATCTGGCTCGCGCTGCAGACCGAACACATCGTTGACGATATGCGCGCCGGCGCCGATCGCCAATCGCGCCGTATCGGCGCGATACGTATCGACGGAAATCAGCGCATCGGTCCTGCCGCGCAAGGCTTCGATGACGGGCAGTACCCGCCCCTGCTCCTCGCTGGCATTGACGGCCGCGGCACCCGGTTTGGTCGATTCGCCGCCGATATCGATGATGCCGGCCCCGTCCTCGACACAGGCCAGCGCATGGGCAACAGCCGCATCAACGGCCTCATAATGCCCGCCGTCGGAGAAGGAATCCGGCGTCACATTGACGATAGCCATGATGACGCTCTGTCCGCCGACATCGATGCTGCGGCCATGCGCGACATGCCAGGTTTGGCTGCGAAGCTCCGTCACGAACCGTCCATCCCATTGAAAAGGAAAAAACCTCGCGCTTGATATTGCGCTCACAGTGGCTATGCCGCAAGGTTCGCCGAAGTTCAACATGGTAGCGACACGAATGCCGCTTGCATCCCATAAGTTCAGTCTTTCGTGTGCATTGCTGCTCGCGTTCTGCATACCCAATGTAGCCGGCGCGGAAGTCATCGCCCGCAAATCCATTTCCTATTTCGACATCAAGGGCAGCACCGCCGACGAGCTCGATGCCGCCCTGAACCAGCGCGGACCGCTGGCGATCGGCTCCAGCAGTCACCATCCCGGTGCGACGAGAATCCGCTTCGGCGGCAATGCGACCTACAGCGAAGCAAACGGCCGCTGCTATATTTCCGGCGTCAAGGTTACGGTCGATACGGAAATCATTCTGCCGCGCTGGCGTGACCGGCGGCATGCCAGCAAGCAGCTTTCCATGATCTGGGATACATTGGCTGCCGATATCCGGCGCCATGAAGACCGGCATGTCGAAATCGCCCGCCAGCACGCGCGGCAGATGGAAAGGCAGATCCTGTCTCTGCCGTCAGCCGGCAATTGCGATGCGCTTCAGGAAAGGGCAAATGAGGTGACGTCGCGGGAAACCGACCGGCACGATGCCGATCAGGCGCGCTTCGACCGCATCGAAGCGATCAATTTCACGAGCCGGATGCAGAGGCTGCTCCACTATCGCAGCCGCCAAGGTGCCCGGCAGTAGCCTTTCAAAAACTACCTTCGGTGCAAAAGGCGATCAGAAGCGCCAACTGTGGGAAATCAGTCACTATATCCTGTGAATCGTCTGATCTCGTCGCTCTTTGAACTTTACGAGAATCTGAAATAGGTTTTTCCTATCAATTACAGAGACAAACGCACTGGTTGATTCGAAGAAGACCAGGCGGATGTCGCAAAAGGATCGATTTTGAGTACCTGCGTTGGCGGGTTTCTTCGCTCTTCGGCGCAGTCGGGTTTGTTTCTTAAAGCATGCGCTAAGTGTTCTCCTGGCGCGTCCTGAAGCCGCAGGTGTTTCCTCCCTTGCCTGCGGTGATGCGCCCGCCTCGCCTCGCTCGCTGCACCAGCTGAGCGGGGCATCTTTTTTGGGCATTCGACCCTCAGCGGGATTATCGCAACGGATCGAGCGGGACGTGCCAGAGGTCCGGTGTTAGGCCTGCCGCTCCGGCACGTGGACGACAAGGCCGTCCAGCGCACTCTTCATCTTGATCTGACAGGAGAGCCGCGAGTTTGGACGAACGTCGAAGGCGAAGTCGAGCATGTCTTCTTCCATGGCTTCCGGGCCGCCGACCTTCTCGGTCCATTCCTCATCGACATAGACATGACAGGTGGCACAGGCGCACGCACCGCCGCATTCCGCTTCGATGCCTGGAACGGAGTTGCGTACGGCATTTTCCATCACGGTGGAGCCCTCGTCGACATTGAGGTCAAAGCGCGTCCCGTCGAAGGCGACGATGGTCAATTTGGTCATGTGGGTGAATTCCGATATTTCGTGAATGAAGGGTGATCGGAATTTTACTTCCAACAAATCGATGGGGCAGTCAACATTTGCGCCGCCGAAACGGTTTGTCCCGTCCGGCGGCGCAAGGGTGCACATCATTGATCGTCGAGCGGATCGGCTCAGCGCGAAAGCTTCAAAATGAAGTTTTCGGCCTCGATGACGCTGGTTGTGACCGCTGCCATGTGAGCGGCGTCGCCGACATTGCTTTCGAGCGCTCCAGCCGCATCCGCCACGCGGAAGGCACCAACGGCGCTGGCAGCGCCCCTCAGCTTGTGCGATGCGGCCTCCACTCGCTTGGGATCGCCGCTGCCGATCTCCTGCAGACAGGAACGGGCCTGCCTTGCGAACATCTGCAGCACCTCGACCTCAAGTGCCTTGTCGCCCATCGTTTGCTTGCCGAGATGGACGAGATCGATCGCCCGCTCCCGCGACGGAGCCGCGCCACGCGAATTATCAGGAGATTCAAATGCGATGTTCAAAGCTGCCATGTGCCAATGCTCCCGTCATTTATCTATGACTGTTTTAGGGACCTGCCGCATAGTTGCGGCTCGGGCATGGCCATCCAGTTAAATTTTGGCACATTGAGGGCCGAAAACTCCAGACATGGTTAACGTGCGTTAAACATGCTCAAAATCTTGGGTTTTCATGGCGTTGAACAGATAAACAAGGTTAATGTCACCTTAACGATCCACTGGCTTTAAGGTGGAATTAATTGTCATGACTGGGGGAATGTGTCACTACGATACTAGTAAATTGGGTAGATGGCACATGCCTTTGCCCCGGAAGTGGATGATGGTAATGTTTTCATAACATCCGTTTGAAAAACCAGTTATCCACTCTGAATGTAATGGGAAATCCAAATTCGATGTTGATCGAAGGCGGAAGACCCGCGGGAGGCAGGGTTCGTCTTTTCCGGACGCGGCGGAATTACCGGAAAAGACACGGCAAGCCCGAGTGAGTTGTAACGAGGCGTAACCGCATGGCGAACAAAAAGTACATCGAGTCGGTCGAGGACAAGGCCTTTCAGGCATTGGACGAAGCGCTGCAGATCGATTTCAGTGACGAGAGCTTGGAGTCCCGCAGCGGCACTACGCCCGATGTCCCGGAGCGAAATGTGTCTGAGCCGCCGAAACAGCCGATAAAGCAGACCAGGGATGATGCCGCCCGCAAGAATGGCGGCGCACGCAGCACCGCCGCCCCTGCTACCCCGCCCCGCCCCGCCGAGGCGCCGAAGAACCCGAACCTTGCAGCCGCCAATGACGGCAGCCGGGCGAGTTCCGCTAGCATATTGAGAGCGCTCGACGGAGCCTCGCAGAGCCACGCGGTGCGAAACGCCACGATCTTCTCGCTGTTCTGGATCATCGGCGGCGCCGGCCTCGCCTTCATGCTCTATGGCACGCAGATCCGAAACATCCATTCGATCGCGGATCTCGCAGCCCTTCCAGGCGTCATCGCCTGCATAGTCGGCATCATCGTTCCGGTGCTGCTCTTCTATGCTTTCGGCATGATGATTTCGCGTGCGCACGACATGCGCAATGCCGCCCGCTCCATGGCGGAAGTCGCTCTGCGTCTCGTCGAGCCGGAAACCGTTGCATCCGAGCGTATCATGACGGTCGGTCAGGCCGTGCGCCGCGAAGTCTCGGCCATGAACGAAGGCATCGAACGCACCATTGCGCGCGCCACGGAGCTCGAAACCCTCGTCCATACCGAGGTCAATGCGCTGGAGCGCAGCTACGCCGACAACGAATTGCGCGTGCGCAGCCTGGTCCACGAGCTGGGTACCGAGCGTGACGCCATCGTCAATCACGCCGAGCGGATCCGCTCGTCAATCTCCGGCGTGCACGATCAGATCAAGGAAGACCTGTCGCTGGCGACCGAGGAAATCGCCGTGCGCCTCTCGACCTCGGGCGAAGCCTTCGCATCGATGATCGATACGCGCGCCGCCGCGCTGATGGAGAAATCGGATTCCGCCGTCCAGGCCCTCGGTACCCTCCTTGCCGCCAAGACAGACAGCCTGCTTCAGAACCTCAACGCTTCGGGCCTCGCCCTCAGCCACGAATTCGACACCCGCCTGGAATCTCTGTCCTCGACCCTTGCCGAACGCGGCAACGCGCTGCTCGGCCAGTTCGAAACGCGCGCGTCGACGCTCGATGCCAACACCGAAAAGCTGAACTCTGCACTGAACGAACGTGCGCGCCAGCTCAACGAGACGCTGGTTGCCCGCACCCGGGAAATCAGCGAGAGCCTCACCGGTGGCGAACGTTCCATTACCGGCACGCTCGACACTGTTCTGTCCCGCCTCAACACGGCCCTCGACGAAAAGGGCGCGAGCTTCCGTCAAAGCCTGCAGTCGACCGCAGATGATGCCATCATGGACATCGATCTGCGCTCCGGCTTCTTCGACGAGCGCTTCCAGTCGACCATCGCACAGCTTTCGACGGCGTTCGACGAGCGCGTATCGGAATTCACCTCGGCCTTCGATAAGCGCGCCGGCACCCTGGATACCAAGCTCACGGAAAGCCTCGCCCGCATCAATCAGTCGCTCGGCAGCAATTCCGATGCGCTGGAAGGCATCCTGACCTCCAGCATCGAGCGCCTGGGTTCGCATCTCACCGATCAGTCCCTCGCACTGGCAACGACGCTGGCAACCGGACAGGAAGTGCTCGAAAGCGCCATCGGCTCCAAGGCGAACGAGATCACGTCGGCGTTGCAGAACGCCACGACTGGCATTTCCTCGGCCCTCACCTCGGGCACGAGCGAACTCAACACCACGCTCGCGTCGCATGCCGGCGCCTTCACCTCCGCCGTGCAGGGTGTTACGCGCGACGTCTCCGCCGCCCTGCAAAGTGGCACGGAAGAACTGACCTCGGCCTTCACCGGTCGCGCCAATGACATCAACAATACCCTCTCTGCCCGCACCAGCGAGATCACGCAGGCTTTGAGTTCCGCCCATGAGCGCGTCGATGCCGTGATGGCCGCTCGCAGCAACGCGCTTTTCGGCGCCCTGGCAGACAACCAGTCTCGTTTCGAGCAGACGCTTGCCGAACGTTCGGAAGCGATCACCAATGCCGTCAGCGGTTCTCACGAGCATCTGACCGCCGCGCTCGACGAACGCACCTCGATGCTGGCCATTTCACTGGCCGAAAGCCAGTTGCGCCTCGAAAACACGCTGGCGAGCCGCGCCGATGCCATCAACAGTGCCATGGCCGACACCCATAGCAAGCTGGCCGACACGCTCGACGACAAGACGATGGCGCTTGCTATTGCGCTTTCCGAGGGCCAATCCCGCCTGGAAGACACCGTTTCCGGTCATGCGGAACACGTTGCCGGTACCCTGGATGCGAAGACCAAGGACCTTGCGCGTGCGCTCGCCGAGGGTCAGGCTCGTCTCGAAAGCACGGTCTCCGGTCACGCCGAAAGCGTCACCAATGCCCTCGACGACAGGACGATGGCGCTCGCTATCGCGCTTTCCGAGAGCCAGGCCCGGCTGGAGGAAACCGTTGCCGGTCACGCCGATCGCGTCGCCGACACGTTCGAAGGCAAGACCAGTGCGCTCGCGGCCGCTCTGACCTCCGGCCAATCTCGTCTCGAAGAAACCCTCGCCAACCGCGCCGAGGCGATCATCAAGGCATTTGCAGGCAACCACAATGCTTTGACCGAGGCGCTGGACGACAGAACGATGGCGCTCGCCATCGCGCTGAGTGAAAGCCAATCCCGCCTGGAAAGCACCATAGCCGGACACGCGGAAAGCGTTGCAAGCACTTTGGATGACAAGACGATGGCATTGGCCGTTGCCCTCTCCGAAAGCCAGGCCCGCCTTGAAAACGCCGTTTCCGGCCATGCGGAAAGCGTCGGCGCCACACTGGACGACAAGACGATGGCACTCGCCATCACGCTGTCGGAGGCCCAGGCCCGTCTCGAAGATACCGTCTCAGGCCACGCCGAACGCGTTGCCGATACGCTCGAAGGCAAGACACGGGCACTCTCCGATGCGCTGACCTCCGGCCAGTCGCGCCTTGAAGCAACGCTTGCCAACCGCGCCGAGGCGATCACCAACGCATTCAGCAGCAACCACAACGCGCTGGCCGACGCACTGGACGACAAGGCGATGGCGCTTGCCATTTCGCTCTCCGACACCCAGTCACGCCTCGAGGATGCGGTATCGAGCCGTCTCGACGCCCTTTCCGAAACGGTTGCCGGCACTCACGACAGGATCGTCAACAGCCTCGACGACCGGACGATGGCCCTGGCTATCGCCCTTTCGGAAGGCCACGCGAAGCTCGAAGACACTCTTTCCAACAGCGCCAAGGCCATTGCCCATACCGTCACCAGCGGTCATGAGGCACTGACCAACACGCTCGATGACAAGAGCATGGCCTTCGCGATCTCGCTCGCCGAAAACCAGAACCGTTTCGAAAGCGCCCTGGAAGACCGCGCCAACGCACTCCTGGACAGCGTCTCCGGCGCAGAGTCCCGCGTCGCCGGCGCCTTTGGCGACAAGGCGGATGCCATTCGTGCCGCCTATAGCGAAAACCAGGATCGCCTGGACCGCTCGCTCGCTGCCCATACGAGCGCCCTCTCCGAAATGCTTGGCAGCAACAGCGATCGCGTCGAGACCGTTCTCGGCACCACCACCCGTCAGCTCGAAAACACCCTCGGTGCCGGTCTGTCGCAGATGGATCAGAACCTGGCCTCGGCCTACGAGCGTATGCGCTCCACGCTGGAAGATCGCAGCAATGCGATCAATCTCGCCCTGCGTGACGCCCATGCGCAGATCGACAATACGCTGATGGAGCAGACGACCGCTATCGGCACCTCGATCGCTACCAGCGCCAGCATGCTGGAAATGTCGCTGGAAGATCGCGAGGCTTCTCTGCGCCAGACGATCGACGCGAGCGCAAAGATGTTGGAAGAGCGGCTGAATAGCGGCGCGGGCGACATTGCCGGCCGTATCCAGCAGGCAGCAGGCGACATCGCGCGCTCGGCCGAAACCTTCTCGTCCAACCTCAACCAGTCGATCGACGGCATGACGAACCGCTTTGCCGAGACCGGCTCGCGGGTCGAGGCTAGCCTGTCGGCTCTTGAAAACCGCATCAATGAAGGTGTTACAGGCGTTGCCGCCCAGGTCGACGCTGCCGGCAACCGCCTCTCCGATACGCTGGCGAGTGGCGCGGCGAAGATCGACGACAGCGGCAGCCAGGCATCCGCCCGCATCGAAGAGCGCCTTTCAACGATGGACCGTGCCCTCAATGTCGGCCTCGAAGCCGTCAATCGGACGATCGAAGGCAAGGCCGCCAATCTGGCCACCACGCTGCGCACGGCCGTCGCCGACGCCGCGCAAGGCATGGACACGGAGGCGACGCGCACGGCCGAGCTGCTCGCCAACACCGGCCAGCAATTCGCCGAAAACCTCGGCAACCACAGCGATGCCTTCGCCCGCGCCATGACCGAGCGCTCCAACGACCTCGTCAACCGTGTCTCGGAGACGCAGAACCGGTTGGCAAGCCAGGCTGCGGCCGTCGCCCAGACCTTCTCGGAAGCCGGTAATGCGATCGTCAACAAGGTCGCCGAAGCCGAGGGGCTCGTCAGCAATCAGGTCAATACGATCTCGCAGGCCCTGTCTTCCGCGGAACAATCGCTGGAAGCCCGCGGCGCAGCTATTCGCAACACGCTTGCCGGCGGCAGCGAGCAGATTGCTGCCTCCATGGCCCAGGTCGAGCGCGCACTCGACGAGCGCAGCACCGCGATCCGCAGCTCTCTGGAAGAGCGAGCCCGTGAAATCGGCTCGACGCTTGCCGATGTCGACAAGGCGCTGGAAGCCCGTGGCACATCCATCCGCACCTCGCTTGACGAGCGTACCCGCGAGCTGAATTCGATGCTTGCCGGACGTTCTACCGAGCTGTCGCGCCTCATCGACGAAAAGGCTCGCCCGATCGTCGATCGCTACGCGGCAACGGGTCAGGAAGCCGCAGCTCTTATCTCTGCAGCAGCTCAGGAAAGCACGGAGCGCCTGCGCGCTGAAAACGCCGCTCTCATCAACGCGATCTCATCGCGCACAGAGCATGCGGTCAACACGGTCAGCGCGCTCGAAAACAACCTGCTTGCAAGCGTCAACGGCATCATTGCGCGCTTGGCGGACAACAACTCGGCGATTGCCGGCCTGTTGTCCAATGCGGCCACCGAATTCGCAAACGTCGACGATCGCCTCACCGCAACCTCGTCGCGCTTCGCCGAATCTGCCGCGAAAGCCGGCGAGATGGTCTCGGCGTCGAGCCGCCTCCTCGAAGGCAAGGTCGACAAGCTGTCGGAGATAACCGGCCAGACCCTGTCGCAGGTCGGCAGCATCGTCGGTCGTTTCGACGATCACTCCAAGGTGCTGACGCAGGCATCCCAGCTCCTGGGCGCAGCCCAGTCGAACCTCGTATCGACGCTGGAAGAGCGCGAAACGGCACTGCAGAATCTGGCCGTCGGCCTCGTTCAGCGCTCGGAGGAGATCGAAAACACCATGCGCGCCCTCGGCTCGATGGTCGAAACAGCTTTCGATCGGGCGGAGCAGCGGTCGAACCAGGTGACCGGCAACCTTCGCCAGAGCGTGCAGTCTTCCTTCGGCGATATCGGCCGCGTTCTTTCCGACGCCGAGAAACGCGCGGAAGATGCGGCGGAAAACATGCGCGCCGCCTTGCAGAAGGCCGGCGAGGAAGCGAACCAGGCTGTCGAAAACACATTCGCCAATGCCGAGCGCCGCTCCAGCGATCTCACCAATCGCCTGCGTGGCGGTCTCACGGCCTCGCTGTCAGAGGTCGAGCAAATGCTCGCCGACGCCGGCAAGACCTCCGAGACGGCAGCCCAGCAACTGCGCGAAACCCTGCGCGTTGCGGTCGATGACGCAATCGGCCGCTTCGCCGGTGCGACGGATGAGATCCGCCGCTCGGCCGGTGATATTCGCCGCGAGCTTGACCTCACCCGCAGCGAACTGAAGCGGGGTGCCTTCGACCTTCCGGAAGAGGCAAAGGAAAGCGCCGCAGCCATGCGTCGCGCCGTTGCTGAACAGATCAAGGCCCTGCAGGATATCTCGCAGATCGTCGGCCGCTCGACGCAGCAGCTGGAGATTTCCGAGCCTGCAGCCCGTGCCCTGGCGGATGCGCAGCCTGCGCCACGACCCGCCGCACCTGCCCCGGCAGCTGCAGCTCCGCGGCAGCAACAACCTGCTCCGCAGCAACCGGTGCAACAGCCGCCGGTCGTCCAGCAGCCCGCACAGCGCCCGGCACCGCAGCCGCCCTCGATCGAGTCCCTCGGCTTGCGCGGGTCGATCCCGGCCGAGCGCCCGGCGGCACAGCCGCAGCGTCCGGCGGAAACAGCAGCTCCTGCCCGTCAGGAAGCAGCCGGCGGCGGCTGGATCAGCGATCTGCTGCGTGGCGCATCGCGTGATGAAAATGCTGGTCTCCAGCCAGCCCGTCAACCGGCACCGAAAGCGCCGGCTGAACAGCCTCCTGCTCCTGCTGCACGCAACCCGCGCCATGTCGTGGAATCGCTGAACTCGCTTTCGGTCGATATCGCCCGCGCGATCGATCATGACGCCTCGGTCGATCTGTGGCGCCGTTACCAGCGTGGCGAACGCGACGTGTTCACCCGTCGGCTCTATACGCTCAAGGGCCAGCAGACCTTCGATGAGATCAAGCGCAAATACGACCGCGAGCCGGAATTCCGCACCGCAGTCGATCGCTACATCGCCGATTTCGAAAAGCTGCTCACCGACGTTGCTCGCACCGATCGCGACAAGACGGTCACGCAATCCTATCTCACATCAGATACCGGCAAGGTCTACACCATGCTGGCCCACGCAGCGGGTCGCCTGAGCTGAGATAGACAAAGAACGAATGAGCGATCCCCGGCAGAGATGCCGGGGATTTCTGTTTCAGGCTGCTCCATAGTTTTCGGGCACGAAAATGGGCGGTTCTCGGCCGCCCTTACTTATATCGATAATAAACCTCCACCTACGGTGGAGGACTGGACGAGTTCTACACGGTAGTTGAGAGACCTCCTGCTTGAACCGCTGGGGTGGCCCAGACTTCGAACAAGGAGGTTTTATGGATGAGCAGACGCTCTCGCATGCGACGTGGGACTGCAAGTATCACATTGTTTTTGGCAGCAAATACCGAACGAAAAGGCTGTACGGGGACGTACGGCGTGAGTTGGGAGAACTCTTACGTCGGCTGGCACAGCAGAAAGGCTGCCAGATCGAAGAGGGTCATTTGATGCCCGATCATGTGCATATGTTGATCTCGATCCCGCCGAAATATTCGGTTGCGCATATTGTCGGCTTTTTGAAGGGCAAGACAGCCCCTTATGTTGCCAACAAGTATGCGCGCAAGCGCCGCTACAAGGGTTATCACTTTTGGGCGCGCGGCTATTTCGTATCGACGACGGGCTACAATGAGCAGGTCGTCAGACAATATATCCGTCATCAGGAAAAGATATCCGTCATCAGGAAAAGGCCGACAAAGCTTCCGACTTTGCCGACCTCTTCAATCGTAGCTACTAAGCGCTAACAATACCGCTTCTAGCGGTTCAAGCGCAGCGTTTCAAACCTCCACCTCTGGTGGAGGTCATGACTTTGCTTGCAGTAGCCCCATCCGGGTTTACCGGGCCTCGTGCACCTTCGAAATCAAACCGCTGGTAATGCCGACGAGGAGAAAGTTGTTCTTCAGGCGAACCCAGTGATAGCCGCGCGGGGGTGCGGACAACTGATAGGCGCGGTAGTCGATTTCCGTTGCACGCCGCCGGTCGGAGGCCGACAGGCGGCGTCCCTTGACCCAACCGCCCTTACGGATGACGACCTTCTTCTTCACCACTTCCTTCTGGACGACAGCCTGCTTGCCAGCGGGCGCAGCCTTGACTTGCGCAGTTGCAGCCAGCGGCATTCCGATAATGGACGCCGCAAGAAGAACAGTGAAGATTTTTCTCATTGGTTGTTTCCTCATTTCAGAATCTGCACGCGAATTTATCGTGACAGACATGAAACGAGTCTGACAGTCGAATTACAATTCCGTAATGGATGCGATTGGTTCGGCCAGGCGCCTGCTCCACTGGAAGTCTTATAGCTCATCATAGTTGAACCAGTCGAAATCCGCCGTCTTTGCCCGGCCGGACGTGTCGAAAGCAAACATGCCGACGAAAGCACCGGTGAAGGAACCATGCTCGCCGCGCCCGCCCTCATCCGAGATGACGCCAGCATCCAGCACAGGCCCGACCGCCTGCCATGCGCCCATGCCCTCGTCCTGCCAGAAGAACTGCAGATCGTTGTCCCGCACCTCCATGGCAAGCTGGATCCGCCCATCGGGCACTGCGACGCCACCCTCGATCGGAAAACTCAGGCGGCCGTTCGGATAATCGCCCGGGCAGGTCATGATGGTGACGCAGCGGCCGAGCTTCTCATGCAAGGTCACGGCGATGGCATGCAGTTTGAAGCGATTGTAGTAATGGGTCAGGCCGGCAACCTGCTGGTAGGTGTCGGGTTGGAAATCGACAACCGTTTCGGCGCGGAAACTGTGATGCTCCTGGCGACGGGCGACGAGCGCCTGCTCGAACCAGGAACCGATGCTTTCGCGTGCGAAAAGCCGCAAATGGTTGGGGCGGTCCGTCAGGCTGAAAATGCGTTCCGGCTGCGGCGTGCGCAGCCACTGAAAATCCGTTGGCAGTCTGGCCTGATCGAAATTGTAACCGCTACGGCGCGGCCTCTCGATCGGCACCGCACCGTTCAGGCCGGCCACATTGACATCGGGAACGCTGGTACCGTTTTCGAGATAGAGCCAGCCATCCTCTTTCCAGACGCATTTCTGCAGAGCGGTCTCGCGGCCGAGCGTGCAGCGGCGATGCGGCGGCAGAGGCCGCCCGCAAAGATGCGTATGATAGAACTGTCCGTCATGCGTCTCGACATATTGTCCGTGGCCGGCGCGCTGTAATGCCGCTTCCGGATGATCCTTCGAGGTGATCAGGTATTTGTTGGGATGTAGTTCGTACGGCCCGGCAATGTCGCGGGAGCGCGCCATGGTCACGGCATGATCGTAACCAGTGCCGCCTTCTGCCGTGGTCAGATAATACCAGCCGTTGCGCTTGAAGAGATGCGGCCCCTCGACCAGTCCCAGCTCCGTGCCGGCAAAGATGTTCCTGATCGGCCCTTTCAAGGATTTCGTCGCTGGATCCCATTCCTGCAGCAGAATACCGTCGAAGGCCGGCGTCTTCGGCGAGCCGCCATAGCTCTCCGTGCGGTGGTTCCATTGCATGTTGACGAACCACTTGCGTCCGTCATCGTCATGGAACAGAGACGGATCGAAACCGGAGGAGTTGACATAGACCGGCTCGGACCATTCGCCTTCAATCGTCGGCGAGGTCACGATGTAGTTATGGGCATCCTTGAAGTTGCCGTCATAGCGCTTGACGTCGGTATAGACGAGCCAGAACAGACCATCCGCATAGGAGAGGCAAGGTGCCCAGATGCCGCAGCTGTCGGGTTCGCCGCGCATGTCGAGCTGCGACGCACGCTCCAACGGCCGCCTCACCAGGGTCCAGTTCACGAGGTCGCGCGAATGATGGATCTGCACGCCCGGATACCATTCGAATGTCGAGGTCGCGATGTAGTAGTCCTCGCCGACGCGGCAGATGGACGGATCCGGATTGAACCCCGGCAGGATCGGATTGCGGATCATGAACTCTCTCCTCCGGAGACCATGGCAAGCGGCAATAAGGTAAAACGCCCGGAAACCAGTTCCGGGCGTTTCAGAATGTTCAATCGCGTTCGGCCGATTTGGCCCAGAGATTGATGTCAGCTTCCTTGGCATAGACATCGATCTGCTTCAGCTCTTCGGCGGCGAAGTCGAGATTATCGAGCGCCTTGACACAATCGACGATCTGCGACGAACGGCTCGCGCCGATCAGGGCAGAGGTGACACGGCCGCCGCGCAGAACCCAGGCGATCGCCATCTGCGCCAGCGTCTGGCCGCGCTTCTCGGCGATCTCGTTGAGCTTTCTGATATTGTCGATGATCGACGGACGGATGAAGTCGCGCTTCAGGAAGTGGTTTTGCGCGGCACGGCTGTCTTCCGGAATACCGCCGAGATACTTGGTCGAGAGCATGCCCTGAGCCAACGGCGAGAAGACGATCGAACCGATACCGAGATCTTCGAGCGTATCCACCAGACCGTCGTCCTCGATCCAGCGGTTGAGCATGGAATAGCTCGGCTGATGGATCAGGCATGGCGTGCCGAGGTCCTTGAGGATGGCGGCAGCCTCGCGCGTGCGCTGCGAGTTGTAGGAGGAAATGCCGACATAGAGCGCCCTGCCCGAGCGGACGATGTGATCGAGCGCACCGCAGGTTTCTTCGAGCGGCGTGTCCGGATCGAAGCGGTGGGAATAGAAGATGTCGACATAGTCGAGGCCCATGCGCTTCAGGCTCTGGTCGCAGGAGGCGATCAGATACTTGCGGCTGCCCCACTCACCATAGGGACCCGGCCACATGTCATAGCCTGCCTTGGAGGAGATGATGAGCTCGTCGCGCAAGCCGGCAAAATCGGTGCGTAGGATCTCGCCGAATGCGGTTTCTGCGCTGCCGGGAGGCGGTCCGTAATTGTTGGCGAGATCGAAATGGGTAATGCCGAGGTCGAAGGCCGTGCGGCACATGTCGACCTTGCGGTCATGCGGTGTGTCGCCGCCGAAATTGTGCCAGAGCCCCAGCGAGACCGCCGGCAGCTTGAGACCGGAACGGCCGGTCCTGTTGTATTTCATTTTTGAATAACGATCGGATGCCGGTTGCCAGGCCATGATGGAATTCCTTCGAGATGAAAAGCGCGCGGGTTGGTCACCCGCGCGCAAACTAGCTCTTCCGGCGCTTACTTCAAGAGCGCTTGTGCCTCTTCGATGCCGAGGGCTGCCGGCTGCGTGCAGGTTGTCGTCAGATCGATGAAGCGGCCTTCCTCGCCAGACTTCAGGATCGAAGTCATGACGTCGACGCCATGCAGCGTGCGGTCGAGCGAGCAACGTGCATCGCGGCCGTCGATCAGTGAGGCCGCCATGTCGGCAAGCCCGGCCGTGCGATAGTTGGCCCGGGAGCCGTTCGGGCTTTCCTGATTGACGATACCGAAAGGATGCGCCCAGTTTTCCAGCGGCTTGATGTCCTTGTCGCGGCCGCTCGCCTCGACGGTGCCGCCGAAGAAGTTCGGATCGGGCACATAGAGCGAGCCCTCGGTGCCGTAAAGCTCCATATTGGCATGGCGGTGTGACCAGACATCCCAGCTTGCCGTCAGCGTGATCCGCGCGCCGCTGACGAATTCGAGCAGCGCCTGGATGGTCGTCGGCGTCTTCACCGGGATGATCTCGCCGTTGCGCGGCTGGCTGGTGATCGTGCGGGTCGGCGATGCCATCGAGGTCATCGCACCGACACGCTTCACGGGACCGATCAGGTTGATGAGGTTGGCGACATAATAGGGGCCGAGATCGAGGATCGGACCGCCGCCGGGCAGGAAGAAGAAGTCCGGGTTCGGATGCCACATTTCCATGCCCGGGCTCATGACATAGCATGCACCCGAAGTGACGCGGCCGATACCGCCGTCATCGATGAATTTGCGGGCAAGCTGGTGGGCACCACCGAGGAAGGTGTCCGGGGCGCAGCCGACGGCCAACCCCTTTTCCTTGGCGATGCGACGCAGCTCTTCGCCCTGCTCCAGCGTCAACACCAGCGGCTTTTCGGAGTAGACGTGCTTGCCGGCTTCAAGGATGCGCTTCGAAACCGGGAAATGCGCGTCCGGGATGGTCAGGTTGACGATGACATCAAGCTCGTCATTGGCGAGCAGTTCGTCGATGGTCTGGGCCTTGACCTTGTATTCTTCGGCGCGCGCCCGCGCCGCTTCCATGTTGATATCTGCGCAGGCCAGCACCTTCAGGCCTTTGAAGAGCGGCGCGAGCGAGAAATAGGTGGTTGAGATGTTGCCGCATCCGATGATGCCGACGCCAAGTTCCTTAGCCATGTGGAAATGCCTCAAAAGCTCTTGAAGGATGCGATGGAGCGGGTGATCAGGCGATCGACATCGCTCGGATTGTCGTGTTCGACGACGAAGTGCTTGGCCTTGGTGCCGGCGAGCGCCTTGAGCAGCTTTGCCCACGGAACCGTGCCATGACCGACATCGGCCCAGCCGTCTTCATTCTTGTTCTCGCCAGCCGGCGCGATGTCCTTGACGTGAACGGCCGTGATGCGCGGACCGAGCTTTTCGATCCAGGCAAAGGGATCGCCGCCGCCGCGGATGACCCAGGCGATATCGGCTTCCCAGGAAATATCCGGAGCGCCTTCGAAGATCTGCTCGATCGGGAGCGAGCCGTCGGCCTGCTTGACGAATTCGAAGTCGTGGTTGTGCCAGCCGAATTCGAAGCCCGCATCCTTGTAGGGCTTGCTCATCTCATGCAGGCGCTTGCCGAAGGCGCGCCAGCCGGCCGCATCCTTCGGGCGCTGGTCGGCGCCGATATGCGGCGCATAGATCGAATCCATGCCGAGGGTCTTGGCAATGGTGAGCGACTTCTGCACTTCGCCATCTAGGAAATCCGGGCTGAAATGGCCGCTTGCCATCCGCAGGCCGTTCTTGTCGAGTTCGGCGCGCAGGTTCTTGAGGCCGGTCTCGTCGAGATCGGCATAGATGCCGCCAAAGCCCTCGACTTCGGCATAGTCGGCCTTGCCGAGCTTGGCGAAGATCTCTGAATAGGGCTGGAAATTGCGGGCGCTATAAAGCTGAAATCCAAGTTTCGTCATCGATAGTCCTCCAATGGCCTCCCGGCCGTCTGTCTTGGGCTTGTGGCCCCGAAAGCGCCGCCTTAACGGCGCGATAGCTCAATCCGTCGGTTGCTGGCCACCGGCTAGCTGTGCACCGACTGGCTGGATTGCAGATCATAGATGCGGAATTCGGGCACGCCGCTTGTGAGCGGCTTGGCCGGCGTGAAGACGATGCGGCGGCTCTCACCGGCAGCGAGATCGAAGGCGTTGTCGGAATAGCGTCCGTCCGTCTCGCTCTCGATCATCACGAACAGCGCAAGTCCCTTTGCGGTGACGACGAGTTCGATCGTCCCATCTTCCTCTTTCTCCTCCCTCAACACCGTCAGGCCGGCGGGCTGAAGCTCGAGCGCCTTGTAGGTGCCGTGAACATAATGCCCCTCGCCGCCCATGCCGTTCGATGCGGTGAAGCGCCACGCCAGCAGGCAATCGGCCGGCACCTGATCCGCGTCGATCGACAATGCCGTTACGGCCGCATCCGGCGTGCAGACGGCGTGCGCCGTCGTCAGCGGCACGCGCTCACCGTCGAGCTTCAGCAGCGATACCGAAATATCGGCCATGATGTCGGCATTGGTATCGTTGACCAGGGAGAAGCGGATCGTCTTGTTGTCTTCGGAGGGAATGGCCGCAACCGATACGGGCTGGAAGAAGCGCCGCACCAGATAATGCATCACTTTCCACCGGCCGCCGTAATCCAGGCTCGACCACGAGGCCACCGGCCAGGTGTCGTTGAGCTGCCAATAGATCGTACCCATGCAATGCGGCTTCAGCGACCGCCAATATTCCACCGCCGTCTTGATGGCGAGACCCTGCTGTACCTGGCTCAGATAGACGAAATTCGGGAAATCCTTCGGGAAGCGGAAATAGCGGAACATCGTGCCGGCGATGCGCTCGTTGCCGCCGGCATTCTTCTGGTGCAGCTCCATGACCGGAGAAGCGATGTTCATATCCTTCGCCTCGGCATAGGTCTTGATGACGGGCAGTGAGGTATAAGACTGGAAGCCGAACTCCGAGCAAAAGCGCGGACGCACGGTCCGATAGTTATCGAAGGACTTGTTCTCGTGCCAGACCGACCAGTAATGCATGTCGCCGGAACCATCGGCATGCCAAGCGTCGCCGAAGTTGAGATAACCCGAAGCCGGGCTCGAGGGCCACCAGATCGCATCCGGCAGAGCCTTCTTCATCGCCGTCTCGATCGTTCTGTTCAGGCGGTCATAGGAGACGAGATAGCGATCACGATCTTTACGGGACTCCTCGAACCAGGTGAGCGCGCCCACCAGCTCATTATCACCACACCAGAGAACGATGGAGGGATGCGTCGCAAGCCGGCGAACCTGATAGCCAACCTCCTCCTCGACATTCTCGAGGAAATCACCCGTCGAGGGATAGAGATTGCAGGCGAACATGAAGTCCTGCCACACCATCAACCCCAAGCGGTCGCAAGTGACATAGAACCAGTCATGCTCGTAAAAGCCACCGCCCCAGACGCGGATCGCATTCATATTGGCATCGACGGCCGATTGCAGCAGATCCTCGGTCGCGGCCGGATTGGAACGTGAAAACAGCGCGTCGGCCGGAATCCAGTTCGCGCCACGGGCAAAGATCTCGCGGCCATTGACCTTCAAGGCAAAACGGCTGCCAGCTTCATCCTCGGTGGTGATCAACTCGACCGTGCGCAAGCCGATCTGCCGCGTGACGGTTTCGAAATTGGTTTCCACTGAAAGCGCATAGAGCGCCTGCTCGCCATTGCCGGCCGGCCACCAGAGCCTGGGCTTGTCGATATGGAAGAAGTGGGTGATCGACGTTTCGCCGGCATTGACGCCGACATCGAGGCGCACGCGCTCGTCGTCGAGCGAGAAATAGAGCTGCGCAATCCCCGTTCCCTTGGCAAACAGCGCCACCGTCACCTTGAGGTCGACCGAACCGTCATCATTGTGAACCTGCTGGGTGACGACATTCTCGATACGGGCGATCTCGAGCTTCTTCAGCGCGATGGTGCCATAGAGACCGAGCGGCGCGATCGCAATGTTCCAATCCCAACCGAAATGGCATTGCGGCTTGCGCAGCATGTTGCCATTCGGGATCGGCGAATTGCCAGTGCTGTAGGGGATATAGAAAGGCTGTTTCGCCTGAAGGGCAGCACCAGCGGAAATGCTCGAATGCAGGACGATGCGAATGGTATTTTCGCCCGCCTTCAGCGCCTTCGAGACATCGGGGCGATACCGCTGGAAGCAGTTGTTGGCCTCCAGCACGAGCGTATCGTTGACATAGACGCTGGCGACGGTGTCGAGATAGTCGATATCGAGATACCAGTCGCCGCCGGCATCATCGAGCGTGAAGCTGCGTGTCAGCTCCCAATCCTGCTGGGCAACCCACTGCACGACTTCTTCGTTGCGCGCGAAATAGGGATCGGGAATAAGCCCTTCCGCATGTAGCGCGGAATGAATATCACCGGGCAGCGACATGGAGAGGGAATGATCGCTGTCGGGAGAGGTCAGCCTCCACGAACCGACGAGATCGATGGCAAGATTATCATTGATCGAAGACGACATCGGACCTCCCCGGACCGCTGTAGAGAAGGAGGCGGTCAGACCGCCTCCGGGCATGGGATTATATTCTGAGTTCTGTCTGCGCATCAAAGAGCGATGCGAGCGACATATCAAAGCTAAGCTTTACGGCTGAACCGGGGCCAAAGCGCCGGGCACCGTTGACGCGAACCGACATCGTATGTCCGGCATGCTTCAGCCACAGCAAGTTATCGGCACCCATCGGCTCCTCGATATCCACCGTGGCATCGTGAACCTCCGCACCGAGAGCGGTCGCTTCATTGACCTTGATGTGCTCCGGGCGAACACCGAGCACGACCTTGCGCCCCCCTTGAAGAGCCTCGCCAGCCTTGTAGCCATCGAGCGAAAACAGCACGTCGTTGGTCGCGAACACGACCTTGCCTTCGCGGTTGACCAGCTCGCCCTTGAGGAAGTTCATCGAGGGCGATCCGATGAAGCCGGCGACGAAGAGATTGCGCGGCGCGTTATAGATCGTCGTCGGGTCATCGAGCTGCATGATGACGCCGTTCTTCATGATCGCGATGCGGTCGGCGAGCGTCAGCGCCTCGATCTGATCATGGGTGACGTAGATCATCGTGTTCTTCAGCGACTGGTGCAGCCGCTTGATTTCCACGCGCAACTCCGAACGCAGCTTGGCGTCGAGGTTCGATAGCGGCTCATCGAAAAGGAAGACGTCGACATCACGCACCAGGGCACGGCCGATCGCGACGCGCTGGCGCTGACCGCCCGAAAGCTCGGCCGGCTTGCGCTTCAGCAGCGGCTCGATCTGCAGGATTTCGGCAGCGCGCGCAATGCGCTTGTTGATCTCGTCCTGCGGCACCTTGGCAACGCGCAGGCCGAAGGAGAGGTTCTTCTCGACCGACATCTGCGGATAGAGCGCATAGGACTGGAACACCATGCCGATGCCGCGATCCTTGGGCTCTTCCCAGGTGACGTTCTTGCCCTTGATGAAGATCTGCCCCTCGCTGATATCGAGCAGGCCAGCGATGCAGTTGAGCAAGGTCGACTTGCCGCAACCCGACGAGCCGAGAAGCACCAGGAACTCGCCGTCATTGATCTCGAGATTGAGATTTTTCAGAACGTTGACCGCACCGAAATTCAGCGAAAGGTCTTTGATGGAAACGCTACTGTTCATGAATTACCCCTTCACTGCGCCGGCGGCGATGCCGCGGACGAAGAGCCGCCCGGACACGAAATAGACGATAAGCGGCACCGCGCCCGTCAGCAGCGTTGCGGCCATGTTGACGTTGTATTCCTTGACGCCCTGCACGGCGTTGACGACGTTGTTCAGCTGCACGGTCATCGGATAGTTTTGCGTGCCGGCGAAAATGACGCCGAACAGGAAGTCGTTCCAGATGCCGGTGATCTGGATGATCATGCCGACGACGAAGATCGGCAGCGACATGGGCAGCATGATGCGCAGGAAGATCTGCCAGAAGCCCGCACCGTCGACGCGTGCCGCCTTGAAGAGTTCAGGCGGAAGCGAGGCGAAGTAGTTGCGGAACAACAGCGTGTTGATCGGCATGCCGAAGATGGTGTGCACGAGGACGATGCCGCCGAGCGTCGAAAACAGCCCAAGTTCGCGCAGCACCATGACGAGCGGATAAAGCATGACCTGATAGGGAATGAAGGCGCCGAACAGCAGGATGGTGAAGAAGATTTCCGATCCCTTGAATCGCCAGTTGGCGAGCGCATAGCCGTTGACCGACGCAATGGCGATCGAGACGATGACGCTCGGAACGAGGATCTTCACCGAATTCCAAAAGCCGACCTGGATGCCGTGGCAGTAAAGGCCGGTGCAGGCTTGCGACCAGGCTTTCACCCAGGGCTCGAAAGTAATCTCCATGGGCGGAGCAAAGATATTGCCCATGCGGATTTCCGGCATGCCCTTGAGCGAAGTGACGACCATCACATAGAGCGGCAGGAGATAGTAGAGCGCGGCCAGCCCGAGTATGCCATAGAGCATGATCGTGCGCGGGGCAAAGCGGCGCCTGGGCTTGGTGCCCGAAGGTTCGATGGTAGCGGCAAGTGCCATGGTTTCCTCCCTTACCGGCGCTTCTGGCGGAACTCGATGAGAGCCCACGGCACGACGAAGATGAACACGGTCACCAGCATGACGGTGGAGGCGGAAAGCGCCTGACCGAGATTGGAGCGCTGGAACATGAAGTCGTAGACATATTTAGCCGGCATTTCGGACGCGAAGCCCGGCCCGCCTGATGTCATGGCGACGACGAGATCATAGACACGCACGATGCCTGAAGCGACGATGACGAGCGTGGTGACGAAGACGCCTCGCATCATTGGAATGACGACGAAGATATAGGTCCGCCAGGCTGGAATGCCGTCAACGCGCGACGCCTTCCAGATCTCGCCGTCAATCCCCCTCAGGCCCGCCAGCATCAGCACCATGACAAGGCCGGTGCCCTGCCAGAGACCGGCAATGACGAGCGCATAAAGCACGGTCTTCTGATTGCCGAGCAGAGCGAAGTTGAAACTTGTAAAGCCCATATCCTGCATCAGCTTCGGCAGCCCGAGCGCAGGATCGAGGATCCACTGCCAGACGAGGCCGGTCACAATGAAGGACAGAGCGAAAGGATAAAGGAAAATGGTTCGGAACGTATTCTCGAAGCGGATTTTCTGATCCATCAGCACGGCCAGAAAGAAGCCGACGACGAAAGCGAAAACCAGGCTGAGAATGCCGTATGTCGCAAGATTGCCGATCGAGATGTTCCAGCGATCGGTACCCCACAGACGCTGATACTGCGCCAGACCGACAAAATTGGAGCTCGGCAGCAGCCTTGAATCTGTGAACGAATAGATGACGGTCCAGAGCGTGCAACCGACGAAGACGACGATCACCGTCAGCACCATAGGAATGGCGGCGATCTTCGCATTCAGGTTACGGAACAGACCCAGTGGCCGGACAGCGTTAGCCATCGATACCTCCGTTGGTGACCTGCCTCAGGACAGGCGAGATCCCTCGCCCGCCCCGATGCCGGCCATCGCGATTGATAGATGGTCGTCTTGCTTACTGCGCCTGCTTGAAGATGGCGGCCTGCTTCTCGATCGCCTCATCCACGGTCATCTTCGACGAGAAGAACTGCAGTCCGAGATCGGTCATCTGACCGCGCGTATCCGGGTCGATCAGCTGAGTGACACCCGGCACCACGTTGTCCGGATTCTTGAGGATTTCCAGACCCTTCTTCATGCAGCTGCTGGCCGCGCTCAGATCGATATCGCCACGCACCGGCAGGGAGCCCTTGGCGAGGTTGAACTTGACCTGGGTTTCCTTGGAAACCAGCATGCTGGCAAGCTCGAGCTGCGCCTTGGTAATGTCAGGATTGCTGTTCTTCGGGAAGTAGAAGCTATCACCGCCGGTATCGAGCAGGCCATGGAAGCCTAGACCCGGAAGGCAATCATAGTCCTTGCCGGCAACCTGCTTGGCAACGCCAAACTCGCCCTGCGCCCAGTCGCCCATGATCTGTGCGGCGGCCTTGCCTGTGATGACCATGTTGGTGGCGACATTCCAGTCGCGGCCGGAATAGCTCTCATCAACCAGATCGCGCGCCTGCGCGAAAGCGTCCCAAACCTTGCGGTTTTCGGGGCTCTTCACAGCGTCTGCGTCTTTCTTCTGGTAGATCGCCAGATAGGTCTCCTTGCCGCCGATGCCGATCTGCATGACGCTGCGCATGCCGTCAACCTGCCACGGGGCGCCGGTCGCAAGCGGGGTGATGCCCTTCTCGCGCAGCTTCGGCGCGTCGGCAACGAATTCATCCCAGTTGGCCGGGACCTTCATGCCGTTGTCTTCGAAGACGTGACGATTGACCCACATCCACTGCCAGGAGTGAATGTTGAGCGGCACGCAATAGACCCGGCCCTCATAGGTGCAGGAATTGAGGAGGCTGGCCGGACGAATGATGTCCTTCCAATGTTCCTTCTCGGCAAGGTCGGTCAGATCGGTCATCAGGCCGGCCTTGACCAACTCTTCGGCGTCGCGGCCCGTGTTGAGCTGCGTTGCACCCATGGGATTGCCGCCCAGGATACGGCTGACGATGAGGGGCGTTGCGGTCGAACCGGATCCGGCGATCGCGCCGTCGACCCAGTGATTGTCGCCCAAGGCGTTGTATTGCTCAGCCAGAACCTTCACGGCAGCTGCTTCGCCGCCCGATGTCCACCAATGCGTTACCTCAAGATCGGTCGCATTTGCTGAGAAAGCGGGAAACGCGACAGATGCAAGCAAAGCGGCAGCCATCAAACGAATATTCATGAGTTCTCCTCCCTCACTGAAACGTTGCCGGAAAAACGTATTCGAATCATTTTCAACGCGCAACCGCCTGACCATAAATTTTTCATGACTGCGTGAATATACAATCATTGATTACATTTTACCTGTGGAAGATAACTTCATTCCATCGTGATATTGGTCGCCAAAAAATCTGAAAACTCTCCACAAATAGCTGATATTAAATATTTTATCTCGGGGACGCACTCATGCGGCCCTCTTGCATAATCTTGGTCGACTCAATTTTCGAGACAGGAGTCGCGAATACAACCACGAGAATAGGCATGAAAATGGGCGTAAAAATAGGGCTCGACTTTTCAACTGTATCGTTACAGTTTTTCTCATCGCATTGGCGAAGCCGCATGGCGTCTATGCTTGCGGTGGCCATGTAGGCAATATAAGCGGATTGGCTGCGGGAGGCGGCCGGGAGGCAAGCGTGAGCGAAATGGACAATAAAAAAATGTCAGGGAGCGGCGCGCCAGCCACTCCCGAACGGCCGACATTGAAAACAATCGCCTTCATGACGGGGTTAGGGATCACCACCGTTTCTCGCGCATTGAAGGATGCCCCTGATATCGGAGCCGAGACCAAGGAGCGGGTGCGCATGGTCGCCCGACAATTGGGTTATCAACCGAACCGCGCGGGCGTGCGCCTGAGAACCGGCAAGACCAATGTGATTGCCCTGGTGCTGAGCATCGATGAAGAAATCATGGGCTTCACCAGCCACATCGTCTTCGGCATTTCCGAAGTTCTCGCCGGCACGCAATATCACTTGGTCATCACGCCGCATTCGCACAGCAAGGATCCACTGGTGCCGGTGCGCTACATTCTCGACACCGGCTCGGCCGATGGCGTCATCATATCGCGTACGGAGCCGGATGATCCGCGCGTCGAGCTCATGCATGAGCGCGGCATGCCTTTCTCGACGCATGGGCGGACGGATATGGGCATCATCCACCCCTTCCATGACTTCGACAACGAGGCCTTCGCGCATGAGGCCGTGCGGGCACTGGTCGCAAGAGGTCGGCGCCGCCTGGCCTTGCTGCAGCCCTCCAGCAAGCTGACCTATTATTCGCACACCCGCATCGGCTTCCAGACGGGCTTGCATCAATATGGCGCCGAAGAAATCCCCTTGAGGATTACGACCGACAACGCGCTGGCCGATATCAAGGACACGGTCGAGGCGTTGATGCGCTCACCGCATGCGCCTGACGGGATCGTCTGCTCCAGCAGCGGCGGTGCGATTGCCGTCAATGCCGGCATCGAGGCGGCCGGCTTCCGCCTGGGCCGCGATATCGACATGGTCGCCAAACAATCGACAGACGTGCTGAGCTGGATCAGGCCCGAGATCATTACGGTATCGGAGGATTTCCGCCATGCCGGCCGCGAACTCGCCAAGGCGGTCATCGCCCGTATCGACGGTGTCGAACCGGAACTGCTGCAAAGCATCAGCCCACCCGTCTGGCCGACGAGCTGACAGCGAAAAGCCCGCCGGATTCCTCCGGCGGGCTCTTTCATAATCCCATCCGACTGTTTTCTCAGCCCTGAGCCCCGCTGCCCCATGGGCCATGGTGAATGTCCTTGCCGTCGACGCGGTCGAAGCCGTGTGCGCCGAAAAAGTCACGCTGGGCCTGGATCAGGTTGGCGGTGCCGCGCGCCTGGCGATAGGCATCGAAATAGGTCAGCGCCGAAGCAAGGGCTGGAACCGGCAGGCCGGATGCGGTCGCAGCCGAAACGATGCGACGCAGCGACGGGATCGATTCCTTGACCATCTCGGCAAAGGCCGGGGTGACGATCAGGTTCGCCGCATCCGGGGTCTTGGTGAAAGCGCTGGTGATCTCGTCGAGGAACTGCGAACGGATGATGCAGCCGGCACGCCAGATCTTAGCGATGACAGGCATCGGCAGCGACCAGTTGAACTCCTTCGAGGCCTCGGCCATGACGGCAAAGCCCTGGGCATAGGCGCCGATCTTGGCAGCGAAGAGTGCCAGCTCCAGGTCCTTCAGTAAGTCGGGACCGAAGGCGATCGGGAACTTGTAGTCGGGCGTGCCAAAAATCTTCTCGGCTGCTTCGCGCTGGCTCTTGATCGCCGAGAGGCTGCGGGCGGCAACGGCAGCCTCGATCGCCGTCGCGGGAATGCCCATGTTCTGGGCTTCGATAGCAGACCACTTGCCGGTACCCTTTTGGCCGGCCTTGTCGAGGATGATATCGGGCATGGCGCTGCCGGTTGCCGGGTCCTTCGCAGCCAGAACCTTCTCGGTGATCTCGATGAGGTAGGAGTTGAGGCGACCCTTGTTCCAGTCGCCGAAGATCGAGCTGATCTCGGCCGCGCTCTTGCCGAGACCGTCACGCAGGATGCCGTAGATTTCGGCGATCATCTGCATATCGGCATATTCGATGCCGTTGTGGATGGTCTTGACGAAGTGACCGGCGCCATCATTGCCGAGCCAGGCAACGCATGGATCGTTGTTGTATTTCGCAGCGATCGAGGTCAGCACCTTCTCGACGCGCTTGTAGGACTCTTCCGTGCCGCCGACCATGATCGACGGACCATGACGCGCCCCTTCCTCGCCACCGGATACGCCCATGCCGATGAAGGTCAGGCCGGTATCTTTCAGACGATCGAAGCGAGCGATCGTATCGCGGAAATTGGCATTGCCGGCATCGATCATGATGTCGCCCTTGTCGAGATAGGGCTGCAGCGCCGCCATCTGCTGGTCGACCGGCTCACCAGCCTTGATCATGATGATGATCGGCCGTGGCGGGCGGATCGCCTCGACGAATTCCTCGATCGTCTTGCAGGGAATGATCTTGTCCTTGAGTGCGCCCGCATTCGCATAGAATTCATCCGTTACCTGAGGTGTACGGTTGAACACCGCGATCTTGTTGCCTTTCTCGGCGATGTTGAGCGCCAGATTCGATCCCATCACAGCAAGACCGATCAGCCCGATTTCTGCCTTTTCCACGACAATCCTCCAATGAGCCGTTGACTGCGCCCGGCCCCACCCTGAAGACCCGGAAGACACAGCAACATCCGATATGACGCAATGCCACCGACGCTCGACGCGACCGGCGACAGCCCTGCGTTGGGGCTGTTGTTGCACTCCGGACGGAAAACGGCAAGTCTTCGAAAGCCGTGAATCGTTCTCTTTGCAGGACTGTGCAACAATGTTGCGGAATTCGCGATTCATCCGTTTCCGAACTAACGTTTTTTCTGCCGATCGCAGTCCTATGAGGGTGATATAGAGGAGGAAACCATCATGTCGACCATGAGCGCGCAGATCGTACATGTCTCCATCGCTCGCGACTGGAGGGAGGTCTACGACTACGCCAGCCGCCCGGAAAACATGCCTTTCTGGGCCTCTGGCCTGGCATCGGGACTGACGCAGGATGGGGACGACTGGATCGCCGAAGGCACGCTCGGGACTGCACGCGTGCGCTTCGCGCCTCACAATGACTTCGGCGTCATCGATCATTGGGTAACACTGGAATCGGATTTGCAGGTCTACAATGCCTTGCGCGTCGTACCGAACGGCGACGGTTGCGAGGTCATGTTCAATGTGCTCCAGCTACCAGGCATGGATGAAGCAAAATTCGCAGCCGATGCCGCGCATGTCATGCGCGATCTGAAGACACTCAAAGAGTTGATGGAGCGCTGATCGCCCTTACAGCGAGCGCAATGTCCAGTCGACGAGTTCGCCGGTCACGCCAGCAAATGCAGCGTCGAGCGCGCGGACGAAATCGGGATTGCTGCCACCACTGACCGGCACGACCTTCCGGAACACGTTCTGGGCCTTCACCGTGCCGGTGCGATCGTTCAGGATCTTTTCGGAGATCTCGACGATTGCCGTCTTCTGGCCGCCAGACGCATTGATTTCGAAGGAGCGGATATCGGTGACGATCTGATAGTCGATCGCAAGCCCCTGCCCTGGCACGCCGACGCCGCCGAGCTTGCCGGTGTTTTCGAAGGCCTCGACCAGTTTCGATTGCACCATCTTGCTCAGCTTGTCGCTCCATTGCGATTTGCCGAGGTATTGAATTTCCGAGGGCGAGACACGAATGACGATCTGATTGCTGTCCAACGCCTGCAGCGCGGTTGGCGGCGGGATGAGGATCTGGCGGCTTTTGACCGAAGGTCCATTCGCCTTCGCCGACGCGGAAAGATCGTAGGTATCGTTGTTGGAGGAAGTTCCACAGCCCCCCAGCAAAGCTGCAAGCAACGGCAACGCGATCACAGCTTTCCACACCTGATGACGCTCACTCGACACGCAACCGACCATATTTCGCTTATCCCCTGGAGACCAGATGTCGCTCTTCATCAATGCCGCGCGCGGCCGTCATAAGTCTTGACCGTATCCCCGCCGAAAATCAGTCGTTGCGGATTGCGATCGAAATTAGTGATTGTACTATTCAGGTTGTCAACCGTGCCCCGCATGTCGTTGATGAGGGTCTGGGCATCGCGCAAGCCGCTGCTCGAAAATTTCTGCAGATTGTCGGCGATCGGCCCAATGCGGGAATTGAGATTGTCCGCCATCTTCTTGAAGGATTCGAGCGTGTCCTTGGCTTCTGCGAACAGTGATTTCGTACTGTCGTCGCCGAGCAGGGAATTGACCTTGGTCAGGATGCCGTCGACCTTGCCGGAAGCCGCGTTGAGTTTGGTGGAGATGTCGCGGGCATTGGCGATCGTCTGGTCGATATCCTGCTGATGCGCGGCAACGGAATTGGCGACGTCGCGGATCGATGCGACCGCCGTGCGCGCCTGTTTCGTCACGTCGGCAATATCATCAACCGATCCCTTGATCTTGGCCGGATCGATCTGTGCGACGATCGCATCGACCCGGTCCAGCGTCTTTTGTGCATTCTGACCGAACGTCGTATAGGTGTCGGCCGTCTGCTTGAAGCTCGCAATCGTCGCCTTCAGGTCGGTCGTCGCGTCGGCAACATTGGCCGTGATCTTGTCGGCATTGGCGATGACGTCGTTGACCTTCTGGGCATCGACCGCACGCACCAGCTTCTCGATCGCATCCAATGTCGAATCCACGCGGACCGAAACCGTCTTGAAGGTATCGGAAAGCTGCCCGACGCTTGCCAGGAACTTGTCAATATTGTCGGAATTGTCGGCGATGGCCTTCGAGAATTTCTGCGCATTGCGCACGGTATCCGTTAGCGGCCCGCGCGAATCCGAGACGAAGCCCTGAATGTCGCCAATCGTATCATTGGCGCGGTTCAGGATCTTATCGGCCGTCGTCAAGAGATTGGTGACGCTCGATTGATCCGCAAGCAACACCGCCCGCTTACCCGTATCGATCGAACGCTTCAAAATATTCTCGTCGCCATTGCGTCCGCCCGAAAGCTCGATATAGGCGGCGCCCGTCAGACCCTGGATCTCAAGAATGGCCTTGGTCGAGGTATAGACGGGCGCATCTGCACGCACCTGCGTGAAGGCAAGCGAATAGTTCGGATCGTCGGCATCGATCGACAGACCCTGCACCGAACCAACCTGAATACCGTTGAAGCGAACTGGCGAGCCGACGCTCAAGCCGTTTGCCGAGCCGGGAATGCGCACGACGAGCTCGACCATCGGGCCGCCGCGGCCATACTCGGCCATCCAGTAGACGAAACCGAAGGCAGCCGCGATGACGAGCAGCGTGAAGAACCCAACGATCGTATAATTGGCTTTGGTTTCCATAGTCTCCAGTCACTTCTCGCGGCTGTGGGCGCTTGCGCCTTTGTCGTCGTTGTGCCCCTTGATGTCCTCGCGCGGCACGATCGAACGTGCGCGTTTACCCCTGAAGTAGGATTGCACCCAGGGATCATCACAGGCGAGCATGTCCTCAACCGTACCTTCCACCAATACCCGCTTCTGTCCGAGGACAGCAATACGGTCACAGACGGAAAATAGGCTGTCGAGGTCGTGAGTCACCATATAAACGGTCAGGCCGAGCGTGTCGCGCAGCTTGGCGATCAGTTCATCGAATTCCGACGCACCGATCGGATCGAGACCCGATGTCGGCTCATCGAGGAAAACGAGATCAGGGTCGAGCGCCAGCGCTCTGGCAAGCGCCGCGCGCTTGATCATGCCGCCGGAAAGTTCGGAAGGATATTTGTCGGCGGCATCAGCGGCCAGACCCACCATGCGGATCTTCATCAGCGCCAACTCGTCCATCATCTCCTTGGGCAGGTCCAGATATTCCCGCATCGGCACCTGGATGTTTTCCTTGACCGTCAGTGAGGAAAACAGTGCGCCTTGCTGGAAGAGAACGCCGAGCCGCATGTCGAGGCGGTTGCGGTCCTGCTCGTCGAGCTTGTCGTAATCTTCGCCGAGAATCTCAATCTTGCCCGAGCGGCGCGGCAATAGCCGCAGCACCGTTCGCAGCAGCACGGACTTACCCGCCCCGGAAGCGCCGACGAAACCGAGAATCTCGCCGCGATAGATGTTGAGGTTCAGTTTGTCGAGGACGATTTTCGATCCGAAGCCAACGGTGACATCCCGTGCCGACAGCACGATGTCCCTGCCCTGCTCATCCTTTTCCAACGGGATTTCCGAGTGAAGCGCGCTCATCGTTATCTTCCCTCAGAAATCGATTGCTGCGTAGAACATGGCGAAGAGCCCGTCCATGAGGATAACGACGAAGATCGACTTCACCACCGATGACGTCACGTGCTGACCAAGAGACTCGGCACTGCCTCCCACCTTCAATCCCTCGACCGCCGCGACGATGCCGATAACGAGCGCCATGAACGGCGCCTTGATCATGCCCGAAATGACCGTCGAAAGGCTGACGGCCTCATGCAGTCGCGAGATGAAGGTTGCAAACGTGATGCCGGAATATGCCCAGGACACCAGGGCGGCACCAAAAAGCGCAGCGAAGTTGGCAATGACGGTCAGCAGCGGCAGAGCAACCGTCAGCGCCACCAGCCGTGGGAAAATCAAAACACCAATGGGATTGAGACCCATGACCTTCAGCGCATCCACTTCCTCGCGCATTTTCATGGAGCCGATTTCGGCCGTAATTGCGCTGCCGGAACGGCCGGCGATCATGATCGCGGTCAGAAGCACGCCGATTTCGCGCAATTGCAGGATTCCGACGAGATCGACCACAAAGATTTCCGCGCCGAAATAGCGCAGCTGGAAAGCGCCCTGCTGAGCGATGATCGCACCGATCAGCGACGACATCAGCAGGATGATTGGAACGGCGCGCACTGCCATGTGGTCGATCTGATTGATGATCGAGGCCGGCGAAACGCCACTGCCGCGGCCGAATTTGAGCTGCGCGCCGCGGACGGCGGAACCCAGAATGTACATGGCGGCAACGAGATTGCCCCAGATCTCGTAGACGGTTTTGCCGATGGGCGCCAATATGCGCTCCGCCAATGATGTCCTCGGCTTTGCAGCCGCCGCCTCATCGTCCGGATGCGCATCGAACGCGGTCAGCAATTCATCGATATGCGGATTGGAACCCTCGATCGTGACATGGGCCTTGTGCGCTTCCTGACTTTCCTTCAGCCGGCGGATCAGCAGCGCACCCGCCGTATCGACATCGGAAAGACCGGAAAGATCGATCACGACGTCGCCGCCGGAACTGCGCTTGGACAGCTGCTCGATCTGCCGCAGCACGCCATGCACACTGGCGCTGCGCCAATTGCCTTGCAGCCGATAGCGATGGCCTGCGCCCTCGGGCGCATCATCGATCTTCGGTGCATCGGACCTTTGCTCGGCTGCTTTCAAACTCATGCGTCTTTCAAATCTGGCACAACATACGCCGACTCGGTGAGTCCGCATGGTCAGTGCTTAATACACCGACTATGCATGGAATTTCCATCTCGCGCCGGCGCCAACATATGTCACGGCTTTTTGATATCCAAATGAATTTGTTGCACCGCGTCAGGATACGCCGTGAGCGCCTCCGCCGATTGCCGGCTTTCTCGCCTGCAGCCCATAGGCAAAAACGACCATGGCGAGCCCAAAGGCGGCGATGCCGGCCATGACATAGTAACTCGTCAGGTCGAGCCAGGCGTAGAGATAGCCGGATGCAAGCGTCATCAATCCCAGGAACATGCCATTGTAGAAATAATAGGCGCCTTGAGCCGATGATTCCTGCGTCTCATGGACGGACGCCACGATACGACGCTGAACGCCGGTATGGACGCAGGCATAGGTGCATGAATGAAAACATTGCAGCACAAAATAGCCGATGAAGCCGAAATTGCTCGGAAACAGGACCCAGCGCAGAATGCACATGGTCGAACCGAAGAAGATGAGCGTCCAGGCGCTGAACCTCCTGCTCAGTTTTCTCGACAGGAAAAACACCATCACCTCGGCCGTGACGCCAATGCTCCACAGCACGGCTATCTCGGCGCCGGAAAAGCCGAGCTTATGCCAGTAGATCGACGCAAATGTATAGAGCATCGCATGGCTCGATTGCTGTATCGATACGCCGATCATGGTTATAAGCAATTGCGGCGAGCGCAGATTTCCGGTCGGCGATTGCAGATTGATCGGTTGGTTGCGCCGGCGCGTCGGCCCGATACGTGGCGCGAAAAAGCCCATCATCGTCGTCAGAATGAACCCCGCCACCATCACGGGCAATACTGTCGTGCCGCCCCACATGCCGATCAGCTGGCCGCCGAGAAGGGTCGACAGGATAAAGGTGATCGATCCCCAGACCCGCATGGAACCGTAGTCGAAACCCCAGCGGCGCACACCCGACATGGCAATCGATTCGACCACCGGTACGTAAGGCGCGTAAGTAGCGCCCTGAATGCCGTAGACCAGAAGCACCGGCCAGAAATCGCTGGTCCAGTAAAGCGCGATTGCCGTCAGCAGCGACAAGGCACCCGACCATAACAATACATCGGCCCGCTCTCTCATGTGATCGGCCAGTACCGCGATGATGGGTGTCACGAGGACGCGCACGACCATGGGAATGGCGATCACCAGGCCAATCTCGTGATCGTTGAAATTCAGCCCCGCCAACCAGACGGGAAAGAAGGGTACGGCAATGCCGTTGACGAACAACGGAGCGCAATAGGACAAGGCGGCGCGCAAGCGGAAATAAGGAGGCGCACCCTCGCCCTGGAAGGACTTGATCGCGGGAATCATGACAGACCTGAAGGGGAACGTACTTGTCCCTATCATGCTATCGAGAATACGACTATGGCGAGAAATGGCCAAAACCGTAACGTTTCGGAAAAATCCGAAGCCAGGGCTGTCTTGCAGCGATCAATAATTATGACAAGCCATTATCAAGCCTGTGAAGAGCCAGAAATCAGGCCGCCTGTGCGCCGAGGGCCTGCGGTATTTCTCCGACCTGCGAGCCGACTGGCTGCGTTTCGAGAATATTCTGCCACGTGATCAGCTCGAACGTGCCGTCTTCGTGTTCGGCAATCGCCGTGCAGCTTTCCACCCAGTCGCCCGTGTTGATGTAACGGATCCCATCGAGATCCTCGATCACGGCATGGTGGATATGACCGCAGATGACGCCATCTGCATCATTGCGCTTGGCCTCTTCGGCCACGACACGCTGAAACTCGCCGATGAAATTGACGGCGTGCTTCACCTGCAGCTTTGCCCAGGCCGAAAAGGACCAATAGGGCATGTTCAGGCGTCGGCGCACCGCCGCAAGTCCGATATTGATCAAGATGGCCATGTCGTAAGCCCAGTCTCCGAGATAGGCGAGCAGGCGGGCATTGCGGACAACGACATCGAATTCGTCGCCGTGCAGGATGAGATATTTCTTCCCGTCGGCCGTTTCATGCATGGCGCGCTGCGCCACCTCGATACCGCCGAAGTGCATTCCGGGGAAGTCACGCAGGAATTCGTCGTGATTGCCGGGGATATAAACGATGCGCGTGCCCTTGCGCGCCTTGCGCAGGAGCTTCTGTACGACGTCGTTGCAATCCTGGGGCCAGTACCAGTTTCGCTTCAGCCGCCAGCCATCAACGATGTCGCCAACCAGGAAGATGGTATCGGCCTCGTGATAACGGAGAAAATCGAGCAGGTAATCCGCCTTGGCGGCCTTCGAGCCGAGATGCACGTCAGAAATGAATAGCGTTCGGAAATGCCGGGGGTCCATGTTTTCATTCACGAACTTTATGTCCGTGCCCTATCCTACATTGGCTATTCCAAAACCAGACTCGTGTTTCAGGAAGATGACAAACCCTGTGCTTGGCGGCCCAGCGGCGACGTTCAACCAAGTTTCGCGGCAACTGCGAGGTCAGGACGATTGCTTGTAAAGCTGGCGATACCAAGGCGAAACATGGCCCGCGCCGCCTCGCTTGGATGAGCCGCCCATCTGTGCACTTTCACGCCATTCTTTCCAAGATGACGCGTTCGCAGCCTTCGACTTGCGGAAAGGACATCGCGCGATCTGCGATCATTGCGGAAAAGGCAATTCAGTTTTGCCACGACAAAAACGCCTTGTGACCTCAATTCCATACTGTGAAGGCGAAGCGATTGATGTATGCAGAAGACTCAAAGCGCAGGCAGGAATGGAGACGCAAGTTGGATACGAACGACACTTCGAAAGCAGCCAAGAACATGGCGAGCGGAAATTTCGACGAGCAGGCGCTTTATTTCCATCGTTATCCCCGTCCCGGCAAGCTCGAAATTCAAGCGACCAAGCCGCTGGGCAATCAGCGCGATCTGGCACTTGCCTATTCCCCCGGCGTCGCTGCCCCCTGCATCGCCATCCGCGACAACCCCGAAACGGCAGCTGACTATACATCCCGCGCCAATCTCGTAGCGGTGATTTCCAACGGTTCCGCCGTGCTCGGGCTCGGCAATATCGGTCCGCTCGCTTCGAAGCCTGTTATGGAAGGCAAGGCCGTTCTCTTCAAGAAATTCGCCGGCATCGACGTCTTCGACATCGAAATCGCAGCACCGACGGTCGATGAGATGGTCAATACCGTCTCGGCGCTCGAGCCGACCTTCGGCGGTATCAATCTCGAAGACATCAAGGCGCCGGAATGCTTTGACGTCGAGCGCCGCCTGCGCGAGAAAATGGAAATTCCGGTCTTTCACGACGATCAGCACGGCACCGCCATCATCGTCGCCGCCGCCATCCTCAATGGGCTGGAACTGGCCGGCAAAAAGATCGAAGACGTCAAGATCGTCGCTTCCGGCGCGGGGGCGGCGGCGCTCGCCTGCCTTAACCTGCTCGTCATCCTCGGCGCCAGGCGCGAGAACATCTGGGTCCACGATATCGAGGGTCTGGTCTACAAGGATCGCAACGTCCTGATGGACGCGTGGAAATCCGTCTACGCTCAAGATAGCGACAAGCGCGTGCTCGCCGAATCCATTCCGGGCGCCGACGTCTTCCTCGGCCTGTCGGCTGCCGGCGTGCTGAAACCCGAATTGCTGGCGCAGATGGCCGAAAAGCCGCTGATCATGGCGCTCGCCAACCCGACGCCGGAAATCATGCCGGATCTCGCCCGTGCCGCCCGTCCCGATGCAATGATCTGCACTGGCCGCTCGGACTTCCCGAACCAGGTCAACAACGTCCTCTGCTTCCCCTATATTTTCCGCGGAGCGCTCGATTGCGGCGCCAAGACGATCAACGAAGAGATGAAGATGGCCGCCGTGCGCGCCATTGCCGCGCTTGCCCGCGAGGAACCTTCCGATGTCGCCGCCCGCGCCTATACAGGCGAAACGCCGGTCTTCGGGCCCAATTACCTGATCCCCTCGCCCTTCGACCCGCGCCTGATCCTGCGCATTGCGCCGGCTGTGGCGAAGGCAGCCGCGGAAAGCGGCGTCGCCCTGCGCCCGATCAAGGATTTTGACGCCTATATGGACGAGCTCAACCGCTTCGTCTTCCGTTCGGGCTTCGTGATGAAGCCGATCTTTGCGGCTGCGAAGATTGCCGAGCGCAAACGCGTCGTCTTCTCCGAAGGCGAAGATGAGCGCGTGCTGCGCGCCGCCCAGGTCCTGCTCGAGGAAGGCACCGCCGTCCCGATCCTAATCGGTCGTCCTTCCGTCATCGAGACGCGCCTCAAGCGCTACGGCCTGAAGATTCGCCCTCATACGGATTTCGCTGTCATCAATCCCGAAGACGATCCGCGCTTCCGCGAGTATGTCGAACTTTATTTCTCGCTGGTCGGCCGCGCGGGCGTTATCCCAGAAGCAGCCCGCACGATCGTCCGTACCAACACAACCGTTATCGGCGCGCTTGCCCTCAAGCGCGGCGAAGCTGATGCGCTCATCTGCGGTCTCGAAGGCCGTTATGAGCGTCATTTGCGCATCGTCCGCCAGGTCATCGGCAAGCGGCCTGATGTTCGGGATTTCTCGGCATTGAGCCTGCTCATTTCGCAGCGCGGCGCCACCTTCTATACCGATACCTATGTGACGTTTAATCCGTCCGCCGAGGAAATCGCGGAATCCACCTGGCTGGCAGCCGAGGAGATCAAGCGCTTCGGTATCGAGCCCCGCGCCGCTCTCGTCTCCCATTCCAACTTCGGCTCACGGGAGTCGGAAAGCGCTACCAAGATGCGCGAAGCGCTGGCTCTCATTCGCGAGGCAGCGCCGGATCTGGAGGTCGACGGCGAAATGCATGGCGACAGTGCCATTTCCGAGAGCCTGCGCCGGCACGTAATGCCGGACAGCGCGCTCTCCGGCGAAGCCAATCTACTGGTCTTCCCCAATCTCGATGCGGCCAATATCACGCTCGGCGTGGTCAAGACCATGACCGATGGTCTGCATGTCGGCCCGATTCTGCTCGGGACGGCGCTCCCGGCCCACATTCTCTCGCCGTCTGTCACTTCGCGCGGCGTGGTCAACATGGCGGCGCTCGCCGTCGTCGAAGCCTCGCAGATCGCCTGATATCACGTCTAGCAGCCACAGCCAGAATGACACCGCGTTTCATGCATTCGCGGTGTCGCCTATCCCCTGGCTATCGGCGGCTGCGACCTGCAATTTCACGAAAATCCTCTCGAAATCCGTGCTTTTTCATGGATACGTTGTTAAGCTGCTGCGTGTAATCTTCAGCGACTTAAAACCGCTTTCGAGAGCAGAACCGTGAACCGCGGCATAAAACAAGCTTCCATTGCCTTCTTTTCCCTGCTGACGGCCACATCGGCGGCCCTCGCACAGGTCGATCTCTGCGACGAACTGCGCGGCCGCTATGTCGACATCAGCGAAGTGATCGGCGCCAGCCAGGAAACACGCCAGCTCTCGCGCGCCATCGTGCAGCAGAACCTGATGATCCGCCGGACGATGAGCGATCTGCGCAACCAGGGCTGCGTCGAAGGCGACGATGGCGTTTTTGACGGCCAGGACAGTCAGGGCGTCTGCGATGACATCAGGCAATCGATCGATCAGATGCGGCACGATCTCTCCCTGCTGATGGATCAGCGCGAGCAGAGCGTTGGCCGCGTCGATGCCGTTGCCATGCAGCGCCGGCAGTTGCTGGACACGATGCAGCGCAACGGCTGCAGCCTGCCGGCTTCGGCAACGCCGGATATTGTCATCGATACCCACACGAAAATGGATGCCTATGCGCCGCAGGAGCAGTCCCTGGCCAAGCCCGAAAGCTCCATTACCGTCATCGAGACGCCAAGGCTCCAGAAGAATTCCAGCCTCGAACAAAAGCAGGCACCACCGACGGCGGCGCCCAAGGTAACACAGGCGCAGCCGCAGCAATTTCCGCCGGATCGCCCCTACGATCCTTCGGCCCATAAGGTTCGCCAGGTCGGCCCGCAATTTCTCGCGACCGACCAGGGCAGCATCGACCTTAAACATCCGAAAGAGGCCGGGCCGCAGCCGGCACAATAATGCGTGGGCGGATGTTGCCCATCTCCGCCCGACTGCGTTGATTTCATGTCGTTCAAGGCTGGCGCAACAAGGAGATGATGGCCTCATCGCCCGTCTCTCTCGCGAGATCGCGATAGGACTGTCCGGAAACATCCCTGACCGAGCGATCCGCACCCTTCGCCAGCAGGATGCGCACCGCCTCGCCGCAGCGATTGACAATGGCAAAGCCAAGCGGCGTCATCCAATCGCGATCGGTGGCCTGCCCATGAGGGCGGAAGTCTCCGAAGCGGATATTCACCTGTTCCGGATGCCTATCGAGAATAGCAGCCAGCTGATCGACCTGACCGAAAGTGGCCGCCGCGAAAATATCGAGCGGATAGGCCTTCAGAAACTCGACCATCTCATCCTTGCCGTTATATTCGGCCCAACCGATCGGCGGCGCATGAAAATTGGGATCACGAACGGTGGTGTCCGCTCCATGCTCGATCAGCAGCTTCGCCATCTCCATATGGCCATGCAGCGCGGCTTCATGCAGCGGTGTTCGGCTTGTCATTGCATTGACGTCAAAATCCAGCGCCAACATGAGACCCACGGCGCGCAGATCATTTTCGCCAGCAGCCTCGTGCAGCATGTCGGGATGAGCTTTATCCATCGCTGCTACGATATTAAGATTGTTTCCGCCCTGCTGCTTGAAAAGCATCATGATCTGCTCTGCGTCGATGTCACCCGCCTTAATCTGAAGATAGGCCCAATCCTCCAGCTTCAGGCGAACCGCGACGGCACCCTTCTGAATAAGGTATGCTGCCAGCTTGCTATCGCCACTCAGGCGAACCCATTCATAGGGAGTCCTGCCGTTAATGGGCTTATGGACATCAGCGCCATTCTCCACCAGCAGACGTACCCGCTCGCCCATGCGATGTTCCAGCGCCCAGGCAAGCTGATAGTCGAAAACAGTCTGCATGTTCTCGACGAATTTGCCGTCTTCGCGCACGAACCAATTGTTCTTATCCCTAGCGGACAAGCCATATTCGATCAGCAATTTCAGGCATGTATCGTCCCGCTCGAACATGCGGTTGTAGAGCGCCTGACTATCATTGGCTTCAGCGCCCGCATCGAGCAGCAGCCGCGCGAATGCCTCGCATTCCGGATGCGGCGGCTGACGATCCTTTCCCGCCTCGCCTTCGCCGAAGACGCCGGTCAAAACGGTGAAGCGATACTGACCGGCATCGAGAAAGAAGGCGTTGACATCGGCCCCGCGCCGAACCAGCTCACGGGCTGCCGGCAGGCTGGAACGACCCGGCACGCGAGCATAGGCTGCGTACATCAGCGGAGTGAGATCATGCGGCCCGCCCCTGCGATCGAGAAGCTGTGGCTGTCGATCAAGCCAGCGACCTACCCGGTCGGCGTCGCCAAGCGCGGCGGCGACATGGATGCTTTCGTCGGCAATCTCCGGATGGGACTCCAGCAGCATTAGCGCCTCATCGAAGCGCGCGGGATCGGCGGGAATATTGGCAAAATACGAAACGGTCGCCAGCGACAGGAAACGGTTGGCGAGCTGATCCCGTGGGATATGCTTGCGATCGCCGCTTTCCAGATGTGCCTTGAGCTTCGCCCAACTCGAAAAGCCGAATTCGCGGGCAAGAACGAGCTGAATGTCCTGCAGTCCAACGCTGGCTATATCCGCAAAATAGGGCATAACGCGGCTGCGCGCCGAAGTATCGCCGGCTTGAACGGCCTTAAGGAAAGACTTGGCCTGCTTTTTAAGGGAATCGAGAGTGGCGTCGACAGCCAAAGAGCGCGTGGTCACGGTAGACCTCCTTCCATTTACGTCCGGTATCCGCGCCCACAGACTGAAAAGAGGTGTGGCAGTCTCACTTTAAATGCATCAGGTGGGCCTAGCCCTTCCCGCGGATCGGATGCGCCCTGAGAACGCATCCAGATCTATCGCGCCGGTTGCGCTCTGTCCAGAGCTCAGGCAGGCTCGTAGCGGACATAGGCGAACTCGTCCCCATCCGGTGACCAGTTCGGCACATTGATCGATCCCTGCCCGCCAAAGAGCTCGAACAGCGTCGTCAGGTTGCCGCCATCCATATCCATCAGCCGCATCCGCACATTGAGATCGCGCGGATGATCAAAGACGTCAGGATCATAGGAGATCAGGACCACCTTGTCGTTCTTTGGCGACGGATGCGCGAACCAATTGCCGTAATTATCATGGGTCACCTGCTCGAGGCCGGTGCCATCAGGATGGATGCGCCAGATTTGCATCAGGCCGGTGCGGCTCGAATTGAAATAAATCCATCGCCCGTCGGCCGAATAGTCAGGTCCGTCATTGCGGCCCTCGCCATGCGTCAGGCGGGTCTCTTCGCCGCCATCGATCGAGATCGTATAGATATCGAAAACGTCGTTGCGGATGCCGCAGTAGGAGAAGCGCTTTCCGTCCGGCGACCAGCCATGCCAGTAAGAGGGCAGATTGGTCGTCACCTGCCTTGGCGTGCCGCCCTCTGCCGGCAGAACATAGATGCAGGATTTGCCATGCTGCGTCTTGTCGGAAATGGCAATCAGTGAACCGTCCGGCGAGATGCCGTGATCGTTGTTGCACAGGGTCGCAAAGCCGGTATCGATCTGGACGATCCCACTGCCATCCAGCGGCAGCCGATAGAGCAGCCCGTCGCCATTCAGCAGCAGATAGCGGCCGTCAGGCGAATAGTTCGGCGCCTCGATCAGCTGGTCCGTTTGCCAGACGATCCGGTTCGCACCCGTGCGGATATTATAAATCTCGACCGAGCTGCGCATTCTTCCTCTCCCTTGCCGTTGGATGCCGCGATCAGCGATCGCGGAACCGGTTGGTGATCGGATAGCGGCGATCGCGACCGAAATTCTTCTTGGTGATCTTCACACCCGGCGCAGACTGGCGGCGCTTGTACTCGGCGAGATAGAGCAGATGTTCAACGCGATGTACGGTCGCGACATCATGGCCTCGGGCCACGATCTCCTCCACCGACATCTCCTTTTCCACCAGGCATTCGAGGATATCGTCAAGCACCGGATAGGGCGGCAGTGAATCCTGGTCCGTCTGGTTCGGCCTTAGTTCCGCCGAAGGCGCCTTGTCGATGATATTATGGGGGATGACCTCGCCCGAGGGGCCGAGCGCGCCCGGCGGCACGTGCAGGTTGCGCCAGCGCGACAGCGCGTAGACCTGCATCTTGTAGAGATCCTTGATCGGGTTGAAGCCGCCGTTCATGTCGCCATAGAGCGTGGCGTATCCGACAGACATTTCCGACTTGTTGCCCGTCGTCACCACCATCGAACCGAACTTGTTGGAGATCGCCATCAGGATGGTGCCGCGGGCGCGGCTCTGCAGGTTTTCCTCGGTGATGCCGCTTTCCGTGCCTTCGAAAAGATCGGACAGAGCCGAACTGAAGCCGGTAACGGGATCCTCAATCGGCACGATATCGTAGCGGCATCCGAGCGCCTTGGCGCAATCGGCCGCATCCTTCAGCGAATCCTGCGAGGTATAGCGATAGGGCAGCATGACGGTGCGCACACGCTCTTCGCCAAGCGCATCGACGGCAATCGCCGCGCAGATCGCAGAGTCGATACCGCCGGACAGGCCAAGCACGACCGACTTGAAGCCATTCTTGTTGACATAGTCGCGGAAGCCCAGCAGGCAGGCGCGATAATCCGCCTCCTCGCCCTCCGGAATATGGGCCATCGGCCCTTCGGCGCAATGCCAGCCATCGCCATTCTTCTTCCAGGTCGTCACCGCCAGCGCGGTCTCGAACTGGCTCATCTGGAAGGCCAGGGTCTTGTCGGCATTGAAACCGAAGCTGGCGCCATCGAAAACCAGTTCGTCCTGGCCGCCGAGCTGGGCGGCATAGATCATCGGCAGGCCCGTCTCGATGACCTGCTTCAGCACGACCTGATGGCGCACGTCGACCTTGCCGCGATAGTACGGCGAGCCATTCGGCGACAGAAGGATTTCCGCACCGCTTTCAGCCAGCGTCTCGCAGACGCCGAGCTCGCCCCAGATGTCCTCGCAGATCGGGATACCCAGTCGCACGCCGCGGAAATTGACCGGACCGGGCATGGCGCCCTGATCGAACACGCGCTTCTCGTCAAACTCGCCGTAGTTCGGCAAGTCTACCTTGTCACGGATCGCAATCACCTTGCCGCCATCGAGAACGGCAATCGAATTGTAGCGGCCCGTCTCGTCCTGCCGGGGAAAGCCGATGATCACGCCAGGGCCGCCATCGGCCGTATCGGCAGCCAGAGCTTCCACCGCCTTCCAGCAGGCGCGGATGAATGCCGGCTTCAGCACGAGATCTTCCGGCGGATAGCCGGAAATGAACAACTCCGTCAGCAGGACGATCTGCGCGCCTTCGCGCGCCGCTTCGGCCCGGGCCTCACGCGCCTTGGCGAGATTGCCGGAGACGTCGCCGACCGTCGGATTGAGCTGCGCGACGGCGATGCGGATGGTGTGGGTAATCTGGCTTTGCTCTGTCATGCCATACATTTAGCGATGCCATCTTTCTTCCGCAACCGCCTTCCTTCCCGCACACGCATCAAAGATCGCACTACGCGCAGAGGAGGTATTTTTGCCCCAAAAAATACCAGGCCAGCCTTGCAGTTCATGAAGAATTCATGACAGAAGCGTGACACTTATATGAATATTTTGTAGCTTTTGGAGAAAGCATTGGTCGCATTGGTCATCGAGTCCGCCTTGGCGGGCAAGCTTGCCCTTTTCCAGAAGATCGGCGCGGCAAAACAGAAGTCTGCCGCTCTGCGCCTGCTTCTGAGCCTTACGCTGACCCTCCTTTTCTCCCTGTCCATCGTTATGACGGTCGAATGGGTTGCACGCGGCGAATTCGCCTCCGCTTGGACCTATCTCCTTTCCCCGTCCCGTCCGGGCCTTGCCACCATCGGCGTTGTCATGCTGACCATGCTGACACTGGATGCCTTGATCGGTCGCGCGCATCTATCCGCTTTGATCGTCGCTCCAGTGCTGCTCATACCGGCCTTCATTTCCAGCCAGAAGCAGAATTTTCTCTCCGATCCGCTCTACCCTTCGGACTTCCTGTTTGGGCGGCAGATCATGGAGCTGATGCCGGTCATGGTACGTGATCGCCCTTGGACGGCGATTGCCCTGGCAATCGGCATCATCGCCGGCACCGGCGCCATGATCCTGTTCTGGCGCTATATCCGGAGCCACACGGTCGCACTTTCGCGAAACGAGCGCCTTGCCCGGCTTTCGATCTGCCTGCCGCTGGCAGCACTTTTCGCCTCACAGATGGACCCCACACAATATTCCTATGTTCGCGAGAAGCTGGGGATCATACCGATCGTCTGGGACCAGACGGAAAATTACAACCACAACGGCTTCATCGTCGCCTTCGCGCTGAACCTGCCCATGGCCGACATCAAGTCACCGGCCGGATACGGCGCTGGCGCCATCGACACCATGCCCGCAAGAAATTACGGCTATCTCTCCGGTCCGCGCCAAAAGCCCGACATTATCATGCTGATGAGCGAATCCCTCTGGGATCCGACGCGACTTTCCAACATCGCCTTCACACCGGATCCGATGCCGACGATCCGCGCCAGACAATCGGGCAATGTCTTCTCGCCGGAATTCGGCGGCATGACCGCCAATGTCGAGTTCGAGGCACTGACGGGCTTTTCCAACGCCTTTCTCCCTTATGGCAGCATTCCCTATCAGCAATATGTGCGCCGCCCGCTGCCGTCGCTTGCCACTTTCTTCCGCGGCGAAGGCTATACGGCGCGCGCACTGCATCCCTTCAGCGGCTGGTTCTGGAACCGTAACGAGGTCTACAGGGCTTTCGGCTTCGAAGAATTTCATACCCAGGAGACTTTGCCGCCCATGGATAAACGCGGCATGTTCGCAGCCGACGACTCCCTTATGAAGGAAATCATGAGCGAAGGAGACGCCGCCGAGCGTCCCTTCTTCTTCTTCGCGGTCACTCTTCAGGGACATGGGCCTTACGAAGCCGACCGCTATTCTGAGAATACCGTCGATATCGCGGGCAATTTGAACGACGATGACCGTGCGGCGCTCGCTACCTATGCACAGGGCGTTCGCGAAGCCGATGACAGCCTGAAGATGCTGATGGATTGGGCCGAAAAGCGCGACCGGGAAACCATTATCGTCCTCTGGGGCGATCATCTGCCGCCGCTCGGCAGCGTCTATCCAAACACCGGCTACATGCCGCAGCAGGTGGCAACCCGCAAGGCGCCGCTCGACGTCATGAAGAAGGAGCACGAAACGCCGCTCGTCGTCTGGTCGAGCAAGAAGGGCGTTCGCAAGGACATCGGTACCATCAGCCCCTCGCAGCTGCCTTATCACCTGCTGAAAACGGCAGGCTATGAGCATCCTTTCTATACGGGCTTTCTCGGCCGCGTGCAGAAGAAATACAACATCGTCGACCGCTATCAGCTGGCAACCCGCGACAGCCAGACCTTCCCCGATTGGGGCCGCAAGGAGCCGGAGCTTGACCCGACCGTGCGCGACTATCGCTATCTGCAGCACGACATGATGTTCGGCCACCAATATGGTTTGGAGCGCTTCTTCCCGTCTCATGCGGAGCTAATGGGCCAGGAAGACAGCTAGCCCATTATAAACATGAGTTAGTGCGGGTGTTTTTTTGCGATAACAGTACGCGCAGCAGCTCCATGCGCAATCGAGTTTGAAACCCTTCCCTCGTTGCATTTTTCCCCATTGGTCGAATAGTTGCATTCAATGCCACAAGGACCTTGGAGCCCTCCCAATGCATAATCTTCCCAACTTCGTTCATCTGCATTTTGACAAGACAGCCGATCAGCTCGGCGATATCGAAAAGCGCGTTCTTAAAAAGGCGCACGAGCGGAAAATCATCTCCACCGATATCAACGCCGCCATCTCGGCGGAATCCTCCCGGGGGCAGCGTCTCGCAGACAGCATCGCCCGTGTCGGCGGCTCATGGTCCTTCATTATCGCCTTCCTGCTGTTTCTGGCCTTCTGGTGCGTCATCAACACGATCCTCCTCACCACGAACGCCTTCGACCCCTACCCCTTCATCTTCCTGAATCTCGTTCTCTCCATGCTCGCCGCGATTCAGGCGCCGATCATCATGATGTCACAGAACCGGCAGGCCGAGCGGGATCGTTTCGAGGCGGCCAAGGATTATGAAGTCAATCTCAAGTCCGAGCTGGAAGTGCTGTCCCTGCATCAGAAGATCGATATGCAGGTGTTGACCGAGCTTGCGGTGGTGCGTGAAGAACTCGCCAAACTGAGCAAGCTCGTTGCTGAAAAAGGCACCATCTAAAGGTCAATCGGAGGGGCCTGCCGTCAACAGCCCCGGTCGCCCCTGCCGATATTGCGGCAGTCCGTCGCTGATCTCGTAATAATCGCCCTTGTCGGCGCAATAGATATGATAGCCCATCTCAAGGCCGCTCGGCTGATCGAACAGACCGGCCATGATCGATATTTCATCGGCGCCATCGGCCACCCAAAACAGAGCCGAGCCGCAGATCCTGCAAAAGCCGCGGTGAGCGAATGTGCTGGCACGATACCAGGTGATCGCCTCTTCTCCCTCGATGACAAGATTTTCGCGTGCGACATTGGTCGCGGCATAATAGAGCCCGGTCTGTTTGCGGCACTGCGAACAATGGCAGGCGACCACTTCGCGCAGTTTTCCGTGCGTCCTGAAACTTACACTGCCGCAGAGGCAGGCTCCCGTGTGTTCGTGGCTCATCATCGCTCCCCTTATTTTGAGGCAGCCTTGCCGAGAACGGAAGTTGGGTCAATTTCAAAGAACTGAAGCGTCTTTCAGCCAAGCTGATCGCTCCTAGCGCAAAAGCGAACGGGCCGGTTTTCGCCGGCCCGTTCGAGAGATCATGAATGCGGCTTCGCTCAGCCGTGTGCGCGCATACGCTTCTCGTCCCGACCGCCCTTCATCCGCTCAGCGAGCAGGAAGGCAAGTTCCAGCGCCTGGTCGGCATTGAGACGCGGGTCGCAATGTGTGTGATAGCGATCCTGGAGATCCTCGGCGCCGACCGCGCGGGCGCCGCCCGTGCATTCGGTCACATCCTTGCCGGTCATCTCGATATGGATGCCGCCCGGATGCGTGCCCTCGGCGCGATGGATCTGGAAGAAGCTTTCCACTTCCGACAGGATGCGTTCGAACGGACGCGTCTTGTAGTTGTTGAGCGTGATCGTATTGCCGTGCATCGGGTCGCAAGACCAGACGACCTTGCGGCCTTCCTTCTCAACGGCGCGAATGAGGCGCGGCAGGTTGTCGGCAACCTTGTCGTGACCGAAACGGCAGATCAGCGTCAGGCGGCCAGCTTCGTTCTGCGGGTTCAGGATGTCGATCAGATTAAGCAGATCGTCCGCCTGCAGCGAAGGACCGCACTTCAGACCAATCGGGTTCTTGATGCCGCGGAAATATTCGACATGGGCGTGGTCGGCCTGGCGCGTACGGTCGCCGATCCAGAGCATGTGGCCGGAGGTGGCGTACCAGTCGCCGGTCGTGGAATCGACGCGGGTAAAGGCTTCTTCATAGCCAAGCAGCAGCGCTTCGTGGCTGGTGAAGAAATCGGTTTCGCGCAGGCTTGCGTTGCTCTCGGCGGTGATGCCGATCGCACGCATGAAATCCATGGTCTCGCCGATACGATCGGCAAGCTTGCGGTAGCGCTCGCCCTGCGGGCTGTCCTTGACGAAGCCGAGCATCCACTTCTGGACGTTTTCCAGGTTGGCATAGCCGCCCATGGCGAAGGCGCGCAGCAGGTTCAGCGTCGCGGCAGATTGACGGTAGGCCATCATCTGACGGTCGGGATTGGGAATGCGTGCTTCCTCGGTAAACTCGATGCCGTTGATGATGTCACCGCGATAGCTCGGCAGCGAGATGCCATTCTGCGTTTCGATGTTCGACGAGCGCGGCTTGGCGAACTGACCGGCAATGCGGCCAACCTTGACGACCGGCAGCTGCGCACCGAAGGTCAGCACGACGGCCATCTGCAGGAAGGCGCGGAAGAAGTCACGGATCGTGTCGGCACCGTGCTCTGCAAAGCTTTCGGCGCAATCGCCGCCCTGAAGCAGGAAACCATTGCCCTCTGCGACATTGGCGAGATGCGCCTTCAGGCGACGGGCTTCACCGGCAAAAACGAGTGGCGGATAGCTTGCAAGCTGCGCTTCGGTCTCTGCCAGCGCTACCTTGTCCGGAAAATCCGGCACCTGTTGGATCGGTTTCTGCCGCCAACTGCTCGGGGTCCAATTCTGTGCCATCTCACTCACCTGCTTGTACGCCCGATCTCGGTCGGGCGGCCCGTCGTCGTAAATAACGCGCGCTTATAAACCTTTGCCGCCCGCTTGCAAAGGCGGGCAAACTACTGTGCGAATCTTTTATGGTGCAGTCGATCTCAGAGCCAAAACGAGCGCGTTACACGCGCTCGCCGTTGCGAATGCGATAGCTCGGCGAATACATCGTCACCAATTCTTCCGCCGCCGTCGGATGCACCGCCATGGTGCGGTCGAAATCGTCCTTGGTACAGCCGGCCTTCAGTGTGATGCCGAGAAGCTGCGCCATCTCGCCGGCATCGTGGCCGAGAATATGGGCGCCGATCACCTTGCGGTCCGCGGCGTTGACGATCAGCTTCATGATCATCTTCTCGGCTCGGCCCGAAAGCGTCGCCTTCATCGGCCGGAACTGCGCCCGGTAAACTTCGAGCTCCGGATAACGCTTGGCAGCGTCTTCCTCGGTCAGGCCGACCGTACCGATCTCCGGCTGCGAGAAAACGGCCGTCGGGATGAGTTCGTGATCCGGCCGGGTCGGATTGTCCTTGTAGACCGTCTCGATGAAACACATGGCCTCGTGGATCGCCACCGGTGTCAGCTGTACCCGGTCGGTGACGTCGCCGAGCGCGTAGATGTTCGCAACGGAAGTGCGCGAATATTCGTCGACGATAATGGCGCCCTGGTCGTTGATTGCGACCCCGGCAGCCTCAAGCCCGAGATTTTCGGTATTCGGCGTACGGCCGAGCGCCAGCATGACGGTATCGACCGTCAGGAGCTTATCGTTCTTCGTCCGAACACTGAGCCTGCCCTCTACCTTCTCGACGTTCTCAATGATGTCATGGCAGAGAATACGGATGCCCTTCTCCTCCATGGCCTCGTGAAGGCCTTTGCGCAGGTCCTGATCGAAGCGCGAGAGTATCTCGGCGCCGCGATAGATCAGCGTCGTCTCGACGCCCAGACCATGAAAGATGTTGGCGAACTCGACGGCGATGTAGCCGCCACCGGCAATGAGGATCGATTTCGGCAGTTCCTTCAGATGGAACGCTTCGTTCGAGGAGATGCAAAGCTCGTGACCCGGCAGTGCCGTGTGCAGATTCGGCCGACCGCCAGTCGCAATGACGATGGTCTCGGCGGTCACGGTCTGGCCGGTCTTCAGCAGCCTGATCGTGTGGGCATCGACCAGCTCGGCGCGGGTATCGAAGATCTCCGCCTTGGCATTGTCGAGCCCCTTGCGATAGAGGCCCTCCAGTCGGGCGATTTCCTTGTCTTTCGCCTCGATCAGTTTCTTCCAGTCGAAGCTGCTGTCGCCGACCGTCCAGCCGAAACCGGCCGCATCCTCGAAATGCTCGCTATATTGCGAAGCGTAGACGAACAATTTTTTCGGCACGCAGCCGCGAATGACGCAGGTGCCGCCATAGCGATATTCCTCGGCGATCCCGACCTTCTTGCCAAGCGATGCGGCCACGCGCGCGCTGCGCACACCGCCCGAGCCGCCGCCAATCACGAAAAGGTCGAAATCAAACGAAGGCATGGATCGCTCCTGTAGACATCAAGTTGCGCGCGAAGCGCCATTGGGGGTCGGCACTCATATAGGGAGCCGAGACCCAAAAAGAAAAGCCCGGAATCGATCCGGGCTTCGAATTTGTAACTGCTTGCCGCAGATACCGAAAACTACAAACCTAGCTGTCGAAACCGCTGCGGCGGCGAACCGTTGATTACTGCTTCGGCGCCGGCTGAGCGGCCGCACCGGCATCCGGCGTAACGACCGGCTGCTTGACGACCTTCTGCAGGGCATCGTTGCTCTGCTTTGCGAGATCGCGCGAAATGCCCTGGCTCCAGATATCGGCCGCCTTGTAGAGTTCGCGGGTGGCGAGCGGACCGTCCTTGAGAAGCTTCTTGCCTGCCGCCGAATTGTAGAAATCTGCAATCGCCTTCAGTTCGTCGGCAGAGAAGGCCTTGGCATAGGTGATGGCCGCTTCACGCTCCAGATCGGCACGGCGCGGTGCGAGCGCGAGCGCGGTGGCGTCGACGGTCGAGTTGATCGCATCGCCGAAATTCGGGTTTGCCTGGATCATCGTGCTCTTCAGCTGCTCGGCGAGGTTCGGCAAGATGTTGTCGAACTGGTTGGTGATGCCGAGAGCATTGATCGCGGCGCGGGCAGCCTTGATCTGATCCTCGGAAACCTCTTGAGCGCTTACGGAACCGAAAGCAATGCCGGAAAGAAGGATGGTTGCAGCGGCAAGACGGCCAAGACCCGCAAATTTGATCATGAGATGAGTGCTCCTATGTATTGTTCGCCTGCAACGTGCGCGCACCGGCGGGGCCGGCAATGATCGCTTGTGTCGCCATATGGATAAAGAGCCCGTGTTCGACAACGCCGGGAATCGAATAGAGCTCGCTCGACAGCGCCTCTGCATCAGGAATACGGCCGAAAGATGCATCGACGATATAATGCCCCCCATCGGTGACAAAGAGGCTGTCGCCCGCGCGGCGCATGTTGAGCGCGCCGGAAAGCCCAAGACGCGAGGCCGCCTTCTCGATGAGGATGCGAGTGGAAACGAGACCGAAGGGATTGACCTCGATCGGTAGCGGAAAGGCTCCGAGGGTCTCAACGACCTTGCTCTGATCCGCGATCACGATCATGCGGGCTGAGGAAGCAGCAACGATCTTCTCGCGCAGCAGCGCGCCGCCGCCGCCCTTGATCAACGTCAGCGCACCATCCAGCTCGTCGGCTCCGTCGATGGTCAGGTCAAGTTCCGGAAGATCGTCGAGCGACTTCAACGGCACGCCGAGTTCGTTGCAGAGCTTGGCCGTTCTTTCAGATGTGGGAACGCCCTCAATCGAGAGGCCGGCGGCGACCTTTTCGGCGAGCAGGCGAACGAATTCCTCCGCCGTGCTGCCGGTGCCGATCCCGAGCCGCATGCCGCTTTCGACGTGAGCGAGCGCGGCTCTCGCAGCCTCGATTTTCATCTGGCGGGCGTCCATGCGCCACCTGCTCCCATTGTTACGTTGGTCTGCTGTTTACACGGCTCTCCAGCCAAACGAAAGCCAAAATAACGGCATGATATAGAAATCCCCGAGGCCTTCCCGCCTAGGCTTTCCGGCGCTTCGGTTGCAATTGCCCGCGCGATCTTTTAACTCCGGAAGACGCACTCTTTTCTATGCAAAGGCCGATTCCTCGTGAAATCTCCCCTTGTCGTATTCGATCTCGACGGCACGCTGCTGGACACGCATGCGGACCTGATCGTCAGCCTGAACCATACGATCGCCGCACTCAAGCTTCCGCCGGTCACTTACGACGACGTGACGCATCTCGTTGGCAACGGCGCGCAGGTGATGATCGAGCGGGCCTGCAAGCTGCATGGCTATACGCTGACATCGGAAGAATTACCGGCTCTGCTACAGCGCTTCATAACCCATTATTCCGAGACGATGCCCGGCGTCACGCAGCCCTACCCCGGGCTCCTGGCCGCGCTTACAACACTGCGGAACAAAGGCTACAAGCTCGCCGTCTGCACCAACAAGATGGAATCGCTCGCGCGCACACTTCTCGACCGGCTCGAACTGACCCAATATTTCGAGGCCATTACCGGCGGCGACACCTTCACTGTCCGCAAGCCGAATGCCGAACACCTGATCGGCACCATCGAGCGCGCGGGCGGCGACATCGCCCGGACGATCATGATCGGTGACAGCATCAACGACATCCTTGTCGCCCGCAATGCCGGCGTCCCCTCCATCGCGGTCCCCTTCGGCTACTCCGATGTCGGCATCGAAACGCTTGGACCGAACCGCATCATCTATCACTATGACGAGCTGACGCCTGAACTGGTCGAGGGACTGCTGGCGGCCTGAGAATACTAAAATCCCTGTTGGTTCGAACGGCGCGGTTGTAACGGGTCTTGCGCGATTCACGCGCTTCAGCCACAACTTATCGACGTTCTGCTATCAGCGTCATAACCGCGCAAGCGAAAGGCCCGCTGCGCGATGTTGCCGAGGTGGGACGATCACTCGATAGCGGAGCGCTCCCCCTTGCTCGTAGCAGATCCTGAAGACCGTAACGCCGGTAGATTGCCAAGCCGCAGGGGGTGGTTTGCTCCTATTGTCCGAACATTGATTATCTGTGGTGCACTATGCGCAGGTATTTGGTTCTACATCTACGGCGACCGCATTATAGGGTACGTCGAGACGGAAACCGGAGCTGGAGCCAAACCCGATGCCGCTCTGACCGCGGTCTATAAGCATTTCGACATCGCACCTTTGCCGAATATTGTTGCAGGCAGACCCGCGATGGCAGCCGATCTCGATATGTTACGGCGAGAGCATTGTGATTGGAACGCGGTCTACAAATTCGCAGATGAGCTAACGAAGCAGGGCTATCGCCGCGAAGCGGCCAAAGTCTTCATTGCCTTCTCCGACAAGTGCAAGCCGTCGAACATCGCCTTGAGCTCAGCGGCACAAATTCTTGACGATCTCAGCGACTTCGACGAAGCGCTGAAAGTCTCTAACCAAGTGATAGCAATGTCCCCGGGGATGCCCGATTTCTATTTCCAGCGAGCGCGAATTCGCCAAAATGCCAAGAAATATCGGGACGCCATTGACGACTACTATTCGGTCATCGGCCTTACCGACAATATCGCGATACTGAATAGTGCCGTATTTGAGGGAATCTCCGCCAGCTACCGCGAGCTTGGTGAATATTGCGAGGCGATCGGACCGCTGCAACTCTGGGTTTCAACTAACCCCGATAGAAACGACACAGCGGTCGTGCGTGGGATCATTAAACTCTATGAAACAATGGGCAAATGCGCCTCGACTTACGCGACAGGCAGCGATCGATTTCCGACGCAGGGCAAGAACGTCATCCTTGCCAAGGTCTCGATCAATGGCACAGACGGCGTGTTCATCGTCGACACCGGTGCAAGCTTCGTCGCGGTGAGCAAAGCTTTCGCCGCACGAGCCAAGCTGCCGGTCGACGGCAACAACGGAATATCTCTTCAAACGGCAAACGGCGTTTCTCAAGCCACACGCACAACGGCGACCACCGTGAAGGTCGGTCATGTCCAAGCTAGCGATATCACGGCCGTGGTTCTCGACGACACCGCGGCACTTGGCGCCGAAGTCGACGGACTACTCGGTCGTTCCTTCCTCTCCCGCTTCGACGTTACCTTCGGCAGCAGGGAATGGCGGATCGAGGCGAAGAATTGAACTGAAACGCCCGCTGACGCTGCGTGATATTCTCATACGACAGGCAACAAAAAACGGCGGCACATGGCCGCCATTTTTGTTTTCGCCACTGAACAGACTTTAGATCTGAGCAGTCCGCGCCTTTGAGGTCGCATCGAGCGCCTTCTGTGTGGCAGCATCGCGATCGTAGACATCGTTGAAATACTGGATTACGCCGTCCTTGTTCGGCCAGGCGGTGAAATAGGCGATGTAGATCGGGAACTTCTGCGGCACGGCCACAGCCTTGTTCTGGCCGGTAGCGATCTGCTTGGCGACGTCATCAACCGTGGTGTTCAGTACGGCGGCGGCCATCGCGCGCGGATCGGCAAGACGGACACAGCCGTGGCTGAGTGCGCGCATATCCTTCTTGAAGAAGCTCTTCTGCGGCGTGTCGTGCATGTAGATGGCGTGCGAGTTCGGGAAGAGGATCTTCAGTTCACCGAGTGCATTGTCGCTGCTCGGCGGCTGGCGAACCGAAATGCTCTTCGTCGAGCCATACCAGTCGACGCTGGACGAAGCGACGGCGCGACCGCCCACTTCGACCTGATAGCCCATGCGATCGAGATAGTTCGGATCGGAACGCAGCTTCGGCAGCATCTCGTTGATGATGATCGACTGCGGAACGCCCCAGAATGGGTTGAATTCGACCGTCTGCACCTGATTTTCGAAGAAGAAGGTCTGGTGCTGCTTGCTGCCGACGACGACGCGCATCGACAGCTGCTCCTGATTGTTATTGTAGTAATAGACCATGAAGGCCGGCTGATTGATGAAGACGTAACGCGGGCCTAGTTCGTCCGGCAGCCAGCGCAGCTGCTCCATGGCGATGACCAGCTTCTGGATCTTCACATCGTTGTTCTCGCCGACCATCGCGCGAACGGAGGACGGGCCGATCACGCCGTCGGCCGTCAGACCCTTTTCGCGCTGAAAGTCCTCGACCAGCGACACGAGCTCGGGCGTGTAGCTCGGCGTGCCCAGATAAGCGGAGAAAAGATCGGCGTGAGCCGTTTTCAGTGCATTCGAGCCGCGATGCTCTATCGCCTTGACGATATTGGCCATTTCCGGCGAGCTATCACCCGGCTTCAGCGTACCGGCGAGCGAAATGGAAATGTGACTGCCGTCCGTTCCGGCCTCGGAACGCAGCTTCGCAAGCTCCGCCTTCAATTCCATGAATTGCGGGTTGGACGGGCTGCGGCTGTTGAGATAGGCGGCAGCATCGGGGCTGGCGCGCAATACATCGAGCATAGCCGTCAGATTGACGTCCTTGCGCTTGAAGTCGTGATAGCCGGAGATCTTGTTCGGGTCGAGACGACCGCGAACCGTATCCTGGACGAACATCAGCACCTTGCTGGAGAGCGTGAGCTCAAATTGCATGAGAGCCCGATCACGCAGCACCGGGTCGGCATTTGCGGCATTGTCGCCGGGCAGTGTTACCGCATAGTCGGCAGGATCGAGGCCGACGGAACCAGCATCGGCAAGGACCGCCATCGCGGCCTTCGCCTTGTCGCTGACGGCATGATCTGCAACCCAGAGAAGCGGCTTGCTCTGATCGGCATAATAGGTTTCGATCGCCTTGGCGATATCGTTGGTCGCCATGACACGGGCATCCGCCAGATAGCGGCGCTGCGAGACTTCGGCATCAATAGCAACCGGCGTGGGAGAGGCATCTGCAACGGCGCCGGTCACAACCGGATCGGCGAAATGCACTGTCGACACCAGCCGCATCTGGTCGGCCTTGTAAGTATAGTATTTCGGCGCATCGACGGTCGGCAGCGGCTGCTTTGCCCGCGGAGGCTCAACGGAGTTCAGCGTCTGCGCCGGGTTGACGGGAACCGGAGCCGAAACCTGCGTGCTCTGCTGACGGCCCTGACCGCCACGGATAAAATCCATGAGGGTCATAGCACTTGCGGAGGTTGCGCCAATCGAGGAAAGGCAGCAGGAAAGAGCCAGGACGGATGCTGTGGCTTTGATGGCAAGTTTCATTCTCTAATCAGTCCCTGTATCGTACGGTAACTTCGAGCTCGACGGTGCTGTTTTCAACTCGGCCGCGATGTCTCAGACATCATACACCCACTACACTGAAAACGACGAGACCCCGCCTTTCGTTCAATGCCTCAACTTCACGTGACGAAGCAGTGGCGTCTTCCGCGCTTAGTCCACACCGAATTATGAAATTATTGGTTAATCTTTTATTGAAATTTCCCTGGCTTTTTGAGGGGCGTAAAATGCGCCTCCGCGAATATATGCCAGGCGTGTTAAAAAGGGCACGCCCGACGACCGCATTGAAAACATGATTTTTATAATCATGAATGGCGCTTTGATGTTTTCATGAGCACGGTTCGCACCTATATGGCTGCTATCTGTCTCAATGGAAAGCAGGACCACGAAGATGACGTCCACCCGCACCGAAACCGATACCTTCGGCCCGATCGAAGTCGCCAGCGACCGCTATTGGGGCGCGCAGGCGCAGCGCTCGCTCGGCAATTTCAAGATCGGCTGGGAAAAGCAGCCGCTCTCGGTCGTCCGCGCCCTCGGCATCGTCAAACAGGCGGCTGCGCGCGCCAATATGGAGCTCGGCCAGTTGGATCCGGCGCTCGGCAAGGCAATCGTCGATGCGTCACAGGAAGTCATAGATGGCAAGCTTAACGATCATTTCCCGCTTGTCGTCTGGCAGACCGGCTCGGGCACGCAGTCGAACATGAATGCCAACGAAGTGATCTCCAATCGCGCAATCGAGATGCTCGGCGGCGTTATGGGTTCGAAAAAGCCCGTGCATCCGAACGACCACGTTAACATGAGCCAGTCGTCGAACGATACCTATCCGACTGCCATGCACATCGCCTGCGCCGAGCAGATCGTCCATCACTTGCTGCCGGCGCTCAGGCACCTGCATGCGGCCCTGGAAAAGAAGGTCGCCGACTTCGCCCATATCATCAAGATCGGCCGCACTCACACGCAGGATGCAACGCCACTGACGCTCGGCCAGGAATTCTCAGGCTATGCCGCCCAGGTCGCCTCGTCGATCAAACGCATCGAGCTGACCCTGCCGGGCCTTTGCGAACTCGCCCAGGGTGGCACCGCGGTCGGAACCGGCCTCAATGCGCCGATCGGCTTTGCAGAGAAGGTCGCTGACGAGATCGCCAAAATCACCGGCCTGCCCTTCGTTACCGCCCCGAACAAGTTCGAGGCGCTGGCCGCCCATGATTCGATGGTCTTCAGCCATGGCGCCATTAATGCCGCGGCAGCCGCACTCTTCAAGATCGCCAACGACATCCGCCTGCTCGGCTCCGGCCCGCGCTCCGGTCTCGGCGAACTGGCGCTGCCGGAAAACGAACCGGGCTCGTCGATCATGCCGGGCAAGGTCAATCCGACACAATGCGAAGCGCTGACGCAGGTCTGCATTCACATCTTCGGCAACAATGCAGCCCTCACCTTTGCCGGCAGCCAGGGCCATTTCGAGCTCAACGTCTACAATCCGATGATGGCCTACAACTTCCTGCAGTCGGTGCAGTTGCTCGGCGACGCCGCCGTCTCCTTCACCGACAACTGCATCGTCGGCATCGAAGCCCGCGAGGACAATATCAAGGCCGGTCTCGAACGTTCGCTGATGCTGGTGACGGCACTCGCGCCGAAGATCGGCTACGACAATGCCGCCAAGATCGCCAAGACCGCTCACAAGAACGGCACGACCCTGAAGGAAGAAGCTCTGGCGAGTGGATTGGTATCATCGGAAGAATACGATGCCATCGTCCGGCCGGAAACGATGATCGGTCCGAAGTAAGTTCCTCCTTCAGCGATTACCAGGCATAGTCCTCCAATGCCAAAGCCGTGTGCATGGCTCCTCTCCCCGCTCCTGCGGGGAGAGCGAGTTTATCGTGCAAGATCAGCAGCTTCAGTCGGTGCTGCAAATGCGAAACAAGTCCCTCTCCTCGCAAGCGGGAGAGGGTTAGGGTGAGGGGCCGGGCACAGGGCCTCAGCATCAAAAAAGACTCACCCCGTCCTGCGCATACCCGTCGACAATCTCCCATTTTGAAATGTCGACCGACAGCCAAACAATTGCTTTTGCCTCAAGCCGGATTTAGATCGTTTCCAAACATCTTCCCCGCCATCCGGCTTGAAAGGTTTCCCAAATGGCTGACGATCTGTTTCCTCTCGGCGACGACACGACCCCCTACCGCAAGATTTCGGGCGATTACGTCTCCGTCGACACCTTCAAGGGCCAGGAAATCCTGACCGTCGAACCCGAGGGCATCCGCCTGCTCGCCGAGACGGCTTTCGCCGATATCAACCACCTGCTGCGCCCCGGCCACCTGAAGCAGCTCGCCTCGATCCTGGAAGACCCGGAAGCCACCGATAACGACCGCTTCGTCGCCTACGATCTGCTGAAGAATGCCAATATCGCCGCTGGCGGCGTGCTTCCCATGTGCCAGGACACCGGCACCGCCATTATCATGGCCAAGAAAGGCCGCCGCGTCTGGACCGAGGGCGGCGACAGCAGCGCGCTGGCAAAGGGCGTACTCGATGCCTATGAGAAGAAGAACCTGCGCTACTCGCAGCTCGCACCGATCAAGATGTTCGAGGAAAAGAACACCAAAAACAATCTGCCCGCCCAGATCGATATCTATGAGGAAGGCACCGACGCCTATGAATTCCTCTTTGTCGCCAAGGGCGGCGGCTCGGCCAATAAGACCTTCCTCTATCAGGGCACTCCGTCGCTTCTGACGCATGACCGCATGCTGGATTTTCTGAAGGAGAAAATCCTGACGCTCGGTACGGCCGCCTGCCCGCCTTATCATCTCGCCATCGTCATCGGCGGCACGTCTGCCGAGATGAACTTAAAGACGGTCAAGCTCGCCTCGACACGGTATCTCGACTGTCTTCCCACGGAAGGCTCCGAAAGCGGACATGCCTTCCGGGATATCGAAATGGAGAAGGAAATCCACAAGCTCACGCAGAGCCTCGGCGTCGGTGCCCAGTTCGGCGGCAAGTATTTCTGCCATGATATCCGCGTCATCCGCCTGCCCCGTCATGGCGCATCGCTGCCGATCGGCCTCGGCGTCTCCTGTTCTGCCGATCGCCAGGCCAAGGGCAAGATCACGCGCGACGGCATCTTCATCGAGCAGCTCGAAACCGATCCGTCCAAGTACATGCCCGAGATCGATGAAGCCAAGCTCTCGGAGTCCATGGTCCGCATCGATCTCAACCGGCCTATGGCGGATATCCTGGCAGAACTATCCGCACATCCCGTCAAGACACGGCTGTCGCTCACCGGCACGATCATCGTGGCACGCGACCTGGCGCATGCCAAAATCCGCGAGCGCCTGGAAAAAGGCGAAGGCATGCCGGAATACCTGAAAAACCATCCGGTTTATTACGCCGGCCCGGCAAAGACACCGGCTGGCTATGCTTCCGGTTCCTTCGGCCCGACAACCGCGGGCCGCATGGATAGTTACGTCGACCAGTTCCAGTCCTTCGGCGGCTCCATGGTCATGCTCGCCAAGGGCAACCGCTCGCGTGCCGTACGGGAAGCTTGTAAGAAATATGGCGGCTTCTATCTCGGTTCGATCGGCGGGCCGGCTGCCCGCCTTGCTCAAGATTGCATCAAGAAGGTAGAGGTTCTCGAATATCCGGAACTCGGCATGGAAGCCGTCTGGAAGATCGAAGTAGAGGATTTTCCCGCCTTCATCGTCATTGACGACAAGGGCAACGATTTCTTCCAGGAACTCAATCTCGGATAGAAAAAACCACTTGCGATCGAACATATCGAAAGGGGCGCATCAGCGCCCCTTCTGTAAAACCATCCTTCAATTGTAATTATTTCCGAATAAAACCGTAATCACAGAGGATTTTTCACAATCACGTCCTTAATATTTTCTCAAAGAATCTTTGCATAGATAAAGAAGGGATTTAACCAATACATGTTACGGAGCTCACGATGAGTACGGCGATTGCGCCCAAGGCGCAAATTCCCGACGTGGCAGGGCAGATTACATACGCCATGCGATCCATGGGGATCGCACCTATTCCGCGCAATTACGAACTTTTCTATGAAGCTTATATAGGCTCCAATCTCGCTCTCACCCGTGAACTGGCAGCCCTCGGCAAGAGCGCCACCCAGGAAGAGCTGGACGACATCGGAGCCAAATATTTTCCGCATCACGCGGGTCGTGTCTTCGACGATGCGCATACCCGTCTGACCACCGAACTCGATGCCGTCCTGCGCGCCCTGCGCCAGGAACAGACGACGCTCCAAAGCTACAATCGCCTGCTTGGCGAGACCTGTGAGAGCATAAGTTCGAGGAGCCACAACAGCGCCGAACTGCTGCGCGGCGCCATCGACATGCTCGCCGCAGCGACAGGCGACACCATGGCTCATGGTGAAAAGACGGTCGAGAACGTCGTCCAGCGGAGCCAGGAAATGGAGCTGGTTCGCAAGGAACTGGACGAATATAAGCGCATCGCCAATACCGACGCACTGACCCGGCTTTCCAATCGTCGCGCCTTCGAGGACCGGCTGGTCTCGATCTTCGACAATCAGCTGACCAGACCGACGACCGCTCTGGTGCTTGCCGATATCGATCATTTCAAGCGGATCAACGACACTTTCGGCCATCCGGTCGGCGACAAGATCTTGGCGACCGTCGCCTCGATCATCCGCGCCAATGTGCGCCGCGACGTTTTCGTCGCCCGCGTCGGCGGCGAGGAATTCGCCCTCATTCTGGAAGCCACCAGCATCGAGGACGTTACGACAGTCTGCGAACGGGTACGTCGCACCTTGGAAGCGACGCCGTTCAAGAATTCGCGCACCAGGGTCGATTATGGTCCGATCACTCTCTCCCTCGGCATCTGCATGGCTTCGGAAGCAGCCGATTCGGGAGAGCTGTATAACAAGGCCGATCTGGCGCTCTACTGCGCCAAGAATGCCGGCCGCAATTGCAGCAGCGTCTATCAGGACGGCATGCAGAAGGATTTCACCAAAAGTTGGCTCATCTACAAGAATTAGAAGCGAAGCCAACCAACCGCCGGCGCTGCTTTCCCAGGCATGCCGGCGGCTTGTTTACCAAAGCGTCTTGGCGGCCCGCGCCGGCGCCTCGCGGTCATAGGTTTCCTGATCGAAATCGGCCTTTGCAGCCTTGAGCATCATGCCTGGACTCGGCAGACTTGCCGGATCGACGAACCGCTCCGCATTCCACAGCTCGGCCCGCATCACCGCTCGCGCGCACTGGAAATAGACTTCCTCAATCGTGATGACGACAACGCAGCGCGGATGCTTCCCATCCATCTCGAAACTGTCGAGCAATGCTGGCTCGATCGAGACGACAGCCCGACCGTTGAGCCGCATCGTCGTATTCGATCCCGGGATGAGAAACATCAGCGCTATGCGCGGATCGCGCACGATATTCGCAAGAGAGTCGACGCGATTGTTGCCGCGCCAATCCGGCAGATGCAGGGTCTTCTCATCCTCCACGCGAACGACTCCACCCAAGTCGCCGCGCGGTGAACAATCAAGCCCTTCAGGCCCGACCGTTGCCAGAGCCATGAAGGGCGATACTTCGATCATCCGGCGATAAAGTGGTGTCAGGACACTCGTTACCTTCGTGATCGACGCTTCGCCGGCGTCGCCATAGAGCTGCTTCAGTTCCTCGACGGATGTGACGATGTGCATGCGGCCTCACGCTTCTCTATGGCAATCCACTCAGATCCGAGGCAGCGCAGACATCGTTATGACGAGCGACGCAGCGGAGTTCGGTAGAACGATAGCACCGTCCCGTCATGATTTTCGAGCGAATTTTCCTCCTCGATATCTTCGGCAAGGAAGCTCTGGATGGCGTCAAGCACGGGTGCAGCACTCACAATGCGCCGGTGCCCGAAACCGTTGGCCCAGAAGATACGGACATGCGCGCCCTCGGCGGCATAGCCGCGCGCGTGATCGGCGCTCACTTCCTTGTCATCCTCGGCATGGACGACAAGAACTGGCCGGCTCGGATCGAGCCGGTCGCGCTTCTGGTCATAGGAAGCGAGCGTCCTGCCCGTTACCAGGCGAACCTCGTCTTCCAGGGCCGCCTGCGTCGCTGGTCCAAGTCGCATCAGGCGGCCGAAATCCTTAAACAGCCAGCCCATGGCGCTCGGCGCGCCGATCAACACCAGTTTGCCTGGCCAAATCGGTTCGATGCCAGGCAGAAAGCCTGCAGATGCCAGCGTCAGCGATGCGCCGCCGAAAGAATGTCCGATCGCGGCATCGAAGGCTCCGAAACGGGCCGACGCCGCGGCAATGGCGGAGACGGCCAAACGCACATTCAAGAACCGCCCGCCTGAGCGACCATGCCCGGGAAGATCGAGCGAGATCACCTCCGCTCCATCGTCGGCAAGGAATGCGGCCAGTTCGGACATGTATTCACTGCTGGAACCCCAGCCATGGACCACGAGATAGCGCTTGCGCGTTCCCTTGGCTCCGCCGTTGAAGCGGTAGGCCATGGCACGGCCGCCCGGAAGCGGCAGCATCACCTGCTCTGCTGCGAGAAGACGCTGCCTGCCTTCCATATGCGCCGCCTTGGCCTTCGAGCCGCGTGGGCGACGCGAAGGCGTCAGACAGAAAAGCCGGAAAGCCGCCTTGCCGGCGAGCCGCGGAGACAGCCTTTCGAGACCGGCGAGACTCGACCGGGTGACCTTGAGCGCAAAGGATGGCATAGTGGGAATCCGATAATGTTCAACTATGAACAATAAAGTACAACGATGAACAAAAATCAACCCCTTCCCTGGGACCATCCGCGTTTTCGAAGCTGGATCGCCGTGGCGCGCGCCTGCCAGCTGATGCAACAATCACTCGGACGGGCATTGGCGCATCTCGACATCAAGCCGCCGCACCTCGACATTCTCGTCAACCTGTTTCGCTTTGAAGGCATTTCCCAGCAGGAACTCGCCCGCAAGCTATTGGTCGGCCGCTCCAACATGAGCATGTTGCTGCCGCAGATGGAAAAGCGGGGGCTGATCGAACGGCGCGGCGACAAGCAGGACAAACGCGTGCTCCGCCTCTACCTGACGGAGGAAGGGCGCCGTGTAACCGAGGAAGCCATGATCATCCAGACTGCGCTCATCGACCGGATGCTCTCGGATGCGCCGATCGAAGAGTGTGAAGCGATCACCGTGCATATGGAACGCGTCGTCAGTCTCCTGCTACAGGAAGAACGTGAACCGCTAGAGCTTGCTGGCGATCAATGATCGCCGGCTGAGCGCGCCGAAGGAACGACCCGGTTCAGCGAGGCGAATTCCCAGATCGCAACGACGACGAGTACGGCCGTGGCGAGGATGCCGAGCTGATAGACCACAACCATCGGCAAGGTAAGCAGCAACAGCGCCAGCCCAACAAGCCCCGCCATATGCGATAGCGGCGGCCGGCCGGTGGTTACCCCTTTGAACCAGAGATTTCCAAGGAGAAAGACCGCCGGTCCGCCGAGTAGCGCGGCTGCAGCGTGCATGTCGGCGGCATCATGTGGATGAGCAAAGAGAAATTCATCTCCGACGACGCTCAGGATAATGCCGGCGAGGATGGGAATATGCGCATAGGTAAATGCCTGCCGCGCGAGACTACCCGGCATGTCGTCATGCTCGATGCGATGAGCCGCCCTTTCATGCCCAAACTGAAAATAAATCCACCACAGCGCAACCGTGCCGACGAAGGCGGTGATAAACACCGCCACGATCAACGGCGTAACCGGCTGCTCGGCAAAGGTTTTGCCAGCCTGCAGCACTGCTTCGCCGAGGCAAATGATAACGAAGAGCGCGCAACGTTCGGCCAGATGCGCGCCCGACACATTCCAGTCCGCCGGCGTCGATTTGCCAAGCCCAGGCACCCGGAAGCCGAGCGCAGGGGCCGAATATTCGATGACGAGAGCGATCAGCCAAAGCACAATAAGAGCATCGCCTTCGATCAGCGCGCCCGAAATCCAGAAAATGCCGGACAGGACGAGCCAGCAGGTGATCCGCAGGAAATTGCGATGGTTGGCCGCGCTGGCATTCTTGAGAGCGTAGACTGTGAACAGCGAGCGCCCGACCTGCATGAAGACGTAGGCGCCGGCAAAGAAAATCGCTTTCTCGCCAAAAGCCTCGGGAATAGCGGCGGAGAGGATAAGTCCCGCAAACATCAGCGTAAACAGCATGATACGCACCGGCATGCGGTCGGGATCGAGCCAGTTCGTGACCCACGCCGTGAAAATCCAGACCCACCACACTGCAAAGATCAGCATGATGGCTTCGAGCGCTCCCAATGGGGTGAAATGCTCGGCCAGCGCATGCGCAAGCTGCGAGATCGAGAAAACGAAAACCAGATCGAAAAACAGCTCGACGAAGGAAACCTTGCTCTCGTTCTTGCTGCCCTTGGCGCGAAGCCAGTTTTCCCTACCCCCAAGGATCATGCTTACGCCCCCTATCCGTTATCGGAGTTTGCTAGTGCGACCTTCCAGCCGGGTCGCGGCTGAGACCCTTTTCCTTCAGCTCAGCCTCATAGGCCGCGAAAAGCTCCTGGCCCCTTTCTCCAAGCTCGCGCAGATAGGACCATGTGAAAATGCCGGTATCGTGCATGTCGTCGAACCCGATGCGAACGGCATAGTTGCCGGTCGGCGTCATGGACATGATGCCGACATTGCGCTTGCCCGGCACGGTAACCTTTTGTCCCGGCCCATGTCCCTGGACCTCGGCGGAGGGGGACAGCACCCGCAGCATCTCGGCCGGCAAGTTAAAGCTCGCGCCGTTATCGAACGTCACGATGAGGTGACGGCGATCCTTCGAGACCCGCAATTCGGTCGGCCAAACGTCACTCATCGATTTTCCCATGCCTTTCAGTGTGTTTTCGAGAATTATGCCGCCACAGCTCCACACGCAAGTATAATTGAAAGTCATTTTCCTTGACGCAACAATCGCCTATGCACACATTAGCAGCGTGATGGAGATTTGAGTGAACAGCATTGTCGGTACGATAGGCGGCGCCTCGCCGCTGGCAGCGGATAGAAGCCCGATGATTGACCCTTTCGGGCGCGCGGTCACCTATTTGCGCGTTTCCGTCACCGATCGCTGCGATTTCCGCTGCACCTACTGCATGGCCGAACACATGACCTTCCTGCCCAAGAAGGATCTGCTGACGCTGGAAGAACTCGACCGGCTCTGTTCCGCCTTCATCACCAAGGGCGTGCGCAAGATCAGGCTTACCGGCGGCGAACCTCTGGTGCGCAAGAATATCATGTTTCTGGTCCGCAAACTCGGCGAGAGCGTGAAAAATGGCGCACTCGACGAATTGACCCTGACGACCAACGGTTCTCAGCTCGCCCGCCATGCCGAAGAACTTTACGATAGCGGCGTCCGGCGCATCAACGTGTCGCTCGATACTTTGGATCCTGATAAATTCCGTACGATCACCCGCTGGGGAGATTTCTCCAAGGTGATGGAAGGCATCGACGCGGCGCAGAAGGCCGGCCTGAAGATCAAGCTGAATGCCGTCGCGCTCAAAGGCTTCAACGATACCGAAATTCCCGACCTGCTGCGGTTCGCGCATGGTCGCGGCATGGACCTGACCGTCATCGAGACCATGCCCATGGGCGAGATCGACGAAGACCGCACCGACCAGTATCTGCCGCTCTCCCAGTTGCGCGCCGATCTCGAAGATCAGTTCACGCTGACGGACATCCCTTACCAGACGGGCGGCCCTGCCCGCTATGTCGAAGTCACAGAGACCGGCGGTCGCCTCGGCTTTATCACGCCGATGACCCATAATTTCTGCGAGAGCTGCAATCGCGTGCGGCTCACCTGCACGGGTACGCTCTATATGTGCCTGGGGCAGAACGATGCGGCCGACCTGCGCACAGCGTTGCGCGCAAGCGAGGATGACGCCCTGCTCCACGCCGCAATCGACGAAGCCATTACCCGCAAGCCCAAAGGTCATGACTTCATCATCGACCGCACGCACAACCGCCCAGTGGTCGCGCGCCACATGAGCGTTACCGGCGGCTAAATTAAATCGAGACAATCTACATGCAGCTTGAGCTTATTCGCAACGCGACGCTGAAGATCAGCTATGGCGGCCATGTGCTGCTGATCGACCCTTACTTTGCACCGCGCCATAGTCTTCCGTCCTTCACTGGCCGCTCTCCCAATCCGATGACGGAACTGCCACGTTCGATCGACGATATTCTCCAGGGCGTCGAGCTGGTGATTGTATCGCATCTGCATACCGATCATTTCGATGCTGTGGCCAAGGAGCGCGTGCCGAAAACATTGCCGATCCTTTGCCAACCCGGTGACGAAGGACGTATCCGCGACGCCAGCTTCACAAATGTGACCCCGCTTGCGCAATCGATCACTTGGCAAGGGCTGACAATCACGCCCCGGCAGGGCAGCCACGGTGTCGGGCCAGTAGTGGAAAAAATGGGGCCGGTCATCGGCCTCACGCTGGAAGCTGCCGGCGAACCTACCGTCTATTGGGCTGGCGATACCGTGCTTTACCCTCCGGTCATCGAAACGATCCATGAATTCTCGCCCGATATCATCGTCACCCATTCCTGCGGCGCCCGTTGGGACGGCGACCTGATCGTCATGGATGACAAACAGACGCTCGAAGTCAGCCGGCTCGCACCGCAAGCGACTATCGTCGCAACCCATATGGAAGCGCTCGATCACGCGACCGTCACACGCCAGGATCTTCGCCAAACCGCAGAAGCAGGTGGTCTCGATCCGTTGCGCCTGTTAATCCCCGCCGATGGTGAAACGCTGAATCTCGGCCGGTAATTCGTCCGCGGCGCCGTGATCGCGACAGTAAGCTTCAATCAAAATGCGCCGAACCATTAGCCCGGCGCATCAATCGGTTATTGGCCTTATCTAAAGCACCGCTTTATGCGGCGCGATATCGCGCATCCGTACTGCTGTAGCTCGCATATTCCACCTCGCCATCGCCGGTGCGGAAGCGATCAATCTTTTCCGACAGCATGTCGACCCGCTGGCGAAGGCCGTGGATCTCCGCGTTGTTCTCCTCAACCATCGCCGCGTTGCGCTGCGTGATCAGTTCGACTTCGGAAACGGCACGCGTCACTTCCTCGATACCAGTCGACTGCTCGGTGGTGGCAGAGGAAATATCGGCAACCAGCCTCTGGACGCCGGTGACATGGTTGATGATCTCAGCCAGTGCCGCGCCGGTCTGCTCGACCAGATGTACGCCATTCTGCACTTGGGCAGAACTTGCCGAAATCAGGCCCTTGATCTCCTTCGCCGCATTGGCACAGCGCTGCGCCAGTTCGCGCACCTCCTGGGCGACGACGGCAAAGCCGCGGCCCGCTTCGCCGGCACGGGCTGCCTCGACCCCTGCATTTAGCGCCAAGAGGTTGGTCTGGAAGGCGATCTCGTCGATGACGCCGATGATCGTGGCGATCTTCTCGGAGGAACGGTTGATCTCGCTCATGGCGCCCACAGCCTTGGCAACCACTTCGCCCGACTGCGTCGCATAAGCCTGCGTCTCATTGACGGAGGTCGCCGTCTGCCGTGCACGATCGGCGGTCGAGCGCACGACGTCGCTGAGGCGATGCAGCGCCCGCGAGCTTTCCTCAAGAGCGGCCGCCTGCTGTTCGGTGCGCCGCGCCAGATCGTCAGCCGACATGGCAAGGTTGCCGGTGCCGCCCTTGATTTCCTCGGCCGTATAGCGAACGTCCGTCAGGGTTTCGCGCAGAGCTTCGACCGCATGATTGTAGGTGAAGGCCATTTCCACGAAATCGGCGGAAAGATCCTCACGCATGCCCTCCTCCAGATTGCCGTCGGCAAGCTTGGCGAGAACATCGGCCAGCGCATTGAGCGCCTGCTTCTGCTCGGCTTCGATGCGGGCGCGCTCGGCGGCGCGGCGGGCGGCCTCTTCGGCGGAGAGCGCACGGGCGCTTTCAGCCTCCCGCTCCAGCCGGACATTTTCGAGCGCGGCATCGCGGAAGACGCTGACGGAGCGCACCATGTCGCCGATCTCGTCGCCGCGATTGCGGCCGTCGATCGCGACTTCCAGGTCACCGCTGGCAAGGCGTGTCATGACGTCGGTGACACGCTTCAGCGGTCCACGCAGGGTTTCCACCAGCATCAGTCCGCCGATGATGGCAAGCAGCGTGCCGACGATCATGGCGATGACCGAGACATTGGCCGAGCGTTCGCTGTCTTCCTTGCCGAGTTCCTGCGCCTGGGCGACAAAGCCACGCAGCGAGGTCATCGCATCGGCCAGTAGGGTATTGGACTGAACGCGCGTCGTCTTCCAGTCGGCTGCCGTCTGAAGCAGATCGGCCGATCCATTGGTCAGGCCGTCGATCAGCGGCTTCATGTGAGCGGAAAAATCACGCATGGTGGCGTTGGTCTGGCCAAGTTCCGAGATCCTGGCAGCAACGCTCTGCAGATCCTTGAGGTCCGTAAGCACTGGCTCGCGCGATGCAGCATCGCGGACATTTTCCATACGCGAGGCATGCAGGGTCAGGCGATCGACGAGACCGAGCGCCTGATCCACGTGATCCAGAAGCTCCTTCTGGCCATCGATGATCTTGTCCAGACTGACGAAACGATCGGCGGCTGTATCGCTGTTCTTGGCCGATTGCAGCGTCATCTCGCCTTCGATCTTCACGAAGCTCTGCAGGATCGGCGCCATGGCCTCGACCTTTTGGTCGGGCGTACCGGAGCCCTTCAGGACCGCGTCGAGCTTGTCGGCAGCATCGGAGGCATTCGCAACGAGGCTGGCGCCGCGCTTCGAAACCAGTGCCTTTGAAACCGTCACCTGCTTCAAGATGGCATCGGCGTAGGTGCGTGCATCGGAAATTTCTTCCGTGGAGTCGGCTGCCATTTGGACTTGAATGCGCAGATTGCTCATCTTCTCCGAAAGGCCCTTATAAGCGGCGGCATCGTAGAGCAGTTCTTTGGCAAAGGTCTCCTTGTCGCTGAAATCCTTGCGGATGATGTCGATCTGCTTGCCGGCCGCCTTGGCGGTCGCCTCGACATTTTGCACCGCCTTCCGGATGGCTTCGACGTCGCTGTCCTGCTTCTGTTTGATAGACCAGAGCGTGGCTTCCTGCGTGCGCATCTTGGCGGCGAGCTCGGTGACCGGAACGATTTTGGCGCGCTGATCGTCGCTGAGCAGCCCGCTCAATCGACGGACACCCTGTTCCTGCGCATCGACCTTGTCGGCCAGTGCCTGGCGCGTATCATCGGAAGGTGACCCCGTGAATTCCTGGAGGGCAGCCTGCAGGTTCTCGAAATCGCTGATATTTTCGATCGTGGCGCGCGTCACGGTCATGTGACCGTTCAGAATATTGGCGGTGTGATAACCGACGAGGCCGACACCGGCGATGAGAACCACCAGCGGTACCACGAAAATTAGGACTTTGGTGACAATCCTGCGGCCTTGCAAAAGACGATCAATGAAAAACATGCGGCGCCTCAACTGGATTATTAAAAATCTCCAGCGGAGGCGGGATCGTCATTCCTGCTGCGCTGCGGTAGGTGCTTCTGCCTCATGCAAAACCGCTGTGAGCCTCGGGAAATAAGATTGAATAAGGATTAATCGCCTGCCCGAAACTCTTCGCATTGGCAAAAAAATTACAACCGCCGTATCATTTCGCGACCATTACGCGAAAAACCAACCTTTCTTTCGCAGCAATTTCGCCGCACTGCACAATCGAATTCAACTGCACCCAAAGCACAGCCGATTCCAATTTGCCGAAAACGGCGCTAATCCAGATGGGTATATCGGGGACTCATCTCTTATGCGACTGACCAAGAATACGCAGGGTGCGCTCTTCATGGCGGCTGCCATGGCCGGCTTCTCCTGCAGCGATGCGCTGTCCAAGACAGTCATCGCCACGATGAATGCAGGCGAAATCATCTTCATCCGCGGCCTGTTCACGAGTTTTTTCGTCTATCTGCTCGCTCGCCGAATGGGCGCTCTGCGCAATTGGCGCGTCATCCTGCAGCCGATGATTGCGCTGCGCATCGCCTGCGAAGCACTGGCGGCGGCAACCTATATCACCGCTCTTGGAATGATGCCCATCGCCAATGCCTCCGCCATCCAACAGGCAGTACCGCTTGCCGTGACGCTTGGCGCGATGATTTTCCTGAAGGAGCCTGTGGGATGGAGGCGATGGACGGCCATTGTCGTCGGCTTCGTCGGCGTGCTGATCATCATCAGGCCCGGCCGGGACGGGTTCACGACAGCGGCCCTCCTTGCCATCGCCTGCATGTTTGCGACCGCCGCCCGCGATCTGGCGACACGCTGCATCGATAAGAATGTGCCGTCGCTGATGGTCACGCTCTGTACGGCAATTTCCATTTCCATATTCGGAGCATTGTGCATCGTCCCCTTTGGCGGTTGGCAGCCAGTGAGCACGACATCGCTCCTGCAGATCCTGCTGGCCTCCGTGCTGGTGCTGATCGGCTACCAGAGCGTCATCTTGGCCATGCGCACGGGCGAAATCTCTTTCGTCGCGCCCTTCCGCTATCTCAGTCTCATCTGGTCGGCCCTGCTCGGCCTGATCGCCTTTGGCGAGGTGCCGGACGGATGGTCTGTTTTCGGCGCTGCCGTTGTCATCGCCTCCGGCATCTATACTTTCTATCGCGAAAGCAAACGGCGGGCGGCCGAGCCCATCGCGCAGGAATCAGAACCCGGCGTTCCCGCCTGAGGTCGCAACCATGTCCGACTTCATCGCCAATCCCGAAGATATTCCCGTCGTTCTGCTTGCGGGCGGCCGTTCCAGCCGCATGGGCGCAAACAAGGCCTTCGCACCGCTCGCCGGCGAAAGCCTGCTCGCCCGCATCGTCTCCAAGATTGAGCAACGGCAAAGCAAGCCAATCGCACTGAATGCGGATGCCGATTGGCCGGACGCTATGGGGATGCTGCTCATACCGGACACAATTCCCGGTAAATTGGGGCCGCTCACAGGTGTGCTCGCTGCGTTGCAGGACGCGCGGTCGCGTTACCTAGAGGCCTCGCATATCGCCACTCTCCCCATAGACAGCCCCTTTTTTCCAGCCGATCTTATCGCCCGCCTCGCCGAGGTCATTCACGGCCCTGACGAGATTGCCATTGCCGCATCTCTTGGTCAGGATCATCCTGTTTTCGGTCTCTGGCCCGTCTCCGCAGCCGACGATCTGGAGCGATGGATCGCCACGGACGCAAAGCGGCGCGTGAGAGATTTCCTCGCCCGGCATAAAGTGCGGCGGGTGGAGTTTCCCGCGATCCAAACGGCAATCGGGCCTCTCGACCCCTTCTTCAACATCAATACACCAGCCGATCTCGCAGAAGCGGAGGCATGGCTGGCAGCTTTGGAACGCACGTCATGACGAAATCTCGGCCCAAAATCTTCGGCATCGCCGGCTGGAAGAATTCCGGCAAGACGGGGCTTGCCGTGCGGCTGGTCACCGAGTTCACCCGGCGTGGCTATCGCATCTCGACCATCAAGCATGCGCATCATGATTTCGATATCGACAAGGTTGGCGCCGATAGTTTTCGTCATCGCGAGGCTGGCGCTCATGAAGTCACCATCGTTTCAGGCACGCGCTATGCCATCATGCACGAATTGCGCGGCGCGCCCGAACCGAGCTTCGAAGAAATACTGGCGCGTCTCGCCCCCTGCGACCTCGTTTTGATCGAAGGTTACAAGCGCGAACCGATTCCGAAGATCGAGGCGCGCCGGCTGGAAGCGGCAAAGCGCGAACTGCTCGCCCCGCAAGACCCTCACATCGTGGCCATCGCCGCGGATCATCCGGTTGAAGACGCCGGTTCGCTCGTCGTTTTCGACCTCGACGACACGATCGCCATCGCCGATTTCATCGCTGCAAAAGTGGGCCTCGGCAACCCGACGAAATAGAAGGGCCGCCGGTTTCCCGGCGGCCTTGCCGTTCAGCTGTAAGCTGATCCTTACCGGTTCGATGCGACCGGGCGCACCAGCGGCGTAATGCGGCGGATGGTGACGCGGCGGTTTTCCTGCGACGGACCGAGCGTATTCACCTTGAGATACTGCTCGCCATAGCCCTGAGTAACCAGGTTTTCGGCAGGAATGCCGTAGACATCCGTCAGTACGTTGGCAACCGATTCCGCACGTTGGTCCGACAGGATCAGATTGCTCTGGGCCGAACCCACCGCATCCGTATGGCCCTCGATCAGGAAGGTTTCTGTCGGATCGCGCTTGATGATCTTCAACATGCCATCGGCGACACCGCGAAGGGTGCTCGCCTGCGACATCGGAATCTCGGCGCTGCCCGTTGCGAAGGTGATCGTGTCGAGGTCGATGCGGCGGATCTTGTCTCGGATACGAGCCGAATAGCGGACTTCGTTGACCGAATAGATGCGCTCGACCGGCTCGACCGGAGGCTCACGCAGGAAGTCGTAATAGTCGGCGTTGCGGTTCGATGCCGTGTCGATGATGTACTGGCTCAGCGGAATGAGCAGTCGCATCGGCGGCAGGCTGTCGCCCGGATCGCGGAAGTAGTCGTCATTGTCCGGACGATCTTCCAGTTCCGGCGAGTAGAACAGCACATATTCGCGGCCGCTGGCGTCGATGCGCGAGCGCTGGATGATGTCGCCGTAGCGGTTGCGGATCGTCACGACGCGATCGCCATCGGGCTGATCGATCGTTTCACGATAGCGGTCGCGCGACAATTGTTCGTAGACCGGCCGCTCGCCACCTCGGATGAAGCGCTCGCTGTCGTCGTGACGAACGACATAGGTGTTGTCGACATTCACGATGGTCCGGTTGTCCTGATTGATGATGGTCTGGACCGTCGTTCCCTGCGGTGGGGCAAAGTCCGGCCGGCGATCGATGCGGCGGCCCTGCTCGCTGGTCACGGCTTCCATCTTGACCGGGGGTTGCGGCTGGGCGCCGGCTGCCGCGCGCTGCGCCTCGGCATCGGAGGTCGGCGGCTTGGTGTAGGCCGGTGGTGGCTGCTGGGCCGGAGCATTCTGAGCCTGTCCGCTCTGCTGAGCCTGACCCGCCTGTCCACCACCACCCTGGGCGCCCGGAGCAGCGGGGTTCTGTCCGTTGTTCCGATGCTCGCCTCGACGAACCGCATCCTTCTGGCTGTCCAGAACCGCGCTTCCGTTTTCGACCGGCAGGATGACGGGACCATTGGCAGAGGCTGGGTTTTCCGCGATCTTCTTGCGGCGCTCCAGTTCCTGCGGCGAGACCTGCTCGGCCGGAGGCACCTGGATTTCGCCAGCTTGCTGGCCATTGCCGTTTGCGGCGGGAGCCGTTGCACTACCTTGGGCCGGCGTCGCGGCGCCATTGGCGGGCTGCTGCTTGCCGGGCTGCGACGTCGCCGGGTTGCCAGCCTGAGCGGGTTGTCCTTGCGGCGTGCCCTGCTGGGCCGGCTGCTGCGGATTGGCTGCGGGCTGCTCGCCCTGCTGCTGGTTCTGCGGCTGCTTACCGTGAGTTTTATCGCTACCCTGCTTCTGGCCCTGCTGGGCGCCAGGTGTCGCTGGTGTCCCGGGCTGGGTCTCAGGTTGCGCCTGCGTCTGGGGCTGAGCTTGCGTTCCCGGCTGTGCCTTATGTCCCTGGGTAGGCTCGCCGGCCGGTGCCGGCTGCTGCTCGGCAGGCTGCTTTGCCGGAGCCTCGGTCTGACCTTGCGGCTTGGGATGGGCGTTCTGTTCGGGCTGCGCCTGCTTTCCAGGCTGAGCCTCCTGATTCGGCTGTTCGCTGGCGGCGGGAGCCTGCTTCTCGGTCGGAGCCGGCTGCTGTGCCTTCGCACCAGGCTTGGCCTTCGGCGGCTGGGCTTCCGGCTGCGCTTCCGTAGCAGGCTGCTGCTCTACCTTCGGCTGCGGCGCTTCGGCCGGCTGCTTTTGCGGCTTCGGTTGCTCTTGCTCCGCAGGCTGTTTTGCTTCCGACTGCTTGGCCTTCTGCTTCGGCTGCGGGGCTTGTGGCTCTGCCTCGGGAGCGACGGCCTTAGGCTGCGGTTTGGCTTCGGGCTGTGCCTGAGGCTGCTCTTCAGCCGGCTGCTGGCGCTGCTTCTTCGGCTCGGGTGGGGCTTCCGCGGCCGGTTGCTGCTTCTGCGGCTTGGGCTGCTCCTGCTCCGCTGGCTGCTGATGTTCGGCCTTCGGCGGCTTGGCTTCCGGCTGCTGCTGCTTCGGCGCCTTCTGCTGCGGCTCGCCTTCAGGCTCGACCTGCTTCATCTGGTGCTGCTGCTCGCCGCCACCCTGATGCTTCTGACCCTCTCCGCCTTCGGCAGGCTTCTTGTGCTTGAGCTGCTCCTCATCGGGCTGAGCTGCCGGCGCTTCCTGCTGCGCCACCTCGAAACTGGTGTCGAGGGCCATCGCGGCCACATCACCGATGCCATTGTTCAGCGGTGCTATGGGCTGTTCACGAAGTGCCGCCGCTGCTGCCGGCTCGAAGGCGAGCGATAGCGAAAGCAGCGGAAACGCGGCGCTGGCAAATAGTCTGGATCGCTTTCCCATAGGGGTCTCCTCTTATGATCTTTGTCCGCCGAATTGCGAATCTCAGCGGCAAGGCGATTGCCTCAAGATCCCGGCCAATTTTCGGTTCTCGTGAGGCTGAATCGCGGCAAGCCGCTATAAGTTCCCGCACTATTAGGTTGCCGCAATTAACCCTGGCTGAACGCAGCGGATGGGTTTCGTTCAGATTTCCCTTTGGCGGGCTTGCATTGCGCAAAGGCAGGTTGCCTTCGTAATTCCAGTTGCATTTTCCAGAAAAAAAGTACGAATATCGCCGCAAGGCGGGCTACCGGCCCGCTCCACTCGAGCCGTCTGCCAAAAACAATAATGGGCTGCCGGCCACCAACAGAGAGGGTCAATATGCGCATCTCCACTCGTCTTCTTGCCGCCGCGTCCTTTGCCGCGATGTCGCTTGTCGCCGGCGCGGCGCTTGCCGACGGCGACACGCTCGTCATCGGCACCGACGCGACCTATCCGCCGTTCGAATCACTCGATGCAGGTGGCAAGTTCGTCGGCTTTGACATCGATATAGCCAATGCGCTTTGCGATCAGATGAAGGTCAAGTGCACCTTCGTGAACCAGGATTTCGACGGCATCATTCCGGCTCTGCAGGCCAAGAAGTTCGACGCGATCGTTTCCTCGATGTCGATCACGCCCGAACGTGAGAAGATCGTCGACTTCACCAACAAGTACTACAACACGCCGCCGGCGATCGCCGTTCCGAAGGACTCCACCCTCAAGGAAGCCACCGACGAAGCCCTGAAGGGCAAGACGATTGGTGCGCAGTCGTCCACGACGCATGCGAACTACGCCTCGGCGCACCTGAAGGATGCCGAGCTGAAGCTTTATCCGTCGGCCGACGAATACAAGCTCGACCTCAGCAATGGCCGCATCGACGCCGCCATCGACGACGTGGTCGTGCTGTCGGAATGGGTAAAGTCCGATGCAGGCAATTGCTGCAAGATGCTCGGCACGCTGAAAATCGATCCGGTCATCAACGGTGCGGGTGCAGGCATCGCCGTCCGCAAGGGCGATACGGCTCTCAAGGACAAGCTGAACGCCGCGATCGCTGCGATCCGCGCTGACGGCACCTATAAGAAAATCCAGGACAAGTATTTCGATTTCGACGTCTACGGCGACTGATCGCCCGTCGATTCCCTGGGAAAAGACGACGGCGGAAGCTTGCCCTTCCGCCGTTTTTGTTTGACAACGAGAAGAATATAAGCAGAAACGCGGCAAAAGCCGCTAGGGGAAATATAGCATGAGCGGATTGTTTTCCGCCCTTGGTTCCTTGTGGACCTGGTTGAGTACGATTTTTGATCCATTGTGCGGTCCTGCGGGACTGTTCACCGTGTTCAGCATGTTCCGACCGGATACCATGCTCGCTTGCGGCGATACGGGCTGGGGCGACGAACTGGCCGGCGGATTGAAGATAACCATAGCCGTCTCGGTCCTGACGCTGCCGCTTGGCGTCATCATCGGCTTCTTCGTCGCGCTCGCGCAGCAATCCGAGGAAAGGCCGTTGCGGCTTGCGGCAGGTGTCTTCACGACGATTTTCCGTGGCCTGCCGGAACTGTTGACGCTTTTCATCATCTACTACGGCATGCAGATCCTTCTGCAATCGCTACTCGCCAAGTTCGGCTACAATGGCCCCGTCGAGATCAATGCATTCGCGGCCGGCATGGTAGCACTGGCGATCGTCTTTTCCGCCTATTGCTCGGAAGTCCTCCTCTCTGCCTTCAAAGCCATTCCCAAAGGTCAGTATGAGGCAGGTGATGCCCTTGGATTTCATCGGGCGCGAACCATGCGGCTTATCATCGTGCCGCAACTCGTACGTATTTCCTTGCCAAATCTCGGGAACCTCTGGATGAACCTGCTGAAGGATACGTCTTACGTGTCCATCATCGGCCTTGCCGACATCATCAGGCAGACGGGGATTGCCGTTCGTGCCACCAAGGCACCTTTCACCTTCTATTCCATCGCTTGCCTGTTTTATCTGACACTGGCCGTCATCTCTTCCGTCGGCCTCTTCTATCTCGATCGATGGGCTAAACGCGCGGAGGTCCATCGATGAGCCATGCCGAAGTTCTGATCGCCGCGCGACCGGCACCGCCGGAGACGGTCAGGAAACTGTCCAAAGCGCGCATTGCCGGTTATTTCTTTTTGACCCTCTGGGCCATTCTCGGTATTTCGCTGCTGGCGATGATCGTCTTCGGCTGGGACGTCGACAAGCTCGAAACCTACGGCCCGAGGCTTCTGCATGGCCTGGGCATTACGATCAAACTGGTCGCCACATCCTTCATCCTCGGCGCCATCCTCTCGATACCGCTCGCTTTCGCCCGTATGTCGAGCAATAAATTTCTAAGCACGCTGACCTATTGCTATGTCTATCTGTTTCGCGGCACGCCGCTGCTGGCCCAGATTTTCATGGTCTATTACGGTTTCCCGAGCTTCCGCTGGTTGCTGGAAGACATAGGTCTCTGGTGGTTCTTCAAGGATCCCTTCTATTGCGGCGTCTTCGCCATGACACTGAACACGGCCGCCTATCAGACGGAAATCGTCCGAGGCGCCATTCAGAGCGTGCCGAGGGGCCAGCGGGAAGCCGCCAGCGCGCTTGGTATCCATACCTGGATCGCCTTCCGCAAGATTATCATTCCCCAGGCGCTCATCGTGGCGCTCCGCCCTTACGGCAATGAGATCATCCTGCTGATCAAGAGCTCGGCCACCGTCTCCATCATCACCGTCTACGACCTGATGGGCGAGACCCGCTATGCCTTCTCACGCACCTATGATTACCAGATCTATCTCTGGGCAGCGATTTTCTACCTCGTGATCGTCGAACTCATGCGGAATGGCTGGGCACGGATGGAAGGCCGGCTGACGCGGCATCTCAAGCGCTGATCTCGCCAAGGCTGCGCCCAGGCGCAACCTTGGCAGCACTCCCACATAGATGCTGCTAACACATTGATTTCTGTGAATAAATTTAGTTCATGACATTTTTGTAAAGCTTGAGTTTACCATCTGCTGTTTCCATATTTGAGTGACCATGAGTCACGAAAAAATGGGAACGGAAAGAGAAAGCTCATGCATAACGACATGCAAAAGCAGTTGCAGGGTTATGGGTTGACCACGGCGCAGATCTTCTACCGCCTGCCCGATCATCCGCAATTCCTGCAGACCTATATCTGGCAGGACTATGATCTCGCCCCGAACTTCCCGGAAATGCGCGGCTTCCTGAAATTCTGGCAGGAAACGCTGGATGGCCCGCTGCATTCCGTGCGCTATGTCCATCGCAAGCTGATTTCAGCAACCGAATGGCGGGCGCTAAAAGGAGAATTCATCCTGCACTAAGCAGCCGGATCGCCTGGACGACGTCGCGATCGGCTGTGCCGCCGTCAGACATGCGCCTCGCCATGGATGAAATCCCCGTCGTCCGGCCCGCGACGGACCGCACCGTAGAGGACGAAGGCATAGAATACCGCGACGAGGATGATGACCGCTTCGCCGGGCATCGGTCCGAGTGCCGCATTCTCGATAATATAGCTCCACGAGTGCGGCATCTCTTGCACGCCACCATTCGTCTGGAGTCTCGGTGTTGAAATCTTCAATATCCAAGCAAGGAGCAGGATTCCATACATCCAGCAGTAATTGCGCCTTAACCGCCGCTGCGCCGCCTCTGCATAGCTGAGTAAAAGCCGCGGAGACCGAAGGCTGGCCGCGATCGGCAGCGCCCAATCGGAACTGAGTTCGGCCTGCGGCGCCAGAATCTGGGCGAAATAGTGCCGCTCCAATTGCCGCACCCGCGAGCGGTAGACATCGAAGAAGCGATATCGCCGCGCCTCGATCATCAGCAGCAGAGTGATCAGCATCATGCCGAACAGCAAAACACCGTGATGCGATGTCGGCGTCGACAGCGACACGGACAGTAGAGCCGCAACCACCGTGATCGCCCAGTTCGATGTCCGGTCGATGCGATCGCGCCAACTCGTCATCCTCCCCAATTCACCCCGATAATAATGAGTCAGCGTATTGGTGACTTCAGCCGACGTCGACGGCAAGGAGGGGCGGCCGCGCTCCGCCGGGCCGCTTGTCGGGTTGGGTGCGGTGAGTTCATTGTCCATGGTGATTCCTCCCTTATTTTTTGTTCGGATAGCGCCCTCCCCAAGCCGCCTATGCCGAAGGTCATATTCTGCGCCTGCACGGCAAGCATTGCAAAAGCCGATCAGGCATCTTAATGCCTGCGTGACAAAAGGAAGGGCCTGTAACCATGGCAAAGAAGAAGATCGACGAAGACGCTCTGGCGGAAGCCTATAACCGGGCATTGACGCTGGAGAAGGCCGGCGATATCGACGCTGCGGTGCAGGCTTACGAGCATGTTCTGGCTCTCGACCCGGAGGATCATGGCGGCGCAGCCGTGCGCATCGCCTCGATGGGACGCGGCGAAACGCCGGTCAAGGCGCCTGATGCCTATGTCGAGACGCTCTTCGATCAGCATGCCGAGGTTTTCGAGGATGTGCTGGTGGAGCAGCTCGGCTACCACGTCCCGGTTCTCGTGCGCCAGCGCCTGCAGGCGCTTGGTCTCGGCCCCTTCAAGCGCATGCTCGATCTCGGCTGCGGCACGGGCCTGACGGGTGGCACGTTGCGCGATATCGTCGAGGATATCACCGGCATCGATATTTCCGAGAACATGGTCGAAGTCGCCCATGAGAAGGACATCTACGAGACGCTCTTCGTCGCTGAGGTCGAGGATTTCCTTGACGACAACGATGAGGATGCCTTCGATCTCATCACCGCGACGGATGTCCTACCCTATCTCGGCGCCCTGGAACCGCTCTTTTTTGGCGCAGCCGAAAACATGACGCCGGGCGGCCTCTTCATCTTCTCTTCGGAGACCCTGCCTGAGGCGACCATGGCTGGACGTCCCTATATGGTCGGCCCGCATCAGCGCTTCGCCCATTCGGAAGCCTATGTACGCGAACGGCTGACTGCGACGGGTTTCGAACTCGTCGAAATCACCGACATCAACGTCCGCATGGAAGATGGCCAGCCAACGCCCGGCCATCTGGTCATTGCCCGTCGTCTCGCCGATTGAAGCGAAATACATCACGCCGAAAATAGTTATCCATTTGGATAACTATTTCCTTGCGCGGCAACCAGCAACCTGATACTTAGCCATTCAGATAAGTATCAGCTCGGAAGGTTGTCGCATGTCCCTTATTCTCTATCAGCATCCGCTCGCCTCGTTCTGCCACAAGGTCTTGATGGCGCTTTATGAGAACGGAACACCCTTCGAAAGCCGCATCATCGATCTCGGCAATGCGGAATCGCGTGCCTCGCTGGTGCGCCTCTGGCCTCTCGCCAAGTTTCCAGTCCTGCGCGATGAAGCACTCGACAGCACCGTTCCGGAGACCAGTATCATCATCGAATATCTCGACCGGCATTATCCCGGCGCAACGCAGCTGTTGCCGACCGAACTTTCGGATGCCCTGTGCGTCAGGCTCTGGGATCGCTTCTTCGATCTCTATGTGCAGGAGCCGATGCAAGCGATCGTCGCGGACGTCCGCCGCACAGACGAGAATCGCAGCCCGCAAAGCGTCGCCGACGCCGAGACCTTACTGCGCACCGCCTACGGCATGATCGAAAAGCAGCTGGACGGAAAGATTTGGATCACCGGCGACAGCCTGACCATGGCGGATTGCGCCGCCGCGCCAGCTCTGTTCTACGCTGAAACCCTTGTCCCCTTCGCCAAAGAGCATGGTCGGCTGAGAGCTTATTATCAACGCCTTATCGAGCGCCCGTCCTTCGCGCGCGTATTGCAGGAAGCAATGCCTTATTTCCATATGTACCCTTATAGTGACAAGCTGCCGGCGCAGTTCCGGCCGGAAAAGCCGAATGCTTGAGGAAACACAGGCACTCGACCGGATGTTCCAAGCCCTGTCCGACCAGAGCCGGCGCGGCATGATCGACAGGCTCGGACGTGGACCGGCCTCGGTCACGGAACTGGCACAGCCGCTCGACATGGCGCTGCCGACCGTGATGAAACATCTGCAGGTGCTGGAGACGAGCGGACTGGTACTATCTGAAAAGACCGGCCGGGTGCGCACCTATCACCTGCGCAAGGAAGCGCTGGCAGCTGTCGAGCGCTGGATTGCCGAGCGCAAGGCGTCCTGGAACAGGACCTTCGACCGGCTCGACCTCTTTCTCGCTGATACATCGACGGAGACGACAGACGAATGAGCATCAGATCGACAGACCATACGACCATCACCATAGAGCGTTATTTCAAGGCGCCCCTGCCGAAGGTTTTCAATGCCTGGGCAATCCCCGAACAGAAGCAGCGATGGTTTGCCTGTCACGGCGAATGGAAGCAGCTGGATTTCCAGCTCGATTTCCGCACTGGCGGCAGCGAAAGCAACCGTACTGCCTCCACGGATGGCGTCGTGCATGCCTATCAGGCGCGCTATATCGACGTCGTCCAGAACGAGCGCTTCATCTATGCCTTTGACATGATGCTCGACGACGTCAGGATTTCCGTGTCGCTCGCAACTGTCAATTTTGCCTCAGAACCCGGCGGCACGAAAATGACCTTCGTCGAGCAGGTCGTTTTCCTCGACGGCTATAGCGACAATGGCTCGCGCCTCATGGGCACGGAAATCGGCTTTGACAATCTCAGGCTCTACGTCGAGGGGAACGATAGCGGGCCGAATTAACCCCGTGCGTCACCAAGGATCGCCGCCAGCAGCTGCCCTTCGAGCTCTGCCAGCGCCGGATTGCCATGGCGGCGCGGATGCGGATAGGGAATGGCAAGATCGAGCACGATCCTGCCCTCGTCCAGCACCACGACGCGATCGGCCAGATGCACGGCTTCGCTGACGTCGTGGGTAACAAGCACGGCGGTAAAGCCCAATTCACGCCAGACGCGGTTCAGCAATTCCTGCATGCTGATGCGGGTCAAAGCATCCAGCGCACCGAGCGGTTCATCGAGCGCGAGGATACCGGGTTTGCTGACAAGCGCACGGGCCAGCGCCACGCGCTGCTTCTGTCCGCCGGAAAGGCTGGACGGCCATTCGCCGGCCTTCTCGGCCAGCTGCACCTCGGAAAGAACGGCGGCCGTTTCCTTGCGTGAAATATCCTGCGGGACGCCCTCGCCCAGACCTACCGCAACATTGTCGGCGACAGAAAGCCAAGGCAGCAAACGCGGCTCCTGAAACACGATGCGCGTATTCGGTTGCGCGTCACTGCGGTCGGCTGCCTCAAAGCGCAAATGGCCCGCACTCGGCTCTTCCAGCCCCATAAGGATGCGCAGCAGCGTGCTCTTGCCGCAGCCGCTCTTGCCGATGACGGCGACGAACTGGCCGGCGGGAATATCGAGATCGATGCCACGCAGGACGCGGTTGTTGCCGAAACTCTTCTCCAGACCCTTGATATGGATGGCTGCCGCGCCCGTAACTTGGGAGGCGACATTTTTGGCTTCCGCCCGCGGGCGATCGAGTGTGTTGACGCTCATGGGAAGCTCCTCAATTCTGATAGGCCGGGTTCCAGCGCAAGGCCCTGCGCTCGATTGCCCGTGCGACGACATCGGCGAGCTTGCCGAGGATGGCGTAGATGACCAGCGTCAGCACCACGACATCGGTCATGCCGAACTCGCGGGCATTGTTGGCCATGTAGCCGATGCCCGACGATGCCGCGATCGATTCGGCAACGATTAGCGTCAGCCACATGATGCCGAGGGCAAAGCGCAAGCCGACCAGGATGGACGGAAGGGCGCCGGGGAAAATGACCTTCCGAAACAGCGTCCAGTTGCTCATGCCATAGACCCGCCCCATTTCGATCAATCCACGGTCGACATTGCGCACGCCGTGATAGGTATTGAGATAGATCGGGAAGAGCACGCCGAGCGCCGTCAGGAAAAGCTTCGATTCCTCGCCGATCCCGAACCAGAGGATGACGAGAGGCACCATGGCGAGATGCGGGATGGTGCGCAGCATCTGAAGCGTCGTATCCGTCAGCTGTTCAGACAGCCGCGAGACGCCATTGGCGATACCAAGGAGGAAGCCGATCGAACCGCCGACAAGCAGGCCGGCAAAGGCGCGGCCGGCGCTGACAAGGATATTGTTCGGCAGCTGCCCGGAAATCGTGGTCTGCCAGAAGGCGACCACGACTGCCGCCGGCGACGGCATAATACGGGTGGAGATCCATCCAAGCGACGAGCCTAGCTGCCATGCCGCGATGACGACCACCGGCAGCAGGAACGGCAGAAATCTCTGGAACGAGATGCCTTGCCGCGCGACCCTGGCCTGGCGCGTGCGCCGCTCCGAGGCCACGCGGACGAAGGACGTGTCGAATGCCGACATGGGGATCTCCCTTTTGAGCTGGCGTTACGAGCCGGAAACGACCTTCAGATTGCCGCCATGGCTGCCGCCGGCGAAAATCTGCTTGGCGCCGAATTCGTTGCGGAACCCGGCACGTTGCTCGTCACGCTTCAACCCCAGCTCGGGGAAGAGAAGCTCTGCAACACGATAGGCTTCCTCCAGATGCGGATAGCCCGAGCCGATCACGGTTTCGATACCGAGCTCCTGATACTCCCGCAGCCTCGCGGCAACGGTCTTCGGTGAGCCGACAAGCGCCGTACCGGCGCCAGCACGCACCAGACCGACGCCGGCCCAGAGGTTGGGCGACACCTCAAGCTTGTCGCGGCGGCCGCCATGCAGTGCGGCCATGCGCTTTTGCCCGACGGAATCGGACTGGTTGACGAATTGCTCCTGCGCTTCGCGGATCGTCTCGTCGTCGAGCTTGGAAATCAGCTTGTCGGCCGCAGCCCACGCCTCTTCGTCCGTCTCGCGAACGATGAAATGCAGACGGATGCCGAAGCTGACTTCGCGTCCCCGCTTGGCAGCGGCCGCCCGCACCTTTGCAATTTTCTCGGCGACCTGTGCCGGCGGCTCGCCCCAGGTCAGATACTTGTCGACGCGACCGACTGAGAATTCGATGCCGGCATCGGAAGAGCCGCCGAAATAGAGCGGCGGGCGCGGCGCCTGCACCGGCGGTAGGCCGAGCCTTGCATTGGTGGCCTTGATATACTTGCCCTCGAAAGTGGACGAGCCCGTCTCCAGAAGCTCTTCCCAGACATGGAAGAATTCATCGGCATGGGCGTAGCGCTCATCGTGTTCCAGATGAATGCCGTCACCGGCCAGCTCCGCCGGGCTGCCGCCTACGACGATGTTGAGCAGCACTCGGCCATTCGAGACACGATCGAGCGTCGAGGCGAGACGGGCATAATAGGCGGGCGACGCCGTACCCGGGCGGATCGCCACCAGGAACTTCAGCTTCTGAGTATGTGCCGAAAGAGCTGCAGCGGTGACAAAAGATTCTTCGCAGGAAACACCAGTCGGCAAAAGCACACCCGTATAGCCCAGCCGGTCGACCGCCTGCGCGATCTGCTGGAGATAGCCGATCTCCGGGCCGCGGTTGAGATCGGCCGTGCCCAGATAGGTGCCGTCACCGGAGGTCGGAATGAACCAGAGGAAATCGATGGGTTTTGCGGTCGCGGTCATGAAGCTTTCCTGCTTTCTGGATGCGCGTGGTCGGGAGCCACCTCCCGATGTTCGATCCGGATAGTGGCATAGACCAGGGATTATATCGACAATATGGATTTTCTAATCGCCTGTATCTGGCGAAATATTTTTGCTGATAAAGCCTATGCCCGTAGTGTTTGGGGCGCAGGCGATATCCGCGTATCTTGTCAGCCTCAGCTCGCCTTCGGCCGCCAGACGATGTCCGTGACGTTGAGCTTCTTCGGAACGATGCCAAGATTGTAGAACTCGTCAGCCAGCCCCTGCTGATAGGCGATCGCCGCATCTGTAATGGTTGAGACGCCGCCAAGATTCGCACCCGGACGCGTCAGCACCACCCGCGTCACCTCGGCCGGCACACCGGTGATTTCGGACATAGCCTTAACGGTGTTGTCCAAATCCGATTGCGCCGCCGCCCCCACCTTGGCCAATTCGTCGATGACGTCGATAATCACCTGCGGATTATCCTTGGTGAAATCGCCGTTCGCCAGGAAATAGCTGAAGGAATCGACGATGCCCCGCGCAGTCGCGAGGATGCGTGTATCCGGATCAGCCTCTGCAATGGCGAGATAGGGATCCCAGATCGACCAAGCGTCGATCGCGCCCGTCTTGAACGCAGCGGACGCATCCGGCGGCGCGAGATCGAGCGGCTGGACATCGTTGATACCAAGCCCACCTTTGCGAAGCGCCTTAACGGCGACGTTGTGGGCGCTGGAGCCGCGCTTGAAGGCAAGCTTCTTTCCCTTGAGATCGGCAAGCGTCTGGATCGGCGAATCCTTGCGCACGAGAATGGCGGAGCTTTCGGGGCTGCCGGTGTAAATGCCGACATAGAGCAGATTGCCATTGGCAGCCTGCGCAAACAGCGGCGGCACATCGCCCGTGGCACCGAAATCGAGAGCACCGGCGCCGAGAGCTTCAAGTAGCGGCGGACCGGATGTGAATTCTGACCATTCCACGGATATGCCGCGATCGGAAAGTCGCTTTTCCAGCGCCCCTTCGCGCTTCGCCAATGCCAATACGCTGTTCTTCTGCCAGCCGATCCGAAGCGTCGTGGCCGCGGCCGCACGTGACTGTCGAACGGAAGGTAAAGCGAAAGCTGCCGCCGTCGCACCGAGAAGGCCGAGTGTCTGTCTGCGCGAAATCATCGAAGATCCCTTTTCATGAGGCCTCGGCGCTTCCGCGGCCATCGGCTCGTTGTCGATGGCTTAAGATCGCAAATCCATAGATTATATCGACAAAGGAAATTATGAAAATTCGCAACGAGAGCGAAATTCAATTCCAATAAATGCAAAAATTGGAAATGAGATTTCAAATCATATACCATGGTGACAAGTTGCCCGACAAATCGGTCTTTCGTCTCTCTGGCCTTTCGGCTAAGCCTTCGAAACAAATTCGGTCACGGAGTTATGAAATGGCAAAGGTCTCGTTCATCGGCATGGGCGTCATGGGCTATCCCATGGCCGGGCATTTGAAGGTCAAGGGTGGGCATGACGTCACCGTCTATAACCGCACCACCGCCAAGGCCGAGGCATGGGCCAAACAATATGACGGCATGTTTGCCCCTACCCCAGCTGAGGCCGCTGAAGGTGCCGATTTCGTCTTCACCTGCGTCGGCAATGACGACGACCTGCGCTCGGTGACGACAGGCGAGAACGGCGTCCTTTCAACCATGAAGGCGGGCTCCGTGCTCATCGACAACACGACGGCGAGCGCTGAAGTCGCCCGCGAACTCTACGCCGCCGCAAAGGAAAAAGGCGTCGACTTCATCGACGCCCCGGTTTCCGGCGGACAGGCGGGCGCGGAAAACGGCGTGCTGACCGTCATGTGCGGCGGTGACGAAGTCGTCTTCGAGAAGGCTCACCCTGTCATCGACGCCTATGCCCGCATGGTCGGCCTGATGGGGCCTGTCGGCGCGGGACAACTGACCAAGATGATTAACCAGATCTGCATTGCCGGTATCGTCCAAGGCCTGGCCGAAGGCATTCATTTCGGCAAGCAGGCAGGGCTCGATATCGAAAAGGTCGTTGAGGTCATTTCCAAGGGTGCCGCCGGCTCCTGGCAGATGGAGAACCGCCACAAGACCATGATTTCGAGCAAATATGATTTCGGCTTCGCAGTGGACTGGATGCGCAAGGATCTCAGCATCGTGCTCGAGGAAGCCCGCCGCAACAAAGCCAAGCTGCCGCTCACCGCCCTCGTCGATCAATTCTACGGCGACGTCCAGGCGATGGGAGGCAATCGCTGGGATACCTCCTCGCTGCTCGCGCGCCTGGACAAGAAGTAAAGGGCCGCAGCGAAATCAGCGGCTTCTTCTGAGCGCCTCTTCAAAACGGCGCTCAGTTCATGTCAGTCCTCGTTGGACTTGGCATTTTCCAGCAGCATGTAATCGAGCGGCAGTTCCGTCGAGTACTTGATCTGCTCCATCGCGAAAGCCGAGGAGACGTCTCGGATTTCGATCTTGGCGATCATGCGCTTGTAGAAAGCGTCATAGGCAGCGATATCCGGAACGACGACGCGCAGAAGATAGTCGACATCGCCGCTCATGCGATAGAATTCCACCACTTCCGGGAAATCAGCGATCACTTCCGAAAAGCGCTTCAGCCATTCGATGGAGTGGCTGTTGGTGCGGATGGACACGAAAACCGTGACCTTCGTGTTGACCTTTTCCGGATCGAGCAAGGCCACGCGACGGCGAATGACGCCATCCTCTTCCATCTTCTGGATGCGGCGCCAGCAGGGCGTCGTCGAGAGACCGACCTTCTTGGCAAGATCGGCTACGGCCAGAGTGGAATCCTCCTGCAGCAGGCGCAGGATTTTGCGGTCAAGACGGTCCATTTAAAGCATCCCTTCGAATTATATTCTCTCTATAGCTTATTTTTAGCGATAGAAAAGAAACTTTTTCTCAAGGAAGCAGGCTTTTCACACGTTGCTGCAAAACGGGAAGCAACTCGGCCTCGAACCAGGGGTTTCGTTTCAGCCAGCCGCTGTTGCGCCAACTTGGATGCGGCAATGGCAGGACGGACGGCGACCGGTTGGTTAGAAGGTAACGCCGCCACTGCGCGACCGTCTCGGTCATCGACCCCATGCGCTCCGCCCCAAGATGCCAAGCCTGAGCATATTGACCGATCGTCAGGATCAATTCGATCTGCGGCATCGCATCCATCGCCCGCTGCCGCCACAACGGCGCACACTCCTTGCGCGGCGGCAGATCGCTTCCCGCCTTGTCATAGCCCGGAAAGCAGAAGCCCATGCCCATTATGGCGAAGTGGTCCGGATTGTAGAAACTTTCGCGATCCACGGCGAGCCACTGACGCAAACGGTCACCCGAGGCATCGTTGAATGGCAGGCCGCTCTCGTGAACGCGCAATCCCGGCGCCTGCCCTGCGATGAGTATCCGCGCAGTCGACGATAGTGTCGCAACCGGACGCGGCTCATGTGGCAGGCGATCCGCCTCGCCCTTGGCCGGTGCGTCCCGACAGAGACGGCAGGCCGCAATCGCGGAACGCAGGATCTGCAATTCGCTCTCCTGCTTCATGGGGCGCTCCATCCGACAAGCTGGCGTAAATAGCCGAACAATCCGGCAATCGGATCGTTGTCACCAGCCATACGCTCCTCGCGCCGATAGTCGCTCGGCCTCTCGAAATCACTGGCCCAAAGCCCGGCTTTCGCCTGCCGTGCGCTCCGTTCCTCGCTCGCATAGGCACCATAGGAAACCGCCATGCCGTTGCGAACCATCGCGGCGTTGATATCGAGATCGCCGGTGACGCATGTCACCAGCAGGCGACCATAGCGATCCCTCTCCCATCCCCGGCATTCGGGCGCTCCGGTCTTAATCATTGTGGCAAGCGCCTTGCGTGCTTCTTCGCCGCAGGCCCAATCCGCGCCACTGCGCTGGCAGTGCTGCCGATATTCGGGAGCATCGATGCCTTTCAGCCTCAAGCGTTCGCCGCTGGCGGAAAGCGTGTCGCCATCGACGACATAAAACTTGCCGTTTTGAACGATTTCCGGTCGATTGTTCATCTTCAACGCGAATAATGCAAGAATGACAAGCAGCGCGAAAGTGACCACGCCGTCACGAAACAGGCGGCGCGACCGCATCACGTTGTTGCCTCCTTTAAGAACAAATCCTTGGCGAAGATGGCAAACAAATCATTTCGGCGCAGCATCTTCTTAAGATTTGAAGGCTAGTGTGTAGCCTCAGGCAGGCCAAGTTTCAATGTAACCATGAGCACCGGCGTCAGCACATCGACAGATAAAAACATTGTCGACCGATCGCGCAGTCACCGTAACCGGGCTGTGTCGAAGGCCGTGCGGCAAACGCGCGAACGCCTGCAAAGCGGCCATAGCCGCAATTTCGACCGCGAACTGATGATGATGCACATCGACACCTTACGGCAGAGTGCTGCCGTCGTGCCGATCTTCGTTATCGTGGTCGCCGTTCTCGGCGTCTACCTCACACATGATGCCGGCATTCTCTTCTGGACTATTCCGATCCTGACGGCCCATGCCATCAACATGCTGATCGGACGGCGCGCCAAGAAGCAGGAAATGTCGGCCGAAAGCGCCAGAAAGTGGCGACAGCTGCTCTTGCTGGGGCAATTGCTCGTCGGCTTCTGCTGGGCGCTCTTCACGATGCAAAATTGTGCGACCTGCGGTGGCGACAGTTTCGCCTTCTACAAAGGGACGACGCTGCTTGCGGCGATCTGCATCACGGCCATGTCCAGCTTCATGTTGCCGCGGGCTGTTCCATTTTCCTTCGCACCGGCGACCGTCGCACTGGCCGTGGCCGCGATCCTCACGCGAAGACCCTCCGATATCGCCCTCACCGCAGCCATTTCGGTTGCCGTGATATTCTTCAGCTTCATCACCAACCGCATGTATCAATCGAACCTAAAGATCCTCTCCTTCCAATCGGAGAAGGACGATCTGATTGCCGAGCTGGAAGTCGCGAAGTCGATGTCGGATGAAGCGCGCCGGCGTGCCGAGGAAGCAAACCTTGCCAAATCGCGCTTTCTTGCTTCCATGTCGCATGAGCTTAGAACGCCGCTGAATGCGATCCTCGGCTTTTCCGAGGTCATGTCGGCGGAGGTCATGGGGCCGCTCAACAATCCGACCTATCGCGAATACACCAGTGATATTCATCGATCCGGCCAGCACCTGCTCAACCTGATCAACGAAATCCTCGATCTCTCGCGCATCGAGGCCGGCAAATACGAGCTGAACGAGGAAGCGATTTCCCTCCTCGATATTGCTGAGGATTGCATCGGCATGGTGCAGTTGCGCGCCCGCGCCAAAAACATTTCGATCTCATCGCAATTCGAAGCGCAGCTGCCCTCGGTCTGGGCCGATGAGAAATCGATGCGCCAGGTGATCCTTAATCTCCTGTCGAATGCGGTGAAATTCACGCCGCAAGGCGGCGAGATCAGCGTCAAGGTTGGCTGGACGGCCGGCGGCGGCGAATATGTCGCGATCAAGGATAACGGTCCGGGCATTCCCGAAGAGGAGATCCCGATTGTCCTGTCCGCCTTTGGTCAGGGCTCCATCGCCATCAAGAGCGCCGAACAGGGCACTGGCCTTGGTCTGCCGATCGTACAGGCCATTCTCGCCAAGCATGACGGTCAGTTCATGCTGAAATCAAAGCTGCGGGAAGGCACGGAGGTCATTGCCATATTGCCGCCCAAGCGCGTGCTGCAAAGCCTGCCGGCGGTTGAGGATGCGCCGCTCGCCGAACGGCGCAAGAAGAGCTTCGCTTAAACGCGGCTCGGGTCCGCTAGACGCGCCAGCTTTTCACGGCATCTCTGAACCGCACTATCTCTTTGTTGTCTCGCAATTCCGGACGGAAGACCGCTACGCACTTTTCTTGGAATTGCTTTAGCGAAACAACAGATGGCTGCCGATGACATAAAGAAGGTAGATGCCGGACGCGACCAGCATGCAGAGAACGGCAAACGAGCCGAGGTCCTTGGCATGTTTGCCGACATTGGAAATCTCCGGCGAGATCCGGTCGATCACCTCTTCCACCGCCGTATTCATGGCCTCAACTGCGAAGACGGCGAGGAACAACACCATGGCGATCACAATCTCGCCGATGGTCGCGCCGACCGCAATCAACAGGATCAGTCCCACCCCGGCAAAAAGCAGCTCCTGGCGAAAGGCCGATTCCTGCAACAGCCGCTGAAATCCGCCCCAGGAGTAGCCTGCAGCGGCGAAAAAATGCCGAATTCCGGTCTCCTTGTTGACCGCAGATTTTGAAAACTCAGCCATTCGCGCTCCGCCCGTAGTGTCCCGGTTGCAATCTGGATGCCTTGCGAATACCGCCTCACCGTGGGCGAAGCAAGGCGACGCCGCTCGCCGCCTTCAAAATTCATTGCAGATTTATGACGAGAAACCGATCATCTACAGGAAATTGAGGCGGCGAAACGCTTATTTCAACGTCTCGCCGCCAAGTTTTCAGTGCTTGTTCGTAACCCCGGCGCTTTCGAACGTCGCCATGCCCGAATGGCAGGCGGCTGCAGCCTTGACGATGCCGGCGGCCAGTGCGGCCCCCGTACCCTCACCAAGCCGCATGCCGAGCGCCAGAAGCGGTGTCTTTCCGAGCTTCTCGATGGCGCGGAGATGACCTGGCTCGGCCGAGACGTGCCCGATCAGGCAATGGTCGAGCGCAGAGGGATTGGCGGCCTTGAGAATGGAAGCGGCAGCCGTCGCGACATAACCGTCGATGATAACAGGGATCCGTTCCATGCGTGCGGCGAGAATTGCGCCGGCCATCGCCGCGATCTCGCGGCCGCCGAGGCGGCGCAGGATTTCCAGCGGATCGTTGAGATGATCGCGATGCAGCGCCACCGCCTTCTCGACGGCAGCGATCTTGCGCTTCAGCATCTCACCTTCCGAGCCGGTGCCTGGGCCAACCCAGTCTTCGGCCTTGCCGCCATAGAGCGCGTAATGAATGGCCGCGGCGATCGTGGTGTTGCCGATGCCCATTTCGCCGATGCAGAGCAAATCTGTACCGCCGGCAATCGCCTCCATGCCAAAGGCCATGGTCGCGGCACAGTCGCGCTCGCTCAATGCCGGTTCTTCGGTGATATCGCCCGTTGGGAAATCGAGGGCGAGGTCGAAGACCTTGAGGCCGAGATCGTAGGCAACGCAGATCTGGTTGATCGCGGCTCCGCCGGCTGCGAAGTTTTCCACCATCTGCTGGGTTACGGAAGGCGGAAACGGCGTAATTCCCTGCTTGGTGACGCCGTGATTGCCGGCAAAGATCGCCACCAGCGGCCGGGTCACGGCCGGCGCACGACCGGTCCAGGCGGCCAGCCAGAAAGCGATTTCTTCCAGTCTTCCAAGCGCGCCGGGCGGCTTGGTGAGCTGCGCATCACGTTCGCGCGCGGCCACGAGCGCCCGGGCATCCGGGCCTGGAAGGTCGCGCAGCAATGCGCGGAAATCGTCGAATGGGAGGCCGCTGACGCTCATGAATGCGTTCCTTGTCTTTTGGTCTCAAATCGGGTTCTTTGCGTGCGACTCTATTAGTCCTGGGAATCGGCGTGAACAACTCCAAAAGCGCCCGATGCTGTCGCGCGCATGGCGGGGAGAGGAAGAAATGCGGGAATATATGCGTGACATCGCGCGCGCCGTCGCTTTCTTGAGCCGCGTTCCCGTGCCGTCGTCCTTCTTTGAAGGCCATGACGGCAAGCTCTCGCGCGTTTCACGCGCTTTTCCCGTTGCTGGCCTGCTGATCGCCCTACCCTCGGCGCTGACGTTCAGCGTGCTACTCGCCCTCAGCGCCGATCCGTTGATGGCCGCATTGCTGGCGCTTGCCGTGCAGACGATCCTGACCGGCGCCCTCCATGAAGACGGGCTCAGCGACACGGCGGACGGATTGGGCGGCGGCAAGGATCGCGAGCGCGCGCTCGAAATCATGAAGGATAGCCGCATCGGCACTTATGGGGCGGCAGCGTTGATACTGTCGTTCGGATTGCGGGCGGCGGCACTTGCAGCCATCGCCCGGCATCTGCCGCCTGAGGACGCCGCTGTCGCAATTCTCGCCGCGGCCACCTTGAGCCGCGGTGCCATGGTCTGGCATTGGTACGCCCTGCCATCCGCGAAACCAGATGGGATCGCGGCATCGGCAGGCAAGCCGGATGGCGATGCCATGCAGCTGGCACTGATTGCGACATTGGGCCTCGCGATACTGCTCGTCGGTCCCGCCATGGGCGTTCCGGCGTTGGTTGGCTGCCTTCTCACGACGAGCGCCGCGACATTTCTTGCCACAAGATATGTCCGTCAGAAAGTGACCGGCCATACGGGCGATACGATCGGCGCGACTCAGCAGATTTGCGAGATCGCTTCCCTCTGTACCCTTGCCATGTGCATTTGAAGCATCGATATATGATCCCATGCTGACACCTTGCATCCTCGTCTGTTCCATCGACCAGAATACCGGCTATTGCTTCGGCTGCGGCCGCACGTCGGCTGAAATCGGCGCGTGGATGAGCTATAGCGACGACGAGCGCCGTCAGATCATGGAAGTGCTTCCGGAGCGCCTGACCAAGGTCGAGCGCAAGCCGCGCCGGGAGACTCGCCGCCAAAGGATGGCACGGGAGCGCAGCGCCGTATGAACCGCCTGAACATCGTTCTCGCCATTCTCGGCATCGGCCTCGCACTGCTCATCTTCAACAACAACACTGGCTCCACCTTCGGCATGCGCAACGACGACTTCGCGCGTGTCGTCTATCTCCTGCCGATCGCTCTGATGATGAGCGCTGCGGTGTGGGCGAGCCGGCATACGGTCAGCCAGTCGATCCGCAATCTGCTGATCTGGTTCGTCATCATCATGGCGCTCGCGACCGCCTATATCTATCGCTACGATGCCCAACAGGTCGGCAATCGCGTCTTCGCCGGCCTTATGCCCGGCCACGCCGTTGTCGTCACGACGAGCGAAGGCGGTCAGGAAGTCATCCTTCACAAGCGCTCGAACGGGCATTTCGAAGCACGGGTCATGATCAATGGCCAGCCGATCGACATGCTGATCGACACCGGCGCCAGCACCATCGCCTTATCGCAAGAGGACGCCGAGCGCGTCGGCATCATTCCGGAAAACCTCACCTATTCGCAGACAGTGTTGACCGCCAACGGTCGCGCCAGGGCGGCTCCCGTGGAACTTGGCTCCGTGGCAATCGGCCCGATCAAGCGCAGGGATGTCGAGGCGAGCGTGGCCGAAGCGGGCAAGCTTGATCAGAGCCTGCTCGGCATGAGCTTTCTCGAAACCCTGGGGTCGATGCAGATGCAAACCGACGAGCTTCGGCTGCGTGATTGATGAACCGAACGCGATAGTTCGGTTGGGAGCGAAGCATTCGCCGGTCTCTTCGCTCTAAAAGACGGCATGTCCAAACCTTATAAGAGTGAATACGATGACGCCGGCAAGACCTAACCTGACGACCGAACTGCTTCTCCTCCTCGCCCTCGCCACCTGCTGGGGTGCCTCCTACACCTTCATCCGCATCGGCGTAGCAACCATCCCGCCGGTCACACTGATAGCGGCCCGCACCTTGATCGCCGGCCTTGTCCTGCTTGTGATTATTCGCTGGCGTGGTCTGAACCTGCCGCGCGACGCCGCCACCTGGAAGCGCTTCCTCATTCAATCCTGCCTCAACAGCGCCATCCCTTTCACGCTGATCGCCTGGGCGGAACAGACTGTCGATGCCGGCCTTGCGACCATATTGAATTCCACGACGCCGATTTTCGCCTTTCTGATTGCCGCCTTCCTGTTGCGCAGCGAACCGTTGACGGGCCGCAAGCTTTTCGGCGTGATTGCTGGCATGGCCGGTATCTGCCTGATCATCGGCCTCGATGCGCTGCATGGAATGGGCCGCCAGCTGCTGCCGCAGCTCGCCGTCGTCGCGGCATCGATCTGCTATGCCTGCGCCGCACTGTTCGGCCGAAATTTCAAGGGGCTGGACCCGATGATGCCGGCAGCCGGCTCGTTGCTTTGCGGTGCCGCTCTCCTGATCCCAGCAAGCCTGATTGTCGAACATCCCTGGCAGATTGCGCCGTCGACAGCCTCAATCCTGGCCCTGCTCGGCCTGTCGGTCGTCTCCACCGCGCTTGCCTTCAGCATCTATTTCCGGCTTATCCAGACCCTCGGCTCGGTCGGCACGACGGCACAAGCCTATCTCCGCGTCCCGATCGGCGTCACCATCGGCGTCGTCTTCCTTGGCGAACCTCTGTCTCCGACCGCAGCCATAGGTCTTGTCTGTGTCGTGGCTGGCGTCATGGCCATGACCATCGCCCCACGCAAGCGGATCGCAGCCGGATGAAATCCCCGTTCATCGGCTTGCATGGGACAATCAGATCAGAACGGACAAGTCGTCCCATGCAAAAATGAAATTGTCGGAACGCCAGACCGGACCCGGATCCGTGTACCGACCGATCAATTGCCCTCCGAGCGCACGATAAAAGGCAATCGCCGATTCATTGCCGACGACCACACCAAGCGCCGCACCCGAATAGCCCATGGATAAAAGTTCCCGCGCCAATTCTCGCATCAGACGACGGCCAAGTCCCTGGCGTTTGATGGAAGCATCGATATAGAGCGACTTAATCTCGCCTCGCCCCTTGAATATGGCATCGGACGGCGCGTTGATCGCGCCGATACCGACAAGCCGCCCGCCCTGCTCAGCCAAAAGCACGCGCTGATCCCGACGGGGATTTGCGAGTATATCCGCCCACCGCAAACGGCGGAAATCCTCGTCGAGAGCCTGATAAATCTCAGCAGACACCAGGTCGCGATAGGTGTCGCACCAGATCGCGCGATGCAGCCTCGCCATCTCGGCGACATCATTGGCAAGAGCAGGCCTGATCGTAATTTCCATCGTCACCCTACACTCCCCTGGACAGTGCCGCGCAGAGCGCCAACAAGATAGAGCGAGCCCGTCACCAGGATCCAGCCGCCGACCTCCGCAGCTTTCGCGACGGCATGATGAAGCGCTTTCTGCGGGTTGGGCTCGCCTTCGCAGGCCATACCCATCGAGATCGCCAATGCCTCCAGCTCCGTCGCCGCATGGGCGCGGCCCGATCCGGACGCTTCTGTAAAGACCGCATGGGCCACATATCGCGAGAGCACGTTCAAGAAGCCGGGAGCATCCTTGTCGGATGCAAGTGCGACAACCGCGATGCAATCGCCGCTGACGCTGGACGAGCGCGTGATATCGCGCAGGACTGCTTCGATATTGAATGGCACATGCGCGCCATCCATGATGACGGGCAAGCTCTGTCGCCCGCTTCGAAGCGTGGGTGGTAGGGCAAGGTCGAAGCGCTCCATCCGTCCCGGCAGCCGCGCCTTGTCGATAACGGCCGGTTCGAGCAGCCACGCGCCGACCGGCTGCCCTTTTTTGCTCGCTGTCTGCACGCTCTCGCCTTGTCGTCCCAGATGATCGAACACAAGGCCGGCCAGCGAGATATTCGTCTCAGCAATCGTCGCATCTTCGGGAAGATCGGTTCGCAGGACCTGGCAGCCAAGCTCATCGGCACGCTGCTGCAAGACCTTTCCCGCGGCATCGTCGATAGCAAGCGTGGTGGCAAGCGTGGCGCCGGACTTCAATATGCCGACCTTCTCACCCGCGATCGCCTCGCGCGTGACCCCAAGAATTTCCGTGTGCTCCAGCCCGATATTCGTGACGATGGCAACTTCGCCGAAGACGACATTGGTGGAATCCAACCTGCCGCCAAGGCCGACCTCGATGACGGCCCAGTCCAAGCCGACCTCTTTGAACACGAGGAATGCAGCGGCCGTAATCACATCGAACCAGGTCGCATCTTCACCCGCCGTCGCGGCCTGCTTTGCGCCCTCGTAGCCATCCAGAACCTGCATGATCGCCGCCGCCAGCGCATCATCCTCGACTTCCTGGCCAAGAATACTGACACGCTCGTTCACCCGGTCGACATGCGGTGATGCGTAGCGACCGACGCGCCAGCCGGCCCGCAGTAATCCCGCTTCGAGGAGCGCTGAAACCGATCCCTTGCCCTTGGTGCCGGCAACGTGGATGGCGCGAAAGCTGCGATGCGGATTGCCCAGGCGCTGCATGAGGTCGAGCATCGGCTCAAGACCGACCCGCATCTCCCCGCGCGGCTTGCGCTCCCAGTTGGTCAGCTGGTCGAGCCGGGAGAGTGCTTGGGGCAGCGAGGGATTGAGATGAGCCTGCGACATTGGATGCTTTCCTGGACCATTTTGTTGCGGCTGCAAAAGCCACGGGCCTTCTTAAGCTCGCCAGGCTAGCACCGCCATCAATTTCTCAAACGATATCCTGTGCGGAAAATCCATCCCAGGATGACCAGACAGACGACGAGGAAAAGCGTGATCATGGCAAGGCTCAAGCCAGGATTGACATCTGCGATGCCGTAGAAGCTCCAGCGGAAACCACTGACCAGATATAGGACCGGATTGAGATGGCTGACCGCCTGCCAGAAGGGCGGCAGCATGTTGATCGAATAGAAGCTGCCGCCGAGGAAGGTCAGCGGCGGCACGACCAGCATCGGGATGAGGTTCAGCTGCTCGAAATTTCCGGCCCAGATGCCGATCATGAAGCCGAACAGGCTGAAGGTGACTGCCGTCAGCACGAAGAACAGGATCATCATAAACGGATGCTCAATCCTGATTTCGACGAAGAAACTTGCCGTGGCGAGAATGATCAGGCCAATCAGCATCCCCTTGGTCGCCGCCGCGCCCACATAACCGAGCACGATCTCGGTCATGGCGACAGGCGCCGATAGCACCTCGTAGATGGTACCGGTGAACTTCGGGAAGTAGATGCCGAAGGAACCGTTGCTGATGCACTGCCCAAGCAAGGTCAGCATGATCAGGCCGGGCGTGATGAACGCCCCATAGGAAACGCCCTCGACCAGATTGATGCGCGAACCGATCGCGGCACCGAAGACGATGAAATAGAGCGATGTGGAAATGACTGGTGAGACGACGCTCTGCAGCAGAGTGCGGCGCGTGCGGGCCATTTCGAACGAATAGATAGACTTGATCGCTTCGAAGTTCATTTGCCTGTCTCCACCAGCGATACGAAAATATCCTCGAGCGAACTCTGGCGCGTCGAAAGATCCTTGAAGTGAATTCCCTCGGCAGCGAGTTTCGACAGCAGAGCCGCGATGCTCGACTGCTCGTGCTGTGCATCGAAATCATAAATGAGCGTCAGGCCGTTCGGCCCTAGCGAAAGCCCGTTGCCGTCGAGGGACTGCGGTACGGCGTGGAGTGGCTCGTTCAGATCGAGAATGAGCTGCTTGCGGCCCAGCTTGGCCATCAGTGCCTTCTTCTCCTCCACAAGCAGCAGCTCGCCGCCATTGATGACGCCGACGCGATCGGCAGCCTCCTCGGCCTCTTCGATGTAATGCGTCGTCAAAATGATGGTCACGCCGGATGCGCGCAGGCGCTCGACTACATGCCACATGTCCTTGCGCAACGTCACGTCGACACCGGCCGTCGGCTCGTCGAGGAAGAGGATCTCCGGCTCATGCGACAGCGCCTTGGCGATGAGCACGCGCCGCTTCATGCCGCCGGAAAGCTGGCGAAGCATGTTGTCTTTCTTCTCCCAGAGCGAGAGATCGCGCAAGATCCTCTCTATATATTCGGGGTTCGGCTTCTTGCCGTGAAGCCCGCGCGAGAAACTTACCGTATTCCAGACGGTTTCGAACTGATCGGTGGTCAACTCCTGCGGCACGAGACCGATGAGGCTGCGCGTGGCGCGGAAATCGCGCACGACGTCATAACCGCCCACGGTCACGGACCCACCGCTTGGATTGGCAATCCCGCAGACGATGGAAATCAGCGTCGTCTTGCCCGCGCCATTCGGCCCCAGCAGCGCCAGGATTTCGCCCCGCTCGATATCGAGATCAATGCCCTTCAGCGCCTGGAATCCGTTGGCATAGGTTTTCGTAAGATTGCGTATGGAAATGATCGCAGCCATAGTCAGGCAAAGTCCGGCTTTTGTGATGAATTTCGCGGCGTTTGCCCGCTATATAGCCGGTCTTGGGCTTTTACCACCCCACGGTAGTGAAACACAGCGTTCGTCTAAGCGGAATAAGCTGTCATCAAATCGTGACCTTCGTCGGGCATATAGCTCCTTAGGTGAGCAACGTTTGTCGCAACTCCGCCCAACGCCTCTTGGCGACACCGTCAGCGCCTGTTGTATTGGCCGATTTATTGCCTTCGCATTCATATTGCGTGCATCATCATTGCAACATGAAGTTCTTTTCTGGAGCCGGCGAGGATTCCCCGTCGTTGCCATGCTCCGCTCAAGCCGGCTCAGCCGGCTTTTTTCTTTTTGCCAGCTTACGATCTGGAAAACGACCGCTACCAGTTGCCATTGACGCCGCAGCCCGCCGGCGGCAGCGTCTTGTGCTCGAAGCGTGCCTTCAGCATCGCACAACCCTTGTCGCGAATGGGTCCGGGCATCATGGAGTTGAGACCGATGCCGACTTCATCGAACGGATCGTCGGCATAGGCGACATAAACGTACCAGCGGCCGCCGATGACGATAATGATGGCAATCAGTGCAGCAAGGAGCGCCCTTCCCAGGCTTTTCTTTCGTCTTGGTACGTCTTCCATGAACCCCTCTCTGGCACCCAATGCGCGCAGTTGAGCGCGATTCCGTCGAAAGGTAAATCAGCTTTCCCGTTTGACAAGTGTAGATGCTGTTCCGGCAAAGGGCCAATCAAAGGCTGCAATAGCGCCGGCCGCCCTTTCGGTCCCTGAGGTCGAAATGAAAGTGGTTCCAGTGCTCCGGATTGCTGCCCGGACCAAGCACGGTATCGAAATAGCGGCAGCTGTCGCTGCGTACCGCCTTGAGCAACCGCCCTTCCCGGAAGGAAAACAAACCCTTCTTCCGCACGTCGATCACATGGCCATTCTTCAGGATGAAGGTGCCGACATCGATCGCATTGCCATGCGCATGTTCCGACATCGGATTATAGCGTTGCCGGCTATTGTTCATCCGCCGGCAGGAATAGCCGCCGAGCGGTACGATCGTGCCGATGCCGGTCCAGTAGCGCGTGCGTGCGGCTGGAGCGAGTTCGTTCTTCACCCATTTGGCGAAGGCAAGCGTCACCTGGCAATTCAAAGTCACCGCCGGTCGGACGGCGATATTGCCGGAAAGGCCGCTCAGCGAAACCGGATAGGGAACCTGACATGCAGGACCGTTCGAGATCGCCGGCTTGTCGGTATAGACGACGCCCATGCGCTGCAATTCCTGGCGGCAGGCGATTTCCGAAGGCGGCATCATCCCAGGTGTTGATTGCGGCGCTTCGAACTGCTGATCGAGGCGCGGTATCGGATTTTCGACACGGGGCAGCATCGCAACCTGCGTTCCCGGCAACTGCCTCGGTATCCGCGACTGATTGAGCTCGGCCTGCGCGGCCGGGCGCTGCACGACCGAACGGTTGGTCTGTACCGGCGCATCGGTGCCGATGCCGTCGACCACGGGCTGGTCGGACTGACCTTCGGCAATGTTCTGCTGCTCCTCCTGCGCCAATCCGACCACCGAGGCGGATTGCGCCTCCTCACTTGGACCGACGCCAAGCTCGGCGTCCATGTTGACGCCCTGGGAGGGAATATCCGACTGCTGCGCTAAGCCGGCTTCGACATCCGTCGTGGTCACCGCCTCACCCGTTCCGCTGGAACGAACGGGACCGCCGCTTTTGTAATTGCTCGACGCGGAAACGACGGGATCCTGTACCCCTTGGTAGGCGAATTGCCTTTGCGGCACGCTGCGATGCGGCTTGATCGAGCCGACGCGCGAGGAGCTGTCGATGCCAGAAGGCGGCACGAGGCTATCTGCCGTACAGGCGACCAGCGCCGACGACAACAGCAATGGCAGCGCGACCCGCCGTAGAATGGGTAAAATGGCCATAGTCCTGATCCGCTGCCCCAGCCACGGTCGGTAACGATTACAAATCCTAAATGGGAAGGGTGAACGAAAGCTTACCGCAGGGGTCCCGCTGTTTTACAACGGTACCGCGTGAGCATGGAATCGCCTGAAGCAAAGCGCGTGACCCACATGAGTCCTCCATGGAAATGCCAGCATGGCTTTTCCATCGCGGCAGGATTGCATAGGCTGATTGCCGGAATCGACCGTGAACAGGAGCAGAAGAATGAATGACAGCGTCAAACCGAGAGGCGAGCTGACATTGCGCACGCTCGCCATGCCCGCCGACGCCAATCCTGCCGGCGATATTTTCGGCGGCTGGGTCATGGCGCAGATGGATTTGGCAAGCGGCATCCGCGCAGCCGAGCGGGCGCGTGGACGCGTGGTCACGGCAGCGGTCAAGGAGATGGCCTTCGAACTGCCGGTCAAGATCGGCGATACGTTGAGCGTCTTCACCGATATCGAACGCGTCGGCCGTACCTCGATCACGCTGAGCGTCGAAGCATGGGCACACCGCGCCCGTTATAACAGCCTGGAGAAAGTCACGGCTGCGACCTTCATCATGGTCGCGCTCGATGAAAGCGGCTTGCCGAAGGCTGTACCAGAGGAGAGCTGACGCGATGGATTCCGCGCACACACCGGAAGTCTACGTCTATATCAGGACGGTCATGAGCATGGTGATCGGCCTTTCGCTCGCCCAGCTTCTGACCCGGCTTGCCGGATTCGTGCAGGCGCCGGGCAAGAACAAGATTTATCTCGTCCATATCGGCTGGGTATTGTCCATGTTCCTTTTCATCATCCATTTCTGGTGGTGGGAGTATCGGCTGCAATCCATCGCGCAGATCAATTTCGGCGTCTACCTCTTTCTCATCTGCTTCTGCTGCCTCTTCTATTTCCTCTGCGTATTGCTCAATCCGCCCTCGGTCGAGGACTATGGCGGCTTCGAGGAATATTTCATCTCCCGCCGCCATTGGTTCTTCGGCCTGCTCGCCGTCACCTACGCCGTCGATCTCATCGACACATTGCTGAAGGGAGAGGCCTATTTTCGTTCTCTCGGCTGGGAATATCCAATACGCAATGTCGTTTATGTCATCCTGTGCATCATTGCCTCGATCACCGCCAACCGGCGCTTCCAGGCGGCATTCGTGATCGTCGGGCTGATCTATCAGATCACATGGATCTTCCGCCTCTACGACGTGCTTCCGGTATAGCGATCCCATCGTCCGGGGGCATTAAATCCACTGCTATTTGGGTTCCTGCGATCCCTTGACCAATACATCGCCATATTGTTCAGATCGATTACGGTCTGGGACGCAGGTGGGAGACTGAAGCCTTGAAGACAAAGAGCTACGCATTGGGGTTGGCGCTCGCTCTTTCGCTACCCTGGCTTGCTCACGCCGAGGATCCCGCCCCTGGCCCCGCCAATACGAAGATCGACCTGAAATACTGGGTGGAATTCGCAAAACAGGGCAACGCGGCGGCCCAATATGGTCTCGGCTATCGCTACGCCAATGGTGAGGGCGTAGAGCAGGATGATGCTGAGGCCGTCGATTGGTATCGAAAATCGGCGGACCAAGGCAATGCGCAGGCCCAATATGCATTGGCCTACATGTATGCCAGCGGCCGGGGCGTCGACACCGATCTGAAACAGGCAAATGACTGGTATTTGAAGGCGGCGCAAAACGGCAATGCCGATGCTCAATATGCCATCGGCTATTCCTATGCCAATGGCCGCGGTATGGCTGTCAGTAATGAAAACGCCGTCACCTGGTACCAGAAATCCGCCGCTCAGGGACAGGCGCAGGCGCAATATGCGCTCGGCTACATGTATGCCAATGGCCTCGGCGTGCATCAGGACGAGGCGATCGCACTCGGCTGGTATCGCAAAGCGGCCGACCAAGGCCGGCCCGATGCCCAGTACGCCATCGGCTATATGTACGATAACGGCCAAGGCACGGAAGAAAACCAGGAGCAGGCCGTCGCCTGGTATAAAAAGGCCGGCGACCAAGGAAGCGCGCAAGGCCTGTATGCGGTCGGCTATGCCTATGCCAATGGCAAGGGTGTCGAACGGAACGATGCCGAAGCCTATTCCTGGTATATGAAGGCAGCGATAAAAGGACGCGCTGACGCGCAATACGCCGTCGGCTACAGTCTTGCAAACGGGATAGGCGTCGCCAGGGACTACAGGCAGGCACTGCAATGGTATCGCAAAGCTGCCGATCAGGGCCGCCCCGACGCCCAATATGCCATCGGCTACCTCTATGCCAACGGCCAGGGCGTGAAGACCGACGATGACAGCGCGGCGAGATGGTATCGCAAGGCCGCCGAACAAGGCGACGCACAGGGTCAATATGCCCTCGCCTACATGTATGCGGCCGGCCGCGGCATTGGCAGGGACTATGGCAAGGCCTTTGACTGGTTCCAGAAAGCCGCCAGCCAGGGTCATGCTGACGCCCAATACGCACTTGGCTACATGTATGAAAACGGTCAGGGGACGACAGCTGACAAATCGGCCGCCGCAAGCTGGTACCGCAAGGCGGCCGACCAGAACAATTCACAGGGCGAATATGCCCTCGCCTACCTCTATTATCAGGGCGCCGGCGTTCCCAAGGACTATGGCCAAACGGTCGCTCTCTTTCGCAAAGCAGCCGATCACGGCGACGCCCGGGCGGAATACGGTCTTGGATATCTGTATTATAACGGCTATGGCGTGCCTAAGGACTCCAAGATTGGTGCGGACTGGTTCAACAAGGCGGCGGCTAAGGGATTGCCGGAAGCGCAGCATGGACTCAGCTACATGGAAGCCAATGGCGACGGTCCGATCAAGGATCTTGGACCGCTTGGACAAGGGGCCGCCGGCAAAAAGGGCTCGGGCGTCAGCACGGGCTGGCTCTTGTTTCATTTGCTGATGGTGCTCGTGCCTTAGAGCTCGGCATCTTATTCAACGAATTTCGATTGAGGGGTAAGTCGTGAATTGGAAGAAGGGGGCAGCAGGTTTGCTCTTCGCACTGGCGTCCATGGGAACGGCACAAGCCGATGTCGGACGAAACAGCTACGATCGCGGCGATATCAAATCGGGCTTGGATTACTGGCGCCCCCTGGCAAACAAGGGCAACGTTGCCGCACAGCTGAAGCTCGGACAAATGTACGAGGACGGCAACGGCGTCGAAAAGAATCTTACGCTCGCCCTCAGCTGGTACAAGAAGGCCGCCGATCAGGGCAATGCCGAAGCGCAGTTCAACGTCGGCACCATGTACGACCAGGGCGAAGGCGTCACCGCCGACAAGAGCCAAGCCATTGTCTGGTACAAGAAGGCTGCGGCACAGGGATACCTCAATGCACAATATAATCTCGGTGTCGTCTACGACACGGGCCAAGGCGTAGCGCAGGATAAGCCGCAGGCCTTTGCCTGGTACAGCAAGGCCGCCGAACAGGGCGATGCCGATGCGCAGTTCAATGTCGGCACCATGTACGACCAGGGCGAAGGCACGGACAAGGACAAGAGCAAGGCCGTCACCTGGTATCGCAAGGCGGCCGAGCAGGGAAAAGTCGAGGCGCAATACAATCTGGGCATCATGTATCGCGACGGCGAAGGCGTCGCCAAGGATGGCGCTGCGGCCTTCTCCTGGTTCAAGAAGGCCGCCGAACAGGGCGATGCGAGCGCGCAGTTCAATATCGGTGCAATGTATGCCGATGGCGACGGGATCAGGCAGGATGATGCTCAAGCAATCGTATGGTTTCTGAAAGCAGCGGCGCAGAATGATGTCGAAGCCGAATACAATCTCGGCGTCATGTTCCGCGATGGTGAAGGCGTCACCAAGAACGGTCCGAAGGCGATCTACTGGTTCGAGCGGGCAGCCGAACATCGCTATGCCGATGCCGCCTACAATCTAGCCATGATGTACCGTGACGGCGATGGCGTCGCTGCGGATGCGGGCAAGGCGGCCGAATGGTTCCGCAAGGCAAAGCGCCTGGGCTATGACGGCAACGCGGACGGCGAACAGGATGAGCCATCCGGCGAGCAAACCATTCCGATATGAATGAATGCGATGGACGATCGGTATCGCTGGGGCCCATCCGTCGCCTGCCTTCGCTCCCAGCGAATCGCAGCAAAACATGCTAATGCGCTCAACTTGAAGTGAGTGATGCGACGTGGTGGGCGTCGTGACACGCGCTAAGCCGGGGGGAACTATGAGTTTTGCTGCTTCCGATCATCAAATAAGCTCTCTGCCGCGTCGCCATTTTTGGCGGCGGCTTGGCGCCTACACGGTCGATATCGTCATTTTCCAGGTCGCTTTTACCCTGCTGTTTCTCGTGCTGTCGGCGGCCACGCCGTGGGACTTGACCTTGCCGCTTCTTCAGAAGCAACAATGCGAAGAAGCAACTTCGGCGCCTCTCGTTGCGAAAGTGGAGGCCGAATGGCCGCTGCAGCCAGGCGAAGTGAGGAGCAACCAGCTTTGCCGCATCTCCTGGCTGGGCAGCGATGGATACACGGTCTTCCTTTCAATCGTCGCATCGCAGCAGGGATCGGCCACATTGAAGCGCGCCTTTTCCATACCCGTCGACGGCAACGGCAATCCGGTCGATCCGAATATCGCCGCAAGGCCGACCTCGAGCGTCGTTCTGCTGTTCCTTCCCTTCGCCTTCGCCCTTTGCTCCATCGGCGGCAAGCGGACGCCAGGCAAGCGATTGACCTCGCTGCGCGTGACAACGGTGGAAGGCGACACCCTGCCCTTCGGGCTTGCCGCCAAACGGGAAATATTCAAGTTTCTGCCATTGATGCTGGTCGCCACAGTCAATCTGGTCGGCCTGTTTCTGCTGCCCTCATATCAGCCTCCGATCGATCAGCTAATTCAGCAGGCGCGCGATACCAACCTTCTCAGTGCCATCGGCTTCTTCGCCTTGACGGGAGCGTTGGCGCCGCTTCTGTTCGTATTCGCGCTCATCTGGTGGGCCTTCCCATTCATCGTGTGGCGCGGCCAGACTTTCTACGACCGCTTCTGTGACACCATCGTCATCAAGGCGTAACCATCAAAATCGGGGGGATTGCCTTGACGGACGAAGAGATGGAAGACTGTCGCCGCGCCAGGCCTGATTTGCTGCTTCTTCTTTTCAGAGGATAGATCGCCGTGAACCTGAAATATCTCATGCCCTCCTTTTCGCTTCTGCCGCCACTTCGCATGGTTTTGCTGGCCTCGGCGGTCGTGTTGCCGCTCTCTCCGCTTCCGATAGCGGCGACACCGGCAGAGGCCGCGCCAGGCTCGTGCTGGTCGCTGCTGCAGAGCAAATTTGGGCCGCAGATCGAGAAGTCGGTGAACGAGGCCGATCCCTGCAAGAAACTGCCCGGCGTCGATCATAAGGACAAGTTCGAGGTGAAGTCGCTCGATGTCTGCGACGGCCCGAACGGTGGCGTGCAGATCAATGCTCATGCCGAGATGGCCTGCAAATCGCATGGCGTATTGAAGACGACGATCAAGGGTGAACTCGATGCCTCCATGACGGTCGATGTCGGCGCATGCCACATCACCGACCTGCATCTCGGCATCAACGGCCCGATCGGCGAACTGATATCCTCGGTCGGCGGGCTGCAGGAGCTCGCCCGCGGCTTCGCCCAGGCCAAGATCTCGGAAATTTGCGGAAAATAAACGAAAGGGCCGGCGATATCAGCCGGCCCTCGCGACCTTGATGGCGAGTCTGTTCAGGCCCTTATGGCGCTATCCGCTTGGCCTTCATCCTTCCCGCCGAACCGAATACCCTTCTTCTCGAAGCCAAAGCCGGCGAAAACAGCAACGACCACGGCGACGATGCAGGCCACGATCAACAGCGCCAGCGCATAGTCGCCGTTCCATTGCTTGGCCAGCCCCGCCTGGATCGAGGCATTGCCCGAAGCCAGCAGATTGCCGAGCTGATAGGCAAATCCGGGGAAGGTGCCGCGCACCTCATCCGGCGACAATTCGTTGAGATGCACGGGAATGATGCCCCAGGCGCCCTGGACGAACAGCTGCATCAGGAAGGCGCCGATTGCGAGCATGACCGGCCCCTGACCCCAGACCCAGAGCGGAGCGACGGGTATGGCCAGCAATGCCGCGATAACGATCGTCCGCCGCCTGCCCCAACGCTGCGACAGGGAACCGAAGGTCAGGCCGCCGACAATCGCACCGATATTGTAGACGATGGCGATGGCGCCGACCGTATAGGAATCATATTGCCGCTGGGTTTCCAGGAAGGTCGGATAGAGGTCCTGGGTGCCGTGACTGAAGAAATTGAACGCAGTCATCAAAAGCACTGCCCAGATGAACAGCGGAATATTCTCACGCAGGACGGTGAGGAACGGCCGTTGCGGCTTGGCCTGCCGCTGAAGGAAAGCCGGAGATTCCTCCACATTGCGCCTGATATAGAGCACCAGCAGCGCCGGCACCGCGCCGACGAAGAACATGCCGCGCCAGCCGATGATCGGGAACAGCAGAAAGAAGACGATCGAGGCGAGCAGATAGCCCGAGGGATAACCAGCCTGCAGGATACCGGACACAAGGCCGCGCGAGTCCTCGGGTATGGTTTCCATCACGAGCGACGCGCCGACACCCCACTCCCCGCCCATGGCGACGCCGAAGAGCGCGCGCAGCACGAGAAACATCGTCAAGCCGGTCGAAAAGCCGGTCAGGAATTCGAAGACGGAATAAAGCAGCACGTCGACCATCAGGGTCGCGCGCCGCCCGAAGCGGTCCGCCGCGAGCCCGAAGATCAGGGCGCCCACCGGCCGCATGGCAAGGGTGAGGAAGATCGCCACGGCAACCGCGGGGACATCCGTGTGAAATTCCTCGGCTATATGCTTGAGAACGAAAACCAAAATGAAGAAATCGAAAGCGTCCAACGTCCAGCCCAGATAGGCTGCGATCACGGTGTTTCGTTGCTGGGGGGACAGGGAACGTAAGCTATCCAATGCGGTCATCATGATCCTCCGACCGGATGGCGGCGGCGAGGCGGGCAATACCGGATGCCGTCGAAGCTAGGGGAACCCGGCACTGGCCGGGCATGTCGACGTTGCGGCTGGCTCCTCCCTTGGCGCCTGCGAGGATCGCGCTATGCGGACTTTGGATCAGCGATAACGCATCGGCCGCCCTTGGGTTGTAACATATTTGACATCGCCGGCGAATGGAAAAATCCGCCATTTTGTTTCCCTTTTGTACTCTTTACCCCTTCACATCTGCACGATCTGTCGCCATATTCGCCCCATGGCCAAATCATCGAAAAAATCCTCCGCCCCGAACGGTTTCGAAGAGGCGCCGCAGGCACCGTTTGAAGGCGCGCCGCTCAGCGGCAGCGTTGCCGACTGGGTGAAGCAGCTCGAAGCCGATGCGGAAGCATCGAGCGTCGAAACCCAGCGCGAGATTGCCTCGAAAGCCGGCAAGCACCGCAAGAAGGTGGAGATCACCGCCGGCAAGACCGCGCGTGGCGTCTCCATGGGTGGGTCGACCGACCCCAAAACGCGCGCCGCCGCAGGCCTCAATCCAGTCTCCGGCCTCGATATCGCGCTCGAAGATGCCGACAAGATTTCGACGAGCGGCGTAACGGCGACGGTGGAAGCCCTGTCGAAGCTGATCGAGAGCGGTAATCCGCTGCATAAGAACGGCAAGATCTGGACTCCGCACCGCCCTGCCCGCCCGGAAAAATCCGAAGGCGGCATCGAGATCCGCATGGCCTCGGAATACCAGCCGGCTGGCGACCAGCCGACGGCGATCCGCGATCTCGTCGAAGGGCTGCAAAACGGTGACCGCAACCAGGTGCTGCTCGGCGTCACCGGTTCCGGCAAGACCTTCACCATGGCCAAAGTGATCGAGGCGACGCAGCGCCCGGCCGTCATCCTCGCGCCGAACAAGACGCTGGCGGCCCAGCTTTATTCCGAATTCAAGAACTTCTTCCCGGATAACGCGGTCGAGTATTTCGTCTCCTACTACGATTACTACCAGCCGGAAGCCTATGTGCCGCGCTCGGACACCTATATCGAGAAGGAGAGCTCGATCAACGAGCAGATCGACCGCATGCGCCACTCGGCGACGCGTTCGCTGCTGGAACGTGACGACTGTATCATCGTCGCCTCGGTCTCGTGCATCTATGGTATCGGCTCGGTCGAGACCTATACGGCCATGACCTTCCAGATGAATGTCGGCGACCGGCTTGATCAGCGGCAACTGCTGGCCGACCTCGTGGCGCAGCAATACAAGCGCCGCGACATCGACTTCACGCGCGGCTCCTTCCGTGTACGCGGCGACACGATCGAAATCTTTCCGGCCCACCTGGAGGATGCCGCCTGGCGCATTTCCATGTTCGGCGACGAGATCGACGCCATCACCGAATTTGACCCCCTCACCGGCCAGAAGACCGGTGACCTGAAATCGGTGAAGATCTACGCCAATTCGCACTATGTAACACCGCGCCCGACGCTGAACGGCGCCATCAAGGCGATCAAGGAAGAGCTGAAACTGCGCCTTGCCGAGCTGGAAAAGGCAGGCCGCCTGCTGGAAGCGCAGCGCCTGGAGCAGCGTACCCGCTATGACGTCGAGATGCTGGAGGCCACCGGCTCCTGCCAGGGCATCGAAAACTATTCGCGCTATCTGACCGGTCGCAATCCCGGCGAGCCGCCGCCGACGTTGTTCGAATACATTCCCGACAACGCCATCATCTTCATCGACGAGAGCCATGTCACCGTGCCGCAGATCGGCGGCATGTACCGAGGCGACTTCCGCCGCAAGGCGACACTGGCCGAATACGGCTTTCGCCTGCCCTCCTGCATGGATAACCGTCCGCTGCGCTTCGAGGAATGGGACGCCATGCGCCCGGACACGATCGCGGTGTCGGCAACACCCGGCGGCTGGGAGATGGAGCAATCCGGCGGTGTCTTCGCCGAACAGGTCATCCGCCCGACCGGCCTCATCGATCCTCCGGTGGAGGTCCGTTCGGCCCGCACGCAGGTTGACGACGTGCTTGGCGAAATCCGCGAAACCGCCGCCAAGGGCTACCGCACGCTCTGCACCGTGCTGACCAAGCGCATGGCCGAGGATCTGACGGAATATCTGCACGAACAGGGCGTGCGTGTGCGCTACATGCACTCCGACATCGACACGCTGGAGCGCATCGAGATCATCCGCGATCTTCGCCTCGGCGCCTTCGACGTGCTAGTCGGCATCAACCTGCTGCGCGAGGGTCTCGACATTCCCGAATGCGGCTTCGTCGCCATCCTCGATGCCGACAAGGAAGGCTTCCTGCGCTCGGAAACGTCGCTGATCCAGACGATCGGCCGCGCCGCGCGTAACGTCGACGGCAAAGTCATCCTCTATGCCGATACCATTACCGGCTCGATGCAGCGCGCCATGGACGAAACCAATCGCCGGCGCGAAAAGCAGATGGCCTACAACAAGGAACACGGCATCACGCCGGAATCGGTCAAGGCGAAGATTTCCGACATCCTCGACAGCGTCTACGAGAAGGACCATGTCCGCGCCGATATCGGCGGCGCCTCCGGCAAGGGCTTTGCCGATGGCGGTCATCTTGTCGGCAACAATCTGCAGGCCCATCTCAACGCGCTGGAAAAATCCATGCGCGATGCCGCCGCCGACCTGGACTTCGAAAAGGCGGCACGGCTGCGCGACGAGATCAAGCGCCTCAAGGCCGTCGAGCTGGCCGCCATGGACGATCCGCTCGCACGCGAGGAGGCGAAGAGCCTCGAAAGCCGCGGTTCCGCAACGGGCAAGCGTGCGCCGCCGGCGCCGGATTCCCGATCCTATTTCGCCAAGCCTAACCTCGACGAAATGGGTCCGGGCAGCGATGCCGGCACGCCGCTCTTCCGCAAGAATACGCTGGACGAAATGACCGTCGGCCGCACCGAAAAGCCCGTCACGGGCAAGGTACCGGACAAGCCGATCACCCGGGCAAAGCCGGGCGTCGGCTCCTATGAGGACCCGGTGGACGAGAAGCAGCGCAAAGGACGGACAAAAGGCAAGACGGGGCGACCGGGGCGATAAAGCGACCTAGATTATCGGATATCTGCGCCCGACGCTGCCGATTTACGAAGGCTGAGAGGCCTGCGAACATGGCAATGCCTTGCTGACGAGGCCGCAGCCGCTACATGCCATCATCTGAAGAGGCCCACGGGGGAGACGGAAGGCGCTTGAGCGCATATCGGGCCGGTGGGAAGCGATAGCAAACCTGGGGAGAAAGACTGATGTCCGAGCCTTTGATCGTCCGTCGCGAGACCCATGTCTCGGCGCCGCCTGCAGCCATATTCGCATTGCTGACCGATCCCGAAAAGATCCTGCGCTGGATGGGCACGGAAGCGCGGACGGAGCCGCAGCCCGGCGGCATCTATCTCGTCAACGTCACCGGCGCCCGCGTCGCGCGCGGCTCCTTCCGCGAGGTCGTGCCGGTGCATCGCCTCGCCTATAGCTTCGGCTGGGAAGGCAGCGAGGAAGTGCCTCCCGAATCGACCCTCGTGGAGATCGACCTGATAGAGCAGCCGGATGGAACGCTGGTGCGTCTCACCCATACCGGCCTGCCAACCGTTGAACAATGCGAAGCGCACGCAAAGGGTTGGGCGCATTATCTTGACCGCATGGCCACGGTAGCCGCAGGGCGCGATCCCGGCCCCGATGTCATGCGCGGTCATGATGGCAGGAGCTGACGCGACTTTGGACGCGGCGTCATCGGGCTAGATGCTCGATGGCAGCAATATCACCGGCCGGCGACAGCGATTGCCTGTGTCGTTTTGCTTTTCAACGCGGTCGGCATGGCCGCACCGGCACGGATGACAGCCGGCAAGCGCCATGGCATGATCGCCGCATGGATTTGCCCGCCTCCCTTGCCTGGCTGGTCGACGAAGCCGGCACCTCGCCCAGCCCCGAACGCTTCCTGGCCGATCTGGGCGGACACCTGTTGGCTGCCGGTCTCCCGCTTGCCGGCAGCGCCCTGACGCTTGCCGCACCACATCCGATCATCACGCAGCATACATGGCTCTGGCGCGCCGAAACCGGCGCGGTGACTGAAGCTCTCGGCTTCGCTGGCACGACGCTCGGACAGGCAGGCCGCGATTGGCTGGGCGATCTCGGCCCGATATGCGAGGAAACGATCGGGATTGCGCCCGGCAATTCCGTCCTTGCCTGGGCCGGCACCCGGTCCTTCACCGCCTTCGAAGCGGAAACCCTGCGCGAGATCGCCCGCTTTGCCGCTGCCCCCTTGGCGGGATTGGCCGCTCGCGCCACTTTATCGACGCTGCTCGAAGCCTATCTCGGCCGCCGAAGTGCGGCGCGCGTCCAGGCCGGTGCACTCAGCCGCAATAGCGGCGAGACCATCCGCGCCGCCCTGCTCTGCGCCGATCTGCGGGATTTCACCGCCCTTTCCGAAGCGACGGAACCGACCGTCATGATCGCGGCACTCGATGCCTGGTTCGACCGCGTCGCCGGCGCCGTGCATGCCTTCGGCGGCGAAGTGCTGAAATTCATGGGCGATGGCGTACTGGCGATCTTCCCCGTGAGCGGGACCCCGAAAGAAGCCTGCGAAGCCGCCTTGCGCGCCGCCACCGCCATACGCGCCGGCATGGCCCATCTCGACGCGACGCGGGCGAGCCAGGGCCTGCCGCCACTTCCGTTTGGTGTCGCGCTGCATTTCGGCGACATGCTCTGGGGCAACATCGGCGCCGCCGACCGGCTGGACTTCACCGCGATCGGCCCCGCCGTCAACCTCGTCAGCCGGCTGGAGGGCCTCTGCAAGCCGCTCGGACACAATATCCTCGTTTCGGGATCAGTCGCAGCCGAGACGACGATGCCGCTGCTGGCCTTGGGAGACTATGAATTACGCGGGATTGCCGAACTTTGCACGGTGTTTACGCTGGCGGACAAGTAAGCTTCGGATAAAATGTTATCCTCGGCAAGAGCACCGTTAGCGATGCGGAAAGTTGACCGCCTAAGTTACTGAACGACCTATTTCGGGGTAAAGCCGATATCGCGTTCTCTAAGAATATTGTAGATAAGAATCCGCACACACATGACCAGAAGGGGGAAGCGCGCTTATCGGGAATGTAAGCGGATTTTTATTTGCTGATAAGAGACTGCAAGGATAATCCCCCAGCATAACATCGATTCTACAGAGATAAATGAGATGGCATCGGTTGAATCTGAGCTCAAAACCTCAACCATAAATTACATTACGAGAAGGCATCGCCTTTTAGCCGATACAATCCTTATACATGAGTTTAGCAATGGAAAATGCGGGGCTCGTGCAGATATAGCGCTACGTAGCAACAACCTGTTGTATGCCTTCGAAATTAAAAGTGCTCGCGATTCACTTCGTCGAATAGGCAAACAAATAGAAATATACAAAAAGTACTTCGATCATGTGATTATTGTTGCAGACGAGATACACATCAACAATGCAATAGAAATTTGCGAAGCCAATCAAGCAACGTTGCTTCGTTACAAAGAAAACAGAATTACAACTATAATAAAAGGAAAAACCATACGCATATCCAATAATTTTATTAAAAACAACATGATTCCTTCAAGCTTGAATACAGACAACATCAAAGAAAATGCAAGAAATATACTAAATGAAATTATAGACCGTAGATATCATGGCAACTATGATCTTACGAGAAAAATTTTCGAGAGAAAAAAAATAGAACGCAATGAATTACTTCTTTTGAACCCGCATTTTGTAGATAGAGCAGAAAAAAGAAGGCTGTCGGAACTAAGAGAAAATAAATGGAATCTTTTTGCGAAAGATGTCACAAGTCGTCAGACCAATCATCCTCTGTCAGTTTATTGATATCGCCATCATAACCAAAAAAAGCTTGGCGAAATAAATGAATATTTATCCTAGCTGCCGTTGCTCTGACAGGTGCATTTATTGCATAGCTTGCGCCGATCTGAGTTAACTTAATTAGTTGTGTACCCCAAATATTGAGTTTTGGGTCCCAAACTGCATCAGCAATTGCTCGCTCCGCCGCTGATTGATAACCAGCTTCCCTTTGTTCGGCCGTTACTTTACGCTTACCAAAAACAATTTGCCCCACCTCTTCGCGGAAGAAACTCCAAGCAGTCGAACTAGGGAGATCAATCCTCGGCATCGGAGTTCCGCCGCCACCAAGCCTCTCGGCGCGAGCGCTTCCGCGATCACTATAAATTAGCTTTGCCGAAGGATTCTGCCTGACCATCTCAGAAAAAAATTCACGCTCAAAAATAGCTTGCTTGTTCACCTCAGCAAATTCAAATGGAAAGGTTGTTGCTGAAATTACAATTGATGCTTCTGGAAAACGAGCAGTTATAGCATCGCATTGAGCTTTGGCCGTTATGTATTGCGTTAGTATTCTACTGTCCGTTTGGCCGAAATCAAGGATAAACAGCACTTCATCGTAATTTGATTGATAAAGAAAGTCGACAAACATAGGTATTGCGTGAAATGCATGCACCGGAAACCGAACCACGGCACCTCGACCGAGCTCTTTCACCGCTACTATCTGTTTTTCGACTGCTGTGCTGTCTCCGCTTACCTGTAAGGCGGGAATAGCAACGTCATCTATTCGCGAAACAAACCTTATCCAGTTCGCGAATCCTTTACTTGGGTCCTGAAGCGATCGCATCTCTTGCCAAGCGGGACTTTCGCTCGCATGGTCAATGTCATCATCTAGCTCGATTATCCAAGGCCGCTTGCTGTACGCGTGCCGGATCTTGTCAATAGATTTTTTAAGCTCATTTGAATTAAGCCACGGCCGCAGAATAATGTGTGGAAGGATACGATCTTTGGCCAAGTCAGGAAGCTCACGTAAAGCTACCATCTCGGCGGGGCGCACCGTTAAAATAGGAACATACGTTAGTTCCCCAGGACTTATCAGCATCTATTTAAGCCCGAGCCTAATCGACATCGCATCTTCGGAAACGCCGAAGAGCTCCGCTAAAGGATGAACCCATTCTCGCTTTGCCAGACCTTTTTTTTCCCTTCGCCATTCTGAGATGACCGCCTCCGGCATTAAAATATCAGCAGCAAGCCTATTTGCCTCTGCCTCATACTTATCCGAAAGCGTCGAGCGATAGAGAATGTTGTCCATTATTCCATTACCTATGCGATCCCTGTGGAGCAAAAAATGAGCGATCTCATGAGCTAGCGTAAATCTTTGCCTCGTCTTCACCTCATGCCTGTTTATACGAATTTTGAAAGCACCAGCGACATCGGGATCGGGAGCTATCTCACCTGAAATTCCAACGTCCAGCGTTGCAGCTTTTACGGTAAGTCCTAAGTCATGTGCCAATTCACCCAGCTTAACTGGTATGGACTGCTGATGTTTTTCTAACAGAGCACATATCTCAGGTGCCAAACTTTGCCATTCCGCACTGGTCATGAAATTGCCTCACCGTATTCATCGTTTTCATCACCCCAATCGTCCGGCTTAATTTCTTGTTTGGCATAGTTTGCGACCATTGCATCAACTCTTCTTTCCAGAAGCGATCTTAAGTTTCCTCCGGTTGCAAGCTCCTTTTCCACATGCCTAATAGCGGCTTCCGCCGCATTTTGCTTCAATTGTTGGAAGCCAAAAATACCCAATATAGCAAGAACAATACTGACACATGTGATAACAACAGTTACACACGTTAATACTATCGTCACTACATCAGCGTATTGCATAGATGGACTTTCTATATTTTCATTAGGTCTGATGTGTTCAGCAAAAATAAAAAGTGATAATATAGAACCAGACAAGATTCCGCAGGCGAACGATCCAAATATATCATCACACTTGCGCAATTAAGATAACTCTTCTCGATTTGTGCATTAATGCGGTAACTAGCGTCACAATTACGTCTCTCTGGCTGCCGCGACTCCAGCTACACGAATATTATATCGTATCCGCAAAGTTGAAAAGTGGGCATAACTTTACAATCAAAGGAAATGCTTTTCGTAAGCTTGCCTAGCTCCAACCCCTTGAAATTCCCACCCAATCCTACCCGTTTCCCACCCTGCCCTGATATTGCCCCTTGCCTTTTTCCACAAACCCTGTCACCCATATGCATGCTCGGGCATTTGCATGCCGGTGACTGGACTGATTTGGTGATCCGCTTGCGACAGGCAGTGGTTGGGTCTTTTGACCCGCGCAGACGTTCTTTCCCCGTACGTGACTTCTCGACTGGCTTTCGCATGTTGCGGAAGCAAAGCCGTCCGGTCTATCCGGATAAACTAAGACTGATGGGTAAAGGACTATCCCCCATGGCCACCAAGGGCACCGTAAAATTCTTCAACCAGGACAAGGGTTTTGGTTTCATCACTCCTGACGGCGGCGCAAAGGACGTTTTCGTCCACATCTCCGCTCTTCAGGCTTCCGGCATCCAGTCGCTGCGCGAAGGCCAGCAGGTCACCTTCGACACCGAGCCGGATCGCATGGGCAAGGGCCCGAAGGCTGTCAACATCCAGGCTGCTTAAGCCTCTGGTGACTGCCTGAACAAGGTTTCGAACGGCGCGGTGAAAACCGCGCCGTTTTTTGTGAGGAGAGCACCCTCGTCCTGAAGCAAGCTTGGCTATGCCCCTCACCGCAAGTCCGTTGTCTGCCCCGGAACATCCTAACATTCCGTCATCCTCGGGCTTGACCCGAGGATCCAGGCACAGGCCCCATCGCCTCCTCTGGCGAAAAGGGATACGCTGCCAAAGCGAAACCAGCACTCTTGTCGATTTAAACGCACCAATGTGCTTGGGCGTGGATCCTCGGGTCAAGCCCGAGGATGACGGGTGTGAGGTGGTAGCGAAAGCTGCGCTCGAAGGAAGAAGGTAGTGGGGATCAGTATCCCCTCAAGCGCTCACCCGCTCACGTTCACCCGCAAAGTCCACCGCCGCGAAGGCGGCGGCAATCACTTCCGGCCCCGCCCCCGGTTTGTTGGCGTCGGTCGAAAGGATCTGGCGGTAACGGCGCGAGCCCGGCAAGCCGGTGAAGAGGCCGACCATGTGGCGCGCGACATGCTGCAGGCGGCCGCCATTTTCGATGTGGCGCTCCGCATAATCCATCATCCGGTCGCGCAGCCCGTTCCAGTCAGCCTCGGCGGCCGGTTCGCCAAAGAAGCGATGGTCAACGTCGGCGAGAATGGCGGCATTCTGATAGGCGGCGCGGCCGAGCATCACGCCATCGACGTGGGCCAAATGCGCCTCAGCCTGATCCAGCGTCTGGATGCCGCCATTGATGCCGATGAAGACCTCGGGCCAGCGCTGCTTCATGCGGTAGACGATATCGTAGTCCAGCGGCGGTATTTCGCGGTTTTCCTTCGGTGATAGACCTTTCAGCCAGGCCTTGCGGGCATGAATCCAGATCGCATCGGCGCCGGCATCGAGCACGCGCGTCATCAGTTCGGGCAGCGCCTCTTCGGGTTCCTGCTCATCGACGCCGATGCGGCATTTCACCGTGACGGGTGCCTTCGAGATCGCCTTCATCGCCGCAATGCAGGATGCGACCGTCTCCGGCGTCAGCATCAGGCAGGCGCCGAAGGTGCCGGACTGCACGCGATCCGAGGGGCAGCCGACATTGAGATTGATCTCGTCATAATGATACGCTTCGGCAATCCGCAGCGCCTCGGCAAGCTTGGCCGGATCGGAGCCGCCAAGCTGCAGCGCGACGGGATGTTCGGCAGCATCATGCCCCAGCAGCCGGTCGCGCGGCCCGTGAATGATCGCATCCGCCACCACCATCTCGGTATAGAGAAGCGCATGCCGGCTGATCTGCCGATGCAGGTATCTGCAATGGCGATCCGTCCAGTCGATCATGGGGGCAACCGCAAAGATCTTGCGGCCAGTTTTCAGTGCGTCGCTATACATGGGAAACCTTTCTGATCCGCGCTCTACACCAAATCCCTCAAAAACGCCAGTTTTCGCGGCTGTAACAATAATGCTAGCTTGCCCGAAGGAGTCGGACGGCAGCAGCCCTCTGAAAAAGATGAGAGTTTCGAAAGCGCATATGAACGCCCCACTAACGACAGTCATTCCACTACCTGCCCCTGTCCTTCTGCCGATCGAAGGTGAGACCGAGTTTTTTCCTGTGCGTCGCGTCTATTGCGTCGGCCGCAACTATGCCGACCACGCCATAGAGATGGGTCATGACCCCACCCGCGAACCGCCTTTCTTCTTTCAGAAGAACCCGGACAATCTGCTTGTCTCGAGCGATTTCCCCTATCCTTCGCTGTCAGCGGACGTGCATCACGAAGTGGAGCTAGTCGTGGCGCTGCGCGGCGGTGGCGCGGACATCCCGGTCGAACAGGCACTGGATTGCGTCTATGGTTACGGCGTCGGCATCGATTTCACCCGCCGTGACCTGCAGGGTGAAGCCAAGAAGCTCGGCCGCCCCTGGGAAATCGGCAAGGCCTTCGATCACTCGGCTCCGGTTTCCGCATTGGTTCCAGCCACCCGCGTCGGCCATCCCGACAAGGGCGGCATCTGGCTGATGCGCAATGGCGAGTCCGCCCAGAGAGGCGATCTCTCTCAGATGATCTGGAAGGTGCCGGAAATCATCGCCGAACTCTCTAAGCTATTCACGCTGGCCCCGGGCGATATCATCATGACAGGTACGCCCGCCGGCGTCGGTCCCGTTGTCCGCGGCGACCGGATCAGCTGCGCCGTCGATGGCGTCGCAAACCTGGTACTGAACGTCGTCTGATCGAGGAGGATCGACCATGCCGCTCTACGCCCTTGCCGGCCTCACACCGAAAACGCCAGGCCCCGACCGATACTGGATCGCGCCAGACGCAAGCGTGATCGGCAAGGTCGAGATCGGCGAGGATGTCGGCATCTGGTTCGGCTCGGTCCTGCGCGGCGACAATGAGCTGATCGCCATAGGCAAGGCGACGAATATTCAGGAAGGCACGATGATCCACACCGATCCGGCCTTTCCGGTTTCGATCGGCGAAGGCTGCACCATTGGTCATCACGCCATCATCCATGGCTGCACCATCGGCAACAATTCGCTGATCGGCATGGGCGCCACCGTGCTGAACGGCGCGAAGATCGGCAATAATTGCCTCGTCGGCGCCAATGCGCTCGTCACGGAAGGCAAGGAATTTCCGGATGACTCGCTGATCGTCGGCGCACCGGCAAGAGCCATCCGCACCCTGGACGAAGCTACGATAGAAGGCCTGCGCCGCTCAGCTCAGCATTATGTCGCCAACTGGCAGCGCTTCGCGCGTGACCTTAAAAGATTGGATTAGAATTTTCTTATAAGTAATTGATGGAACGCTGAATACGTTGCCGCCCGTAGCTCAAGCCGCGCAATTGGCGCAATGACCGCGAATTTCGATGGTCGACTTCTCCGCCTTGAACTTCTGCGATTTCAGCCAGTCCATCAGCCGATGATCCACTTCGTGATCGTGAAACTCGATCACCTGGCCGCAGCTTTCGCAGATGGCAAAGGCAACGAGGCCATGGCTATGGCAATCTTCGTGCGGATGCGCGCAAGCGACGAAGGAGTTGATGCTCTCGAGCCGATGCACGACGCCATATTCCAGCAGCTTGTCGAGCGCCCGATAGACCTGCAGCGGCGCCCGAAAACCTTGATCGCGCAGCTTGTCCAGGATGGTATAGGCGCTGAGCGGCGCTTCCGCCTTGGTCAGAATATCGAAAACGAGAGACTGGTTCTTGGTGAGCATCGGAGTGGTCATGATGACTGTCCTCTCTGTTGCGCCGCTGGCGTGCCGCTCCTGCGAACGAGGGGCAGCAGACTGATGATAAATAGAACGAGCGCCGCAACCACGATCGACGGGCCGGACGGCGTATCATAGCGCAGCGATCCGAAAAGCCCGCCGACAACGGCGATGGCGCCAAGCAGCGAAGCAAAGATCGCCATTGTTTCCGGCGTTGAGGCAAAGCGGCGTGCGGTGGCCGCGGGAATGATCAGCAACGCGGTGATAAGCAGGATACCGACGATTTTCATAGCGATCGCGATCACCACGGCCATCAGCAGCATGAAGAGAAGCCGCGCGCGCTCCGGCCGCAATCCTTCTGCCTCGGCAAGCTCGGGATTGACAGTCGAGGCCAGCAGCGGCCGCCAGAGCCAGGCAATCGCCGCCAGAACGAGGATGCCGCCGCCCCAGATCACCGCGATATCGGACTGGCTGACGGCCAAAATGTCGCCGAAGAGGAAGGCGATGAGATCGATCCGCACCCAGCTCATGAAGGCGACGATGACAAGGCCGATGGCCAGTGTCGCATGCGAGAGAATGCCGAGCAGCGCATCCGCCGACAGCGCCTGCCGCCGCTGCAGGAACAGAAGCAGGATCGATACGAGAGCTGCAACCGCGAAGACGGAGAGCGTCAGATTGAGCTGAAAAAGTAGCGAGAGGGCCACGCCGAGCAATGCCGAATGCGAGATCGTGTCGCCGAAATAGGCCATACGTCGCCAGATGATGAAGCAGCCGAGCGGCCCGGTCGTCAGCGCCAGCCCGACGCCGGCGACGACGGCGCGCAGGAAGAAATCGTCAAACATGGCGCTCCCCCTCGGCATGGTCATGGCCGTGATGATGATCATCGTGATCGTGGCCATGATGATGGCCATCATCGGCATGGCAATGGTCCGTAATCGAACCGTCCGCATGCTGCACGCGACCGTCAGGCAGATGCGTATGATCGTGATGGTGGCTGTAGATCGCCAGGGATTGTGCCGCCCGCGTACCGAACAGCTTCACATATTCCGGGCTCTGGCTGACGGTCTGTGGCGTGCCGCGGCAGCAGACGTGGCCATTCAGGCAGACCACAGTATCCGTCGCCGCCATCACGACATGCAGATCATGCGAGATCAGCAGGATACCGCAGCCCTGCGAATTGCGGATCGACTTGATGAGATCGTAAAGCGCGATCTCACCGCTGAAATCGACCCCCTGCACGGGCTCGTCCAGCACAAGCAGATCGGGCTTGCGGGCGATGGCGCGCGCCAGCAGCGCCCGCTGGAATTCGCCGCCGGAAAGATGCTGCACCTCGGCTTTCGCGAGATGCGCGATGCCGACGGCTTCAAGAGCAGCAACCAGCTCGCGCTCCGGCAAAGGCCCGGTCAGCGTCATCAATCGCTGCACGCTAAGCGGCAAGGTCCAGTCGATCGCAAGCTTCTGCGGCACGTAGCCGACCTTCAGATTGGCTATGCGGTCGACACGTCCTTCGTCCGGCTTCAGCACGCCGATCGCCGTCTTGGCGCTGGTCGATTTACCGGAACCGTTCGGGCCGATCAGGGTGACGATCTCGCCGCGACTGACGGAGAAATCCACGCCACGCACCAGCCAGCGTCCGTCGCGGCGGACGCCGACATCATGAAGCGACACCAGCGGCCGGCTCTTGCTGTCGATGGAAGAAAGCATGAAATTTCCAATTGCACTATTGCGCCATGCTATCGCACACGTTATAGCATAACGCAATTGATGTAATAACATAACAGACCCATTCAAGGGCATTTCTGGCATGAACGCAGCAAAAACTCTTCTTCCCCTCGCCGCCTCCCTTCTCCTTTCCGGCCTGCTCGTCAGCACAACCGCAACTGCAGCCGATGCGCCGAAAGTCGTCGTCTCCATCAAGCCGATCCACTCGCTGGTCGCAGCTGTCATGCAGGGCGTCGGCACCCCGGATCTGATCGTCGATGGTGCTGCTTCGCCGCATACCTATGCGCTCAAGCCGTCGAATGCGCGCAGCCTTCAGGAGGCGAAAGTAGTCTTCTGGGTTGGGCCGGGCATGGAAGCTTTTCTGCAGAAGCCGCTTGCCGCACTTGGTACCAATGCCACCGTCGTCGAGCTTGACGACGCACCCGGCATCGCCAAACTGAAGTTCCGCGAAGGCGGCGCCTTCGAACCGCATGACGATGGCGACGAACACGAAGCCAGCGATGATCATGCACATGATCACGACCACGATCATGGCGAGTTCGACACTCACCTTTGGCTCGATCCGCACAATGCCAAGGCGATGGTCGCCGAAATCACGACGTCGCTGGTCGCGGCCGATCCCGCCAACGCCCTCACCTACGAGGCAAATCAGAAGACCTTGGACGACAAGCTCGATGCGCTTGATGCGGAAATCGCTTCGACGCTCGCCCCCGTGAAGGACAAGCCTTTCATCGTCTTTCATGATGCCTACCAGTATTTTGAGCATCGCTATGGCGTGCGTGTCTCAGGCTCGATCACGGTCAGCCCGGAAACCATCCCGGGCGCGCAGCGCGTCGCCGAGATCCGTAGCAAGGTCGCCGATCTCGGCGCGACCTGCGTCTTCGCCGAGCCGCAATTCGAACCGAAGCTGGTCAATGTGGTCCTGGAAGGCACGGCGGCAAAATCTGGTGTTCTGGACCCGGAAGCCGCAACGCTGCCGCAAGGACCGGATCTCTATTTCGACCTGATGCGCGGCATCGCAAGCTCCCTGAAAACCTGCCTTTCAGCACAAGGCTGAACATCGCCGAAGGAAGCGAGCGCATGGCTCGCTTTTTTCACCACAGTAAATGTAATGATATTACATTACAAAAGAGGTTGTCATGAACAAGAAGCTCCCGGTTACCGTCCTCTCCGGTTTTCTCGGCGCCGGCAAGACGACGCTGCTCAATCATATCCTCAACAATCGCGAGGGCCTGCGGGTCGCTGTCATCGTCAACGACATGAGCGAGGTGAATATCGATGCGGCTCTGGTGCGCGATGGCGGCGCTAATCTCTCCCGCACAGAGGAACAGCTCGTCGAGATGACCAATGGCTGCATCTGTTGCACGCTGCGCGACGACCTGCTGAAGGAAGTCCGTCAGCTCGCGGAGCAGGATCGCTTCGATTACCTCCTAATCGAATCCACAGGCATTGCCGAGCCCCTGCCCGTTGCAACCACCTTTGAATTCCGTGACGAAGACGGACGCAGTCTTTCCGACGTTGCCCGGCTAGATACGATGGTGACGGTCGTCGATGCGGCCAATCTTCTTGCCGACTATGGATCGACGGATTTCCTCGCCGATCGCGGTGAAACCACAGGTGAAGGCGATAACCGGACCATTGTCGACCTGCTGGTCGAGCAGATCGAATTTGCCGATGTCGTCATTCTCAACAAGGTCGGTTCGGCAACGGTTGAACAACGCGACGCCGCCCGCAAGATCATCGTCGGCCTCAACCCCGATGCGCGTCTCATCGAAGCGGATTTCGGTGCAGTCGAACCGGTGGAGGTTCTCGGCACCGGACGCTTCGATATCGATCGCGCCGAAACGCATCCGCTCTGGTACAAGGAATTGCACGGTTTCAAGGATCATGTTCCCGAAACGGAAGAATATGGCATTCGCTCCTTCGTCTACCGCGCGAAGAAACCATTCGACCCCGCGAAATTCCAAGCCTTCCTCAATCGCTCGTGGCCGGGCGTTGTCAGAGCCAAGGGCTTCTTCTGGTTGGCGACGCGGCCCTATTATGTCGGCGAAATGAGCCAGGCGGGTGCGCTCGTCCGCACGGGCAAAATGGGCCTCTGGTGGGCTGCCGTGCCGCAGGATCAATGGCCGCGCGATCCCGGCTTCCAGCGGGCGCTGGCACCCTATCTCGATCCGATCTGGGGCGACCGCCGCCAGGAGCTGGTGTTCATCGGCGCCGACCCGATGAGCGAAAAACAGATTACCGCCGAACTGGATGCCTGCCTCGTCAAGGCGGACCGCTTCACGCCCGAGCGTTGGCGCAATCTGCCCGATCCCTTTGCAAGCTGGAACAGGTTACCGGCATGAAACAGCCGAAAGTGATCCGGTTCCGCTGCTACTGCTTCGAATGCAGCGGCGATAACGAAGAGACGAGCGATCGATCGCGGTCCGATACGGTCAAAGCGGATCGAGACAGCACTAAATCAAGCGAACACAATCTTCGCCTGATACCGGACATGATTGGAAAACTGCTGTTTGGGGCCTGAACGCGAGTTCAGGCCACCAGCATGCCTGCGGGAACGGCGATGATCTCGTGCATGACGAGCAATGCGCCGATCACTTCCGCCTTTGCCCGCAACGGCGTCATCGTGCAGTGGAATACCTTGCCAGGTTCGATCTGGCGATAGGAGGGATAAAGGCACTCCACCTTCTCCCCGGTAAAGCAGGCATCAAGCTTCGCCTTGAGGCTGTTTTCGAAATCTTCCGCACCGACAAATTCCGAGATATGACGTCCCACGAGTTCCATCGGCTTCGACTTCAGAAACTCCGAATTGGCGGCGTTGCTGTAGAGGTAGCGATAGTCCCGCGTCACGACGGCAACGCGATCCGGCAGGCTGTCCAGAATGACATCATTGAGAACGCTGCTTTCTTCGAAGCCGAACGCATCGTCCCGATCGATCTTCTCGCTTGAAAATGCCCGAAGAACTTCGCCTGCTGCTTCGCTTGCACCGCCGAAGTAGCGATCGATCAATACCGACAGCGATGCGGAGTTGCGCATGACGCGCGAGCGATCGTCCGATTCTTCTCGGATGAGATTGTTCATAAACTGGAGCTGCATGTAAATTTCAAGCAGGCTCGTAGCCTTATAGGCCAGGATAGCCGCGATAAGTGGCTCCAATTCGCGATCGAGTGACGCTACAAGCTCGTCATCGCCAAGTTTTATCGCACGCTGAATCTGGTTACATTTCGTGGAGAAGGCATGAAAGAGTGCCAGCAAAATTGCCCTCCTGTCCCCGCACACAGCAGGACGCAGGGGCCTCGTTTCCCGGCGTTACCATGCCCAAGGATATTCAGCTTGGTGTCCGCATTCTCACCAAACTTTCTGCATTGTGAATTAACATGACTTATCCCTACTTTCAATCCGGATGAGCGGAAGTTCTCGGGAAAGGAGAACTTTCTGAAATGCAAGGCTTACCTGGCGTAATGACTGCATGAAGACCGGATGCGAATATACAATGCAAAACTGTCGCTAACGGGCCGGAATGGATGCCTAGAAAACGCTCTTCTTGATATTCCAGCGATCATGATACCACAGCCATTGCTCAGGGTTTTCCCGCACCCAGCTCTCAACCTTGTCGTTCAGCATCTGCGCCGTTGCGGTCAGATCGAGACCGCCGGCTTCGTTGCGCGGCATCTCGAGCTTCGGCTCGATCTCCAGCCGGTAGCGATTGCCGGGCAGGCGGATGCAGCGGGCCGGATAGACCTCGCAATTGAACTGGCGCACCAGCTTCGGCAGCAGCGGATTCGTCTTTACGTCCCTGCCGAAGAACGACGTCTTCAAACCCTTGCGAAATTTCTGGTCGACCAGCACGCCGACGCCGCGACCCGCTTCCAGCTCCCGCGCAAGGCTGAACGAGGAGCCGGCGTGGGAGGGAACGAGGTTGCCCATACGTTTAGCCCGGAAGTCGAAAACCTTCTGAGCGACATAGGGATTGTTCGGCGGTCGGAAGAGTACGGTCACGGTCAGGCCAAAGGCCGCCCCCGCGACCGGCAGTAGTTCGAAATTGCCGGTATGTCCGGTAAAAACGATGAACGGGCGCGGATTGTCCCTCAGATCGAGAAAGATCGGAATACCGGAAACTTCGATGCGGCCAGGCTTGTCGCTGAAGGGATCGAAATCGAAAAGCCGGTCGAGAAACACATATTCTGCTGCCAGGCGCCCCATATTGCCCCAGCTTGCACGCGCAATTTCCTCGATCTCCGCCTCGCTCTTTTCGGGAAAGGCATTGCGCAGATTGGTCAGCATCAATTGATGCCGGCGCATGCGCGGACCGATCTTGCGGGTTAGCCAATCGGCGAAGTTGATGCCTGCATCCGCCGGAAACAGCTTCAGGAAATTCAGGAAGCCGAAAATGACCTGCGCCACCAGCCACTGCCGGAAATTTCTGAGCGCAAGGACGATCCGGGTGATGAAGAGCTTCACGCTGCTCAGTCCATCTTCAGGATGATCTTGCCGAAGATCTGGCGCGATTCCATCCGCTCCAGCGCCCGGTCGATGTCATTGAAGCCGACTTCGGTATCGATCACGGGATGAACCAGTCCGCGCGCCATCTTCTGCATCGCATCGGCCATGTTCTCCATGCGGCAGCCGAAGGAGCCAAGCAGCTTCAACTGCTGCTGGAACAGCATCATCAGGTTCATTTCGGTCGAAACGCCCGAAGTCGAACCGCAGGTGACGAGACGGCCGCCGCGCTTCATGCAGAGCATGGAGCCGGCCCAGGTGTCCTTGCCGACATGCTCGAAAACCACGTCGACACCCTTTTTCTTCGTCAGCTTGCGCACAACGCCCTCGAAGCGGTCGGTGCGATAATTGATGACGTGATCGGCGCCGAGCGCCTTCGCCTTCTCGATCTTGTCGTCGGAACCGACCGTCGTGATCACGGTGCAGCCGATCTTCTTGGCAAGCTGGATCGCGGCGGTACCGATACCCGAGCCGCCCGCGTGAACGAGGATCGTTTCGCCCGGTTCAAGCTTGGCATTGTCGAACAGCATGTGCTCGACGGTACCGAAAGTCACCGGAGCAAGCGCGGCACCCACCGCATCGACGCCGGGAGGCGCCGGAACGAGCAGGCGAGCCGGAAGATTGACCTTCTCCTGCGCGAAACCATCGAGATGGAAACCGTGGACGCCACCGACATGTTCGCACAGATTGTCACGTCCTTCGCGGCAATGGCGGCAAAGACCGCAGGTGCGCGCGCCGTAGATCGATACGAGCTGACCCGGCAGGACATTGGCAACACCCGGGCCGATCGCTTCGACCACGCCGGCAGCCTCAGCACCGATGACCAGCGGCATCTTGCGCTTGGCAAAGGCCATGCCGCGCCAGCCCCACACATCGATGTGATTGAGAGCGACGGCCTTGACGCGCAAGGTCACCTCACCCGCGCCCGGCGCATCCGGCTCCGGCAGATCGGTGATCTCAAGTTTGCGGTCGTCGATCAGTTGCAAAGCACGCATGGCAAAGTCCCTCGCCTCTCGGGCGCAGTTGTATCCTGTTTTTCAGAAGTCCGATTAAGCCGGTTCAAGCGCCATGACAAGGCTGGCATTCTGGCCGCCGAACCCGAAAGAGTTCGAAAGAACGGCACTTACCTGCTTTTCACGCTTCTTGTTCGGCACCACGTCGAGGATGATCGACGGATCGGGATTGTTGTAGTTGATGGTCGGCGGCAGCGTGCCGGTCAGCATCGTCTGCAGCGAGAACACCGCTTCGACCGCACCCGCAGCCGTCAGCGTATGGCCGATCATCGACTTGTTCGAGGAAACCGGAATGGTCGGAAGCCGCTCGCCGAAGACGGCCGACATCGCGCCATATTCCATCTTGTCGTTTTCCGGCGTCGAGGTGCCGTGCGCATTGATATAGCCGATATCGGTCTCGGCCATGCCGGCATCGGCCAGTGCCGCGCGGATCGTCGCGATCGCCGGGCCGCCATCCGGTGACGACCGAGTGCGATGGAAGGAATCGGCCTTGTCGCCCGCACCCTTCATGATGCCGAGGATCTTGGCGCCGCGCGCGACCGCTGCCTCCAGCGATTCCAGCACCAGTGTCGCAGCGCCTTCTGCGATGACGAAGCCGTCACGATCCTTGCTGAAGGGCTTGGAAGCCTTGGTCGGCGGATCGTTCTGAGTCGACAGCGCTGACAACAGCGAGAAGCGGATCAGCGCCTCGGCGCTAAGCGAACCGTCGGTAGCAACAGTCAGTGCTCGCGTGGTGCGTCCCTGACGGATCGCCTCAATACCGAGCTGTATTGCCGTCACGCCCGATGCACAGGCCGTCGACAGCGTTACCGGCAAGCCGCGCGTACCGAAGCGGTCGGCAAGGCGCTCGGAAATGGCGCCGAAGAGAGCCGCTTCATGGAAGGCCGGATCGGGACGCTGGCGCATGGCGGCGAGAAAGCGTTCATATGCATCGCCCTCATGATCTGCCGGAGGAGAGCGGTCGGCCAGTTCGAAACGGGCGCTCCATTCGGGTTCGATCGGCGGCGCAGCCAGGAACAGCGGCGCGTCGAAATCGCCAGAAATCCCGGCTTGAGCCAGAGCTTCAATGGTTGTTTCGCGGGCGAAAGCATAGGAGCGCTCGACAGCGTTCGGAGCCGGAATATCGATGAAATCCACGGTGCCGGCAATGCGCGTCGAAAGGCCGTCCGTCGGGAAGCGGGTAATGCCGTGAATGCCGGAAGTGCCAGACGACAATGCATTCCAATTGTCCTGCAGGCCCTGCCCCAGCGACGTGATGATCCCCATGCCGGTAACGGCAACGATCGGGCGTCCGAGATGATCCTTGTAAGCGGTCATATCCTGCTCCTCACGCTTCAGCTGACAATACGGCAATGCCTTCGCCGCGCACATGGCCGACGGTCGTGACCACAGCCTTGCGGGCACCCGCCGTCATCGGCTTTTCATGCGCAGCATCAAACGGCGGCACCTTGGCCTGGTTGGCGACGGCCAATGCCGCGAAGGCGAGCCCGAGCGGAAATTGGCTTTCCAGCCCATGGCCAGAAACACCGGAATAGGCGCGAATGGCCGAGCCCGGAAGCTGGGCATCGAGCACTGCCTTTTCTCGCTGGGCAAGATCGGGGATCGCTGTCGTGCCGGAAAAGACGACGGTCGCATCGCCGGACGTCTGCTTGGCTGGCGCGAGCATGCGCTCCAGTCGCGTCTCGAACTTGCCCTCGTCGCGCCGGCCGCGATCGCCCTCGACGGCATCGATGGTCGCATAGATACGGGCGCCGCGACCTTCGGCATGCGCACGCGATTCAAGAACGAGGAAGGCGCTGAGCGAACCCATGATCATGCCGCCGCCGTCTTCTGGCTTGCGCGACCAGATGGGATGCCAGTCACCAGTGGCATGCGCGTTGATCGATTCGATCAGCAGGATCATGTCGAGCCGCTCGGCGGAAAATGCGCCGCCTACGAGAGCATGGCTCGATTCACCGGACTTGATGCGGTGGAACGCGGTCTCCACTGCCGAAATGCCGGAGGCCTCTTCGCCCATGAAAGTGCGCGACGAGCCCGTGACCTTATGCACGATCGAGATGTTGCCGGCGAGCAGGTTCGAAAGCTGCGCCAGGAACAGCGTCGGCCGCAATTCGGTCGTCAGCTTCTCGTTCAGCAGCAGCTCGCGGTCGTTGCGCTTCAGGCCCTCATTGACAATCAGCGTATCGACATTGATGTCGCGCTCGCCGCCGCCGGCCGCCACGATCATGTCCATGGTGCCGCAGGCTTCCAGATCATCCTTGAAGCCGGCATCGTCGAGCGCCAAACCGGCGGTGAACACGCCGATGCGCTGCCAGTTTTCCATCTGGCGCTGATCACCACGCTTCGGGATCTGTTGCGACCAGTCTATTTCGGGCAGTGGATGCACGGGATAGGGCTTGAACTTCTCGGTTTCGACGATGGTCGCCGGCGCCTTGTCCGCGGTCAGCAAGGCGACATGCGCGTCCTTGCCAACGCCCTGGCAGGTAACGATGCCGATACCTGTGATCACCACATCATTCTGAGCCTTGCTCATTCATCAATCCTCTTCGAATGCGGCGCCGAACAAGTCGGCAGCATCAACCGTTGGCGGCGATGGCGTCGAGAAGCCCGACCTCGCCTGCCCGCTTGCGCACGATATCGCCGAGCGGCACCTCATTAAACGGCATGGTGCGCAGCTTCAACTGCGCATCGCAAACCTTCTTTCCGGCAATGGTAATACGCGCCTTGGTGACGGCGAAGCCCGAACCCTCGTGTTCCAAATCTGCTTCGATATCGAGTTCAGCTTCCGGCTCGACGAAGGTTCGCATCTTCGCGCCATCGACCGACATCAGGAACGGCATGTAGGCAAAATTCGTCGCAGCAAGCACCAGCATGCCCGAGGCCTGCGCCATCGTCTCGATAAGAAGAACGCCAGGCACCAGGGGCATGCCCGGGAAATGGCCTTCGAAAACAGGGCTTTTCGCCGGAACGACGGAATGAGCCTTCAACTGGCCCTTGGACAGATCGACGGACTCGACCCTGTCGATCATCTGGAAATATTCCAGCAGCATCAACGCCTCCGATCCAACCCGGCAATGCAGGACGCGCCGGGCGGGATACGCTATTTAAGAATGAAACCGCCCGGCCGCCATATTCAAAGGCGGCTGGGCGTCAAAAAATGCAAGGATGTCGCTCAGCCCTTGGCAGCGCGCAACTCATCGATCTTGGCACAGAGATTCTTCAGGACGAAGTATTCTTCGGTCGAGACCTTGCCTTCGTTGACTTCCTGCGTCCATTGCTCGAGCGGGATCTTGATGCCGAATTCCTTGTCGATCGCGAAAACGATATCCAGGAAGTCCAGGCTGTCGATGCCGAGGTCGTCGATCGTGTGGCTATCCGGGGTGATGGTGTCACGGTCGATTTCGCTGGTTTCAGCGATGATGTCGGCAACTTTGTCAAATGTAGCAGTCACTGCCCATACCTCTTGAAATAATAATTCATCCCCCTCATAGGGAAATCCATTCCAAAAGCCAATGGTTTCCACCAGAAACCCCGGCAATTTGGCAAGACAGTGTTGCGCAAACAGCAAAATGACTGCCGCGTCATACCTGTGAAATCACGCGCGACATGGACGCGAGATGCGGCAGCATTGCGGCCGAACCGCATGACAAAGCGCTTGTTGGCGAAAGATCACTCGCTGATCACGATGCGGGTGTTGTGGAGCCCGGCATCCGATGTCATCGCAAAGAAAGTGGCGGCATTGCGGGTATCGAGCCGCACGCAGCCATGCGACGCCGGCCGGCCGAGCCGCCGCACCTCATAGGTGCCGTGAATGGCATAGCCGCCGTTGAAGAACACGGCGTAAGGCATCGGCGCATCGTCATATTTTTTCGAGCGGTGATCCCTGGACAGCCATTTGGCCGTGTAGGAGCCGGTCGGCGTCACATACCCCCTGCGCGCCGTCGACACTCGCCAGCGATACTTCAGAGCTCCATCCTCCGAAACGGTCATTGTTTGCGATCGAAGATCGACCACTGCAAGAACAGTCCCGGCATGGGCCGAAACGGTGTGGAATTGCATGCACAGGCATGCCGTTACTGCGAACGCGATACGCCTCATCTTGCCCCTCCGACTGTTTGCTTCCTTATGAAGCAATTCAGACGATGGGAGAGTCTATCGCTATGCTGATTATACCAAATTAATACATATAGTGAGCGATTGCTTAATTTCGGAACGCTCACAAGAGCAGCAGAAAACCCAGGAAAGCGAGAAGCGTCAGCATCGTGCAGGCGGAATAGAATATGGAAATGCCGGCTTCGATGTCGTTGACCGTAGCAGTGTCGCGGCCGGAGCCGTTGATCATCGGCTCGCGCACGAGCTCACCGCCATAGATTCGCGGACCTGCGAGCTGGATATCGAGCGCGCCGGCCATAGCCGCCTCGGGCCGGCCGGAGTTGGGTGAACGATGCAGCCCGCCATCGCGGACGGCGATGCGGATCGCATTTCCAAGCGCGGAGATGCCACGTTTGATCAGAGCGCCGGCAGCAATCAACAGGATGGAGAGTCTTGCCGCCGGCCAATTGGCGATATCGTCGAGGCGCGCGGCAGCGCGGCCAAAATCGACATAGGTCTCGGATTTATGGCCGATCATCGAATCGGCAGTGTTGAGCATCTTGTAGAAGAAGAGGCCCGGCAGGCCGAAAACGCCGTACCACAGCGCCGGTGCGACGACACCGTCGGAAAAATTCTCGGCAAGGCTTTCGATGGCGGCACGGCAGATACCCGGCTCATCCAGCGTCTCGGGATCCCGGCCGACGATGCGCGACACGGCGAGACGCCCGCCTTCCAGACCATCGGCACGCAATGCCCGCGAAACTTGCTCGACATGATCGGCCAGGCTCTTCTGCGCCATGAAAACCGCCACAAGCCCCGCCTCGACCAGGATACCGAGCCAGCCGAAGAAGGCGAGAAATCCATGAATGGCCCAGCCGGCGATAACGGCGCCCATGAGCAGCGCGACGATCGACATCAGTCCGTTGCGGCGGCGAAGGACGCCCGGCAAATGTTTTGCATTGAACCGCTGGTCGAAGGATGAAATCGCCTTGCCGAACAGCACGACCGGATGCGGAAAGCGCTGCCACAACCAGTCGGGATCGCCGACGAGGCGGTCAAGCAACAAGGCCAGGACCAGAATGAGCAAATGTTCGTCGGCGGTCATGTCGAATAATCCTCTAATACCCCGGCGAGTCTTTGATCCGCTTCTTCATCTGGAGCGAGCCCGACGCGCAGCCAATTGCGGGCGTAATCGAACTTGCGGACCAGAATATGATGACGGCAGAGATGCGTATATATGCCCTCGGCGCGGTCGTCCGCAACCAGTGCAAACAGGGCCGTGCCTCCCGCAATATGCAGCCTCGAGCGGCGAAGAACCGTCTGCAGCGCCGAATGTCGTTGAAGAATGCGGTTTCGGATGGCGCTTGTGTCGCCTTCCATGAGCGACGCGGCAATCGAGAGAGCCGGTCCGGAAACCGCCCATGGACCGAGCCAATCCTCGAAACGGGTTAGGATCGCGGCCTCAGCAATCACGAACCCAAGCCGAAGGCCAGCCAGTCCGAAAAACTTTCCGAACGAACGGAAGATGACGAGGTTGGGCATCGAGGCGGCAAAGGGCGCCACGCTCGCTGCCGGCTCCATATCGCCAAAGGCCTCGTCGACAAGAAGGATCCCACCTTGGCTCCGTAACCTGTCGTGCAAGTCCCGCAACTGCTCAATGGGTAACCTCCGCCCATCAGGATTGTTGGGATTGACGGCAACCACGAGCCTGTCGTCGGCGGTAAGTTCGGCAGGCGTCGAAACCTGGCGGACCTGCAGCCCCGCCAGCGTGAAGGCTCTTGCATATTCGCCATAGGTCGGCGAGAGGATTGCGGCGCTGCCACCGGGCACCAGCCTCGGAAGCAATTGAATGACGGACTGCGTGCCGGGAACCGGCAAGGGCAGAATATCGCCGCTCCGGTAATAGTTCCTCGCCGCTTCCCGCGCCCGCTCCTGCAAATGCTGGTCAGGCAGCCTATGCCATGCCGCAACGGGGATTTCCGGCAGCGTCACCGGATTGGGATTGATGCCGGTCGACAGATCCAGCCATTCCTCCGGACGCCCGCCATATTGGCGTGCCGCAGCCGTGATGCCGCCTCCATGGACAATCCTGCTGGTCATACGGCGTCACCGGCGAGATCGATCAAATGCATGTAGGAGCCGGCAACATTGGCACGCTGCAAGCCAGCGGCACCAAGATCGTTATTGAGCGCATCCCTCACCGCAAACAGACGGTCCGCCTCACCTTCCGATACGATGGTCGAATAATGAAACTCGTGCGCCGTCATCGGCTTGTCGAAGAAGGAGCCGGCAAGCGGCACCACCCGCCGATAGCCAAGATGGCGCTGTCGTTTCTCGTAGCTGGTAACGACGGGTAATAGGCCCAGCATTTCGTGGCGCGCACCCGCCGCATCCACAAGACCTTCGCCAAGCACCATATACCCGCCGCATTCGCCATAAATGCGCACCCCGCGCGAGGCCGCCGCGTTCATGCCACCCCGGAAATGCTGGGCAGCGGAAAGCTTTCCGGCGTGCAACTCCGGATAGCCGCCCGGCAGATAGATGGCATCGGCATCAGCTGATGGAGCTTCATCCGCGAGCGGAGAAAAGAAGGATATTTCCGCGCCACGACGCTTCCAGCCGAGCAGCATATGCTCATAGCAGAAGGCGAATGCGATATCCCGCGCCACCGCAATGCGCTGACCGAACGGCATAAGCCGCGCAATATTGGCCGCCGAGGTGCGAACGAGATGCTGCTGCGCTGCCCGCAGGAGCAGATCGAAATCGCAGGCTTTCGAAATGACCTCGGCAGCCGCCTCGATAAATTGCTCGAGTGCCCCATGCTCGCCCGCCTGCACCAGACCGAGATGCCGCTCCGGCAAGGCCAGACTTGCGTCACTGCGGATAACGGCGACGACGGGCATGCGCACCGCATTCAGCGCCTGGCGCAACATGGTCTCATGCCTGTCACTGGCGACGCGATTGAGCACGACGCCGGCAATGCGGATATCGGCCCGGAAATTGGCAAAGCCGCTGACGACCGCTGCAACCGATTGCGACATGCGAGAGCAGTCGACGACGAGCACGACGGAAAGGCCAAGCAGGGCGGCAAGATCGGCCGGAGTTCCAGTGCCATCGGCAGCACCGTCGAACAGGCCCATCATCCCCTCGATCACGAGCATCCGTCCGCCGGCACGATGAAGCGCGGCATTGGCGGAAATCAGTTCGGCGCGCATGGCCCAGGGATCGAAGTTGAGACAGGAGGATCCGAGCGCTGCAGCGTGAAAGGCAGGATCAATATAATCCGGCCCGGCCTTGCCGGACGCGACCGCAACGCCCCTGTTTCGCAGTGCCCGCAGCAGACCGAGCGTAAATGTGGTCTTGCCGGAGCCTGATGAGGGTGCCGCGATCAGAAGCCCGCTCATGCCGACACCTTGCGTCCGCTTTCCCCCGGGCTTTCAGTCGCCGGCAGCAATATGCGGCCGGAAAGCGCGCCCAGCCAATCGAGCGACGGCCGCAATTTCACCACCTCGCCGACGACGACTATGGCGGGCGGCTCGAGGCCCGAGGCTTCGACATCGTCGGGCGCGCGCCCGAGCGTCGTCTCCAAAACCTGCTGCGAGGATGTCGCGGCATTGCAGACTAAGGCAACAGGTTCGTCCGCCGATCGGCCGGCGGCAATAAGATTCGCGCTGATCTGGGCAATGTGCTTCATCGCCATATACATGACGATAACGGGCGATCCCTTGCCGATCGAGTCCCAATCGATCGCGTCCGGTACGACGCCGGAGGAGTCATGACCAGTCAGGAAGGTGACGGCATGGTTGACGTCGCGATGGGTAACGGGAATGCCGGCATAGGCCAGACCACCGATCCCAGCCGTGATGCCGGGCACGATGCGGAAGGGAATGCCGTGCTGGACAAGCGTCAGCGCTTCCTCGCCGCCGCGCCCGAAAACGAAGGGATCGCCGCCCTTCAAACGCAGAACGCGCTTGCCGGCCCGCGCCAGTTCCACCAGGCGCAGCGAGATATCCCGCTGCTTGGCGGAAGGCTTGCCGCCGCGCTTGCCGGCATATTCCAACACCGCGCCAGAGCGGGCGAGTTTGAAGCAATCTTCATTGACAAGCGCATCGTGCACAATGACATCCGCCTCGGCCAATCCCTTGGCGGCCAGCAGGGTCAAAAGCCCCGGATCGCCCGGCCCGGCACCGACGAGCCAGACGGACCCCGGCTCCAGGGCCGGCAGATTGGAAAAGGCGGTATCGTTCATCCCATGTGTCCTATGCCCGGATGGGCGAAATTGCAATGTTGAGAACGGGATAAGGCGATCTCCGTTCGACATCGCTCCCATTGCGGACATTACGTCATGCATCTCTTCGACATGAGCGACAGCACGCTATGAGCTTTTCCAACGGCGACAGGGCACAGAAAACACGTCGATCGATCACTGCGTCCCCGACTCGATATATCCGGACACTCAGATAGGCTCTTGATAGGGCTGGAGAATGGTCTTCAGCGAATTGTGAAGGGGGCGCCATGCCCCCTTCACGGGGTTTAATGCTTCACCTTGCCCAGAATCACGTCGCGGATCAGATCGAGAACCTGCTGCGAGCGGATGCCGGTGCAGGCGATCTGGCTCGGCAGATTGTCCCAATCGCCGGGCGGGAAGCGGCGACCGTCCTGCTTGATAATCGTCTGGCCGTCGGCAATACCGCCGCAGACGACGCGGATCGATCCCTCGATCGTGTCGAACAGCTCTGGTGCCACGACGTAGACGCAAGCGCAGCTATCATGGACCATCATGCCGTCTTCGACCGCATGCTTGTAGAAATCGATGTAGGACTGCGAGAGGTCGGCCAAAAGCTGCACCGAAGGGCCGCCTGCCTTGGCCATGTCTGCCAGATAGCCGCGGCTCATGGTCGTCACCGAGGTCACGTCCAGACCGACCACGACGACTTTCCAGGCCGCTGTCATGACGAAATCGGCCGCTTCCGGATCGCCGTGAATATTGGCCTCCGCGACCGGAGAGACATTGCCTGGTACGTAAAAATTGCCGCCCATGATGACGACACCTTTCACGAGCTTGGCGATATCTGGATCATGCTTCAGCGCCAGAGCCAGATTGGTCATGCGGCCGACGGCAACTAGGGTAACCTCCCCCGGATGCGCGCGAACCGTGTCGATGATGAACTGATAGGCTGGCCGGGGATCGGTCGACAGATCGATCGTGTCAGGCACGTCGATGTCGCCGAGACCGTTATGGCCGTGAACCATTGTCGGCCATGGCCGCTCATGCCGCGAAGGATCGAAAGTGACGCTGGCGCCGCGCGCAATTGGGCACGGAATATTCCACTCGCGCTTCAGGAACAGCGCGTTGCGGGTCGTCGTGTCGACCGAAGCATTGCCGAAAACCGTCGTCACGCCAAGAAGGTCGATATTCGGGTGACGATGCAGGAAGAGAAGCGCCATGGCGTCGTCAACGCCCGGATCCGTATCATAAATGACCTTTTGCATGATTTTTCCTTATCAACATACTGAATAAGCTTGATCTTCCGGAAATTTCCTCCCGTCGTGGATCATGCTTGACCCATCGGCATACACGAGAACCGCCGGTGGCGGAATGCCATGACGATGTCCCTATGGAGCATTTGTGAGATTTGCGTGGCGAATTCGCTCTTCAAGCGATCCTGGCGATCGCTGCCGTGGCGAAGCTGGACTTGATCTTGGGCAGCACCAGCTCCGAATCCGAGCCGGCGGCCGCAAGCGCAGCAGCCTCGGCAACACCGTGGCAACCGACATGCGCAAAAACAATCTCGGACGGGTTCTTCAGCCTGGGTGTCTCCCGCTCCAGTGCAGCTGCCTTGAAGAAGCGCGCCGGGAGGCGAAAATGCGTGGCGGTCTCCAGGATCGCCGGTTCATCCATGCGCGTGTCGATCGACACGACGGCCAGAACCTGCTCGCTTACGATCCCAGCCTCCTGAAAGGCTCTTTCCGCAAGCATCCGCACCTCATTCCAGTCCGTGCCGCGCTCACAGCCAAGACCCAGAAGATAGCGGCGGGTGGAATTGGCGTAGATCGTCATAGTCGCTCCCAACAGCATCGACCGAGATGACAGCTGTAGCGGGCACGTTTCGACGCGTCAATTTCGCCTGATATGCCCTGATAGCAATTGCCTTGCGGCGATCGAAGTGCCAGAAGGCCGTTTAATTCCCGCCTCAGAGTTCCCCACCTTGCCAGACATCACATTTCAACTGCTGCTTTTGCTCTTTGCCGCCGCGTTCTTCGCTGGTTTCGTCGATTCGATCGCCGGCGGCGGTGGGCTGATTACCGTGCCTGCCATGCTGCTGGCCGGTATTCCGCCGCTGCAGACCCTCGGCACGAACAAGGTGCAGTCCATCTGCGGCGCGGCTTCCGCTACAATCGCCTATGCCCGGCAAGGACACGTGCAACTTCGCGAACAGCTTCCGATGGCGGCGATGGCTGTGATCGGAGGCATGCTCGGTGCATTGCTGGCGACCATCATGCCAAGCCAGGTTCTGCGCATCATCCTGCCCTTCCTTCTGATCGCGATTGCGCTCTATTTCGCCCTGAAACCCAATCTCGGCGATATCGAAAAGCATCGGCGCATGAGCGCCGGACTCTTCGGCGTAACGTTCGTGCCGCTGATCGGCTTCTATGACGGCGCCTTCGGCCCCGGAACCGGCTCGTTCCTGATGCTCGCCTTCGTGACCCTCGCCGGCTTCGGACTCTTGAAGGCGACGGCGCATACGAAGCTGCTCAATTTCGGCTCGAATCTCGGCGGCCTGATCGTCTTCATCTTCTCCGGCGCCATCCTCTGGAAAGTCGGGCTGACGATGGGGGCCGGCCAATTCCTCGGCGCCCAGCTCGGTTCGCGGCTCGCCATGCGCATCGGTGCGAAACTGATCAAGCCGCTGCTCGTGATCGTCTGCATAGCCTTTGCGATCAAGCTGCTGGCGGATCCCACCCATCCCGTCAGGATCTGGCTGGGACTGTAAGAAACGCACCTTTGATTACCTCCGACGTAATTGATAGTGCTTCGGTACGCGCCGATGATCGCTCTGCCTGAACGGTTCAGGCGATCCAAAGGAGTTGACCGATGATTGATGCGAACACCATCGCAGACCGCTATATCGCCATCTGGAACGAGGCCGATACCGACCGCCGGCGTGCGCTCATCGCCGAGGTATGGACGGAAGACTGCAGCTATGTCGACCCGATGATGCGCGCGGGCAATCGCGAAGAGATTCACGCGCTGGTCACGGCGGCGCACGAGCGCTTCCCGGGCTTTCGCTTCACCCTCCTCACGAACGGCGATCGCTACGGCGACCATCTCCGCTTCTCCTGGGGTTTTGGCCCGGCCGATGCGGAGCCGCTGATCAAGGGCACGGATTTTGCAATTCTAGAAGGCGAACAGCTGAAATCCGTTCACGGCTTCATCGACCAGCTGCCGGCCGCCGCATGATGAACCCGGCCCGCTCTCTCGGCGACCACCTGCGCGAATGGCGGCAGCGCCGCCACCTGAGCCAGCTCGAGTTCGCCCTTGAAGCCGAAATATCGCAACGGCATCTGAGCTTCATCGAGAGCGGGCGGGCGCTCCCAAGCCGCGAGATGCTGATGCATCTCGCCGAACGGCTCGGCGTTCCCTTGCGTGAACGCAATCCGATGCTTCTGGCGGCTGGATTTGCGCCGGTCTTTCCAGAGCGCAAACTGGACGACCCGGCGCTTGCTCCGGCGCGGCGCGCCATCGACATGCTGCTGAAAGGACACGAGCCCTTCCCAGCCCTGGCTGTTGACCGTCACTGGACGTTGATCGCTGCCAATGCCGCCGTCGCACCATTGCTTGCCGGCGTGACGGATGCCTCGCTGACCGAAGGGCCGATCAATGTCCTGCGGCTGAGCCTGCATCCACATGGCTTGGCGCCGCGGATCGCCAATCTCTCCGAATGGCGTGCGCATCTGCTGGAGCGCCTGCGCCAGCAGATATCGGCAACCGGCGATCCCGTGTTGACAAAACTGCTGGCGGAATTATCCGCCTATCCCGCACCGGCTGCGCCAAAATCGACGGCTCCGGAACGGGATTTCGCCGGCATTGTCGTGCCGCTGGAGCTTGTCACCGATACGGGACATCTCTCGTTTCTGTCCACAACGACCGTCTTCGGAACGCCTGTCGATGTCACCCTGTCGGAGCTGGCGATCGAATCCTTCTTTCCCGCAAACCCGCAGACGGCGGAAAAACTGAAGACGATGCTGCCGGGCGGTTGACAGCCGCCCGCGATCAGAACTCGACGCCCGGCTGCCCTTTGATACCCGAGCGGAAAGGGTGCTTGATCAATTCCATCTCGGTTACGAGATCGGCAATCTCGATCAGCTCTTCCTTGGCGTTGCGGCCCGTCAAGACGACATGGGTCATGTAAGGCTTTTCGTTCTTGAGGAACTCCAGCACCTCGTTGATGTCGAGGTAATCGTAACGAAGCGCAATATTGATCTCATCCAGCAGCACCATGGAGTTGCGCTCATCGCGGATCAGTTCCTTGGCCTTTTCCCAGGCAGCCGTGGCCGCCGCAACGTCGCGGGCGCGATCCTGCGTCTCCCAGGTAAAGCCTTCACCCATCGTATGGAACTGGCAGAGGTCGGAGAAATGCTTTTCGATCAGGTCGCGCTCGCCGGTCCACATGGCGCCCTTGATGAATTGCACCACCGCGCTCGGCTTTCCATGGGCGATGTGGCGGAAGATCATACCGAAGGCGGAGGAGGATTTTCCCTTGCCCTTACCTGTATGGACAATGATCAAGCCCTTCTCGTCGGTCTTGGTCGCCATGATTTTGTCGCGCGCGGCCTTCTTCTTGGCCATCTTGTCGGCGTGACGGGCATCGTCGTTCTTCGGCACGCCCGCACCGGTTTCGGCCAATTCGTCGCTCATTGCATTCTCCCTGATATTATCGATTTCTGTGCCAGCGGCCCGCCACGCCAGATGTAGAGCGCGACAAGCGGCTGATCTTCCGTGCGCATCGCGTGGCGGATATTCGAGGGGTGATGGATGATCTCACCCGACCAGCGCGGCAGGAACGGTTGGGCATCCTTGCTCCACAGCGAGCCGTCGGTCAGAGGAATATAGATTTCCTCCGCCTCGTGATGATGATCCGGATAGTGCACGCCGGGACCAAGCAAGAGAAAACCGCCGGCCATTTCTTTGTTTGTGAAATGCCCGCGCGTGCCAAAAAGCTCGACCCAGCCGTATCTCTCGAGGAAATCCGCGTCGAAATCGGTGATGCTGTAGGTCTGTGCCCAATGCAGTTCGTCCGCGGCTTGAAAGAGCCTGCCAAGCAGCACGCCTTCCGCCCCATCGCGAGACTGATCATGTTTTCGAAGATAATCGACGACGGGCATGTCCTGCGGCACGAGCAAGCGCTTCTTCATCGACCAGTCGAAGCCTTCAATGAAATGCCGTAGCACTGGATCACTGCGCGATTGCAGATAATCCCGAAAGGCGGTCAGAAGCTCGTCGACCGTACTCATACCGCCGCCTCCCGGCCCTCCTTCAGGCTTTCCAAATCGAACCGCGCCGAATTGCTTCTCGGTGTCCAAAGCTGGCGATCGATCGCCTCGAGCAGACGTTCTCGCATCTCCCTGAGTGCAGCCGGATTCTTCTCTGCCATGAAATCACGCACGCGCTGATCGATGATGAAGGCCTGGTAGACGGCCTCGAAGTGATGATTGCCGACAGCACCCGTCGTCGCGGCAAAGGCAAAGAGATAATCCACCGTTGCCGCAATTTCGAAGGCGCCCTTGTAGCCATGGCGCATGATGCCCTCGATCCACTTGGGGTTGACGACGCGCCCGCGCACGACCCGGCCGATCTCCTCTTCAAGCGAGCGGATCACCGGCTTTTCCGGCCTCGAATGGTCGTTATGATAGATCGAGGGGCGCGCGCCGCCAAGCTGCTCGGCCGCGGCTGCCATGCCGCCCTCGAACTGATAATAATCGTCGCTGTCGAGCAGATCGTGCTCGCGATTGTCCTGGTTCTGCACGACCGCCTGGATCGAACGCAAACGCTCTTCGAAGACGCCCCGCTCCGCCCTGCCCTCCTCGCCGGCGCCATAGGCATAGCTGCCCCAGACGAGATAGGCCTCCGCCAGATCCGCGCGCCGCTCCCAGCCTTTCTCATCGATCAGCGCCTGCAGACCAGCTCCATAAGCGCCGGGTTTCGACCCGAAGATGCGATAGCCCGCACGACGACTGGCAGACGCGGTGTCCAACCCGGCGACCTCAAGCCGCGCGATCTCGCCGCGCATACGCGCCGCAATCGGATTATCCGTTGCATCCTCATCGAGCATGCCGACCGCGCGGACTGCCCTATCGAACAAGGCGATCTGCTCGGGAAACGCATCACGGAAAAAGCCGGAGATGCGCAGCGTGACATCGACTCGCGGCCGCCGGAGCATGGCCGGCGGGATGATCTCATAGCCGGTGACGCGGCGTGAAGTCATGTCCCATACGGGCTTAACACCAATCAACGCCAGCGCCTGCGCGATATCGTCGCCACCCGTGCGCATGTTCGATGTGCCCCAGGCTGTCATGCCGAAGGAAACGGGCCATTCGCCATGATCCTGCACATAGCGGCGGATGAGCAATTCGGCCGACTTCCTGCCAAGCTCATAGGCAGCCGGCGTCGGAACCGCACGGCTGTCGACCGAATAGAAATTGCGCCCCGTCGGCAGAACATCCGGCCGGCCACGGGTCGGTGCGCCGGATGGGCCGGGAGGTACGAAACGACCGTCGAGGCCTTTGAGCAGAGCTGCGATTTCCGCGTCGCCGCAAGCGAGGATGGAAGGCTGGAGCTTCGAGCCAATCTCGCCGAGAACCATGCGAGTGTTGGGCCAGTTCTCCGGGCAGGCCGTTTCGCCATTCACGAGCTTTGCGGCCAGGAGTTCGATGCGTTCGACGGTATCGCCTTGGGTACGCCAGGAGGCGTCGGAGATGTCTTGGAGAATTGTGGGGCGCGGGCCGGTCCATTCGGCGGCCATGTCACAGTCTAGCGGGTCGAATGGCTTGTTCGGAGGGATACCCCCCTCTGTCAGCTTCGCTGACATCTCCCCCACAAGGGGGGAGATTGATTGGAGTGTGCCGCTTCGTTCTCCCGATTTATTACCAACAGCATCTGCGGATTCGACAGTCACTTGAGGCGATGGGGCAGCACGAGCAACCAATCTCCCCCCTTGTGGGGGAGATGTCGCGAAGGCGACAGAGGGGGGTATCGCACTCCCCACATCCTCGAACGCATCCCGAGCAATCGCCCGCTGCAGACTCTGATCGCCACCCTCGCCCAGCCCGCGCGGCACCCTTGCCAGCGCCACCGTCAAATCCGTCAACAACCGCCCAGCGGGCGAGACGCCGAAAATGTGCAACCCATCGCGGATCTGCATTTCCTTGAGGTCGCAGAGATAGGCATCGAGCTTGCGCAAGGCCTCGTCTTCGCCCTCGCCCTTGGCGATGCCGGCATCCTGATCTAGCCCGATATCGGCGACGAGATCGAGGATCTGTTTACGCAGCAGACGGATGCGGCGGGGATCGCCGCCGGAAGCCTCGTAATATTCGTCGACCAGCGCTTCCAGATCCTTCAGCGGGCCATAGCTTTCGGCACGCGTCAGCGGCGGCGTCAGGTGATCGATGATGACGGCGCTCGTGCGGCGCTTGGCCTGCGTGCCCTCACCAGGATCGTTGACGATGAAGGGATAGAGGTTCGGCAGTGGTCCGAGGATTGCTTCCGGATAGCAATTTTCCGACAGCGCCAGTGCCTTGCCCGGCAGCCATTCGAGATTGCCGTGCTTGCCCATGTGAATGATCGCATGTGCATCGAAAGAGCGGCGCAGGAAGGCATAGAAGGCAAGATAGCCGTGCGGCGGCACGAGATCGGGAGAATGGTAGCTCTCCTTCGGATCGATATTGTAGCCGCGCGCCGGCTGGATACCAACGAGCACATCCCCGAAGCGGGCGAACGGCAGGGCAAAGCCGTCATCCAACGCATAGGGATCGGCCTCAGGCTCCCCCCAGCGCGCGGTAATCTCATCTTGAATCGGTTTGGGAAGCGACGAGAAGAAATGCTTGTAGTCGCTGAAGGAAAGCGTCTCGCCGACCACGCGGCCATCGTACCCCGAATTTGTCGGCCCTTCCGCCAAGTGCCGCATCAGCGCATCGCCGTCGGCAGGCAGATCGGCAACGCCGTAGCCGGCCGCCCGCATCGCCTTCAGCACTTCGATCGTGCCGACCGGCGTATCGAGCCCGACACCGTTGCCGAGACGTCCATCACGATTGGGATAGTTCGCCATGACAAGCGCAACACGGCGATCGCCGGGCAGCGTATTGCGCAGCCGCGCCCAATTGGCTGCAAGCCGCGCCGTATAGCGCATGCGATCCTCAAGCGGTTCGCTGGCGACGATATTGGCCTCGACTCTCTCGTCATAGCGGGCCGCAGCCTTGAAGGACACGGCGCGGGCGAGAACGCGCCCGTCGACCTCGGGGAGCGCCACGTTCATGCCGAGATCGCGCGCCGAAAGCCCCTGCGAAGATTCCTCCCACGCCTCCTTCGATGAAGCCGAGAAGATGGCCTGCAGAACAATGGCGTCACCAGTCTCCAGCACTGTTGGCTGCCGATCCGCGCCCGGAGCTGAAACGGCAAAGCCCGTGGCATTGATGACCACGCCCGGTTTCAGCTCGGTAAAGACACTTTCGAGAATACCGACCGACACGACGTCCTTGAGGCTATAGGCAAAGACCGGCAACGGCCGCATGCCCTCAGCGATAAGCGCCTCTATCATGGCTTCGACAGGTCTGGTTTCACCGCTCTGAACCAACGCCCGATAGAAGGAAATCGCGACGGTCGGAGGTTCGAATCCTGCAGGGATCACCATCTCCGCTTTGGAGACTCTCCTCCACTCCTCGACGCCGATCACGCCCCGCCCTGGCCACCAGATCCCGGCCTTCATCAAGGGTACGGCGGGCATCGGCTTCTCGGCGCCTGAGAGCATCGCCTCGGCATAGGCGAGAAACGCCCGCGAATTCGCCTCGCCGCCCTCGATCAGATAGGACCAGAGCGCATTGAGATCATCGAGTGCGACGTTGGAAAATGGCGTTAGCCCGGGATCGGGTTTCGAATCTCCCGGCAGCACCGCGATCAAGGCACCCTGGCGCGCTGCACAGGCATGCAGCGCTTCCAGCGCATAGTGGAAGTAGCTTGCTCCTCCGAGCGCCCGCACGATGATGAGCTTCGCATACCGCGCCGTTCTGTCAATATAGGTATCGACGGACATCGGATGCTTGAGGCTCATCAGGCTTGCAAGCCGAAGGGAACGGCCGCCCTCTCCGTGGGCTGCGGCAATCGCCGCAAGCTCGGTATCGGCGGCCGACAGAAAGAGGATATCGCCGGGCGACTGCCCAAGGTCGATCGCCTCCTCTCCGTCGCTGATGGTTCCCTTTTGGGCTAGAAGGAGGTGCATGGACGTCCCTTAGACCAATGCTTCGATCGCCTTGCGAACGATCGTCTCGTCCATCTCGTGCAGGCCGATCACGACAAGCCGGGTCGCGCGGGCTTCACCCGGCGTCCAGGCGCGATCGAAATAGGTGTCGATGCGGCTGCCGACGGCCTGAAGCTGCAGGCGCATGGGCTTGCCGGGGACATCGACGAAGCCCTTGAGGCGCAGCACATCATGCTCCGCAATCACGCCCTTCAGCGCATCGACGAAGGCGGCCGGATCGGCAATCGGGCCGAGTTCGACGACGAAGCTGTCGAACTCGTCGTGGTCATGCGGCGTGCCATCCTCGTGCTCCAACTCGTGGTGAGATTTGCGGTTGACGATATCGTCTTCCGTGCCGATCCCGAGGCCGAGCAGGACAGTGGCGGGCACATCGCCGTTCTTGGCCTCGATGATTGTCGGCTTGCGGGCGGTGCGCGAGGCTACTTCGGCGCGGACGCGGCCGAGACCATCAGTGTCGATCAGATCGGTCTTGTTGAGCACGATCAGATCGGCGCAGGTCAGCTGATCCTCGAACAGTTCCTCGATCGGGCTTTCGTGATCAAGCGAGTCGTCCTCGACGCGAGCAGCCTCTACGGCGTCGTGATCGTCGGCGAAACGGCCGGCGGCAACAGCCGCGCTGTCGACCACCGTGATGACGCCGTCGACGGTGACATGGGTGCGAATGTCAGGCCAGTTGAAGGCGGCAACCAGCGGCTGCGGCAGGGCAAGGCCTGATGTTTCGATGACGATATGATCCGGGCGCGCATCGCGCTCCAGAAGCTTCGTCATCGTCGGGATGAAGTCGTCGGCGACGGTGCAGCAGATGCAGCCATTGGTCAGCTCGATGATGTCATCTTCCGTGCAGTTCTCCGCACCGCAGCCCTTCAGCACGTCGCCATCAACGCCGAGGTCGCCGAACTCGTTGATGATCAGCGCGATCTTCTTGCCGCCGGCATTCTGCAGGAGGTTGCGGATCATCGTCGTCTTGCCGGCTCCCAGGAAGCCAGTGATGACGGTGGCGGGAATCTTTTCCTGGTTCATATGGATCAGCCCTTCATTTTCAGCGGCAAGCCCGCTGCGATAAAATAAACTTCGGCACTCGCCGCCGCGACCATCTGGTGCAGGCGGCCGGCATGATCGCGAAATTCGCGCGCCATGCGATTTTCTGGTACGATTCCCAAGCCCACCTCGTTGGAGACGAGAACGAGCCTTGATCGCGCAGTCGGCAGAAATGCAGTGAGAGCGGCAAATTCTGCCGCCATATCCCGCTCGGCCATCATCAGATTGGTCACCCAGAGCGTCAGGCAGTCGATAAGCACCGCCCGCCCCTCCGCGTCGATAGCGGCAAGCTGCCCGACGAGATCCATAGGCTCCTCATGCGTCTGCCATAGATCGCCGCGATCGGCACGATGCTTGGCGATGCGCTCGCGCATCTCGTCATCCCACGCCCGCCCTGTCGCCACATAGTGACATTCGAGGCCGGTATCCGACACCAGCGATTCTGCAAACCTGGATTTGCCGGAGCGCGCGCCGCCAAGAACGAAGACCGCTTGGGAAATCGAAGACGACATGCGTTATGCCCGCTCTCGAGCAAAAGCGAGGGTCGGCAGCACGTCGCTGGAACCGGGAAACAGGCGCCTACACGCCGAAAACTCGTCTTGCGCCATGACAACCTCCGTGCTGGCAGCGGAACTCGCGTCCCAAAACAGGCTCTGCGCCCGGCACGCATGGCAGGTCTCCTGGCTCGCGGATGAGGCGACGCGACGGGGGCGGACCGAAACCGGTCGCCCCCGATCGTGCGCCAGCGGATCTTTCTCACCTTCCCGGCAATGCATCATGAAAAGGCGGACGATTCGTAGAATAAGAGGCGTCCAGCCCCGGTTAATCATGATGCCACACCAGTGGCTTTTTCGATTTGCGCCTGCCTCGCCCCCGTTCGCCCCATGCGAACCATCGACGAAATAGACTTCAAACCGAACGAAAGACCCTGACCGCTCTACAGTCGCGGGGTCGGCTGTGATGAGAACGCCCGGATTGGGTCCGCCCCTTCACATTCCCTTTTCATCCCATGCGGCAGATCGCCGCTCAGGAACCATTCGTTATGCCGCAATGATTAGGCTTTCACTGAGTTCAAGTCAATCAAGGGCATGGATGCGACCTGCGCCATCCTGATTGCGAATTCGGTTGAAAATTCCCATAAAACCAGCGGCTTTTTTGCCGTATTTCTTTGATGTTAGGAGTTTATAGAGGGTAACCCCTCACATTCGAGCAAAACGTATCGTCCGCTTCCAATGCTGCAGAAATTCCAACCGCGACGTCTCGGCGTCTTCTCGGTCCTATTCGATCTCGGTCGCTTCAGGGCATTGCTGCGCCGTGGCGAGCTGGGACTTGTTTTTGCCGGCGCGCTGGTGGGAATAGCGTCCGGCTGTGCCGTCACCGCGATGAGCTATATCTCGCGCAAGCTTCACAGCGTCATCTACGGTATAACCGACTACGAACGCTTGAGTTCGGCAGCAATGGCGATTCCCGACAAATCGGTGTTGTTCATCGCACCGATCGCAGGCGGCATCATTCTCGGCATATTGCTCTACATATTGTCGCGCACGCGCAAGAAGCCGATGGTCGACCCGATCGAAGCCAATGCGCTGCATGGCGGCCGGATGTCGCTTACCGACAGCATCATCGTCGCCGTGCAGAACCTGATCTCGAATGGATTCGGCGCGTCCGTCGGGCTTGAAGCGGGTTACACGCAGCTCGCGGCCGGCATTGCCTCCAAATTCGGCTATAAGATGCAGATGCGCCGCGCAGACCTGCGCATGCTCGTCGGCTGCGGTGCTGCGGGTGCTATTGCCGCAGCATTCAATGCGCCGCTCACCGGTGCCTTCTATGCCTTTGAGCTCATCATCGGCAGCTATTCGATCCTGACGCTAACCCCTGTCGTCGTCTCGGCACTGATATCGACGATGATTGCAAGACTGCTTGCCGGCGATGACTTCGCCATCGATATCGATCATTTCGGGGCGATCGTTCCGGCGGATTATCTTCCAGCTATCCTGCTTGGTGCCTTCTGCGCCGGTATCGGCATCCTGATCATGCAGGGCGTCGCCTGGGTCGAAGAATTGGCACGCAAGAGTTCCATCGCGCCGCCTTTCCGGCCCGCGCTCGGCGGCCTGGTCGTCGGAACACTGGCGTTGATTTCGCCGCAGGTCCTATCTGCCGGCCATGGCGCGCTGCATCTCAATCTGTCTACGGACGTGACGCTGGGCGCCTTGCTGGGTCTATTCCTGCTGAAATCGCTCGCCTCCGCAATATCGATCGGCTCCGGCTTCAGAGGCGGCCTCTTCTTCGCTTCGCTGTTCATGGGCGCACTGCTCGGCAAGATCTTCGCCTATTGTGCACCCTATTTCGATCATGCCACGCTGACGCCGGTCGTCTATGCCGTCGTCGGCATGAGCTCGCTGGCCGTTGCCATCATCGGCGGCCCGCTGACCATGACCTTCCTGGCGCTTGAAATCACCGGGGACTTTCCGATCACTGCCCTGGTGCTGGCTGCCGTCATCACCTCATCGCTGGTGGTGCGCACGACCTTCGGCTACTCCTTCGCCACATGGCGCTTCCATTTGCGCGGCGAGAGCATCCGCAGCGCCCACGATGTCGGCTGGATCCGCAATCTGACGGTCGCCCGCATGATGCGCCCCGACGTGCACACGGGCAGCATCGACATGAGCATCGAGGAATTCCGCAAGAATTTTCCGATCGGCTCGGCGCAGCGCGTCATCCTGATCGACAAGAACGAGAAATATTCCGGAATGGTTCTCGTGCCCGACGTCTATGCGAGCCCGATCGAAAAAGACGACGAGGAGCACGGCCTTTCCGATTTCATCCGGCTGCGTAACGAATTCCTGCAGCCGCAGATGAACGCCAAGCAGGCAGCCGCCATGTTCGAGCAGACGAAGAGCGAAGCGCTCGTTGTGGTCAACGATTTGATCGAGCGTAAAGTCATCGGTCTGCTGACGGAGAGCTATACGCTGCGCCGCTACAGCGAAGAACTCGACCGCCGGCGGCGGGAAGTGTCGGGGGAACTTTAGGCGACCAGACCGTCGAGCCAGGCGGGATCGAGTACACTTTCCAGCTCTGCCGCAACTTCGTCCAGCGCCGCATCGACGCTGGCGCGATAGTTCATGCGCTCGCCGGAAAGACCGAAGCTTGCCAGCAGCTTCGCCCGGTAAGCATCGCTGCCGAAAAGACCATGCAGGTATGTGCCCATAACACGGCCATCCGGCGATATGGCTCCATCGGGCCGCCCGTCGATCATGGTCGATGGCCGCTCGCAGTCCGGACCCCGCGTGACGCCAAGATGGATTTCATAGCCCGATAGCGGCACATCATATTCCTTGGAAACGGCAGTGCTATTCCGTACCGTCTTTTCTGGAGCCATTTCCGTCTCGATATCCAAAAGACCCAATCCGGGCGTCTCGGTCACCGATCCCTCGATACCGAGCGGATCGTAAACGGTATGGCCGAGCATCTGATAGCCGCCGCAAATGCCGATGACGCGACCGCCGCGGCGCACATGGGCAGCAATATCGCGATCCCACCCATGCTCACGCAGATCGAGAAGGTCACCGATCGTAGACTTCGAGCCAGGTAGCACCACAAGCCCTGCATCGGCGGGCAAACGCTCTCCAGCGCGAACGAAAACCAGATCGACATCGGGCTCGGCTCGCAGCGGGTCAAGATCGTCGAAATTGGCAATCCGCGACAGCACCGGCACGGCGACCTTGAGCGCGCCGGACGAGCCACGAGCAAGCCGCTCCAGCACAACGGAATCCTCCGCCGGCAGACGCGCCGCCGCCTTCAGCCACGGCACGACGCCATGGCATTGCCAGCCAGTGAAGCCGCCGATGGCCGCTATGCCCTCACCGAACAAGGAGACATCGCCACGAAACTTGTTGATCAGGTAGCCACGGATCATTCGCCGGTCTTCCTCCGGCAATATATGATACGTGCCGACCAGTGACGCGATTACGCCGCCGCGGTCTATGTCACCGACCAGCACGACGGGGACATTGGCGCGTGTCGCAAAGCCCATATTGGCGATATCGCCGCGTCGAAGATTGATCTCGGCAGGCGAACCAGCTCCCTCGACGACAACGAGATCGGTTCCTGCCCGCATCGTGGCGAAGCTTTCGAGTACGGCACCAAGCAGCTGCGGCTTCAGCGCCTGATAGTCCCTGCCCTTGGCATGGCCCCAGACCTTGCCCTGTACGATGATCTGGCTGCCGGTTTCCGATTGCGGCTTCAACAGCACCGGATTCATGTGAACCGATGATGGCACCCGCGCCGCAAGCGACTGCAGCCATTGGGCGCGCCCGATCTCGCCGCCATCCTCCGCAACGGCGGCATTGTTGGACATATTCTGCGGCTTGAACGGGCGCACCCTCACGCCTCTGTTCGCGAACAGCCGACACAGACCTGCGACTAATACCGTTTTTCCGACATCGGAGCCGGTTCCCTGCAGCATGATCGCTCTTGTCATTCCCCACCACCTCGATGCGCCACAGCCACTGAAAACGCTAGATTCCGCCTTGATTCTGCCGCGATCCCGGGCCTCCGGAAAGAGCGAGCACGATACAAAAATGCACCACCCTCAAACATGCTCTGTTTGCGACATTGGATGACGATTTCATCCATTGTGAGTTACGCGGAAGAGGATTATCTCCATCGCGAAAACAAACAACGAAACCGGCCGGTCCGGGTCGGAGGATACCCCAATGCTCTTCATCTTCAACAGACAGAATTCCATCCAGATCGCCTGGAATGGCAAGCTTCCGGTTCGCCGCCCGGAGAGCCGCCTGCAGCAGCTCGATACGCGCTTCGGTACGGTTGGCTTCATCCGCACCTATAATGTTGGCTAATAGCGCGTCAAGCCGCTAGCCGACACATGAGAAGCCGCCATGCGATAGCATCGGCGGCTTTATTTTTGATCGTTATCGAGATGGAACGGGTGCCGCTTCGGGCAGATCAAACTGCCTCGTAAAGGCACCCTCTCAAGCGCGAAAACCGCGCGATCCGGAGATCGACGCGGTTTGCCAAAAACGCCGGCTTCCCTGCACATACACCGCAAGGTTCGCTTTCCCCGGTACGCAATACCTGATCCAGGGAAGCAGCGGTATGTCCCCCGCCACGCATCGATTGATAAACGGACATCGTTACTGGAGGGTTATTAAGTGCTTAAATTAGAGTGAATCTGAAAATTTTTTGAAAATTTTCCTCTTTGCGTTGAGAAAGCGTAAACGGCGCAAATAAGATATAAAACGTCTTCCAGGGACGCGAGATTTAAGCGCCATTCAAATCCGTCTGAGCAACAGAGCTTTGAGGAAGCCATGTAATGGACGTTTTGCAGCCACGAATGGCAGAAAACAGGCTAATTCAGGCGCTTATTTAAGCTTCTCCAAGAGGCACGATAACGTCCATTACCCGATGGGCTGTTGATTTCTTCATCCAAATCCTTACGCTGATTGATGTCGATGCAAAGAATGCCCGGCCGCGACAGAATTCGGCGGTCGCAAAAAGACCAAATGCACGACAGCAGCAAAGGGGACCGTACGGGCGTCGTCAGCGGCGTATGAACGGTTGCAATCAGACCGCGCTGACAGGGGATCGACAGAAATCGAACGCGTTGGAGTCGATTTCCGCAACGTAACGAAAAATTGGGAGACGATATCAATGAAGAAGCTTCTCGCTTCAGCCATTTTTGCATTCGGCGCCTATGCTTTGGCTGGCTCGGCGCAGGCCGCAGATTGCGGCAGCGTATCCATCGCTGAAATGAACTGGGCATCCGCAGGCGTTGCCGCGCAGGTCGACAAGATCATCCTGCAGAACGGTTACGGCTGCAATGTCACCCTGGTAACCGGCGATACACAGCCGACCTTTACCTCCATGAACGAAAAAGGTCAGCCTGACGTCGCACCCGAGCTTTGGGTCAATGCCGTGCGCACCGCGCTCGACAAGGCCGTATCGGAAGGCCGTCTGATCGTGGCTGCACCGCTTTTGAGCGATGGCGGCGTCGAAGGCTGGTGGATTCCGAAGTTCGTCGCCGACGCGCATCCCGACATCAAGACCGTTCAGGACGCGCTGAAGCATCCTGAACTTTTCCCGGCCCCGGAAGATCCATCCAAGGGCGCCGTCTATGACTGCCCGGCAGGCTGGAACTGCCAGATCTCCACGACCAACCTTTACAAGGCTCTCGGCGCCGACAAGCTCGGCTTTACTCTCGTCGACACCGGCTCGGCCGCAGGTTTGGACGGTTCGATCGCCAACGCCTTCGAAAAGAAGACCGGCTGGCTCGGCTACTACTGGGCCCCGACCGCGATCCTCGGCAAGTACGACATGGTTCGTCTGAGCTTCAACGTGCCGCACGACAAGAAGGAATGGGATGCCTGCACGTCGCAGCAGGACTGCGCCAATCCGAAGGTGAACTCCTATCCGGTTTCGGATGTCTACACCGTCGTCACCAAGGACTTTGCGGCCAAGGCCGGCATTGCCATGGACTATATGAAGACCCGCAAATGGGATAATGCCACGGTTGGCAAGGTTCTCGCCTGGATGACCGACAATCAGGGCACGAACGAGGACGGCGCCAAGTACTTCCTCAAGACCTACCCCGATATGTGGACCAAGTGGGTTGCCCCGGACGTTGCCACCAAGATCAAGGCTTCGCTCTAATCCATGCTGCGGAATCGGCGGCGGCCTTGTGCCTGCCGCCGATTTTACATTCGCACAGTGCAACCCGAATGACCCTCATACCGACAGAGTGACATGGCGCAAGGTCGCAACGAGTGCAGATTGATGGTGGCGAATATAGTAAGAATGCAGGGGCAGCCTGAAGAACCGGTCGCAGCGCTGCAAGCCATCCACGCGTGAAGGCCACATGCGTGGAGCGGGACAAAACCGGACTAAGAAGGGGAAATACATGGCTATCCAGTGTACGATCCTGCCGAATGTGCTCTGCAACTTTCCGGCAATAGACGAGTCAATCATCCGCCTCGCACGCAAGAATATCGATGACGGCTTCAGGGCGTCCGTACGCGCCTACGGCACGCTCATCGACGCCATCGTGCAGCCGCTGCAATGGTTTCTGAACTATCTCGAATGGGCCTTCACCAATACGCCCTGGTTCATCGTGCTCATCGTCATGATGCTCGTCGTCTATGCCGCGAGCCGCAATCTCAGAATTGTCGCCGGCACTGCGATCTCCATGATCCTCATCGGTGTCTTCGGCCTCTGGACCGACACGATGGTCACGCTTGCCATGGTCACCGTCTGTACGCTCATCGCCATCGTCATCGGCCTGCCGATCGGCATCCTGATGGCGCGTTCGGACCGCCTGCAGTCGATCGTCAATCCAATCCTCGACGTCATGCAGACCATGCCGAGCTTCGTCTATCTCATTCCTGTCGTCGTCATCTTCGGCATCGGCAAGGTGCCAGGCCTCATCGCCGTCGTCATCTATGCCGTGCCGCCCATGATCCGCCTGACCAATCTCGGCATCCGCCTCGTGGACAAGGAGGTGCTGGAAGCCGCCGACGCTTTCGGCTCATCGCACCGCCAGAAACTCTTCAACGTGCAGATACCACTCGCGCTGCCCACCATCATGGCCGGCATCAATCAGACCATCATGATGTCGCTGGCCATGGTCGTCGTCGCCTCCATGGTTGGGGTCGGCGGTCTCGGCAAGAACACGCTGCAGGCGATCAACAATCAGTTCTTCACCGTCGGCTTCCTCAACGGTTTCGCGCTGGTCGCCATTGCCATCATTTTCGACCGTACGAGCCAGGCCTATGGCAGAAGGCTCCAGAAGCACTCGGAGGTCATCCATGGCTAGTCACGCGATCCAGATCAAAAGCCTCTATAAGATTTTCGGTCCTCGCGGACGCGATTATATCGATCAGGTCAAGAACGGCTTGGGCAAGGCCGAGCTCAATGAAACGCATGGCCATGTGCTCGGCCTGCAGGATATCAACATCGATATGCCCGCCGGCGCCATCACCGTCGTCATGGGCCTGTCCGGCTCGGGCAAGTCGACGCTGATCCGCCATATCAACCGCCTGATCGAGCCGACGGTCGGCGAAGTGCTCTATGACGGCGTGGATGTCTGCAAGATGAGCGAAAACGACCTGCGCGAATTCCGCCGCCACAAAACGGCTATGGTGTTCCAGAAATTCGCGCTACTGCCGCACCGCACCGTCATCGAGAACACGATCTACGGCCTGGATATCCAGGGCGTACCGCGCTCCGAGAGCGAGAAGAAGGGCCAGTACTGGATCGAGCGCGTCGGGCTCAAGGGCTTCGAAAGGCACTTTCCGAACCAGCTTTCCGGCGGCATGCAGCAGCGCGTCGGACTTGCCCGCGCACTGACGAACGATGCCGATATCCTTCTGATGGACGAAGCTTATTCGGCGCTCGATCCGTTGATCCGCGTCGACATGCAGACCGTCCTCCTCGATCTGCAGAAGGAGCTGAAAAAGACCGTCGTCTTCATTACCCACGATCTCGACGAGGCGCTGCGCCTTGGCGACAAGATCGCGATCCTGCGCGACGGCAAGGTCGTGCAGCAGGGCACTGGTCAGGAGATCGTGCTGCAGCCGGCCGACGACTATATCACAGCCTTCGTGAAGGAGGTGAACCGCGGTCGCGTCATCCAAGCCCAGACCATCATGAAGCCGCTTGCCGGCGAGCCGGGCGGTGCACGTGTGCCCGGCGACATGACACTGGAAGTCGCCGCCAAGCAGATCACCGAGGCGGGCCAAACCGGAGCCATCGTCATGGATGCGGGCGGCAAGCCTATCGGCACGATCGATCTGCAAAGCATCATCGCCGCCATGGTCACGCCGACATCGCACGAGACGGCAGAGATGGCGGCAGCCTAGCGGCTGATCTTCATCCCAAACGATAGAGCGCCCTCACCGGGGCGCTTTTTTCTGCCGCCATGGCCGTGTCGACATATGGGTAGCCATCTTGTCGTTGTATTCACATAAAGAAATGTTTATATCTGCATTTGATATCCGAACATCCGACGTATCCGAGGACGCACTATGACCGTCGCCACCAATCCGCTGACCGATCTTCTCGCCGAAAAGGGCGTACTGCTTGCCGACGGCGCAACCGGCACCAACCTCTTCGCCATGGGCCTTGAGGCGGGTGAAGCGCCCGAGCTCTGGAACGAACAGCATCCCGACCGGATCACGAAGCTGCATCAGGATTTCGTCGATGCCGGCGCTGACATCATCCTCACCAATACCTTCGGTGGCACCCGTCATCGCTTGAAGCTCCATCATGCGCAGGATCGCGTGCATAGCCTCAACAAGACGGCCGCCGAGATCGCCCGCGCCGTTGCCGACAAGGCCGACCGCAAGGTCATCGTCGGCGGATCCGTCGGGCCGACCGGCGAGTTGCTCATGCCGCTCGGCGCCCTGACCTATGAAGATGCCGTCGCCGCTTTCGTCGAGCAGATGGAAGGCCTACAGGCGGGTGGTGCAGATGTCGCCTGGATCGAAACCATGTCATCGCCGGAAGAAATCCGAGCTGCAGCAGAAGCCGCCGCCAAAGTCGGCCTGCCCTATACCTATACCGGCTCGTTCGACACGGCCGGCAAGACCATGATGGGCCTGCATCCGAAGGATATTCATGCCGTCGCCACCGATATCGGCGCGGGCCCGCTCGCCGTCGGCGCCAATTGCGGCGTCGGCGCTTCCGACATCCTCTCCAGCCTTCTCGACATGACTGAAGCGGATGCTTCCGCGATCGTCATCGTCAAGGGCAATTGTGGCATTCCCGAATATCGTGGCGCCGAAATCCATTATTCCGGCACGCCGCCGCTGATGGCCGATTATGCCCGCCTTGCCCGCGATGCCGGCGCCAAGATCATCGGCGGCTGCTGCGGCACCTCCTGCGGCCATCTCGCCGCCATGCGGGAGGCGCTGGACAGCTACGTAGCCGGGCCTCGCCCGACGCTGGAGACGATCATCGAACGGATCGGTCCCCTGCGCAATAAGACCGCCAACGAAGGCGGCGCGGCCCCGGCTCGCGAACGTCGTCGACGATCCTAAGGAAAAAGAAAGCCCGGTTGCCGGGCTTTCTTTTATCATTCAAGTGCTTCCACAGGGATCTTCCCTCGGCCGCGTCTTCAAAGCATGCCGAAAGTGAGCCGGCGCCTGCAGCCCTCTATTTCTCACCACCGATAGCACGCCCCTCGGTGAAATGCGGGACGATGCGGCTTTCGAACGCCTTCAAGGCCGCGCCAATCGCCTGGTGCATGTCTAGATAACGGTAGGTGCCGAGCCGCCCGCCGAAATGGACATTGGTCTCTGCCTCGGCGCGGTCGCGATAGCGCAGGAAGACCTCCTTGTCCTGACGTGTATCGATCGGATAGTAAGGCTCGTCGGCGCGCTTGGCCGAGCGCGAATATTCCCGCACCACGACCGTCTTCTCATTCTGATAGCTGCGCTCCGGATTGAAGTGGCGAAACTCCAGGATACGGGTGTAGGGGATCGTCTCGTCGGCATAATTCATGACCGCCATCCCCTGGAAATCGCCGGTATTCAGCGTCTCCTTTTCGAAGTCGATGGTACGCCAGCCCAACTCACCCTCGGAATAGTCGAAGTAGCGATCGATCGGGCCGGTATAGACGATCGGCAGATCGGCCGGCAACGAGGATTTCAACGAAAAGAAATCGACATCGAGGGCGATCTGGATTTTCGGATGCTTCAGCATCCTCTCGAAGATCGCGGTATAGCCGTCGACCGGCAAGCCTTCATATTTGTCGTTGAAGTAGCGGTTGTCGAAAGTGTAACGGACCGGCAGGCGCGTGATGATATGTTCGGGCAGGTCGCGCGGATCCGTCTGCCACTGCTTGGCCGTATAGCCACGAATGAACGCCTCGTACAAGGGCCGGCCGATCAGCGAAATCGCCTTCTCTTCCAGATTGGCCGGATGACGGCCGGCCATTTCTGCCGCCTGATCCGCAATCAGGGTCTTCGCCTGGTCGGGCGAAAGGCGCCGGTTGAAGAACTGCGAGATCGTTCCGAGATTGATCGGCATTGAATAGACCTGATCGCGGTAGGTCGAATAGACGCGATGCTTATAGTCGGTGAAGGCCGTAAATCTGTTGAGATAGGTCCAGACCACTTCGTTCGGTGTATGGAAGAGATGCGCACCATAGCGGTGAACCTCGATCCCGGTCTCGCCATCGAACTCGCTATAGGCATTGCCACCGATATGGCTGCGCCGGTCGATCAGAAGCACGTTCTTCTGGAGCTCGTTCGCGACCCGCTCCGCGATCGTCGCGCCGTAGAAGCCGGCACCGACGATCAATAAATCTACCTTGGAAAAATCGATCATGCTCTAAAACTCTCGCTACCACCAAATATCGGTCGCGGCTGCAATCGAAGGTGCCAAACGGAATGGGATATATCAGGGTGACGGCGGCGCGGATCTGTCGGCAGCACTTGGAAAAATCCAGGCACGCTACCAGACGCCAGCATATTTCAGCGGCGTATATTGATACGTCCTGAAGAGTGCAGCCTGTTCTTCCACCGCTGCATTGACGTTGTAGGTCGCGCCCAGCGGCCGCGTGTGAGCGACGGAAATGGCATCGATAATCGCCATGCGCGCCGCCGGCCGCCCGAGGAATGACGGCCAAAGATGATCGAGACCGTATCCGGATTCGACATCCTTCATGGACTCGATGCAGATTTGCAGCGCACGCCGCGAGAAGACCGGGCACATGATTTCGACGAAACCCTCGAAACGCACGACGCTGTTGGGTCGCTGAACCGTCAAAGGATGATTGGGATAAGAGCCTGGTCCTTTTTTGAGGGACGGCTGGGCGAGATCCAGACCATGCTTGTGCGACAGGTGGAACATCCTGTTGATGTCCTCGCCATCGCACAGCAGATCGTCATCCGGCAGCCAGATTCGCTCATAATTCCAAAGCGGGCTGCCTTGATGGAAGAGGTCGTAGATGATCTTGAACTTCTTGGTCTTCGGCAGATGCGCCAGATATTCGTAGGGGCTATTGGAAACTTCCGGAGTCTCGGCACCATAATAGCCGATGCAGAGATCCCAGTTGCGCGAGGCATCATCGATCTTCTCGAACCAGCGCGGATGAAGCGACTTCGAACCGGCGGGCACGACAACGAGATTGGGACGCCTTAGCCCTTCCTGCGGCTGCACGAGAAACTTGGCCTTGCGCTCGACACCTACGGGCGTTGAAAACAGCGGATGCGGTGGGTGATCGGCCGGCACCAGCAGATAGGTGCTATCGACACCTCCAATAACGCCCCGGCCCGCCAATGCCATGAGATTGCCGTCCTCGATATGGGCAGAATCGAAAATGACCGACGGCAGCCCATCTCTGTCGATCAGGCAAAGCCGGCCGGCCATCACATGCCAGAAATCGACGGCGGGATCGAAATAATTGCCGATCATGCCCTCAGGCGCCAAAACCATGAAGCGAGAGAACATCCCGCGGTTGACGTCGCCAAGGCTCCAAAATGTGCCGTTCAACATGTCCTGGGTCAGCGGCGGCGCATCGGACCATTGTATCTGGCTCGCCGGATGCACTTCGTAGGCGGGCTTATGCAAGCTGTTCGCTGCCAATGACATGTGGACTGTTCCCTAATTCCGAACCCCAAGTAACGGCCCGATCCGAGGAAAGCAGTCAGACGACATGGCTCCCGGAGATTCGCTCGCGATCGAGCTCGTTTGATCGGCACTTTGGCCACCATTCCTTTTGCGAAGCTTGTGCAGGAAATCAAAGGCCGCCTGCCGCCCGGAACACCGTCGCCCAGAACGCATTTCGAGCAATCCAGCCTCGCGAAAGTTGGTCGGCATAATCTCGGGGCTGGGATTTCTGTGCGGGGGACAATCGCGCGTTCAGAATATTGCCAAGAACGTCGGTGCTCGGCGGACACGAAGGTCGGTCGTGTCGTCCGTCAGGTCGAGACTAAGAACCACTCGTCTCTTTTACGGTAGCAGAAGATGCATCAGAAGAAAAAGCTGGCCATAATCATCGAAGTCGATAGCTTCATCGGCGACATATTCCAACATCTGTCGAAGACCTACGAAGTCATGGCCATACAGCCGAAGACTTTCAAGGAGATCGAGACGGCTGTGGAATGGGCCGACATCGTCTGGTTCGAATTCTGCAACGAGCTCTTCGTCCACGCGATCAACCAGAACATCAAGCGGCGCGGCAAGCGTGTCATCGCGCGCTGGCATCGCTTCGAGATCGTCGAATCGAATTTTCCCGATCGTATCGATTTCGGCGCCATCGATGATCTGATTCTGGTGTCCCATGACATGCTGCGTGTCCTGAAACTCAGGGCACCTCAGGTCACCCAGAAAACCCGCACCCACGTCGTGTGGAACGGCCTCAATCTCGACAAGTTCAAGCCGATCCCTTCGCTCGATAAGAAGAAGATCGCCTGGGCCGCCAAGCCCTTCATGCGCAAGAACCAGCCGCTGTTCCTGCAAATCATGCACTCGCTGGTGAAGCGCGATCCTTCCTACACGCTGCATGTGGCCGGCGAACAGGAAGAGTACGTCATGATGCCGTACCTGAAGCGCACGACGGAAAAGCTCGGCCTTACCCGCAACGTCTTCTTCCATGGCTGGCAGCGCAACATGCCGGCGTTCCTCGCCGACAAGGGCGTGATACTGTCGACCTCGGTGCACGAGAGCTTTGGTTATAACATCGCCGAAGCCATGGCTGTCGGCGCCCTGCCGGTGATCCATGACTATCCCGGTGCGGAAGAATTCTGGCCCGACGAAATCCGCTTCTCATCGGTGGATGAGGCCGTCGAAAAGATCATTGCCGGTCAGACCCATCAATGGACGCAATATGTCCACGACAAATTCCCGCTCGCCAAGCAGCTGCGCGAACTCGATATCGTCATGGGCGACCGGGTAGCCGAAGCACCCAAAACCTTGAATTGGGCATCTCTGGAACAGCAGGCCGGCTCGCCTATGAAGCGGCCCGTTCCACTCTGGCTGGCGCACCGGCCGGCTGCCACACATCAGGCCCAGCAACCTGCACCTATTCCGCAGGCCATATCGGTGCAGCAGGTTCGCGAAGCCATGCCGGTTGCCGAGGTGGCGATGCAGCCGATGCAGCAGCCCTATCCGGCACAGCCGCGGCCCATCCCGGCGCCATCTGTGGAGCGACTTGCTCCCGTTACACCGCTGGAACAGCCGATACGTCGATCGGAAGCTGCGCCTTCCTTTGACTCCACCGGCTATTGGGAAGGCCGTTACCGCAGTGGCGGCAATTCGGGTGCCGGCTCTTATGATGTGCTCGCCAAATACAAGGGGCAGTTTCTAAATAGCTTCGCCCGGAAGAAAGGGCTGAAATCCTTCGCGGAGATGGGCTCCGGCGACGGCAATCAGCTGAAATACTTCTCGTTCGACCGCTATACCGGCTTCGATGTCTCCAAGACGGTCATCGAACGCACGATGATGATGTACAGGGATAAGCCGAACTACAATTTCGTCTGGCTGGGCGATCAGTCGCTTGACTGGGAAATGCACGAGGACGCCTATGACTGCGCCTTGTCGCTCGACGTCCTCTACCATTTGGTTGACGACAATATTTACGTCAATTACCTCGACCAGCTTTTCTCCCTGCCGCAGCGCTATGTGATCATCTACGCCTCCAATTTCGACGGCCCGGATATTCGCGGCGCGTCGCATGTCCGGCACCGCAAATTCACGACGGACATCGCAAACCGGTTCCCGCAATGGAGCCTGCTGAAGCTGGTGGAGAACCCATACAAGTTCAAGGAATCAACTGAAGCGGATTTTGCGATCTACAGTCGCGACGAATTCGAGAACGCGTTGGATCTGAACGAACTCGACGCCATCAGATGAACCAGCCTGAAATGGAAGAGAGGCGCCGTGGTCATATCGCGGCGCCTCTCTCTTTTTATTGCGAATACAGCAGGTGAAGAAAGTTATCTTAGCCGGCTATCTCGGCGTCTTGCCGAGTATCAAATGAGGGGCCTGTTTCAGCCTGAGCGCGATATCCGCAGTCTCGAACGACTGCCTGCGCACGTTCTCATAGTCAGCCTGGCCATAGTCTTCATAGCATTGCCGAACCAGCGCGAAGAAACGCTCCCTGAGATCGAACGGCAATTGCGGGTAGATCCAATCGAGCAAATCGAACTTGCTGCGAAGGAACCACTGGTAATAGGCCTCTTTCATCCGCGGCAGGCGCGCAAACAGCGCTTCCACCTCCGCAAAAGCCTTGAAGACCTCGAACCGCTTTTCGGTGAAGACATTGGTCAGCTGCGCCCTGTCCTGATAGACGCGGTGGCCGATGAGATAACGATTCATCATGCCGATCTTCCGGGCGTGCAGATAGATATGCCAGTGAGCATAGATATCGTTATGGACACGGGTCTCCGAGAAGCGGAGATCCGTTTCCCGGCATAGCCTGGCGCTCACGATCTTGTTCCAGGGGAAATTCACGGTGAACAGCAATCGCCCGCACTGGTCGAGCGTAAAAACGCCTATGTCGGTATCGCCGACCAGCTCCCGCCAGGCATCATTGTCGATCGGCAGCATCGGATCGAGACGACCGTTCCTCTCGGTGACGTAGCGATAGCGAAACACCATCACATCGCAGGCATTGGCTTCCATGTGATACACGACTTCATCGATCGAGCGATGCGCTACCATGTCGTCGGCGTCGAGAAAGTAATAATAGCCGCCGCGGGCGGCGGCCATGCCGGCATTCCGGCTGTATCCCGCCCCGCCATTTTGCGGATTGCGCAGCAAGCGCACCCGCTGATCGCGCTGAGCATGTCGCTCGACAATCATCGCGGTGGCATCGGGAGACATGTCGTCGACGACGATCACCTCCAGAACGTCACGATTTTCCAGAACCGCGGCAATCGTTTCACCGATGGATTCCTGCGCCTTATAGGCGGGAATGATGACACTGACTTTGCTCACAGGGTCTCCTGATACTGACATGGACGCCAAACCCTGGAGGTATCGGCGATCCATGTGCCTCGGGCTATCCGGCCATTTTCGAGGAAGAGGCAACCTCGAAAACGGCAATCGCTTCCTGCCGGGATTGCAGGATGCGCTGGCAGGAGCATAAAGAGCGGAACTTGCACTGAACTGGAGCATAGGCAATTCCCACAATCGGATCGCTCAAAACTCTCCAGCCCCGCGAAAGCAATCCCGCTTATTCATGGATCAAAGTCCGTGCATAGAATCGCGCTGATGCCTCGTGGAGAATATCGATGTCTTCTGCCCAAGTCCCCGTCCTTTCGGTCTGCGTTCCGACCTATAACCGTCAGTTCATGCTCGAGCGGAACGTCAATTTCCACCTGGAAGAGTTTCGCCGACTGGGCCTCCCTTTCGAAATCGTCATTGTCGACGATTGTTCGACGGATGAGACCGCAGCCTACATTCAGTCGATCTCGCATCATCCGGAAATCAGCGCTTATCGCCGGGCTCGCAATTCCGGTTTCATCAGCAACTACGCTTTTGCGATGCAGAGAGCCCGCGGCCATTACGCGGTTTTCCTCGGCGACGACGATTTGCTGATCCCGGAAAAAGTCGTCGAATATCTTCGTATCATGGTGGACGACAAGAATATCGGCATGATCCAGGCGCCGTGGCTCCTCGTCGATGGCCGGCCTGGCGGCGGCGATATGGAACCCTTCTATCACCTCTCCTATCCGACGCGTCACGCCAAGGGTGATTTCCGCTCGATGCTGGAATTCATTCTCGACCGTCATATCTTCCCCGAATTCATGATCATCCGGCGCGATGTTCTGTTGAAATCAATTTCCAGCCCGACGCCGTTCATCTTTTGGGCATTCCTCTATACGACCCGCGCATTGGACAAGGCCGACGTGCTGTTTATGCCGGAGCCTTTCGCGCGCGTGACCGCCGTTTCAGACGATCCGCGCCTGCAGCAGGGCAACAAGGAATGCATGTTCCAGTGGGATACCTACAGAGGCGGCCTCGAATACCTCGCCTCGCAGGCGCTGCGCGATAACCGCTATCCGCCTGATTATCGCGGCTCGCTGATGCCTCGCATCACCGAATTCATGCTGCAGCGTCAGGCGGTCGCCATGCGCCTGCATGTCAACGCGCAGAACTGGGTCGAAGCCTATATCATGTATCACCGCATGGCGGCCTACCTGCCGACGCCATTGCCGCCGGAATCCTATGATCAGATCCGCAAGCTGGCAGGCATCTCCACCGCCGCGACGGAAGCGATCGCTTTCAATGGAGAACCCGTCATCATCGAACCGATCATCGACGACGCCACGATCAACCTTCTCCCGCAGTCGATCCGGCAGCATCTCTCGAGGGAAGCGCCGCAGACCGGCAGCTATGGCGGTAAGCCAAGGGCCTATCTCCGCTTCACCGAGGATTTCCCGGCCAATCCGGGTCCGAAGGACGGCCTGTTCAGCATCATGACCTATATCGATCAGTTCGTCTGAGATTTGATAGCTACAGCCAAGGGCTCCGCGACGCACTGCGGAGCTCTTCACATTTCCGGCGCGCCTTAGCCCGGCAGCATTTCCGTCACTGCAATGATCGGCCCGAGCGGAAACAGGCTGTCGCGCCTTTGCCATTCCGGGATATCGAGGCTGGAGATGCTGCCATCGAGAAACAGCGCATTCGGACATTTCAACTCGTCGCGAAATAGCGTCGCAAAGTCGTGGAAACGCACCGCGCCATCGGAAATGGCGAAGACGACCTTGCCGTCTGAGGTAACACCCACGCCGTTTCGTGTCTTCAAGCTCGGACTATCCGCCAGAAATGACGGATGAAGCCTGCCGCTGATGACCAGCATCGGGCCGGACTGCGTCGCATAAAAAGGTTTGATGCCGGAAGCTGCGAAGGCCTTGCTTTCCATGATCCCGGCCTTGCCCGCCCCGAGATAGAAGACCCCGTTCGGCAGGAGATGAAAGTTACCCCAGCCCTTGTTGGTGTTGATCGCCTTCACCTCACGTCCATTCTCGACGAAGAGACCCACGGGAGACTGGTCATCGAGATACATGCCGCCATTCATGGCGAAGCGCACATAGATGCGATCCTGACGCAGATCATTTTCCAGGGCACGGAAAGAGCCATAAGGTTTGCCGTTGCGATCGTTCTGAAAAATCTGAATGTCGTCGCTGACCGCATCGAAAGTGCAGACCGTATAGCCGTCCCCGAGATGCTGGACCTTGCGGCAGGCTTCGCCGGCCGACGCGGTGGCGGCAAAGGCAAGAACGGCAAGAATGACCATCAATCGAATCAAGCGCATAGCCCCGTATCAATAAACAGGCTTCAGAACGCATCGCAATGCGGCGAAACAAGGAAGGCGTGAGACCTAGAGCTGGAGTGCAGCCATATGGAATGCAAGCTGTTCGGCCGGATAACGATAGTTGGCTCCGACCGGGCAGGCATTGCGTGCAAGGCAGCCGCCGGCCATGCAGCCGACCTGCTCTTGCGGTGTGCGCAAGTGCGACCGGCAGCCTGAAAGATCAAAGCCGGCTGCCGCTATCGCCCCAACGGGACAGGCGGCAAGACAAGGTTTCTCAACGCATAGATCGCATGGATGCGGAGAAAACGGCGACACCTCCATTCCTTCCAGCGCATCGGCAAATCCCAATGCGCCGCGATATCCATGCCACAAACCATAGTCCGGATGGATCAAGATGCCGAGCGGCGACGCTTTCAAGCGCTCGGCCTGCATGGCCCATCGCTGGAACGGTTGCCAGGGAGGATCCGAAGGAAAATAGGCAGTGGCCGCTAGCCCGCTTGCGACCGGCCGGATAATCGCCTTCGACCAGTCATCAAGGGGATTTTTGCGCGTCCTGTTGACGGGCATATCCAGCCATTTCGAAAACGCCGGCCAGATCGAGCCGCCGATATTGCCCAGCAGCACGACACCGCGTGCAGGCGTGCCATCCGTCAGCAACGGCCCCTCGCCTTCATGGAAGGACAAGCTGCCACGAACGAAAACTCCGTGGACGCCGAGCGCCGCACGGAGCTGTTCGAAGATGGCAGGGCCGCGGCTCACCGTGGCCCCTTATATTCATAGTGCGGCCGCCAGACTTCCTTCTGGATGAGATCGGCAACACGTGTCGCACCGCCTTGCTCCCTGGCGGCCTCGGGCTCTCTTCAGGTGAAGGCGTCCGGCATCGAGTCCTTGCGCTTCTGGATATAGGCGAGCAGGGCCTCGTCGATAGCCGGATCAAGCGGCGGCGCTTCGTAGTGATCGAGCCAGGAGCGGCAAAGCGCGTTGGCGCGCTGCTCGATCCGCTTCTGACCTTCGATCTCCCACTGCTCGAAGGAGTTGTTGTCGGCGAGCGGCGAGCGATAGAAGGCAGACTGGAAATTCGCCTGCGTATGGCCGCAACCCAGATAATGGCTACCGGGGCCGACTTCGCGGATGGCATCGAGCGCCTGGCCATTTTCCGAGAGATCCACGCCTTCAGCCATCTTCTGCATCATGCCGAGCTGGTCCTGGTCGATCATGAACTTCTCGTAAGAGGAGACGAGACCGCCCTCGAGCCATCCCGCCGCATGCAGCACGAAATTCGTGCCGGCCAGCAGTGTCATGTTCAGAGTATTGGCGGATTCGTGCGCGGCTTGCGCATCCGGCACCTTGGAAGCGCAGAGCGAGCCGCCGGTGCGGAACGGCAGACCGAGGCGACGCGCGAGCTGTGCTGCGCCATAGGAGACAAGCGATGGCTCCGGCGTGCCGAAGGTCGGGGCGCCCGACTGCATCGAAATGGATGCGGCGAAGGTGCCGAACAGAACAGGCGAGCCCTTGCGGATCAGCTGCGTGAAGGAAGCGCCGGCCAGCACCTCGGCCAGAATCTGCGTCAGCGTGCCTGCGACCGTCACGGGGCTCATCGCGCCCGAGAGAATGAAGGGAGAAACCACCGAAGCCTGATTGTGCCGCGCATAGACCTTCAAGGCGCCGAGCATCGTTTCGTCGAACACCATCGGCGAATTGGCATTGATGAGGTTCAGCGTTACACAATTGTTTTCAACGAAATCGTCGCCGAACACGATCTTTGCCATAGCGATCGTATCTTCTGCACGCTCCGGCGCGGTGACTGAGCCCATGAACGGCTTATCGGAATATTTGATATGGCTATAGACCATATCGAGATGGCGCTTGTTGACCGGGATATCGACAGGCTCGCAGACCGTGCCGCCGGACGAATGCATCGACGGCGCCATATAGGCGAGCTTCACGAAATTGCGGAAATCCTCGATCGTCGCATAACGGCGGTTGCCCTCAAGATCGCGCACGAAAGGCGGGCCGTAGACTGGCGCGAAGATCGTCGCCTTGCCGCCGACATGGGCATTGCGGGCGCTGTTGCGCGCATGCCAGGTGAATTCCTTCGGCGCGGTCTTCAGAAGCTCGCGGCAAAGTCCCTTCGGAAAATGCACGCGCTGACCGCGTACGTCGGCACCGGCTTCCTTCCAGAGCGCCAGAGCTTCCGCATCGTCGCGAAATTCGATGCCGATTTCCTCCAAAACCGTGTCGGCATTGCGTTCGATGAGCTGCAGGCCCTCTTCGTCAAGCACTTCATAGACGCCGATCTTACGGGTGATATAGGGGAGCGAAGGACCCGGCCCGCCGCCGCTGCGCGAAGCGCGCCGCGCTGCCGCACCCCTGCCCTCACTGCGCGAACGCCGTCCGCCGCCATCATTGCCTGCAGCCGGTTGCTCAATCATATCGTCCATGATGTTTCCTCACTCCTGCGCATGGATGCGTCTATCAGGCCCCATGCTACCTGATTCCGACAAGCGGACGTTCCTTAATGCGCCAGCAATTAGCATAGGACAGACATCGGCTGACAATATCAACTGTTCTTCGTCCGTCGCGATTGTTCCGTGCGACGTCGCATTCAAAAAGAGTTTTGGCGGCCTTCCGGTCTATCCGTAATGGCGGCAGTGTTTTATACAAGTCTCTGATGCTGCACGAAAATGGGATGGAGCGCATGTCTGACGACGAAATCATTCTCTCGGAACTTTCTGATGAAGAGCTCGTGCAGCAGATGCATGACGACCTGTATGACGGCTTGAAGGAAGAAATCGAGGAAGCGACCAATATCCTCTTGGAGCGCGGCTGGGCTCCTTACGATGTTCTGACCCAGGCGCTGGTCGAGGGCATGCGTATTGTCGGCATCGACTTCCGCGACGGCATTCTCTTCGTTCCGGAGGTGCTGCTTTCGGCCAATGCGATGAAGGCCGGCATGGCGATCCTGCGGCCGCTGCTGGCACAGACCGGTGCACCCAAGCTCGGCAAGATGGTGATCGGCACCGTCAAGGGCGACATTCACGACATCGGCAAGAACCTCGTCGGCATGATGATGGAGGGCGCCGGTTTCGACGTCATCGACCTCGGGATCAACAATCCGGTCGAAAACTACCTCGACGCCATCGAGCGCGAGCAGCCCGATATTCTTGGCATGTCGGCACTGCTGACCACGACCATGCCCTACATGAAGGTCGTTATCGATACGCTGAAGGAAAAGGGCCTGCGTGACGACTATGTCGTACTGGTCGGCGGCGCGCCACTGAACGAGGAATTCGGCAAGGCCGTGGGTGCTGACGCCTATTGCCGTGACGCTGCCGTGGCGGTGGAGACTGCCAAGGAATTCATGAAGCGCAAGCACAACAGCCTGGCTGCGGGCGCCTGATTGCAAGAAACTGAGTGCCGGCGACAATCAACGGGTTGCCGCCGGCACATTGGTATCCCAAATTAGCTATTGAGCCGCCTTCTTGACGGTATGACCGGCGTCCTCGGTTGCGTTCACCGCATTTGCGGTATCTCTGCCCATGCCACGTATAGTATTGGCGCAAGAGGCAAGCACCATGAGAACGACGCAGGCGGTGGCAATTTTCGTGAGTGTCGGTGCAGTCATGATTGGGAACCCCCTCTGAGTGGATATCGATCAAAAAAATGCGGAGAAGAACCCTCCGCGCGATAAACGCGCACAAACCCAAAAAGTTCATGTGATTGCGTGCGGGGCAATCGCGCGCGAAATACTAGCGGTCACCAGAATAAACGGGCTCGATCACATCGACCTTCACTGTCTTCCCGCAATCTATCATTCCTATCCGCAGAAGATCGCACCAGCCCTGGAAGAGGCTATTGCCGATGCGCGCGCGCGCGGCTTCGAAAAGATCTTTATCGGCTATGCCGATTGCGGCACAGGCGGCGATATCGACAGGATCTGCCAGCTTGAAGGAATAGAGCGCCTTTCCGGTCCGCACTGTTATTCCTTCTTCACCGGCAACGAGGCTTTCGCCGCGCGCGACGATGACATCACATCGTTTTTCCTGACAGATTTTCTCGCCCGCCAGTTCGAAGCCTTTGTCGTGGTTCCGCTCGGCCTCGACCGCCATCCGGAGCTGCGGGACATTTATTTCGGCAACTACCGCAAGGTCGTCTATCTCTCGCAGGAAGAAGATCCGGCGCTACAGGCAAAGGCAAGGGACGCTGCCGCCTTTCTCGGCCTGGAATACGAATATCGCTATACCGGCTACGGCGATCTTGCCCGCGAATTATTGGCCGTCTGATTACGACATCTGCGTCGGTTTTCGATCTTCCTCTTCTTTGCCGAGACCGACATGCTGGACGAGTCAAAGACATTCAATCACAGTTCGAACCCGTCCGTTTCAAAGGATAATAAGCTTGGGGGATGCTTGCAGGCGAGGTTTCGATATCGCGTCGCTTTTCGGCATGTGCCGCGTCGTGGCGAGCGCAGTCCCGAGGTCTGCCGGCGTGCATTCTGGCGTGAAGAGGAGATTTTGCGCATGGCAGATCGCATTGTCGTTTACTGGCGGGACATTCCGGCCCAGGTCATCATCAAGAAGGGCAGGCAGACGGCAAAACGCGAGCTTTCGCTGCGCTTTACCGAAGCGATCGACATGTGCGCCATGCGCACCGGCGCGGCCGAAACCGACGACTATCTGGCTGAATGGCGCAAGGCGGATCCCGTACCGGTCTCCGACGATCTCGAGGCCGAAGCAGACAAGGCAGCCGGCGAGATCGAGGCTGCCTATGATCGCGAGCGGCTGGTGGCGCTGGTGAAGGCCGGAGGCCGCGACAATGGCTGATGCCGTCCAGAAGCCTGGCAATGCCGCCGCGGGCGCAAAGGCGGCCAGCGGCGCCTACACGCCGGCCGGCGTCTCCCCTAACCGCCGCGCCCGACGCAAATATACGGTCCGTCTCTGGGCCGTGCGTCATTCGCGTTTTCTCGAATGGTTCTACCGTCGTTTCGCCGACACATTCCTGCTGCTTCATCCGCTGTGGAAAGCGTTCGGCTATGAGCGCGTGGAGCGCCCGATTACCTTCATCGAACGCAATGTGAAGGGCTTCCTGTTCGATTGCCGCATGTGCGGCCAGTGCGCGCTGTCGTCGACGGGCATGTCCTGCCCGATGAACTGTCCCAAGCAGCTGCGCAACGGCCCCTGCGGCGGCGTTCGCGCCAACGGCAATTGCGAAGTCGAGCCCGACATGCCCTGCGTCTGGGTGCAGGCCTGGAACGGCTCGCGGAACATGATCCAGGGCGATGCAATCTTGAAGGTGCAGAAGCCCGTCAATCAGTCGCTGCGCGAGACGTCATCGTGGCTTCGCGTCACGGCAGAGGCGGCCGCAGCCCGAGAAGCGGCGAAAAAGGAAGCCTGAGCGATGTCGCATATCGATGAAAATCCGCTTGGCGCGCATCTGCCGCTCGATCCCCTGCCCGGCCATTCTTCGCTCGGGCGGCTGGAGCGGGTGCTTCGCCGTGGCGAATTCGCCGTCACCGCCGAGCTGAACCCGCCCGACAGCGCCAATGCCGAGGATGTCTACGAGCGCGCCGCCATTTTCGAGGGCTGGGTAGACGGCATCAACGCCGTCGACGCCTCCGGCGCCAATTGCCATATGTCCTCGGTCGGGATCTGCGCGCTGCTGACGCGCATGGGCTATGCGCCGATCATGCAAATCGCCTGCCGCGACAAGAACCGCATCGCCATCCAGGGCGACGTGCTGGGTGCTGCCGCCATGGGCGTGTGCAACATCATGTGCCTGACCGGTGACGGCGTGCAGGCGGGCGATCAGCCGGGCGCCAAACCAGTCTTCGATCTCGATTGCATGTCGCTGCTCGAAACCGTGCGCATCATGCGCGACAACGCGAAATTCCTGTCCGGCCGCAAGCTGACCTCGCCGCCGAAAGTCTTTCTCGGCGCCGCCATCAATCCCTTCGCGCCGCCCTACGACTTCCGCCCCTACCGGCTTGCGAAGAAGATCGAAGCCGGAGCGCAGTTCGTCCAGAGCCAGTATTGCTACGACGTGCCGATGTTCCGGGAATATATGAAGAAGGTGCGCGATCTCGGCCTGACCGAAAAATGCTTCATTCTCGTCGGCGTCGGCCCGCTGGCATCGGCAAAGACCGCCCGCTGGATGCGCTCCAACGTACCAGGCGTCCATATTCCCGACGCAGTGATCAAGCGCATCGAAGGCGCACAGGATCAGAAGAAGGAAGGCAAGCAGCTCTGCATCGACATCATCAACGAGGTGAAGGAGATCGAGGGCGTTTCCGGTATTCACGTCATGGCCTACCGCCAGGAAGAATATGTTGCCGAAATGGTTCATGATTCCGGCGTGCTGAAGGGCCGTCAGCCATGGAAACGCGAGGCAAGCCGCACCGATGCGCTTGTCGCCGAGCGGCTGCACCAGATCAGCGAAGGCAGGGAAGAAAACCAGCAGGCGATGGCGGAGATTGCAGCCCACCATACGCCGCCGCAGGCACATTGAATTCGAGACGATAGCAGCAGGCCGGGAGAGGAACCGGTCGGCTTGTAACCCAGATCACCGCACGATAGACCAGCTATCGGGCCAACTGACCAGAGGATCAGACATGACGCGTACCATCGTTGCCTCCGCCACCCGCGAGATCATCATAGGCTTCGACCAGCCTTTCTGCGTGATCGGCGAACGCATCAACCCGACGGGGCGCAAGAAGCTCGCCGCCGAGATGATCGAAGGCAATTTCGACACCGTCATCAAGGATGCGCTGGAACAGGTCGCCGCCGGTGCGACCATGCTCGACGTCAACGCAGGCGTTACTTCGGTCAACCCGAACGAGACCGAACCGGGCCTGCTGGTGCAGACGCTTGAAATCGTGCAGGGTCTGGTCGACGTACCGCTTTCGATCGACAGCTCGGTCACGGCGGCAATCGAAGCGGCCCTCAAGGTTGCCAAGGGCCGGCCGCTGGTCAATTCGGTGACGGGCGAAGAGGAAAAGCTCGAAGCCATCCTGCCGCTGGTCAAGAAATACGACGTGCCCGTCGTCGCCATCTCGAACGACGAGACCGGGATTTCCATGGACCCTGACGTTCGTTTCGCCGTCGCCAAGAAGATCGTCGAGCGCGCCATGGATCACGGCATCAAGCCTGAGGACATCGTCGTCGACCCGCTCGTCATGCCGATCGGCGCGCTTGGCGATGCTGGCCGTCAGGTTTTCGCGCTGCTGCACCGGCTGCGCAACGAGCTGAAGGTCAACACCACCTGCGGCCTCTCCAATATCTCCTTCGGCCTGCCGCATCGCCATGGCATCAATGCCGGCTTCATCCCGATGGTCATCGGTGCAGGCATGACCTCCGCCATCATGAACCCCTGCCGCCCGCAGGAAATGGAAGCCGTGCGCGCCGCCAACGTGCTGAACGGCACGGATGCCAATTGCACCAACTGGATCATGACCTATCGTGACTACAAGCCTGCAGAAGGCGGCGTCGCAGCCGCCGCAGCAACGGCTGCCCCAGCCGGCGGTGGGCGCCGTGGCGGCCGTGCCGCGCGCGCCGGTGCGGGAGCAGCGAGGGAATAAGATGGCATCCGGTCGCGGCCTCTCCAATGATCTTGCCACGCTCTGGCTGCAGGCGCCCGTCGTGATCGGCATACGGCTGCAGCAGATGTGGATGGACGCGCTGGCCGGCAGCGTGAACGCGGCCGAAATGAACCGGATGATCTCGGAGAAGATGATGGCAGCGGCGGAAAGCGCCGTTGCCGTAAACGCAGCAATGGTGCAACAGGGTTTCGCCGCTCTGACGGCCGCAGGCGCGACAAGCCAGCGCAGCATCGCCGATGCGGTCGCTCACGCCGCGATAAAACCCTATAGCAGGCGTGTTCGCTCGAACGTGCGCCGCCTTAGCAAATAGAAAGGCTGATCCGTGGCCGAAGCCAGCGACAGCGCCAAACCTCTTGTCCTTTTCATGCCATCCGGCAAGCGCGGCCACTTCCCCGTGGGAACGCCCGTGCTGGAGGCAGCCCGTCAGCTCGGCGTCTATGTCGAGAGCGTCTGTGGTGGCCGTGCGACCTGCGGGCGTTGCCAGGTCTCCGTGCAGGAAGGCAATTTCGCGAAGCACAAGATCGTCTCGTCCAACGACCATCTTTCGCCGATCGGGCCGAAGGAAAAGCGCTATGCAGAGGTGCGCGAATTGCCTGAAGGCCGCCGGCTTTCCTGCTCCGCTTTGATCCAGGGCGATCTGGTCATCGACGTACCGCAGGATACCGTCATCAACGCGCAGGTGGTGCGCAAGGCGGCCGACGAACGCGTCATTGCTCGCGACGCGGCCGTGCATATGTGCTACGTCGAGGTCGAGGAACCCGACATGCACAAGCCGCTTGGCGATCTGGATCGCCTGAAGGCGGCAATCACGGCGGATTGGAAATACGACAATCTCGAAGTGGATTTTCACCTCATCCCGCAAGTGCAGTCGATCCTGCGCAAGGGCGAATGGAAGGTGACGGCCGCCATTCATCGCGATCAGGACAGCGAGCGCCCTCGCCTTATCGCGCTCTATCCCGGCCTGAAGAACGAAGCCTACGGCATTGCCTGTGATATCGGCTCGACGACGATCGCCATGCATCTGTCCTCGCTGCTGTCGGGCAGAACCGTGGCATCAGCCGGCGCCTCCAACCCGCAGATCCGCTTCGGCGAGGATCTGATGAGCCGCGTCTCTTATGTGATGATGAATCCTGACGGCCGCGAGGCCATGACCAATGCCGTTCGCGAAGCCTTGAACGGCTTGATCGACAAGGTCTGCGCCGATGGCGGCGTGTCGCGACAGGATATTCTGAACGCCGTCTTCGTCGGCAACCCGATCATGCATCACCTTTTCCTCGGCATCGATCCGACAGAGCTTGGTGGCGCGCCCTTTGCGCTTGCCGTATCCGGGGCCGTGCATCTGAAATCGGCCGAGATCGGCCTGCCGATGAATGCCGGCACGCGCATCTACATGCTGCCCTGCATCGCCGGCCATGTCGGCGCCGATGCGGCCGCCGCGACACTTGCCGAAGGGCCGCATCGCCAGGATGAGATGATGCTGCTGGTCGACATCGGCACCAATGCTGAAATCGTGCTCGGCAACCGTCACCGCGTCGTCGCCGCCTCCTCGCCAACCGGCCCGGCCTTCGAAGGCGCCGAAATTTCCAGCGGTCAGCGCGCCGCACCCGGCGCCATCGAACGCGTGCGCATCGATCCCGTCACGCTGGAGCCGCGCTACCGCGTCATCGGCATTGAACCTTGGTCGGATGAGCCAGGCTTCGAAGAAGCCGCCGCCAAGGTCGGGGTCACCGGCATCTGCGGCTCCGCGATCATCGAGGTTGTCGCTGAAATGTTCCTCACCGGCATCATCTCGGAAGATGGCGTCGTCGACGGCGCCATGGCTGCACGCTCGCCGCGCATCCTGCAGAACGGCCGCACCTATTCCTATCTGCTGCGCGATGGCGAACCGCGCATCACGGTGACACAGAACGATATCCGCGCTATCCAGCTTGCCAAGGCAGCGCTTTATGCCGGCGTCAAGCTGCTGATGGACAAGCAAGGCATCGATCATGTCGATCGCATCGGCCTTGCCGGCGCCTTCGGCACTTTTATCGATCCGAAATATGCGATGGTGCTGGGGCTTATTCCCGATTGTGAACTCGACAAGGTCAAGGCCGTCGGCAACGCCGCCGGCACGGGCGCGCGCATGGCTCTGCTCAACCGCGGCCATCGCCGTGAGATCGAGGAAACTGTCAGGAAAATCGAGAAGATAGAGACGGCGCTTGAATCAAAGTTTCAGGAGCATTTCGTCTACGCCATGGCCCTGCCGAACAAGGTCGACAGCTTCCCGGAACTGTCCAAGGTCGTGACCCTGCCGGAGCGCAAGCAAATCTCCGACGATGGCGGAGAAGGCGGAGGCCGCAGACGCCGCCGCAGCCGCGAGTAAGAAATGGCTGGCCGCGCGCTACGCGGCCATCTTGCGCCCTATCTCGACAAAAGCCTGGCGAATGCTGTCTGCCACCGCCTTCATAGGCCCGGTCATCTGCGATGCCGTCAGCAGACGAATGTCAAAGGACGTCAGCTCCGGCAGGCCCTCGTTCGGCCCGAGGATTTCCATATCATCCGTGATGTAGGAGCGCGGGAATGGCGCGACGGCTAGATCGGAGACGATTGCCGCACGCTGTGCCATCGTATGGGCACTGAGATAGGAAACGCGATAGGCTCGCTTCTGCCGCTCCAGCTGCGCCATGGCTTCGGACCGCCAGATACAGCCTTCCTCCCAGATGGAAATCGGCAGCGGATCGCGGCGATAGGCGGTGCCGCACTTGGCGCCGGCCCAGACGAGGCGCTCCGTAAAGATAACCTCCCCTTCGGTTGGGAAAGGCCGCGTGGCGCAATTGATCAGCGCGAGGTCCAGCCGTTGCTCCTCGATGCGCTTCTTCAGCTGGATGCTCATATCGACAACGACATCGACCATGATGCCAGGATAAGTCTCGGAAAAGCTCTTAAGGATGGTCGGCAGCAAGCGCTCGCCAATATCGTCAGGTGCGCCAAGCCGCACCACACCGCTGAGTTCGGGCATGATGAAGCGCGAAACCGCCTCGTTGGAGAGTGCCAGTATATTGCGCGCATAGGAAAGCAGCATCTCGCCGTGCTGCGTCAGACTGACCGAGCGCGCATCGCGCAGGAACAGCGTCACGCCGAGCTGCTCTTCCAGCTTCTTGATCTGCATCGAAACAGCTGACGGCGTGCGAAAGACAGCATCGGCCGCAGTCGAAAAATTCCCCGTTTCGGCAATCGCGACAAAGGTACGCAGAACTTCATTGTCAAGCAACGGTATGGGCCGGCGGAACGGTACGGTCATATCGATTACCTTTCAATTTTTCTGATCCTAAACACCATATCATTTCATTTGTCTGAATGTCAACGAAGCACCATATTAGACCTAATGGAAATTCATCGCAGACAGCCTCGAAGGAGCAAAATCATGGCTGGCACGGTATCAAACGAAGCCTCACGGCTTTTCTCTCTTCTACGCCTCCGCAAAATTCAGCGGATGGCACAGCACACACTCGACGAGATTGCCGCCCGCTTTCCCGCTCATCTGATCGATGACGTCAATGCGCGCGGCCTCCCGCCGGATCGTACGTTGTCCGTGCTGGAGCGCAAACCCGGCAAGCTGCGTTCGTTCAAGAATACTAATGGCAGCTATAAGATCTATTCGTTTGATTGATGGATCTGCCGAGCCCATATTAAACCCGTGACATTTTGAACGGTTGACACTGAAAGGACCCTGAAAATGACGACCATCAGCTATAGACAGACCGGCGCGCGGAACCCGTTTCCGTCAGGCGGAAGTTATATGCCCTTCTTTTCTCGCCTTGCTAATCGTTGGCAGCAGTGGCGCTCCCTTCGCGAGCTCGAATCTCTATCCGATGACATGCGCAAGGACTTAGGCTGGCCGGCCGCAAACGAAATCAAGAAGCCGAAAGCCACCCGATGATAATGAAAGAGCATAACAACTAAAGGCGACGCTCAACCCGAACGCGTCGCCTTTTGAACATTTGCGCATCCAGATGCGAACTGCACTTTAATCTTGAGAATTACCCGCAAATATATTTTACCCCTTGAGCATATCGCTCGGCTCCGCTTCGCTTCCCTCCTGCAGCCCCCTATTTTTCATGGTAGACGCAAATATCCCTTTGCGGCCGCGATTATCCATGCCAATGTCGCTTATAGACCATCGGGCCGACGTATTTGACGCAAGGAATACGTAACGGCCCTGGAGCATGGATTTTCACGACATGAGCAAGACCCCGATCAAGACGCGTTCCCTGGTTTTCTTCCTTGTTCCGCATTTCACCATGCTGCCGTTTTCCGCTGCGATCGAGACGCTGCGGATTGCCAATCGCATGCTGGGCTATCCCGCTTACACATGGCGGCTTGCCTCGACGGACGGGCAGAAAGTCTATTCCTCCAGCGGCATCGGGCTGGAGGTCAATTCCTCCCTTACCGACGAGCGTCGCTATCTTGGCGGAGAGAACCGCCCGAACATGGTGCTGGTCTGTTCCGGCATCTATGTCGAGGAATTCCACAACAAGTCGGTCAATGCCTGGCTGCGCGAGACGTACAATCGCGGCGTCGCCGTCGGCAGCCTCTGTACGGGCGCCCATGTGCTTGCCCAGGCGGGCCTGTTGAACGGCAAGCGCTGCGCGATCCACTGGGAGAACCTGCCTGGCTTTTCGGAAACTTTCCCGCAGGCGGAAGTCTATGCCGATCTCTATGAGGTCGACAGCAATCTCTACACCTGCGCCGGCGGCACCGCCTCGCTCGACATGATGCTGAACCTCATCGGCCAGGATTTCGGCGAGAACCTCGTCAACCGCGTCTGCGAGCAGCAGCTGACTGATCGGGTGCGCAGCCCGCACGACCGGCAGCGCCTGCCGCTGCGTGCGCGTCTCGGCGTGCAGAACTCCAAGGTCCTATCGATCATCGAGCTGATGGAGAGCAACCTCGCCGAGCCGTTGTCGCTTCTGGAAATCGCCGACGATGCCGGCTTGTCGCGCCGCCAGATCGAGCGCCTGTTCCGCCAGGAAATGGGCCGCTCGCCGGCCCGCTACTATCTCGAGATCCGCCTGGATCGCGCCCGGCATCTGCTGGTGCAGTCCTCCATGCCGGTGGTAGAAGTGGCGGTCGCCTGCGGCTTCGTCTCCGCCTCGCACTTCTCCAAGTGTTATCGCGAACTCTACAATCGCTCGCCACAGCAGGAGCGCGCCGAGCGCAAGCTGACCATGTCGACGAACCGGACCGGCATCGTCGTCTGAGGGCGGTGGAAATCAAAGCAAGCGATCAGGCAGGCGGCCTACTGGGCCGCCTCTTGGGCCATCTTGAAATCGGAATAGACCTGGTTTCGGCCATTGTGCTTCGCCATATAGAGAAACTGGTCCGCGGCGTTGAGATAGTTGTCGAAAGACTCGTAGCCGGCAATCTCCGCTACGCCGATGGAAACAGTCACCGAAAGCTCTTCGTCGTCGGCATGAACCTTCAGGCTGGCAAGGCTGAGGCGGACCTCGTCGCATAGCGCGGTCGCCGCGCGCGAGTTCATTTCCGCAAACAGAATGGCAAACTCTTCGCCCCCAAGGCGGGAGAGCAGATTGTCGGTGCCTTCCAGTAACCCGTGAAGCCTCCCGGCAACGGCCTTCAGCACCTGATCGCCGATCTCGTGACCATAGGTGTCGTTCAGATTCTTGAAGTGATCAATGTCGAGAATGGCGACGGAGCTTGGACGTTGGCGCCGCAAGCATTCATTGACCAGACGCGGGCCATGATCATAAAAATAGCGCCTGTTATAGAGCCCGGTCAGATAATCGCTCGCCGCTGCCGCTCGCAATTGCTTCAGCTGCGACAGTGTCTCGACATTCAACGCGATACGGCATTGCAGCTCCTCCTGAACGAAGGGGCGGTAGATGAAATCGCTGGCACCCGCCTTCAGGAAGGTCGCAGACAGCAAACGATCGTTCGAAGACGAAATACCGATGATCCGCATCCGATCCGAGCCATAGCGGTGGCGGATGCGGCGGGTCAGTTCATGGCCGTTCATGTCGGGCATATTGTAGTCGGTGACGACGATTTCGATGTCGTCGAATGTCTCAAGCATTGCCAGGGCTTCGACACCCGTGCCGGCTTCGGCGACCTTGAATTGCTGAGCGTGCAGCAAATCCGTCAGCATTTTCCGGGCAGATGGCACATCGTCCACAACCATAACGCGGACAGACCGATTGGCGATGGCGCGCCGGACGGAGGAGACGAGATTGTCGAGGGCGAACTCGCCATCCTTGAGCACATAGTCGACGACATTGCGCTCCATGATCCGATTGCGCGTCGCCATGTCAAAAGACGCCGTGAAGACGATGGTGGGAATGTCATGGGCGACGGCAACATCCAGGGCTTCTCCATGAGCAGCATCCGGAAGGTTCAGGTCGATCACCGCCATCGTGAAGCTGCGATCCGCCTCTGCCAGCACCTCGTTCAGCACTTTCAATGAAGAGCAATGGATGACAGCAAGACCGAGTTCGGTTTCGAACCGATGCGACAGCACCGCGGAAAACATGCGCGAATCCTCAACCAGAAGTATTTTCTGGCTGCCATCGCGGTGACCGATGCCGCCGCCAATGTTTCCCGCATGCAGTACCATTTCCCGTCAATTCCTCCCACACCATCAGGTGTATGAATAGTCAGTCAATTGCAGGTCTGCCAAACCGTGTTGCACGTATCCTGAACAGGATTCGTGAAAAATTTGGAACTGCTGATTGCGGAGATTTACATAAAAGTGATTTTTCCTCACTTTTCTTGGGATTATTTCAGGCGATTTATCCAGCCCGTATCTCCCTGGCGGGCGGCTGAGCCGACTGAATCTGCAACAGCGTGTCGAGATTCTGATTCACGCGGCAGTAGAACTCCTCATCGATGAATGGCCGCAAGATGAAATCATTGCCGCCCGCTTTGAGGAAACGAGCGGAAAGCAGCCGGTTGTTGGATGAGGAGACGCCGATAATGCGCAGCTCATGGGAGCCGGTGGTCGCGCGAATACGGCGCGTCAGCTCGAAGCCGTCCATGTCGGGCATATTATAGTCCGTGACCATAAGGCCGATATCCGGGCTGGTCCTGAGGATTTGGAGCGCCTTGGCGCCATTCTCAGCAACGCTGACGCGGAAATTATAGCGCTTCAGCCGGCTGGACAGCAAAGCGCGCGCCGTCGCGCTGTCATCGACGATGAGAACATGGTGACGATGGTTGGTCAGAAAACGGCAGATCGATTCCGCCAGCATATCCACGGCAAAGACATTGTCCTTAAGAATGTAATCCACCACATCCTTGGCGATCAACTCGTCGCGCGTGCCTTCGAGAAAAGTACCCGTGAAGGCGATCGTCGGAATGCTGAGATCGAGAAGATAGGCCAGGGCTTCGCCCTTCTCGGCGCCTGGGAGATTCATATTGGAGATCGCCAGCTTGATCGGCTCCGACGACTTGTCATAGGCAAGCTGAAGCTCTTCGAAATTGCGACAGATTTCGACGTCGATATCCAGAAGCTCCTTCAGCTTGGCCCTGACCATTGATGTAAAAAGATTGGAATCCTCGACGAGAAGAATGCGCGAGCCGGCAAGAGACGCACCGGAGTATTGCATCCCCGAAACACCCAGAAATGGCATAATGAAAACCTGTTTTTGAAAATGATCCCCTCTGTATTTTTTTAGAACAAAGCCTTTGCGGATTTGTTAAGCCGACTGGTTTCCCGGAGGTGAAGAAAATTGCCCCATTCGCGGCTTTCCAGGCATGCTATCGCCAGAGTTCTCGCGGCAACGACATGCGCGAGATCCCTAACCAGACCGAGAGAAACAATCCTAAAGAGCGCGACACGCTCCCCTCGAGGAACGCAAACCGCGAACTTCCGAGCAGAACCGGCGGAAACGATGACCGCATCATTCCCACCGGCGACAACATGGCTCTGTTTCAGCGGGCTCTGCCGGTAATCGGATCACTCCGCCGCGGTCCTGCCACGGCGCCGGCCAGTGCTCTTCGCTTCCGATACCTTGCCTTCGGCCGACAAAGCGGAATCTTCTTTTACGTCATCCTCAGCTTCAAGCCCGTCTGCAAAATCCGTCAAGGCATCGGCTGCGATATCCGACTGCCTGCCTCGTCTGCCCTCGCGAACGATATGCAACTCCTGATGCGGATAGGGAATGGAAATCCCCTCCTCCTTGAAGCGCCTCAGGATTTCGATGCGCAGATTGTTGCGGATCTCCATGCCATCGGAGAGATCCGACAAATAAAAGCGCATCTCGAAATCGAGCGATGATGGACCAAAACGCAGGAACTCTACATGCGGCTCCGGATTCCTGAGCACCTTCGGAATCGAGCGTACCAGCTCCAGCAGGATATCCATCACCTTGCGCGGATCGGCATCATAGCTGACGGATACCGGGATTTCGGAGCGGGCGAGCCTGTTGCGATGCGTCCAGTTGCCGACGGACGCATTGATAAGTTCGGAATTCGGCACGATGATCGACTGCTTGCGGAAGGTCTCGATCTCTGTCGCACGCACCGAGATGCGCTTGACGATGCCTTCCGAAGTGCCCGAGACGATCCAGTCGCCGACCTTGAAAGGCCGCTCGACCAGCAGGATCAGGCCGGACACGAAGTTCGACACGATGTTTTGCAGGCCGAAACCGATACCGACCGAGAGGGCACTGGCGACGAGGGCCAGGCTGGATAAATCGATGCCGGCAGCGGAAATGGCAAAGATCGCCGCCAACGCTATGCCCAGATAGCCGATACCGGTTCTCACCGAGTTGCGGACACCCAGATCCACCTGCCCGCGCGCCATGACATTGCTGTCAAGCCAGCGCTGGAACCAGCGCGTGACCAGATAGCCGCCCGCAAACAGCAGGATGCCGACGAAAATGCCGAGCAGCGAGATCGACATGTTGCCGATCTTGATCTCGGTAAAGAGCCTGTAGGCAAATGTTTCCAGATCCTGAATGTGAAAGCCCCAAGAGAGCAGGATCAGCGGAATGCCGGTCAGCAGCGCGACGGCGTAGGTCGCAAGCCCAGCTGCAAGACCGGCCTGATCGAGCGCCACTTCACGCAGCTTCAGGCGATTTTCCAGAAAGCGTCCGATGATCGTTTCGGCAAAGACGCCCTGCTTGGATACGGCCTTGCCGAGCTGAAAACCGAGATACATGGTCGCGATGACGGCGCTCGTCACGATCATCTGCGTGGCCATGAAGCGGGCCAACCCGACATAGCCGATGAACGAGGTGAAGATCACCAATATGCCGAGAACGCGAAGAATGATGGCCATGCCATGCGGCCAATGGCGGCCTGGCGCATCCGGATCGCCATTTTTGGCAAGCATCGGCGAACCGAAGGAGGCTGCAATCAGAATGAGGCCGATCAGCAGTGCCGCCAGAAAGCTCTTGGCCACGGTAACGACGACCGGCGACCCCATGGACTCGCTGATGCGGTCGAAGACGTAATCCAGCCCGTTGACCACAGCCATGGCCTGCAGGCACCAGGTCAGCGAATGTGCCCCCTTGTTCGACAGCTTGACCAGCCGCCAATGCGGCCGGAAGGGCGCGAAGACAGCATTGCTCAGGCGACCGACAAAATAGACGAGTCCGATAAAAGCGAAAACCGCAGCCAGTATCGGCGCGATGTCAGGCCGCAGCACATTGAAATTCGAGAGGAAGAAGAAAGATGTAACGAGAAAGGCAGCCAGCGACAGCGTGCGGATCAAGGTCGACCAGAAGGCGACAGAGAGTCGGCTGATATAGGGCGGATTCTCGACGGCCTCGTCCTGCACGTAATAGCGGCGGAATAGCCGATAACCACCGAAAAGAAAGATCAGAGCAGCGCCAATCGACAGGCAGACAGCGGCCAGGAATGAAGCAAGCTTTGCCTTAAGCACGAAGCCGATCCAGCTCGTCACGGCGGTACTGAACTTGACGCCCTCGTCGACCAGAGCCGCCCCTGCATCGTCGAATGTCGCCGTGGAAATCTCCGTCCGCTTGAATAGCGTCTCGGCAAACAGCCTTCGGCGCATCTCCATGAACTGCATCGCAAGCCGATTGGTCTCTGCGGTCAGATTGTCGGCATCGAGAATCGCGGCGCTGATCTGGGAGCGTTCGGCATTGAGCCGATCGCGCTCCTGCGCGACGATCGGAGCCTCAGGCGGCTGGCCTTCCTTGGGCGCAGCACCGAGTTGGGTCAGGCGTGCATCGATTTCGGCGGTACGGGGTTTCAGGCGTGCGGAAATAGCAGCTGTGGTGCGGTTGAGTTCGTCGACCTGGCTGGACAGCGCCACGAGCGTCTCGTCATCCGATGTTGCCTGTTTCGCCGCGTCCTGAAGCGATGCATAAGTCTTCTTCGCTTTGCCAAGATCGGTAACAGCTGCGTCCAGCAGCCCATTGGCGAGCTGCCCGGGCTGTTGGTCCGTTTGCTGCGACGCTTGGGCCGGCTGCTGATCCTGCGCAAGGGCAGCCCCCGCCAGCGGGATGATGGCGGTAAACACACCCAATCCCAGCAACAAAAGGGACAATAGAAAAAGACGAGATTTCAGCGGGCGCAAGCAGAGCTCCTCGTTGCACATGAAGTCGCAGGCAGTGGATGACCGAAATCGCCGCAAAAATGGAGACCCGAGTCGTCCTATAGTAGGATTGCGAATTCCATAGTCTTTACGCGTACGCCTTGTAAGACAAAGAAAGGCGACACGAAGGCATTCCATGCCGTTATCCCGTCCGGACTCTCCTTCAAAACCGGATATCGGCCGCTCTCATCTTGACGACGACCTGCCGCGCCGATCATCGCCCGCCCGGAAATAGGCCAGGAAAACACCTTGGCAATGGGTCGATCTATGCGCGCCCGCTCCGCAATATCAAGATGAAGGCGACGCCTCCGGTAAGCCCGGTGACCACGCCGATCGGCATGTCCTCCGGAGCCATCACCAGGCGCGCGATGACATCAGCCCAGATCAACGTCAGTGCGCCGAAAGCGGCGCTCAGCGGCACCACGCGCACATTGTCGCCGCCCACGATCAGCCGCACGAAATGCGGCACCATCAACCCGACGAAACCGATTGCGCCTGAAAAGGCGACCATCACGCCGGTCAGCAGCGCCGTGATGACGAAGAGTAGCAAGCGAAATCGTGCAACGGCAATGCCAAGCGTGACGGCCGTTTCATCGCCCATCGCAAGTGCATTGAGCTCCCTCGTCTTCGGAAGAAGTGAAACGAGGCAGAACAGCAGGATGCCGGCGGGATAGATAAGATGTTGCCATTGCGCCAGTCCTAACCCGCCCAGCATCCAGAAGACAACGGTGTTGGCGGCTCTCGGATCGCCCAGAAAGATCAGGAGGTTGCCAAGCGCCGTGAACACGAAGGCTACCGCCACGCCCGACAGGACGAGCCGATCGGCCGAATGCGAGCGCGTCAGCCGCGTCGTCAGCCCGACGGCCGCGGTTGCGAGCAAGGCGCCGGCAAAAGCGAACAACGGCACCGTCAACAGGCCGAGGATCAGCCCGGTATGCAATAGCGCCAGAATGGCGCCGAATGCCGCCCCGGAGGAGACGCCGAGGAGATGCGGGTCCGCCAATGGATTTCGCGTCAGCGCCTGCAGGACGGCGCCGGTGATGGCAAGCCCCGCCCCGACGAGCGCCGCCAGAACGACGCGCGGAAAACGGACGTCCCAGACGATGCTTTCCTGCCCGCTGGACCAGGTGGCCGGAAAGGCACCAACATGCAGTCTGTTGCCGACAATCGACCAGACGGTGGAGAACGGAATGGATGCCGAACCGAGCGACACACCGGCGGTGATCGACAGAATGAAGCCTATGGCGAGCAAGGGGATGAGGATGGAGAGATTGAGGCGCATGCTTGAAACTTGAGGAAGGGATCCGCCCCATGATCGACTGGTGCGGATCGGCATTGCAGACGATTACATGGCGCTCGGGTGAAAGGCCTTGGCCAGCGTGGCGATGGCCTCAATGTTGCGCGGCCCCGGCGTCGCCTCCACATAGGGCAGCACGACGAAGCGGTCATTCTTCACGGCATCGATATTCTTGAAGGCCGGATTGCCCTTGAGAAAGGCGATCTTCTGGGCGGCGGTGACCTGGCCGTAATCGACGATGACGATCACTTCCGGGTTCTTCTCGATGACCGGCTCCCAGGACACTTCAGTCCAGCTCTTCTCGACGTCGTCCATCACATTGACGCCGCCGGCAGCCTCGATCAAGGCAGTCGGAATGCCGTAGCGCCCCGATGTGAACGGCTTTTCCTCACCGGAGTCATAGACGAAAACGCTGGTCGGCTTGGCGACATGACCGATCCTCGCCTGGATCTCGCCAAGCTGCTTGCGATAGCCGGCGACCAGCGCTTCCGCCCTGTCCTCGACGCGGAAGATCCTGCCGAGATTGAGGAGATCCACGAACATGTCGTCCATGGTCGGCTTGTTCTTCTGCATGACGAAGATGCAGGATTCGGTCAGCTCATAGACCTTGATGCCGAAGGGGGCGAGCGTTTCCGGAGTTACCTCGCCGCCGACCTTCATGCCATAGTTCCAGCCGGCAAAGAAGAAATCCGCATTGGCGCCGAGCAGCACCTCTTTGCTCGGATATTTCGGCGACAGCTCCGGCAGTTCCCTCACGCCGTCACGCAGCTTCTCATCCAGCGTCTTCCAGCCGGAAATGCCGGTATAGCCGACCATGCGGTCCTGTAGCTTCAGCGCCAACATCATCTCGGTCAGGTTGACGTCGTTGGAAACGGCCCGCTCCGGCGCTTTGTCGAAGGTCACATCGCGATTGCAGCTGCGCACGGTGACAGGCTCGGCGAGCGTCGTGCCCGCAAACAGGCTTCCGATAAGCAAGGCCGCGGCAGACAGGGACATGCGAGAAAACATGAATAACTCCAATGATCGTATTATCGAAGGGAAAAGGAAAAGCGCTGCGGGCCGCCGTCGGTGTGATGCAGCCGCGTACCAACCCTGAAAGCGTTCGAGACATGCTCCACAGTCAGGACTTCGGCAGGTTCGCCGTGGCCCATAAGCCGCCCGCAATCCATGACGGCGATCTGCGTCGCAAAATCAGCAGCGAGATTGATATCGTGCAGCGTCGTGATGATCGTCGGGCCGAGTCTCTTGAGTAGCTCAAGAATCTCGAGCTGATGGCGGATGTCGAGGTGATTGGTCGGCTCGTCGAGGATGATGAGTTCCGGCTCCTGTGCCAAGGCGCGGGCGATCAGCGTCCGTTGCTTCTCACCACCCGACAGCGACGCGAATTGCCGCTGTGCCAAAGACTCCAGTTCCAGACGGGCAAGCGCCTTGGTCGTGACCTCATGGTCGCGATCGCTCCAGCGTGCCATGCCCTTGCGGTGCGGGATGCGGCCCATCAACACCACGTCCCGCACGCTGAAGGGAAAATCACCTGGCGTCTCCTGCGGCACGACGGCGATGCGCTGCGCCGCCTCCCGCGGACCTATGGACCAAAGATCGATGCCGTCGAGACGCACCGAACCTCGCTGCGGCTTGAGGCCGCGATAGAGGCAGCGCAGCAAGGTCGACTTGCCGGCTCCATTCGGACCGATGATCGCAAGCCGGGCGCCGGCCTCGACTGATAGCGTGATGCCACTGATGATCGGCATTCCCTTCTGGGGACCCCAGCTGATGCCGTCTGCTTCCAGTCGTGCGCTTCGTTCGGACATGACCCGGCTCCTATTGCAATACGACCAGCTGGCGTTCGGCTGATACGATGGCGGCGGGAATGCGCGCGAGGGTCTTGCCTGCCAGCGCTCTCGGGCGTTCGCTTTCGCGGGTCAGCCCATCGGGGCGATCCCGATAAAGCTTCGCGAAGGAGACGAGCGCACCGATATCGCTCGCATCCTCGATGTCACCGAAGAGGTACGTCGACTTTGGCGTGGCCTGGAAAGCGACCGTGCACGGCCGTTCGCAGCCCGCCATACAGACGCTGCCCTCCAGGCTGAAATCATCTGCGAGTGCGGCGTCAGCCTGGGAGATCGCCATCTGCAGATGTTTCAGGAGTTCGAGGCCCGGCCGGCACGGTTTGCCGACATGACGGCAGTTGGTGCACACGGTGATCCGGTGCGTCGCCTCTTTTGTATTATCCATGAGATGCCTCCCGGAGATTTCGCCGGAGGCACAGTCAAGATGGGGCCAGCGGACGCAGCGGCGCCCTCGCCCAGCCACTGATTTTCCATCGGAACACCCCGTCCGTTGCGGTTGATATCGTCGATGGCAGGTCTCCTGGCTCGCGGGTCACAACTCGTTCGCGCCTTCCCGGCTTGACGCCAGTGGCATATTGCGAACGCGCTCTCCGCTTACAGTTGCGGGGGCAGCCACGGTCTTGGCCCCTGATGGGTAATCCGCACCGTGTTCCCTTTTCAGCCGCCATCCGGATCGATCCGAAAGCAGCACCATCGGCGGTATTCATGTCATAGAAAGCGGATGCGGGCAACGGGGATGTCATATGCGCTTTCATTTGTCCTGGAGCTTCGGCCTGAGTAGGCAATCGTTACGTTATTACATAACAAATGACAAGCCATTATCTCCGCTCGAGGCCGCAACTGCGATATGCATATGCGGCAGCACTCAATCGCGATCCAGAATGAAAGAAACCGCAGGGCTGTCAGACCGCCTTGCACTGAGGATGAAAACGCTCCGCGACGCTCTCTGCCGCCGCATAGGCCTGCGTCACGATCTCAGGCACCAGATCGATGTCGGGGAGACTTCCAAGTCCCAGGGGACCAATCGCAAAAAGCCCGTCTGTCGTACGCCCGTTGACCTCAAGCGAGCCTGTCGCGTCCACGGCGAGACCGAGGCCAAGCTCGTCCGGCACCGCGAGACCGGCATCGATGAGGCTACGCAGCAAGGGTGCATTCAAATCCGGCGCCTGGCACCGACAATCGATTACGTCGTCGGCATAGAGCTGCTCGGTCTCCTGCCGGCCAGCCGGCTTCAAAACCAGCCCGGTCGGCGTGCGGCGGATAAAATGACCGCGCCGCAGCAGCGTATTGCCCTCGGCAAGCTCCTGATTGAGGCGTACATGCAGCGCCTCGGGAAGCCGATTGCGATGGCTGTCATAAAGCGCCCGCAAATGGCGGTTGAACTGCTGCTTCTGCCCGGCTGGCAGAGATCGCCAAAGCGAGCGCGCATGCTTGCGCAAGCCGTTCATGACGGATTGCCAGCTCTGGCCGTTCGCCTCCGCCTCGACGCAAGCCTTGCGGACGAAGCGGACGATCTCGCTGAGTTTGCCGGGCATCTCGTCGGCAGGGAAAACCGGATCGGCATTGTTGCGCGTGTGGCTCTGCGGCAGAAAGCCTCGCCGCGAAACGATGGTGATCTGTCCCGTATAGCCGTTCTCACGCATCTGCAGCAGCCGATCGACGACGCGCAGGCCGCTTCCGAGCAGGATCGTATGCGGTCGCGACACGAGACGGCGCGCCCGCACCGTCGTCGGCACGGTCACGAGATCGCTGGCCTGGAATTCGTGATCGCTAATGCCATAGCCTGTCGCCAGCACCACCATGTCGAAAGGCGCATTGGCGGCGCCATCGCTTTCCACTACGAAACGGCCGCCCCGAACACGCCGAAGCCCGAAGACCGTCTCGCTGCTGACCTGCACCGCCACATCCCGCCGTGACGAGAAGGCTTCCGAAAAGCGCTGATAGACGTAGTCGCTGAAAATGCTCTTCGGTACGAAGATCTGCAAAAAACCGGGTATGGCGGCGGGGACGGCGCTGCGGAAAGGCGCATTACCGCAAAGCCATTGATTGAAGTCGTCGGGATCTCCCGCGGAAACGGAAAGATCGCGAACACGGCTGTTGAGAATTTCACTGCTATGTCCGGAGGCGAGCGCCTGTCCTCCGCTGACGGTGGAATTAGGATCGAAAAGCTGCAGATGGAAGGGAAAGCGAACCGTCTTCATCAGGGCGATCGCCATCATCATGCCGGAAAAACCGCGCCCGATCACGGCAATGCGAGGCATCGCATAAGGCCGCGCTGTCGCGTTCGTCCTGGCGGAAAAGAATCCCTGAACCGTCATATCAACTCCTGGGGCGAGAGGTGGTCGATCATGCCTTTCTTGGGCTTGCTGACTTCACAGGTCCGGAAACACAGAGCCGATATCCGGGCCTCGGCAACCTTGGGACTGCGGCCGACAGAACGCACGAAAGCCGCTTCCGTTCTCAATACGCGTCGCGCTTCTTCAATCAGGATCCTTCCAAAATGAAAGATGCGACAGGCAGGTCCAACTCTGATCCAACACCAGATGCCTGCAATCAGCCGCCATATGATTACTTCGTCAAAAGCCATCAGGCAGCAGGATTATTGCCATTGTCTACTTATTTAGTCGTATATGAAAGCGCGAAAACGCTCCGCTAGCAAGTGCTTTCTTGTCCGGGCGGAATAGGGTCGACGAAGCTGCGGTACAGAAAACGGCGGGCGACCGGACACCTCCTTCGTATCCGGCACCTGCGTCGATCGGCAAAAAGGGAAAGCAATTCCAAGCCCTAGGATCAGCTTATGAAGCAGCTTTCGCTATTCGTTGGCCCCAGAGAAGAGGGTTCGCAACCACCATCCTCAACGCATTATATCGGGCCGCTCGCTTACAATTTTCGCGGTCGGCGCCTATCGTGCCCGAGGGCGCAAGATGAATGCGCCAGGAAAATCCGTTGTACACTCCATCTATCGAAATTAAGATCGCAGGGATTTGCTGCGCCTGAGAAACCGACTTGGCGCTGGCCGAGGAGTGGTGAATGGGGACTGTTTCGCAGTTGCACGAACGTGTCAGGCCGCCCGCCCATCGCGTCCAGAGCGAAGAGGAAGCGCTCGACATCGCACGTTCGCTCGCCGCCGGTTTTGCTCAGCATGCAAGCGATCGCGATATCAATCGCATCCTGCCCTATGACGAGGTCGAAGCCCTGTCGCAGTCAGGCCTGCTGGGGATTTCCGTTCCTTCGGAACATGGCGGTATCGACATTTCGAACTGCGTTCTCGCCGAGGTCGTTGCGATCCTCGCCGAGGCAGATCCTTCCATAGCACAGATATTGCAAACGCATTTTCATGTGCTGGAAGCGGTAAGAATTGGGGGCGGCGAGGACCAACGGGCATCCCTTTTCGACCGCGCCATTATCGGCGATCGTTTCGGCGGCATCTTTTCCCAATCCGGTGCAAGCGGCACCGACCAGCATCCCTGGCATCTGACAGCGGACGGGCTCGGCTTCCGCCTCAGCGGACGGAGCCAGCCTTCCGCCAGCATTCTGTTTTCGGACTGGATTGCGCTATTCACGACCGACAAACGCAAGGGGCTGATCGCCGCTGTCGTGTCCAGAGATATGGAGGGCATCCAGTTCATCGACGACTGGGATGGCTTTGGTCAGCGCACCTCCGGAAACGGCACGATCATATTGCATAATGTCTATCTCAATGCCGACGCCCTTCTTCTGCACCGAGAAAAGCTGGCTGAGCCCACAGTGATCGATAGTGTGAACCAGCTCACCGGCGCCGGCATCAATCTCGGTATTGCCCGCTCCACGCTGGCGGCGACGATGGAATTGGTGCGGACCCGCTCTCACTCAGGCAACGGGGATGAGCGAGCCGTCAACGATCCGCTGATCGTGACAAGGATCGGCGAGATTGCCATCCGCATTGAGGCGGCGACGGCGATGGTGGAGCGCGCCGGCGGCAAGATCGATGCCGCACAGATCAATCTCACCGAAGATCATGTTATCGACGCCGCACTCTCCGTTGCGGCGGCCCAGACGATTACTGCCGATATCGCGATGGAAGCAGCCGACGCGCTGTTCGAGCTTGCGGGCACGGAGTCTGCGCGCATCGGACTCAACCTTGACCGCCACTGGCGCAACGCCCGCATTCACACCCTGCATGAACCGGCCCGCCGGAAATACCACATCGTCGGCAACTACCATCTCAACGGCGTAAAGCCATCGAAGACCTCATTGCCTTGATGGGCGCGGGAGAATCGACAAGGTCAGCCGATATGTGAGGCCCGGTGGTTTTCCCGTTCCGGGATATCGGCGTCAACGCCACCGGCAACGAATTCCTCCAGCGACATGTTGTCGAGAATCTCGGCAATCGCGTCACGCACCTCGGTCATCGAGCGCCGGACCTGACAGCGTTCCGGATCGGAACAGTCGTCGCAGGCTTCGTAAGCCGTACGGCTGGCGCAACGGATAGGCGCCAACGGGCCGTCCAGGGTACGAATGACATGGCCGATACGGATTTCCGATGCGGGGCGCGACAGCGAATAACCGCCGCCTGGGCCTTTCTTCGAACGCAATACGCCGGCATTTCGCAATTCGAGGAGAATGGTATCGAGAAACTTCTTCGGAATATTGTTGCGTAACGCGATATCGTTGATGAACGCGGTTTCACCCGGACCAAGGCGTGCGAGATCCACCAGCGCCTTCAGTCCGTATTTTCCTTTTTTCGTAAGCATCGCCGTCCGCTTTACTGCAAAGTCGATTGTTGAAAACCCGGCGTGGCTCAAAAGAGACTCAACGGGCCGGTCCTGTCAGCACAGATTGCGGAAGTAACCCCGCAGCCCCTTACGAACAAGACAGTAACTCACAAATTGTATAGTTTATATGAGTAAATTTAGGCAATTGTATCGCCTAAGCAACGAATTTGCGGCTTTTCTTGGATTTAGGCGGCGCTACTGTCCAAATATGCCTTCTCTTGCCCACGCCTGAAGTCGGCAACCGCACCCGCCACCTGGTCGGCCACCAGAACGGCATGCTCGACCACCTCGGGCAATCCCATCAATTCGCCGAAGGTTCCGCGCGCAAGCGGTCCGGAGATAAACAAGGATGGAACCACCGTTCCATCGCCGGCAAGCGCCCGTGATCGCATATCGCAGGAAAACCCCAGCCGTGCGGGATCCATTGCGAGATATCCGGCCTTCGATAGCTCGTCGATCCAGCCCTGCGATTGCAGGATCCCGCGGTGCCCTGGTCCGGTGGTGACCACGACCGCATCGAATTGCCTTTCAACGGATCGCTCCGAACGGCTGAGGCGTAGGGTGCAGTCGACCACGTCATCTGCAACGCCGACCGCCGCGACCGAAGCCGCCAGTATTTCCAGCCGGCCGCTTGCAAGCGCCCCTTCGCTGACAGCCTCCACCTGCGGCGCAACGCGAAACCGATGCACATCCCAGAATGGCCTCAAATGCCGGACGAGACGTCGCCGTTCCGCGATCGGCAGCGCGTGCCAGACATGCCGGCCTTGCGCCCTCACCTGGTCGATGACAGCATGCCAGCTGCGGCCTTCGTCCTGCGCCTTGCGGATGGCGGTACGTACGTTGCGCAGCAGCTCGACTGCCGTCTTCGACGGCTGAGTGGCGAAATCGCCGAATGGCTCCTGCCTGACTGCCGCATGGCCGCGCGAGCGCAGGCCGCGTCGGGATATGGCAGTAATCGGCCCCTTATGGCCTCTGAGCCCGAGCGAGGCAATGACGTCGGCCGAGGTCAAACCATTGCCGACGATCAGAACGCGATCCTCGGAGCGAATGGCCGCAAGCGCATCCGGTCGTGTCGGATCGGGAATGAAGCGCGGGTGATCGGCAAGCGCATCCTGCAGCACTTGCGGCGGCAAGGGCGACGGATGACTGGTGGCGATGACGAGAATGTTAGCATCCACGCGCTGTCCATCAGTACCGGTGACCGTCCAGCGGTTGCCCGTCCTTTGAATACGCTCGACACTTTGCCTGACATGGAGGAGCCGCCCATTCTCGACGAAAGGACGGATCATGCTATTGATATAGTTTCCAAAAACGGAGCGTCGCGGAAAAAAACCGCCATTCACGGCGACCGCCGCATCATCATTGGCAAGCGCGTCATTCTCCAGCAGCCAGCGCTGAAAATGCTCGATGTCGTCGGGCAACAGGCTCATTTTCGCTGCCGGCACATTGATGCGGTGGGCAGGATCTTGCGTGTCGTAGGCAAGCCCTGCCCCCAAACGCTCTCTTGGCTCGAATATAAAGAGCTGACAGCCCCGCCCAGACTGATTCTGTAGCAAATGGAAGGCAACCGCCGTCCCGGAAACGCCGCCGCCAACTATGACAATAACAGGCAGATCAGACGCCTGGTGGTCCGAGCCGATGGTCAATAGCCAACTTCCTCCAGATCGATCGCCACGCGAATTCTACATCCGCCGGCAACCCAATTATCGTGAGGCAGTGATATACTCTATAAAATTTGTTGACAATACGATTGCAGCGCGTGCCTGCCCTCTCTGCAACCAACGGCAGTCAATACGGTGCTGATATGCCTTTGCAAACAAACGGTTATTTGTGCCGCGCACAACATTGTTTTTGCATCGCAAGATGTAAAAAACTTGGCATACACCTGTTCGAGGAACATACTAATGGTTGTTCTGGTTCGTGTTCTCTGTGGGAGGAGAAACATTATGGAACTACTTCGTCTGCTCACCGCATTCGACTATACGTTGATGCTCATTCTGGCCGCGATCTTTGTGTTCAGCGTCATGGAAGGCGTGCATAAGAAGCACTGACCGGATATGGTCGAAAGCGATGGCCGTAGCCGTCAGGCGGACATGTCTGACGTGGCTTAAAGCGCGCAGCTGAACCAGCTGGCAAAGCCATCAATCCGACGTGGTCGGCTCATATGGGCAGCCGCCTATAGCAGCGACAGGATCTGCCGATGCAGACAGGTCGCCGCGTGGCGAGCCTCTCCCCGTCGAAACCTCCAATCATCCTGTATTTCCCCCAAATAGGCATCGCGAGCGAGCTGCATGGTCGTTCGGGCTACGTGTTCGGACAAGAGCGGCATGACCCATTCAGCGGCGATGTCCTTGCTGACGAATTCCCCAGTCGCCGCTGTTCTCCACATACGGGCCAGTGTCAGCAGAACATTCCGCTCGTCTCCATATAGATTGGCAAGCAAGGCCGGCAGCGCCTCCCGTATAGCGCGCCCTATGTCTCCAGGCGGAATTTCAACAAGAAGATCATCAAGGGCCGGGCCAAATAGCGTTAGGGCCTGCTGCCGCGCCTGAGCCAGGACGAGCGTGACCTCCGGATCACAAAGAGGCTCAGGGATTCCGCCGGCCTCGAAGTCGTCGCGCAACCATTCGCCATAGACAAACTCACTACATGCCGGAAAAGGTGGTGCGGAAAGATGATCCTTCAGAAACACCATGAGCTCGATGCAGCGTGAAGCACCGGGCCGGACTGGGTGACGACCCGAAGTCGCCAGTAGACGAGCAAGCAGGCGTTTGCGCATGGAATCGGTCATCGGGAGATCGATGATTGCCAAAACATCCACATCGCTTTGCGGACGCAGTCCTCCCGCGACCGCTGATCCGTGCAGATAGACGGCTTGAAGGTGATCGCCGAAAACTTCCTTGGCAATTGCCAAAGCCGCTCGGGCTTCTGCCGGAATTTCCGATGTTGCAGTCCGCATGCAATCTCCGATCGCGATCATCCGGATATAGCGATCGAAGAGCCGCTTTTGCACCCCCAACCCAAGCTCTTCATCTTCGTAATCGTCAAACCAAAGTGCATGGATCTAACAAGACATCCCAAAAGAGCCGGATCAAAGTCCGTTTGCTTTGAGAGTGAGATTTCTTGATTATACTTGCAAAAATCAAGGCAAATATGCAGCGCTGGATTGTATAATCCGACACGTCTATTCATCGATCTAAGAAAAATGTTCCGCAAGCTTCGCGCAAACAATTCCTGGGATATTTCTCGACGTCGATAAGACATGAAGCAGAGAGGATATACTTATGAGTTACGATTGGGAGGGCGTAAAGACACGCCGCGTGAGAAGGTTGAAATATGGGCTGTCCCTATTTCTCTTCACGATGTCGCTAACCGCGCCAGCGGCATTTCTGTTGCATCTGCGCTGAACCGGGCCTTCTCTTCCGGCAGCGGATCATCAATTCCATTCCCGTTTAACAGACTTCAGCATCCAGACATCAATTCATGGCGGACGGGAACCTAAGCAAGCCTCCGTTCGTTCCTAAGGGCACTTCCCCCTATCAAGGAGAACATCATGGCCGACGTCTCGCTGGACAAGGATATCAACGCTCAGATCAACGAGCTCCGCAGCCAGATCGATAAGCTCTCCACCGAATTGGCAAGGCGCATCGACAGCGCCTCGGATCGCGCCGACGAGGCTCTTTCTTCGACAAGGGGAAAAGTTGCAAGCATCGCGGACCATGCCCGCTCCGAGGGCCGGAACGTGGTGCAGGCCGCAAGGGAAAATCCGACAGCCACGGGCTCGGTCCTGATCGTGACGGCGTTACTCGGTCTATTTACCGGCCTTCTGCTGGGCAGGCTATCCGATTGACCGACGGCCTCAACAGCCGAAAACCCTAACGCGTTGCAAATTGCCTAACGATTTCAAGGAGTTTTTGGTGGGTGATGTAGGGCTCGAACCTACGACCCGCTGATTAAGAGTCAGCTGCTCTACCAACTGAGCTAATCACCCGTACCGCTTGCTGGCGGCGTGACCGGGCATATAAATAGGATCAGTTTGATTGTCCAGCGGCCAGACGAATTTTCTTTGTTTTTTTGTCAAAAAAATTTCAGAGGTCGCCGAAAACTCAATGAAATCAAAGCTCAAGAATTCCTGATGCAACACGCACCGCCTGGCCGCCGATACGTGCATTGGCGATCAGGCCGCCATCGATGTCGAGGTGAAGATGAATCAGCGACGGCCGGCCCATCTCGATGCCCTGCTCTATGATGACCGGATGATGTCCATCCGGCAGGGCGTCGAATTGATTGATCGCACCGGATAGCGCCGCCACCGCAGCACCCGTCGCAGGGTCCTCGACGATACCCATTCCCACGGGGAACATGCGCGCATGGAATTTGGCAACGTGATTGACGCCGCCGCGACAATAGATGAAAGCCGAGGCAAGCGCGCCGTCGACGAACGGCACCGTCTTTTCCCAGAGCTGCTGATCGAATTCCAGCCTTTCCGCCGCGCCGACGTCGTGAACCGGCACCAGAAGAAACGGTACTCCGGCACTCCAGATCGAGGGCACATGATTCTCGAAGCCGATTTCGGTGATCTTCAGGCTGAGTGCATTGGCGATATCGGCCCTGTCGAGCGGCAGCAGGATCTCCTGCGACTTTTTCGGCAGGTCGAACTCTGCAAAGCTCGCCTTGTTCTGTCGCAGCTTGATGGCGCAGCGCACCGGCCCGACGCGCTCGTCGAGAACGGAAACGAGATCGAGATCTCCGCCATGATTGGCATGGGCCTTCTCCGCCAAGGCGATCGCCGTGCCGACGGTCGGATGCCCGGCAAAAGGCAGTTCGCGACCAGGCGTGAATATCCGCAGATTTGCCGTATGGGCGGGATTTTGCGGCGGTAGCACGAATACGGTCTCTGAAAGGTTCATTTCCCTGGCGATCGCCTGCATCGCCTCGTCGCTCAACCCTTCGGCATCGAAGATGATCGCGAGTGGATTGCCCGCCAGTTTGCTGTCGGTGAACACATCATAGACACTGTAGCTGCGCGCCAATCCGGCCTCCATCATGCTTCCAGACTTGAATATTCATAACTGCAAGCGACTCCAGTGCAAGCCCAAGCTATTTGTCGCTGCCGAAGAACCAGGCGAGAATAGGAAGCATCGCAATATTGTAGGGATGCGCCGTTGGGTCGGCCGATCGAATAGCGACCACGCCATCGACCTCGTCCTCTTCGGAAACGAGCATATGCGCCTCGATCCGCCGAAGCATGTCCTCGGCCGTCCATGGAAAACGGAAGACTCGAAGAAGCGTGATCGAACGCCTTATATGCATTGCGTGATATCCGGATACCGGCGCGGCATCATTTAGATCGAGACCAGTCTCCTCCAACACCTCGCGCCGCATATTGCCTTCGACATCGGCACGCCCGTCGACGATATCGTTCTCATCCATCGATCCGGAGGCACAATAGACCTGACCGGGATTTGCGGTATGGGCGGCCATGCGTATCGCGATGATCGCTCCATCCGACGATACGATGACGGGAAAGGCAAAAAGGTGAAACGCTCCCGGCTGCCGCTGCTTTCGCCAAAAGAGAAATGTCGAGAAGGGTGCTACATAGGCCTCCCCCTTCACTGCACCGCCTGTAAGCGACAGCCTGTGCTGCAAGATCATGCGACCGTCATAGAGTGATGGATTGGCGGCAATTTCCCTTGCCCAATTTTCCCGCGCCGCCTCTTGCGCGTGCATGTGAAACGGATGTTCGCCGCGAAACACCGTAAGGTCGATGCTGGAGACGGGGAACACGGTGCTTTCCGGCGGCCAGCCGGCCATGTCCTTCTGTTCTGAGAGGGTCATATCAAATCCAATGTCATGACGACGGGGCAATGGTCGGAGGCCTTCGGCCTGTCCCAGCCGACGCGCGGATAGCGCTCCACCTCCTGCCCCGGTGGAAAAATCGTACGGAAAGGCTGGCCCGAACGGATGATATCGGGCATGCGCGTCGCATTGGCCCGCGCCAGAGCCGGAGAGAGCCAGATATAATCGAGCTGGCAAAGGCGCTGCTCCTGTGGTCCGCGGGCGTGGTAAAGCGTCCAGCGGTCAAGTTCGTCGCGCCGCTGCATGACGTTTTCGGCGAAACCATCATGGCTGAAGACATCGAGTGCGCTCCCCTTCTCCTCGCCGCGCGGTTCGAAGCGATAGCCGGTGCGGCGCGTGCCGATGACATCAACCCATTCCTGATAGTCGTTCATATCGCCGCAGATGGCGAAATTCTTCGTCGCCGTGTTGCCGACCCCGAAACGATCTTCGATGATGCGGCGAACCGCCATGGTCTCCGCCCGGCGGATCGGCATGGTCGCATGACGTCCATCCAGGCCTTCACGCGCCGGTCCCATCGATTTCAAATGGATGACGTAGAGCGAGAACGGTACGCCACCGATATGGAGATGCAGCTCCAGGCAATCGCGCTTGAAGATCTTGTCCTCCGAATGAAGGCCGAGCTCCGCAAGCTCGTCGTTGAAAAGGCCGAAATTGCCATAGGTCACCATGGCGTGACTCTTGATATCATTCAGGACGATCGGCTGGCCGTCGCGCGTCTCCTCGCGCATCATGACGGCAACATCGATGCCGCGACTGTCGTTGCCTTCGATCAGGAATTTCTGACGATAGCCGTTGCCGACCATGCGGTAGAGATAACCATATTCGAAAGCCTGCAGCGCCGCCATGTTGTCGACCTCCTGCAGGCAGATGATGTCGGCATCAGCATCCGCGATCGCAAGCGCCGTCATCTGCCTTGTGTCATCGGTGGCGGCAACCACCCGGGCTGCCTCCAGCTGCTGATAGACCTCTTCATTGCGAACATCGAAGAGCTGCAACACGCGATCCTGGCGCAACTGATTGCGAAAACCAGTGTAGTCAAAACGGGTCAGAAGGTTTTCGACATTGAAGGTCGCAAGGCGCAGGGACATGAAGCATTCCGATTTAAGAAGAATATGAGCCGGCTTATTATACTCACATCATCCAGCTTTGGCTGTTACAGTCGATTTGAACTTACCCATCAGATACGGTCCGGACAGAACAGGCGCATATTTCGGCTCCTCGCCTTCCTTGAGGCATGACGGCAGGCAGGCGATCTCGGCAAACCAGTTCGGCTGATGAAAGAAGGCAAGGGATTGCCGCCGCTGCATGCCGCCCTCCTCCGGCGGCGGATTGACGACGCGATGCACGGTCGAGACCCAGCGATCGTTGGTCCAGAGCGCCATCAGGTCGCCGATGTTGATGACGAAAGCACCCTCCACCGGCGGCACCGGCGTCCAGTTGCCATCAGGAGCGATGATCTCGAGCCCTTTCGAGCCGGGTTGCGGCAGGAGGATCGTCAGGCTGCCGTAATCGGTATGCGCGCCGGCGCGAAGCTGGCCCGGCTGCGGTGGCACATGCTGCTCGGGATAATTCAGCGCCCTTAGCGCACTGATCGGCGCATCGACGTGAGGATCGAAGAAGTGCTCATCGAGGCCGAGCGCCGTCGCGAACACGCGCATGATGCGCGCCGCCAGATCCTCCATCGCCCGATAATAAGCCTTCCAAGCCTCCACGAACCCTTCTGGCGCCTCCGGCCAGATGGTGGCGGCATAGCAGAAGCCGAGCGCTTCCGGATCGCTCATGCCTGCGGGAATGGAAAGCGGGCCGCCATTGAAGCTTTCCTTCAGATCCGGCGGCGTGTCGACATTACGCGATTTTGCCAGCGCCTCCGTTCCCGGCCCGAGATAGCCGTAGGGATAACCGGGATAGAGCGTTTTCGCCCTCTGCTTCACCTCGGGTGGCAGATCGAAGAAGGTCTGCGTTTTCTTCCAAACCTCGGTGATGACACCATCCGCAACGCCGTGGTTGGCAATTGCCAGAAAGCCGGTCGAGCGGCATATCCGATCCACCTCCGCGCCGAGCCGCTTTTTCTCGTCGTGACCGGCTTTTTCGAAAGCGCCGAGGTCGAAAATCGGAAAGCTATGATCGGACATGCGCGACTCCCCTTCGTGACGTGGAGCAAATCAAGCATAGGAGGCGACAGGGAACAACCATCTTGTCCCTTGCCCGATCAAAGCCGCCAGGCCGAGCGGATGGCGACCCGGTAGTCGTCGCCAGCGATGACGGCATCGCGGCTATAGGCACGCAGTACCTGTCCATCCGGCATAGACAATCTCAGCGCATAGCGCTCGCCCTCATAGAGAACGGAATCGACGCGGCATGAAATGCCCTCCCCGTCGACAACCACGTCTTCAGGCCGCACGAGAATATCCGCGCTGGCCGAGCCGCCTATCCGATTTTCCCACAGGCCTAGGAAGGACGGCCAGTCGATGCGGCGCGGACCGCCATCGGGAAAAGCAAGCGACAGGATGGCGCCCTGCCCGACCAAGCCGCCGACCAGTTTCCCTTCAGGGCGAGCATAGATCTCCGCCGGCGGCGCCACCTGCAGGAGCCGCCCTTCGGACATGACGGCGACATCGGTCGCAAGCGCCATCGCTTCGCTCTGGTCGTGCGTGACATAAACCATGGTGGCACCTGAGCGCTGGTGAAACTCGCGAAACGTCTCCTCCATCTCCTTCTTTAGATGGCGATCGAGATTGGCAAGAGGCTCGTCGAGCAGCACGACATCGGGCGATGTCACTAGGCAGCGAGCAAGCGCCACGCGCTGCCTCTGACCACCGGAGAGATCGGCTGGCCGGCGCTCGGCATAATCGTCAAGCCGCACGGTCGCCAAGGCCTCGCGCACCTTCTCTCGGTAACGCTCGCCGGAAATGCCGCGCACCTTCAGCGGATAACCGACATTGTCTGATACGTTCATATGCGGCCAGAGCGCATAGGATTGAAACACCATCGCCATGTTGCGCCGCTCCGGCGGCAACATATTTGCAGCATCCGCCAGCAGCCGCTCTCCGAGATGAATGGAGCCATCCGTTGGCTGTTCGAAACCGGCGATCATTCTGAGTACGGTCGTCTTGCCGCAGCCCGAGGGGCCAAGCAGCGCCAGGAAGCCGCCTTCACGCACATCGAGCGACAAGGCGTTGACGGCAGAGCGCCCGCCCGTGCCGAAATCCTTGCTGACATGATTGAGGATCAGCTTCGCCAAGGCACCACTCCCTTCGGCAGGCGCTTGGCCATGATTTCCAGAAGCACCATCATGATGACGACCATGGCGATGACGATAACCGACATGGCCGAGGCAAGGTCGGCACTGCCGCCATCGTCGAGATTGTAAATGACGACGCCGAGCGTCTGTGTGCCGGCGGACCACAAGAGCGCCGAAACAGTGAGTTCGTTGCAGGCGATAAGGAAGACCAGGATCACCGACGCGCCCGCCGCCGGCGCAATCAGTGGCACGATGATATCCATAAGTCGGCGGAAGAAGCCAGCCCCGGAAAGACGCGCCGCCTCCTCCAATGCCGGATCGAGTTGCAGGAAGGCACTCATGACCGGCTTCAGGCTAACGGCGAAATAGGCGGAGAAATAGGCAAGCAGAATGATCCAGATCGTGCCGTACAGCGTGACATCGAGGACCGGCAAAGGGGCGGCAAACACCAGGATGAAGCAGACCGCGATGATGATGCCGGGAAGCGCATAGGGGATCTCGATCATGCCGCCAACGATGCGGCTGAGCGCATCCTTGCGCCGCGTCAGCGCATAGGCCGCGAGCACTGTCACCAGCAGGAGACCAAAAGCTGTCATGCCAGCTAGAAACAGCGAATTGGAAAAGGCTGTGCGCGTTATGCTCTGCCGAAACAGTATTTCGGTGAAGGCGTTCAGCGATGCCGTCTTGAAGGTCAAAGGCACGCCATAGGCCGGCACCAGCGCGCCGGCAACCAGCGCCAGGAAGGGCGCGACAAGCATGACGAACAGGACGGCGTAAAGCACCGGTAGCGCCAGAAAGCGCCAGCGACCGAGCGAAAAGGTGGCCGTCGCGCCGGAAATGCCGATGACGCGATAGTCACGGCCCTTCAAGGCCCTGCCCTGTACCGCAAGGCCGGCAACGGCGATGACCGCGATCATCGTCGACAGCACCGCGATATCGCCGAATGTACGCGGCCCGAAATTGGAAAACTTGGTGAAGATCAGCGTCGACAGAGTGTAGATCGACGCGGGAATGCCGAGGATCGCGGGAATGCCGAAATTGCCGATAGACGAGACGAAGGCGATCGCGGCGCCTGCAATGACACCGGGCAGAGACAAGGGCAGGATTATATCACGAAAGACACGCAGGCCGGACGCGCCAGAAAGCCTCGCGGCCTCGACACCATCACGCGGCAGCGCCATCAGGCCAGCGCGCAACGCGAGATAGACGAGCGGCGCATGCTGGACGCCGTAGAGAAGCGCAATACCGCCAACGGAATAGAGCGGCTGCGGCGAGCCGAGCGGCGGCGCGATATGCAGCGCTTTCAGCAAGGGACTCGACGGTCCTGACATCTGTACCCAGGCGAGCGCCGTCACCTGCGGCGGGATCATCATCGGCAGCACGAAGAGGAAACCGAGCAATCTCCTGCCTGACAAATCTGTCAATGTCAGCAGGAATGCGAAGAGGCAGCCGAGCAAGACGGAAACGACGGTGCCGAGCACAGCTGTTTCTATCGTGTACCAGGCCGAGCGCCAGAGCGAGGGATCGGTGACGAGTTCATAGGTGTCGCCTTTGAGCAGCGCCTCGATGCCGACGAACGCCAGCCGCGCCAGCGGCAGGACGCTGAGCAAAAGCACGACGGCAACAACAAAAGGAAACAGCCAGGCCGGCTGGCTGTTTCCTCGACGCACATATGAGTACATTCCAGATCCGGGCCGGATTACTTCGACTTGAAGTAGGTGGAGAAGGTCTTCAGGTCCTGATCCGTGTTCTTGAGAGCATCGGCTGCATTCAACGGCAAAACCTTGATGCTGTCACGTGCCGGAAAACCTTCCGGCAGCGGCGTGCCATTGCGGGCCGGAATATACCCAAGCTTCAAGAAGCCTTCCTGGCCTTTTTCGGAGAGGACGTAATCGACAAACTTCTTGGCCGCATCGGCGTGCTGCGTGCTGGCAAGAATGCCGACCGGCTCGGTGACGGCCGAAACGCCTTCCTTCGGGAAAACGAACTCCAGCGGAGCGCCCTTGGCCTTTTCACGGATCGGCATGTAGTCGACAATCATGCCATAGGCCTTCTCGCCAGAAGCAACCGACTTGAGCACGGCACCATTGCCGCCCGAGGCGATCGCACCGTTGTCGGCCAGGTTCTTGTAGTAATCCCAACCGAGGCTGCTGACGCCGGCAAGCGTCTGTGCGTGGATGAGAGCGGCGCCCGAGGCAAGCGGGCTCGGCATGGCGACCAAGCCTTTTGCTTCGGGCTTCACCAGATCCTGCCAGCTTGCCGGCTTCATTGCGGCCGCCGTGTTGTAGACGATGCCGGTCGTGATCAGCTTGGTGGAGTAGTAATAACCATCGGCGTCATAGAGCGAGGCATCGTAGTTCTTGGCTTCCGGTGACTTGTAGGCGAGCAGTTTGCCGGCTTCCTTCAGGCGCTCCAGGGTCACCGTATCGGCGATCAGCAGGACATCGGCAACCGGAGCGCCGGCCTGCATTTCGGCCTGCAGTTTGGCGATGATCTGCGGCGTGCCGTCGCGTACCCAATCGACCTTGATGCCGGGATTGGCGGCCATGAAGCCATCAACCGTCGTCTGCGCATCGGCATTCGGCTGGCTGGTATAGAGGACGAGATCGGCGGCATTGGCGCTGCCGGAGAAAAGGGCAATGGCCAACAGGCCGGCAAAGGCGGAAACAAAGGTCTTCATGAAAACGTCCTCAACTAGGTTCTAGGAGGTTGTCTAGACGCAGGGCTTAACATGATTGTGACAGTTGAATTTGAATAGATTGCCGTTCGTATGATGATTGAATCTTGACCGCGGCACTCCGGCGCTATTTGCTGAGGCACGTATTTCAGACGGGATCGAGGAGGATAGATCTATGGAATATCGCCTGCTTGGCCGCTCCGGCCTTAAAGTTTCCACCATCACCATGGGCACCATGACGTTCGGTGGAGTCGGCTGGGCAAAAACCGTTGGCGATCTTGGCGTCAAGGAAGCAAAGAAGCTCGTCGACATGTGTGTGGATGCCGGCGTCAATCTGCTCGATACGGCCGACGTCTACTCGCAAGGCGCATCGGAAGAAATTCTCGGCGAGATCATCGGCGGCCCGCGCAAAAACGGCGTGCTCATCGCCACCAAGGCGCGCTTCCCAATGGGGCCGGGCGTCAACGATGTCGGCTCATCCCGCCAGCATCTTATCCAGGCTTGCGAGGCAAGCCTGAGGCGCATGAAGACCGATGTGATCGATCTCTACCAGCTGCATGAGTGGGACGGACAGACGCCGCTGGAAGAGACGATGGAGGCGCTCGACACTCTGGTTCGCCAGGGGAAGGTCCGCTACATCGGCTGCTCGAACTTTTCCGGCTGGCACATCATGAAGGCACTCGGCGTCAGCGAGCGCAACAAGCGCGAACGCTTCGTCAGCCAGCAGATCCATTACACGCTCGAAGCACGCGACGCGGAAAACGAGCTGGTGCCCATCAGTATCGACCAGGGTCTCGGCATTCTCGTCTGGAGCCCGATTGCCGGCGGCCTACTCTCAGGCAAGCATCGCCGCAATCAGGCGACGCCCGAGGGTACGCGCCAGTTCGCCGGCTGGACGGAACCACCGATCCGCGATGAAAACCGCCTGTGGAATATCGTTGATACGCTTGTCGAGATCGCCGACAGTCGCGGCGTGTCGGCGGCCCAGGTGGCGCTTGCCTGGCTCATCGGTCGCAAGGGCGTGACCTCGGTCATCATCGGCGGCCGCACCAAGGCGCAGTTCAAGGATAATCTTGCCAGCGCCGAGCTGAAGCTGACGGACGAGGAGCGCAAGCGGCTCGACGACGTCAGCCTGCAGCCGCTGATGTATCCCTATTGGCACCAGCGCAATACCGCCAGCGATCGGCTGAGCGAGGCCGATCTGGCTCTGATCGGCCCGCATCTGGCCAAGTAAAAAACTGCAATGGCGGCTAGGCCGCCATCGCTCCGATCTCACCGGCAATCAGCTTACCGAGCCGCGAGATGCCCTCTTCGATCATCTCGTCATTGGCGCAGGAGAAGCTGACGCGGAAGGTATTCGCGCCGCTACCGTCGGCAAAGAAGGCCTGACCGGGCACGAAGGCGACCTTCGCCGTTTCGAGAGACCGTGCAAGCAGCTTGGCGCCGTCCATACCCTTCGGCAGGGTGATCCAGACGAACATGCCGCCTTGCGGCTTCGTCCAGCTCGTACCATCAGGCATGTATTTCGCAAGCGCGGCCAACATGCAGTCGCGGCGATGGCTATAGGCCTTGCGAATCTTGGCGACCTGCGCTTCGAACCCACGCTCGGCGACCTGGTGGATGGCGATCTGGTTGATGGTCGATGAATGAAGGTCTGCCGCCTGCTTCATCAGCACCAGCTTGCGGATGACGGGCGCGTTGGCGACGATGAAGCCGACGCGAAGGCCCGGCGCCAGCGTCTTCGAGAAGCTGCCGCAATAGATCGTGCGCGTGTCGTTGATGCTGCCCTTGCGCGCGATTTCCAGGGCCAGGATGGGCGCAACCGGCTCGCCGTCATAGCGCAGCGACTGATACGCAGCGTCTTCGATGACGGCGATATCGAGCTCTTCGGCAAGGCCGAGCAGCTTCTCGCGACCGGAGAGATCGACCGTCTCACCCGTCGGGTTGGCAAAATCGGCCGAGAGATAGGCAAATTTCACCCTGCCGCCGGCCTGTGAAGCCGCGGCGCGATAGGAATCCGGCGTGCGATTGCCATTCGGCGTCAGCTGGTCGTAGGTCGGCTCATAGGCATTGAAGGCCTGCAGCGCGCCGAGATAGGTCGGCGCTGTCACCAGCGCCGTATCCTTCGGCGACAGGAAGAGCTTGCCGAGATAATCGAGACCCTGCTGCGAGCCGGAAACGATGAAGACGTTTTCGAGCTCGCAGGGAATACCGAGTGCGCCCATCTGGCCGACAAGCCATTCGCGCAGCGGTTTGTAGCCCTCGCTGACCGAATACTGCAGCGCTGCATTGACAGTCGAGCCGGAAAAGATATCGGCATAGGCCTGCTTGAATTCGGCGTCCGGAAACAAGGCCGGATCGGGAATGCCGCCTGCGAAAGAGATGATATCCGGCCGCTCCAAGAGTTTCAGCAGCTCGCGGATTTCGGAGGCACGCATACGGCTCGAACGCGTCGCAAATATATTTTCCCAATTCAACATGGGGCTTCCTCGCAATTTTTGGTCTTTCTGACACAAGATCACGCAACAAAAGATAAGTCAATAATGCTGACCTATTTTGTTTGTGACGGTGACAAACAACTCTCGAAACGATCGCAGCCTTGCCGGTCATCGATGCTAGATCGCGTCTGAAATGACCTACACATTTCTCTCTCTAGGTGCTATTCTTACGCTCAATCCATCGATCGGAAAAACGTAAGAATGGCCACAGCAACCCTCTCCACGAAATTTCAGATATCGATCCCGAAAGAAGTTCGCGACCAGCAGCACTGGACTGCGGGTCAGGAGTTCATCTTCATTCCCAAGGGCAAGGGCGTGCTGCTTATCCCCGTACCCGAACTTGCCGACCTTAAGGGCATGGCGAAGGGTGCCAACCCCGGCAATTACCGCGACCGGAAAGACCGGTTCTAATGCGCGTCGTTGATAGCTCGGCGTGGATCGAATGGCTAACCCAAGGTCCGGCTGCAGATCGGCTCCAGGGCGAAATACCTGCGCGAACCGAATGCATCGTCCCCACCATCGTCCAGCTCGAACTCGCCAAATGGCTGGAGCGCGAGCGCGGCGAGGACGCAGTCGATTCCTTTTTCGCCTATACCGCCACCTGCATCATAGCTCCCCTCGATACCGCCCTCGCCCGTCGCGCTGCCGAAGTCTCGGCGAAACACAAACTCGCACTCGCCGACGCAATCATCTACGCCACGGCCGAACTGCACGACGCCGACATTCTGACGCTGGACGCCCATTTCAAGGACCTGGATCGCGTGGTCTATTTTGGCAAAGCACAATAGATATTTGTCCTTTTCCGCTTAAACGCGATACATCTCGAAAAAGGCACCAACCAGGCATGAGCACCGATCCGACATCGTCCTTCTATACCGACAACGCCGCCGTCTACGCGGCGCGTGAACGCAGGCTGCCGCGCCAGAGGCTGGATGCCTTTCTGGCCGCCCTGCCGACGGGCGCAGCCATTCTCGAACTGGGTTGCGGCGCTGGTCAGGATGCCGCCTATATGCTCTCGCGCGGCTTCGACGTTACGCCCACGGACGGTTCAGCAGAGCTTGCCAGGGAAGCGGAAAAGCGTCTTGGCAAGCCCGTTCGAGTCATGCGTTTCGAAGACTTGGATGCCACCGAAATCTTCGACGGCATATGGGCGGAGGCCAGCCTCCTGCATGTTCCGCGATCTGCCCTGCCGGATATCTTCGATCGCATTTTGTGTGCCTTGAAATCGGGCGGCATCTTCCACGCCAGCTTCAAGGCAGGAGAAGCGGATGGGCATGACAAGTTCGGACGCTATTACAACTATCCTTCCCCCGGATGGCTTGAGGCTATGTTGAGCGCCGGAGGATGGAAGAACATCATCATGACCGAAGCCGACGGAGGCGGTTTCGACGGCGAGCCGACAAGATGGCTTTACGTCGCGGCCCATAAATAGAAAGGCCGGAGCTTACGCCCCGGCCTCCTATGCGGCTCTCGCCGAAAGCTTAGTTGACGCTCTTGTCGACCAGCTTGTTCTTGCCGATCCAGGGCATCATGCCGCGCAGCTTGGCGCCGACTTCTTCGATCTGGTGGCTGTCGTTGTTGCGGCGGATACCCTTGAAGCGGGCAGCGCCCGAACGGTATTCCTGCATCCACTCGGAGGTGAACTTGCCGGTCTGAATGTCCTTGAGGACGCGCTTCATCTCAGCCTTGGTTTCTTCGGTGATGATGCGCGGACCGGTGACGTATTCGCCCCACTCGGCCGTGTTCGAGATCGAATAGTTCATGTTGGCGATGCCGCCTTCATAGATCAGGTCGACGATCAGCTTCACTTCGTGCAGGCACTCGAAATAGGCCATTTCCGGAGCGTAACCGGCCTCAACAAGCGTTTCAAAGCCGGCGCGGATGAGCTCGACGAGACCGCCGCAGAGAACGACCTGTTCGCCGAAGAGGTCGGTTTCGCACTCTTCGCGGAAGTTGGTTTCGATGATGCCCGAACGGCCGCCACCGACGCCGCAGGCGTAGGAGAGAGCGAGTTCAAGGGCGTTGCCGGAAGCGTTCTGGTGAACGGCAACGAGGCAGGGAACGCCGCCGCCCTTCTGGTATTCGCCGCGAACCGTGTGGCCCGGGCCCTTCGGAGCGATCATGACGACGTCGACCGAAGCCTTCGGCTCGATGAGGCCGAAGTGAACGTTGAGACCGTGGGCGAAAGCGATCGCAGCGCCGTCACGGATGTTCGGAGCGATTTCGGACTTGTAGATGTCGGCCTGCAGCTCGTCCGGGGTCGCCATCATCATCAGGTCGGCCCAGGCGGCAGCTTCGGCAACGGTCATGACCTTGAAGCCGTCGGCTTCGGCCTTCTTGACGGTCGGGGAACCGGCCTTGAGCGCGATCACAACGTTCTGTGCGCCGCTGTCCTTCAGGTTCAGCGCGTGCGCGCGGCCCTGAGAACCGTAGCCGATGACGGCGACCTTCTTCGACTTGATGAGGTTGAGATCGGCATCACGATCGTAATAGACGCGCATTGTTTGTCCTTCCCTTTGCTTGTCTGGGTAAACTTCTAAGTCTCAGACGGTCGCTGCCGCTTCCGCCAATACCTTTTCCGTGCCGTAAAGCCGGAGGAAAGCGGTGACCGCTTTCTCAGCCTGACGGCTCGTATCCTTCAAACCGGGCTCACCGAGCAGCATGCGCACATGCAAATCGGAGACGATGAGCCCATAAAGCGTATGATATGCCTCGTCTGCATCGGTAAAGCGTAGCAGCCCTGCCCGCTTGCCGGCATCGATGAGACCGATGGCGCGGCGGTCGATCTGCCGGCGTCCGCGCTCCAGGAGCAGCTTGCCGAGCTTCGAGCCATCGCGGTTCGACTGGCCGATCGCCAGACGGTTCAACGCAAGTGAAACGTCCCCGGCCAGAACCTCGAGCAGATCGCGGGCGAAAATGACGAGATGGTCATGCAGGCTTGCCGTATTCAGCCGTTCGCCATTGCGCTCGAAGGTGCGAACCTTGCTGGCCTGGTAGGTGATCATCGCAGACAGCAGGCCGTCGCGGTCACCAAACCACTTATACAAACTTTCCTTGGAGCAATTGGCGGCGCGCGCGACACCCGAGGTCGTCAGCGCCTTCTCGCCGCCGTCGACGAGCAGACGCAGCGCCTGTTCCAGAACCGCGTTCTGGCGCGGCGAAAACTCGCTCGACTGTCCTACTTCGCTCAGCACGATGGCCACTCCCAAATGCGTACCGTACGGTACGGTTCGTGGCGCTTTATGCAGGACACCGATGCAATCGTCAAGCGGAATTCGTTGCTGCACTGCGTTAAAAAGAGAGTGCTTGTCAGGTTGCTAAACGGTAGCGGTTGCCACGAGCCGGCCAGTCGATCAAGAGAACTTGACGCAAATGATTGGTCGGAAACATCACCTACTCGGCCGCGACAACGCTATTGCGCATGGCCTCGACATCCTTCAGCGGCGGCAGGCCGTAAAGGCGGCTATATTCCCGGCTGAACTGCGAGGGACTCTGATAGCCGACGCGGTGGCCGGCCGATCCGACGTCGAGCTGTTCGACGATCATCAGCCGCCGCGCCTCATGCAGCCGAAGCTGCTTTTGATACTGCATCGGCGAGAGGGCCGTAACGGTCTTGAAATGGTGATGCAGCGAGGAAACGCTCATGCCGACACGCTCGGCGAGCTCTTCGATGCGCAACGGCTGTGTATAGTTGTTGCGGAGCCACGCGACGGCACGCGCCACTCGGTTGGTCTGGCTTTCTGCCATGGCTATCTGCAGCAAACGAGGTCCGTTCGGGCCGATCAGCAGGCGATAGAGGATTTCCTGCTCGATCAAAGGCGCCATGGCCGGAATATCTTCGGGCCGATCAAGCAATCGAAGCAGGCGCAGCGAGGCATCGAGCAGTTCCGGCGAGGCGGCATTGACCGCAATTCCGCGCACAGGCTCGGCAGTCAGTGCCTGACGCGGAATGCTGACGCGCGACAGCAGCTCCTTCAAGCGTTCGCTGTCGAGCGCCATGCCGAAGCAAAGATAAGGCGTATCGCTGCCGACATTGGTGACCTGCGTCGATACAGGCAGGTCGAGCGCAGTCAAAATATACTCGCCGACTCCGTAACTGTAGGTCTCGGCGCCGATTGTCAGATGCTTGCGTCCCTGGACCACGATTGCAAAACAGGGCCGGTAAGCCCCATGCTGCCACACGGTCGCGGCCGACTGCCGATAGAGATTAAGACTGCCTATCGGCGTGCGGTGTTCGCCGTCCCCCGGAGCGAAACGTGCAACGATCGATGCGAGTTCCTGATTGGGATTGAAAGGCAATGTCATGCGCAACCAACTGTTTTCGAGCAGATATCGATACCTATCTAGGTAACACCGTTCGATCGCGAAAGATGCACCGCGCATTTAGATTCGCAGGATCGTACATAAAGCTTGCAGGATCGCTCTAACGCCGATGCCCGATCTCGGTGCATAGTCCAGCATCTCAATTCCACTCCCACCCTCTCCAAAATCAAGGAACTCCCCATGCCTATCGCAAAGGGTTATGCCGCGACCGACGCGTCCAAACCGCTCACCCCCTTCACCTTCGAACGCCGCGATCCGAACGAGGACGACGTCGTCATCTCCGTTCAATATTGCGGTGTCTGCCACTCCGACATCCACCAGGCCCGCAACGAATGGGGTTTCTCGAAATATCCGATGGTTCCCGGCCATGAAGTCGCCGGCATCGTGACCGCCGTCGGCTCCAAGGTTTCGAAGTTCAAGGTCGGCGATCGCGTCGGCGTCGGCTGCTTCGTCGATTCCTGCACGACCTGCGCCACGCGCGACCCGGACTACGAGCATTACATGCCGGGCCTCGTTCAGACCTACAACGACGTCGAAGCGGACGGCGAGACACCGACTTACGGCGGCTATTCCGACTCGATCGTCGTCAAGGAAGGCTATGTCCTCTCCTTCCCCGACAACATTCCGCTCGACGCAGGTGCTCCGCTGCTTTGCGCCGGCATTACGCTCTATTCGCCGCTGCGCCACTGGAAAGCCGGACCGGGCAAGAAGGTCGCTATCGTCGGCATGGGCGGCCTCGGCCATATGGGCGTCAAGCTGGCGCACGCCATGGGCGCCGATGTGACCGTCTTGAGCCAGACGCTGTCGAAGAAGGAAGATGGCCTCAAGCTCGGCGCCGACCATTATTATGCGACCAGCGATGCCGAGACCTTCACCAAGCTCGCCGGCAGCTTCGACCTTATCCTCAATACGGTTGGAACCGCCATCGACTGGAACGCATATCTCAACCTGTTGAAGTATGACGGCAGCATGGTGTTGCTCGGCGTTCCCGAACATGCCGTTCCGGTTCATGCCTTCTCGCTCATTCCGGGCCGCCGCAGCCTTTCCGGCTCCATGATCGGCTCGATCAAGGAAACTCAGGAAATGCTCGACTTCTGCGGCGAGCACAATATCGTTTCGGAAATCGAGAAGATCAGCATCCAGGACATCAACGAAGCTTACGAGCGCGTGCTGAAGAGCGATGTCCGCTATCGCTTCGTGATCGACATCGCCTCGCTGGCATAAGCCGAAAAGGGCGGCGTCCGATCCGGACGCCGCCCTCCCTTATTCTTCGCGCATGCTTTCCCGCTGCGTGATCAGCCGGGCACTGTGCTGCCGGCTGATATAGATCCACAGCCAGCTCCAGGCGACCGCGATGCGCCAGCGAACGCCGATCAGGAAATAGATATGGGCGAGGCCCCAGACCCACCAGGCGAGCCAGCCCTTAAGCTTGATCCAGCCGAAATCGATGATCGCGGCACTTTTACCGATCGTCGCCAGGCTGCCTTGATGGCGATAGTGAAATGGCCCCGGCGCTGGTCGGCCCGCAAGCTTCGCCTTGATCACCTTGGCAACGTAAGAGCCCTGCTGTTTTGCAGCTGGAGCGATCCCGGGCACCGGACTGCCATCGTCCCGCATGACGGCTGCCGTATCGCCGATGACGAAAACATCGTCTTTGCCTGGCGCCCTCAGATCCTTATCGACAATGGCTCGGCCGGCACGATCGGCTGGAATGCCAAGCCATTTTGCCGCCGGCGATGCCTCGACGCCCGCCGCCCAGACGATGGTGCGGCATGGCACGAATGCATCGCCGATCGTCACGCCCTCCGCGGTGCATGAGGTGACGGGTCTGCCGAAGCGAACATCGACACCCAGCAGTTCCAGTTCCTTGTGCGCATAGTCGGAGAGCTCTTGCGCAAAAGCCGGCAACACCCGTGGGCCGGCCTCGACAAGGATGATCTTCGCCTTGCGGGTATCGATATTGCGGAACTCCTTCGGCAGTGTCGTCCTTGCCAGCTCGGAGATGATGCCGGCGAGCTCGACGCCGGTAGGACCCGCGCCGACGATCACGAAGGTCAAGAGCGCCTCGCGGGCAGCTGGGTCGCTTTCCATTTCCGCCTGCTCGAAGGCCAGCAACAGGCGCCGGCGGATGGTGGTCGCATCCTCCAGCGTCTTCAATCCCGGCGCCACCGGCTCCCACTCGTCATGGCCGAAATAGGCATGAGTAGCGCCGGTTGCCAGCACCAGCGTGTCGTAATGGACCTTTTGGCCATTCTTCAGGAGCACCTCATGCGCCGCGCTATCGACGCCGACGACCTCGGCAAGCAGCGTCGTCACTTCAGGCCGATCGCGGAAAAAGTTGCGGATCGGCCAGGCGATCTCGGAAGTCGCAAGCAGAGTGGTCGCAACCTGATAGAGGAGTGGCTGAAAGAGGTGATGATTGCGCCGATCGATCATCGTGATGCGGACGGGGGCACCCTTCAGATCGTTGGCGAGCTGTACCCCGCCAAAACCACCTCCGACCACAACAACATGATGATCCTGCATATGGCAACACCTCGCGACTAAGCTGCTCAAAAACGTAGGGTTGAGAAGGATATGCAGCAACCGTCTTTTATGCATGGCACCTCTGCACGGCTACGATACGGCAAGGCGCCTATTGCGCATACCCGACAGGAACGGAGGCGCCGCTTTTAAGTTCCTCCATCGAGATCGATGCGGAGACGTCGAAGAGCTCGACCTTACGCACGAGCTGCTTGTAGATGACATCGTAATGCTCGACACGCGGCAATACGATCTTCAGGATATAATCATAATTGCCGGTAAGCCGATGCGCCTCGACGATTTCGGGGATGTCACCGATAACCCTGCGGAAGGATTCGATCCACTCGTCGGCGTGATGCGCCGTCTTGATCATCGCATAGACCGTAGTCGGCACCCCCATTTTTTCGCGGTCGAGCACAACGATGCGCCGGGCTATATGCCCGCTCTCCTCGAGCCGCTGTATGCGCCGCGAGCAGGCCGAGACCGATAAGGCCACACGATCGGCAAGTTCGGTGACGGAGATGCCGGCATCCGCCTGCAGAAATTCGAGAATCTTTCGGTCACGTTCGTCCAGCATGTGCGGTAATTCCCTATGTATGCGCCGTTATTTTGCACATAAATCGAAAAATGCGCAAACTTTTGCAGAGAGATCCTGATAAGCTTCAAAAAACGCAAACATACGGCGGATGAATCACCGCACTATTCCTCCATTCAACATCCACGAGCGGAGAACAGCATTATGCGCACCATTGGCCTGATCGGCGGTATGAGTTTCGAGAGTTCTGCAGTTTATTATCGCCTGATCAACGAAATGGTCCGCGAGCGCCTCGGCGGCCTCTCCTCCGCCGAACTGGTGATGTACTCCGTCAATTTCGAAGAAATCGTCGCGCTACAGAAGGCGGGGCGCTGGAACGATGCCGCCAACCGGCTCGCCGATGCCGCGCAGCGCCTGCAGTCGGCCGGTGCCGAATGCGTGCTCATCTGCACCAACACCATGCACCTGATCGCACCTCAGGTTGCCGAACGCGTTTCCGCGCCGCTCATCCATATCATCGATGAGACTGCCGCCGCCTTGAAGACAGCAGGCCGCGTGAAGCCGCTACTGCTCGCCACGCGCTACACGATGGAACATGGCTTCTATGCCGAGCGCATGGCTGAAAACGGCGTCTCCATCATGGTCCCCGGTTCCGAGGATCGCACCGTCACGCACGATATTATCTTCAACGAACTCTGCGCCGGCATCATCAAGGACGAGTCGCGCCGGAAGCTGAACGCCATCATCGAACGCGCCAAGGCCGAAGGCGCCGACAGCGTTATTCTCGGCTGCACCGAGATCTGCCTCATCCTCGATCCGAAGGCGCTGATCCTGCCGGGCTTCGATACGACGACGATCCATGCGGAAGCGGCTGTGGATTTTGCTCTCGCGAATGAAAAAGCTCGCAGCAGCTGCGCGGCCTGAGTCCAATCAATTTACTTGACTGAGTCCAATAAATAGCCAACATCGTCTCCTGTATCTGAGGAGACGATGCCATGAGTCCTGCTGCCGAATTCGCGACCATCGATGCCGTTCGCGACTTCAACCGCTCCTACACGAATTTTCTCGGCGTCCTGAACAAGGCCTATCTCGACAGCCCCTATACCCTCACGGATGTGCGCGTGCTATTCGAAGTCGGCTTCCGCGGCGGCGTCGCCGCCTCGGCGCTGACGCGCGATCTCCATCTCGACCCCGCCTATCTCAGCCGTATCGTCAAGCGCTTCCGCGAGGATGGGTTGGTCGAGACGACGCCCGATCCGACCGATGCGCGCAGCCAGGTCATAAAGGTCACCGATAAGGGACAGGCGCAATTCGAGGAATTCGTCCGCCGCTCACGCGCGCAGATCGCCGGATATTTCGAAAAGCTCGCGATCGGAGAACCAGAGCGTATCGTGGCGGCAATGCGGACGATCCAGGACACGCTGGGCCCTGATCGAACCGCAGCGCCCCCCACCATCATCCGCAACCATCGAGCGGGGGACATCGGCTGGATCGTACAAAGCCAAGCACATTTTTACACCGAAGAATTCGGCTGGGACGACCGCTTCGAGGGATTGGTGGCCGAAGTCGCCGGTAAATTCCTGTCCAATTTCAATCCGCAGAAGGACCGATGCTGGATTGCCGAGCGAAGCGGCCTGAACGTGGGCTCCGTCATGATTACCGATGGCGGTGACGACATGGCGAAGCTTCGGCTGCTCTATGTCGACAAGACCGCACGCGGCCTCGGTCTCGGTAAGATACTGGTCGACGAGTGCATCCGCTTCTCGCGCGACGCCGGCTACAGAACACTCTCGCTCTGGACCAATGATATCCTCGACACGGCGCGGGCGATCTACATCAAGGCGGGCTTCAGGCTTGTGGCGGAGGAACGGCATCGGATGTTCGGCCCGGAATTGAACGGCCAGACTTGGGTGCTCGATCTGTAAGACATCGCTGACCGTCTGCACGGATAGACACACTGTGGCTTCGCCCTTATCTTCGATGCTTCCCTGATTTGCATTGAGATACCAGTGATGACCGCAAGTAGCGAAATCCAGATACAGCCCATATCAGCCGATCATATCGAAGGCTTTCACAAGGCGCTTGATACGGTCGCGCGCGAGCGGGAATATCTGTCGCTGCTCGAAGCTTTTCCATTGGAAGAGATGCGCGCCTTCGTCCTCCGCATGATCGAGAACCGCAATCCGCAGTTCGTTGCCTTGGCCGATGGGAAAGTGGTCGGCTGGTGCGATATCAGCCGCCATATGTTTCCCTCTCACGCCCACGCCGGCAAACTCGGCATGGGCATCATCCCCGCCTATCGCGGCAAGGGCCTAGGTCGTCGCTTGATCGAAGCAACGCTGCGCGCCGCGCGTGATGCGGAAATAGAACGCATCGAACTCAGCGTCCATGCGGACAATGACAGAGCCATCGCGCTCTACGAAAAAGTCGGCTTCGTCCGCGAGGGTCTCGCACGCAATTCCGTCCGCATAGACGGACGTTATAAAGACGCGATCCATATGGCGTTTTTCCACGAATAACGAAACCAGCCACCGCCATTCTCGCAATGTCTTGCTGCGGCGCAAAAAATCGCTTGATTTGGAAACGATCATTTCCTAAAAAGAGTGGCATGACGATAGACACTCTCGATACCGCACCGAAGCTTCGTGGACGCCCGCGTGAATTCGACATGGATTCCGCGCTCGATGAAGCACTGCGCGTCTTTTCCGAGCGCGGCTATTATGCAGCCTCGATCAGCGAATTGACCGAAGCCATGGGGCTGACCGCAGGCAGCGTCTACAAGGCTTTCGGCGACAAGCGCGGCGTCTTCCTGGCCGCATTCAACAGGTATCGCCAAGTCCGTCAGCAGCTGATCGACGACGCGCTTGCCAAGGCGCCGAATGCCCATGAAAAGCTACGGACTTTGGTGAGGTTCTTCGCGGAGGCCTCATGCGGCGAGATCGGCCGCCGCGGCTGCCTTGTGGTTGGAAGCGCGACAGAGCTTGCGCTTTTCGACGAAGAAGTTGCCGGCCGTGTCGGCGTCGCCTTCGATTTCGACGAAAGGCGCATCCTCAATCTGATCCGTCTCGGACATGAGGATGGCTCCATACCGAAGCATGTCGATCCCGAAAGTACCGCTTGCGCCCTGCTTGCCCTGACGAAGGGCATGCGCGTGATCGGCAAGACCGGCCGCAAGGCCGAACATATGCTCGCCGTCGCCGAAACGGCCATGAAACTGCTGAACTGATTTCCATCGAAATTTCGGGGGACACGCTTCCCTGCCCGCATCGAGGACGAAACATGCCCGCAACTGCCGCTGCCCGACGGGAGAGCACGCCGCTCCCCGAAAAGACCATTTCGCCGCTTCTCACATTCATGTTCGCCGCCGCCTGCGGGCTGGTGGCTGCCAATCTCTATTACGGCCAGCCGCTCGCCGGTCCCATCAGCCAGTCGCTCGGCTTCAGCCCGGCGGCGACCGGCCTTATCGTCACCCTGACGCAGATCGGCTACGGCCTCGGCTTGTTGCTGATCGTCCCACTCGGCGACCTTCTTGAGAACCGCAAGCTGGTGCTGACGCTGGTAGCGCTATCTGCTATCGCGCTCATAGGCGCAGCTTTTGCCTCCTCGCCGTCGCTGTTCCTGCTCGCCTCGCTCTGCATCGGCCTGGCTTCCGTCGCGGTGCAGGTCCTTGTCCCCTTTGCCGCCCACATGGCGCCGGACGCCAGCCGCGGCGCTATCGTCGGCAATGTCATGAGTGGCCTGCTCGTCGGCATCATGCTCGCCCGCCCGGCTGCGAGCTTCCTGTCTGAGCTTCTCTCCTGGCACGCCGTTTATATCATCTCGGCCGGCGTCATGGTCGGCCTGATCGTCATCCTGCGCCTTGTTCTGCCGACCCGCGTGCCCCATACGAGGCTGCATTATGGGCAGCTGCTGTCCTCCATGGGCCACCTCGCGCTTCGCACACCGGTCCTGCAGCGTCGTGCGCTGTACCAGGCCTGCATGTTCGGCGCCTTCAGCCTGTTCTGGACGACGACACCGCTCTTGCTGGCGAGCCCGGCCTTCGGTCTGACGCAAAATGGTATCGCCCTTTTCGCGCTTGCCGGCGCGGCGGGGGCAGTCGCCTCGCCGATTGCCGGACGTGTTGCCGATCGCGGCTGGACGAAGCTTGCCACCGCCTTCGCTCTGACGATCGCCATCGTCGCCTTCCTGATCGGCCATTTTTCCGGCAGCGGCTCGTTGCTGGCACTCATCACCTTGACGCTGTCAGGGATCATGCTGGACTTCGGCGTCCAGACGAACCTCGTGCTCGGCCAACGCGCCATTTTTGCGCTCAGCGCCGAACATCGCAGCCGCCTCAACGGCCTCTACATGGCGACCTTCTTCGCCGGCGGCGCCCTCGGCTCGGCGCTTGGCGGCTGGGCCTATGCGACCGGCGGCTGGAACCTGGCTTCCTGGATCGGCGTCGCCTTCCCGGTCATTGCGCTGCTTGCCTTCCTGACCGAGAGCAATTCCAGGAAAAGTGCATAGCGGTTTTCCGTCTGGAATTACTTGGAAATAAAGGGGTAGAGCCTTTCCGCTATGCGGAGAAAAGCGGAAAGGCTCGAGCGAGAGAAATGATTACGATGGCTGCGGTAGAGCCGGCCGCAGCCAGTCACATTCCCGCAAACCGGCGCCATGGAACGGGTCGACCAGCGTGCCTGAAACGATACCCGCCAGGATCTGGGGCGCGGGAGGCACTTTGGAAATGGTCGCGACCAGCCGGTCTCGGATCCAGGCCAATGCTGCCGAATCCGATTGGTAGAAGGGCGTAAAGGCAGCAGAGAGCAGCTGAAAAAGCCGCACATGCACCCACCGCGCCTTGGCATAGGCAGCAAGAGCGGCTTCGATGGTTTCATGTCCTGCCAGAGCATGCGCCAGAGCCGCGACATCGAGCAACGCCATGTTGGCACCCTGCCCGAGCTGCGGGCTGGTGGAATGGGCCGCATCGCCGACGAAGACAGTCCGTCCGCTATAGGGCGTCATCACAGTGCGATGGGCATAGCGCGCCAGCGTCAGTTGGTCCCAATCGATGATCTGCTCCAGTAAGGGCTCGCATTCCGGCCAGTAGCCGCGGATCGTCTGCTTCCAGCGCTCAAGCCCACGCTTGCGTACCTCATCGGCGTCAGCGACTTTCAAGCTCCAGAACAGAGCCGCCTGCTTCGGCAAATCCGGCCTTCTACTGCCGATCGGTAAGACGCCGATCATCACGCTGGCCTTGTCATAACGCTGCGTCAGCGCCGCTCGATCCACCAACCCTTCGGGGCAATCGAGCGTCGCCCAGAAAGCGCCGTAAATAAGGTTGCGGGCACGCGGCGCGACGGGCGAGGCCGCGACCAGTTCCGAGCGCGCCCCGCTGGCGTCGATGACGAGATCGTAAGGCCCGAGGCGCCCATCCCCTTCGACGGAGAGAAAGCATTCACCACCCTCCTCCGTCACACCGATAACACGCTGTCCCGTATGGATCGGATGTCGCCGTGCAGAGACTTCGTCGTAAAGCGTATCGAACAGCGCCGCACGATGAACGCCAAGCCCGTAGCGCCCGCCCGGCAGCGCGTTGTAGCGCACATCGAGGACGATGCGGCCGCGAGTGGTCTCCGTGCCGAACAATCGATCGATGCGATTGCCGGCCGCATGGATCGCCGGACCAAGCCCAAGCGACTCAAGCACCGTCAATCCGGTCGGCTGCAGCATTAGCGCCGAACCGACGGGAGCCGGGCTATCGAACCGTTCGATGATATCGGTGGTATGACCAGCGCGAGTGAGAAAGAGAGAGGCGGCAAGGCCGGCAGGTCCGGCGCCGACGATAGCAATCTTCAAAGGCTTCACGATGGGCGGCTCAGTCCGGCGATTGATCGAAACGGGCGCGGGCGGCCTTGACGGCCTCGTGATTGGCTTCTGCCCAATTCAGGAGATGAGCCAGCGGCTCGTACAGCGAATGGCCGAGTTCTGTCATCCGATATTCGACGCTCGGCGGCTTGGTGGGAAATACCTCCCGGTCGATATAGCCGTCGCGCTGCAGGTCACGCAGCGTCTGCGTCAGCATGCGCTGGGAAATATCGGGCACCAGCCGACGCAGTTCGCCGAAACGATACGGTCGCTTGGCCAGTGTTTCCAGCAATAGCACCGACCATTTTCCGCCGATCTGCGAGATCAGGTCCCGGACGGGGCAATTGCCGAAATCAAGATTGCTGAGATCGAAGTCGCGCAGCGGCGGATTTTTGCTGCGCAGATTGACGACGGCGCTGGCTGCCATGCCGGTTCCCTTTTGGTAACTTGGAGCCCAAAAACTGCCTCCTTTACACCATGAAGTCAATTCCTATTCTAGTGCTAGTCTCTTTTTGAGAGCAACAAACCGCTGTTAATGTGCGGCGGTCCAACAAGGGAAAACATATGAGCAGCACTCTTCTCGTCACCGGCGCCGCCGGTAAGCTTGGCCAGCGCGTCATTCATCACCTGCTGGAGACATACAAGGTCGCTCCCGGCCGCATCGTCGCCGCAACGCGCAGCCCCGAAAAGCTTGCCGATCTCGCCGCCAAGGGCGTCGTCACCCGCAAGGCCGATTTCGATGATACCGCTGGTTTGCCTGCTGCTTTTGCCGGTATCGACCGGCTGCTGATCATCAGCACCGATGCGCTCGCCGTCCCCGGCCTGCGCCTGAAGCAGCACACGGCTGCCGTCGAAGCCGCGAAGAAGGCGGGCGTGAAGCATGTTCTCTATACCTCAATGCCAGCCCCGGACGGTTCGCTCGTCACCTTCGCACCTGACCATCTCGGCACCGAAAACGCCATCAAGGCAAGCGGCATCGGCTACACGATCCTGCGCGACGCCTGGTACTTCGACAACTACCTGATAGGCCTGCCGCACAGCCTCGAAACCGGCAAGTGGTACACCGCGATCGGCGGTGGCCGTATCAGCAACATCAGCCGCGAAGATTGCGCGCTCGCGATTGCCGCCGCCTTGGCATCCGACGCAACCGACAACGCCACCTACACACTGACAGGCTCGACCGCTGTCACCATCGAGGATGTGGCAAGTGTCGTCAGCAGGATTACCGGCCGTCCGCTCGAAGTCGTGCAAGTCAATGACGAACAGTTCGCTGCCGGTCTCGCCGGCGCCGGCCTGCCGAAATTCGTCGTCGACATGCTCGTCTCTGCCGATGCCAACACTCGCGCCGGCAAATTCGACATCCTCACCAACGACTTCAACAAGCTCACAGGCAAAGAACCGCAGACGCTGCGCAGCTTCTTCGAAGAGCACAAGGCAGCGTTGGCTGGCTGAGTTATGGAAAAGTCGAGCCGGCTCGTATGCTTGCTCTTGCTGAATGCCATCGTCTCTCCGTGCCGCGGGGAGACACAATCTTCCAAATTTATCTCTGAAAAAAACTTACCTGATAATCCATAAGCTCCTCTGGATCATCGGTGAACTGCACCCCGTTCTGACCGGACAGTCGGCATAAGCAGAAAGGCTCAAGCACAGGCTTGAGGACATGCTTATGTCTAACGAGTATCGACACGTTGAACTGCTGACGGGTGATGTCCGGCGCAG
>NZ_JAEPVT010000011.1:0-293429 GCF_027109195.1 Rhizobium sp. AG207R
TTGACGGATGGATCGAGGACTACAACGAAATCCATCCCCATTCCGCGCTCAAGATGGCTTCCCCACGGCAGTTCATCAGGGCTAAATCAAACTAGCCGACATGTCCGGTGAAACGGGGAGCACTCCATCCAGCTCGCTCTTTAATAAGATTGAAGCAATGTCCCCATTCTACCGCATAGTAGTGATCATCGAGTTCATTGAATATCATCGGAAACATGAGCCGTCCGGCGGATACCAGCCTGGCCTCCTTCCAGTTTAACAAATCTGTACGCGATCGCTTTGCGAAGAATTGAGGGTCCGCGTAAGACTTACGCTTTCCCGTAAGCATCAATCGCCGAACGGGCGCGTTCGGGCATCTATTACTGTCTTTCTGCATTGCCGCTCCAAAAGAGTGTCTCAATCATCCGCGTTGTTGCGACGTGAGTAACGCTTGGTCGAAAACTCGATGTCGCAGGGTAACAGCGGGATTGTGTGACCGAAATTTATACGATGGTGTAGGCGGCCGGGCAGCTGCGAACCGGGATGGTTTTACGCGATTTCACGACGATTAACTCGTCCTTTTCCGCATGCTCATCCATTGTTGCTACGTCAAAAGTGCAACCTTCCTGACTGGAAGATCGCGGAGGACATCATCCTGTCTCCGTCGAGTGCGGCGTCGAAGTGATCGCCGCCATTGCAACGTAACTCTAATGCATGCTGATGAAACCAGGAGACACCTATGACAAAGCATGTCCTTTTCATCGTTACGAACGCGGCCGTGATCGGTCCGCACAATCGTAAAACGGGCTTCTTCTTTGCTGAAGTTGCCCATCCCTTCGACGTTCTGGACAAAGCAGGCATCGCCGTGGAGTTCGCATCGCCCGCAGGTGGGTGGACCCCCTACGACGCATATGACGAGAAGGATCCCGCGCAGAAGGAGTTCTTCGAGAGCAAAGCCTTCCGCAGGTTGAACCGAAGTCGCAAACTATCGGAAGTGGATGCCGCCGACTACGACGCGATCCTGATTCCGGGCGGTCTGGGTCCAATGGTAGACGTTCAGCGCAACGCGGACGTCCAGCGAGCAATCACGCGCGCTTGGACAACCGATAAGTTCGTTACGGCCGTTTGCCACGGTCCATGCTCTTTGCTCGGCGTTGACTTGGGCGATGGCAAACCGTTTGTCCAGGGCAAGAAGATCACATCCTTCTCCAAGAAAGAGGAGTTCGATTATGCGCGCGCCGACGTGCCATACGAACTTGAGGACGCGTTAAGGGCCGAGGGTGCCACTTACTCGTCTGCTGCGAACTGGGAAGCCCATGTGGTTGTCGATGGTCGCCTCATCACCGGACAAAATCCGGCCTCGGCAGGACCACTGGCGAAAGAGCTACTTGCCGCCTTGAAGAAGCTAGCCTGACGAGCCGTGCATATCGACTGCGCTAGTCGCAGTCGATAAAGGAAATTTGATGATCGCGACTCGCTAAAACTGCTTCCGGTGCAACAGTCTGAATAGGTGCCCATCATTCGCGTGGTGGGCACCAAGTCGTTAAGGGTAATATCGGTGCCGCTCGCAGCAAGAACTCAGGTGGATCGGATTACTTCCACCGTCGGTCCGGCTTAAATGTAGGTCTTCCCGGACCCGCTCGACGTCAATCAAATGACCGGTTCGTCAAGCGCTTTCGTCAGCGAGCGCAAAGCGGATATCTGCCGACCGCTGGGTGCAGACGCCGGCGACGATGAGGGCAGCGGCATGAGCATGATGTTCCTACCGACCGATCGACCGTCTTTTAAGGCGCGGGATAGAAGCCACGGTGCTCTATTCACCATTCGCTGAAGTGTCTTTCGGTGCATTCCAAGAGCACGCGCTGTCTTTGAAACGTTCTCGCCATAAAAGTTCAGAGCATTTTTCACGCATTCCTGCGTTATCATTTTCGCGTCCGGAAGGTATGTCGATTGAGCTTGGAGAGGTTCGTCGAGTAGAAGAGCGATAAGGATATCGTCCGGCACAGGCTTCGGGACAACGTCGCTGGCTCCCGCCTTTACCGCGCGTACGGCGGTCGCGATATCGCAAAACCGGCTGCTGAGCACAAGCCGGCACATTGGACTCTCCGCCTTCATAGCTGCGATGACGTCTATACCGTCACCATCCGTGAACTTGAGCTCTGAAATCGCAAAATCGAACGGCGTCGATTCTAGATTTCGGAGAACGTCGCCGACACTCTTTGCTAACGACACGTCATAACTTTTAGCCTTAAGCGCCTGGATAAGTCGTGAGCTCGCCTCAATTTCGGCATCCGCAACGAGAACCCGTCTCTCGGACATGGCCATATTCCTTTCGAGTGGAACCGTCATATCTTAGCCGAGAACGCAGACTGCGTAGAGGAAACACTCGGATAGGCCGAGGTATACTTACGTTTAATTCGGATAGATGATCTTCTTGTAAATCCGCTCTATGCCGGCAGAGATCTCCTGCAGCAAAAAGCGCTGCAACTGGGGGAGAGGCGATTTCCAAGGCCATCGCACGAATTTCAGCACAAGGTCCGAAAGAACTGCACCTAGTTCGAAATGGTTCCTGACGCTGACGTTTGCGGCGAACCGTTTGGGACGCATTGCCATCTGATCCTGTATCGCTAGCCAATTTCGTAGCTTGGGATCTTCAATCGCCGTCGGATTTGTCCGGAGCTCAAGGGGCGAGAATTGAGCTGGCCAATGCTTACAGATCCGATCCCTAGCCCCACCAACCACCGACACCGACGGTCAGCTGCTTCGAAAGGAAGTGCTGCGCCGCGTGATGCGCGAGTTTTCCAAGCTCCAGCGCTGGCCGGAGAAATACTATTCTCGAAGCTTAACAACTCTTCGCAGCAATTTGCGCCCGAGGTGGCCTAACATTCTGATCGGACCTTTAGTGAATGACTTCTGACGACGAAACGCGCCGCGGGTGCGCGTGGAACCAAGGGAGCTTGAAGCCGATGTTGAACAAATCCTACGATGGTCAGATCGCCGCGATAGGTACTCATTGCAGCGATCCTAAGCAGAGGCAAATGTGTGGCTTCACTCTTTTCGCCCTTGCGCTTGGTAGCTTCTGTATTGGAACATCCGAATTCGCAAGTATGGGAATCCTTCAACTGTTTTCCCGATCGCTGCAGATCACTATCCCACAGGCAACAAACGCTATCACCGCATATGCACTCGGGGTCGTCATCGGTGCTCCCATAGTGACTCTGGCGGCGGCCCGCCTCAATCGGCGAACGCTGCTATTGCTTTTGATGGCATTATTCGTAGTCGGCAACGTGCTATCGGGGCTTTCGGCAAATCTTGCGATGTTTGCCGTCGCGCGTTTCATAAGCGGCCTTCCGCAGGGCGCATATTTTGGTGCCGGCGCGGTCGTTGCGTCCTATATTATGGGACCGGGGCGTGGGGGAAAGGCCTTCGCATTAGTCATGATGGGGCTAACCGTGGCCACTATCGTTGGTTCGCCGCTGGCGACGTTTCTGGGTCAGACTATTGGCTGGCGGAATACATACCTCACTGTCGCGACTGCGAGTGGCGTGGCTCTCGCAGCACTTTGGGCGTGGGTTCCTGCAACGAAAGAGCTGGACGGAGGCCCGATCATGCAAGAGCTGGGCGCACTGCGCCGCTTCTCCGTTTGGGCCATGATGTTGGTGGCGGCGCTTGGGGTATCCAGTATCTTTGCGATTTACACCTTTGTGGGACCGTTCGTTACGGATGTTGCCAAGATCGACAGCGCATGGGTCCCTTTGGCTCTCGCGATCTTCGGCGTGGGAATGACAGTCGGCAATTACATAGGGGGTAAATTGGCCGATAACTTCCCAGCTCGGGGCCTTATAGTTGGGTTCGGGGTAGCGTTGATCGTACTTGTAGTACTGGCTACATTTGGATCGAACTTGGTTGTCATGATGTTCTGCCTCTTCGGCGTCGGAACGACGATGTTTGTCGCCATACCTACTATTCAAGTGAGAATGACGACCTTTGCGCCCGATGCGCCCACTTTGATGGGAGCGATGAGCCTGGCAGCTTTCAATGTTTCGAACGCTATCGGCGCGGCCGCGGCAGGTTTTGCCGTTTCGGCTGGCTTTGGATTCCTGGCGGCCGGCTGGGCGGGGTTTGGCTTGACGCTCGCTGGACTAGCCGTATTCGGTCTCACATTGCCACGCGATCAGGAAGTGGTAACGGCCTAAGGATTCCAAAACGCGGACAGCGGAAGTCGAGGCGCTCGACAGAAGGCTCTGATGGGGTGGACGCCCCTGCCTTTGCCTTGACCTTGAAGTGACGTTCGAGAATGAAGGCCCCGAAACGTGTGAAATGCATGGAAGCCGTGGCGGGATCGGCGTTTTCGTTGATCAGCAAGCTATTGATGACCCTGTAGATCCGATGATAGTCGCTTTGCTTGTTCGATCAGAATTCGTCAAGAGGCAAGCATTTGCACGGCATTGCCTCCATGGCGTTAATCGCCGCAATTTGTGGGGTACCCGTACCGGCCGCTTTCGGCAACGCTCGATCCTACAGCGGTTGAGTTCTGCCTTGCACGCTTGCCGGGCGTTCCGCCGCGAACGCCTCTTTCCCCCTTCTGGCCCATACTTCCCGCGCCCGATCGCCGCCCTCGCTGTTGAGCTTATCAGCCATCCAGAGTAGCGCGCCGTAGATCATGGCGCGGTCGTCGTTTGTTAGGTCAACGACGCCGGATTTGACCACGAGGCCACCGAGTTCGATCAGATGCCTTGTACGCTTGCGGCGCTCGACCTGCCAGCTTCGCATATCATGTCGCGCCTTTGTCGCCTGATGGCGGTTGCGTGCCACCCTGTTGCGATTGAGCGCCGCCATTATCGTCGTTGTTTGCTGCAGCAGTTCGCCGCGATTTGCTCCGAAACCACCCCGCGCCGCGCGTGGCCCACGCCTCCCGTTTCGCGGCTTCTCCGGTTTCCGCCAGCACGATCAGCGCACCAGCCAGTTCCTCGACGGTTAGCGCATCGGCCCCGGTGGCGATCACCAGTTCGCCGAGTTGCTGCACCTTGCGGCTCTTTAATTCTTTAGTCTTGTCCTCAAGTGCCTTCAGCTCCGCGTCGAAATCTCGTGGTTTCCGCATCGTCTTTGTCCTTCCGGTCGAAATTGATCGATGCGGCCATGATAGTTGAGCATGCGCGAAAGTGCTTCTATGTTGCCGGGACGGTCTGGCACGGGTTGGTCCCGCCCTAGATTTTTTCGAGGGAGGGCGCGCTTATACGTCGTTCCGACGTGGCGCTTTTCCGTGCTGATGATCTGGTCGCGATGGCGATCTATCATCTTCACGTCAAGGTCATTGGCCGCTTGTCCGACAGTTTGCCCTTTTGCGCATCCTCGAATTCATCGAAAAGGATTCGTGCGACCCGTTCCAGTTCACGGCGCTTGTTCTCGGGAAGATGGCTGAGGCGTTCAGCAAGCGTCACAGACACGGCAGCCTCCGGTGCAAGTGTGCCGTGGAGGGCTTTGCCGTCTTATTTCCCCGAGCAGGCTGTTCATGATGCGCCGCAATTGGCTCCGAGGAGCCTGTCGCTTCCGGGCATGAATTGACCGGGCTGCAGGACCTGCCCGATACGCACTAGATCGGCCAGCGCCGCACGCACTTGCAGCGAGGGGAAGTCCGGGCCTTTGTCGAAATGTTCGCCTCCGCACAAGATCACATCAAGCTTGCCCGCCACACCAGCAAGCGTCGTGGCCGGCGTGGCCATCAGGGCGTCGGCCAATTTCATTTCCATGCGGTCAGATCGGATTTCGGCTTTCTCGGCACGACTATATCCCAAAGCGTTATCGAGGCGATCCCAGGCTTCCTGCCGTTCCCGGAAGGCGGCTATTGCTTGTGCCTTCACAGCCTGATGCCCGGGTGCATCGCCGCATATTCGGTCTGTGTCTTCCAGACTGAAAGCACGAACCGGCTCCTTTTTTCCGGGCAGTGTGATTTCCACCTGCGGAAATCCGACGGCGGCGACCATCCTGCTTTCAAGGTTAAGCTGTATTTTCCAAAGCCGCTGCGTTTCAGTGTGTGCCGCCAGCCATTGCTGCCAAAGGTCCAGCGCGGGATCGGAGACGGCATTGCCGGCCAGCGCCTCGGCGGCGCCCGCGCCATAGTCAAACGGCCACGTCGCCGTGGCTGCGATCGTGCCTGTCAGCAACATCCTGCGCGTGACGCAAGGCAAAGTCGTGTTATTGTCAGAATCAGCCATGATCTGAGCTCCGTACAGCTTGATTGTGGTCAGGCCGGGCAAGTGTTGCGAGCACTTGTTCGGTCGACTTCACATAATATGTATATCTGCGCTTTTTGTGCAAACATTGATATCGGAGTTGAATGAAGAACTTTCCATCTCAGGTTCGAGCCGCGCGCGGGCTGCTCAATCTGACGCAGCAAGGTCTCGCTGACATTTCACAGGTCAGTTTGCGAACTATTGTTCAACTGGAACAAGGAGACAAACTGCCGTCGCGATCGATTGCGCAAGCATTAAAACTCTCTCTTGAAGCAGCGGGGGTAGAGTTCATTCCGGAGAACGGCGACGGCGGCGTTGGGGTTCGTTTGAGGAAGACTTCCTCGGCGGAGTGAACGTCGAGTGGTGTGCGTTTCTCAGGCTCCGAAAGTGCATTGGCACGCCCTTCGGGCAGACATATCGGAGGAAAGCAGCAAAGGTGGGAAACGAGAACGCGCTGGGAGACCACGATTTAAGATAGCTCCTCAAGGCGATGCCGCTGCCGTGGCGGCGCGCACCCCGCCAGCCTTGACTGCGATCGATAACCGGGAACTATCCCTGCCAATCGCAAAATTGCGCTCGGCATGGCATTTGAGTCGGGCAGCAGACCCGGCCTTGGATTTGCCTTCCGTCGCTGTAACGATCTTGGGCAGGGCCGGAAATCGGACTCCAGGTTTTTCCTTTTTTCCGCCCTTTGTACGCCGCAGTACGACGACGGCTAAACACCTCTTGCAAAACGATATTTTGGTGTTTTGACTGGATCAGGGTCAGCCAGGAACAACCAGCAGGAGGCAGCGCTGCCATGCCCGCAGGCCGTATCATCCGCCTGGATACCGTGCTTTCCCGCACGGGTGTTTCCCGCTCTACCATCTACCGCAAGATCGCCGAGGGCACCTTCCCTGCCCAGCTCAGGATCAGCGTCAACGGTGCGGGATGGCATGAATCCGAGATCAATCGCTGGATCGCAAACCCCGTCGCATGGCGGCAGGAGGAAGAGCGCCGTGATGGCCGATGACGGAAACCACTCAGACAGAGACAGACCGGCGAATGACGACCGCTCGCCCGTTGAAGAGGAGGGAGCAGGCAAGGCCGATGCTTCCGAAAAGCTCGATGCGGTTGTGCTGTCCATTGCCCGATTGATCGGCCGACAGATGGCGCGGGAAGACTTCGAGACGTTGTGGGCCGCCAACGACAATCGGAACGGGAGCGCGTCGGATGATGATGGATGACGGGAGCCATCATCCAAATCATTGACATCTTCTGGGATGTCTATAAATTATCTCCCATGAGGTTGGTTCTGGACACCAATGTGATCGGGGCGGCGTTCCGCAGCCGCAATGGCGCGAGCAACCTCCTTTTGCGTTTCGCTGACAAGGGCATGGTGACGCCGCTTTGTTCGACAGCTTTGTTTCTGGAATATGAGGCGGTGCTGAGCCGGGAGGAAACCCGGAAGGCAACCGGCCACGGCCTTGAGGATGTCGCCTTGGTGATGAGCGTGCTTGCCGCCATTGCTGAGGGCGTCGATATTTCGTTTCGGACGCGGCCGATGCTCTCCGATGTCGCCGATGAAATGGTGCTGGAAGCTGCCTTGAACGGACAGGCCGAGGCTATCGTGACGCATAACGTCAAGGATTTCCGTCCGGCGCTCGGATTGGGCGTGACCGTGATAACACCGGGAGAGATCGTCAGGAGGCTGAACACATGACGCAGATCCAACGTTACAAATACCCGCTGCTACTGCCGCAGTCGCTCAAGGAGACGGCGGCGCGTCTGGCACAAGAAGACGGCGTGTCGCTCAATCAGTGGATCATCTCTGCGGTTGCGCAGAAGATTGGGGCGGTGGAGACGGCCAGCGAGTTCCTGAACGCGCGTGCAGGCACGACGAAGCGCGGTGCGCTGACAGGCTTGCTGGACAAAGCGCCGGATGTGCCGCCGCTGAAAGAAGACACCATTTGATGCAATACATCGGGCCTGAACAGATGCGCTGAAAGCCTTTTTGGCTTGCAGCGATTGGGCCGGAACAAAACGGCCCGGCGTAGGCTTCTGAAGTAGTAAAGGCAGAGCATGCGCCTGGCAGGCAGCGCCAGCCGCTACGACCCGGCGCCAATGTCGGCAGTCACAGAACATTGCCGAATAAGAGGAGAAGCCAGACCATGACCCGAGCAGCCCTTTATGCCCGCTGTTCGTCCGACAGCCAGAGCGAGGCGTCGATTGAAGACCAGCTCCGGCTTTGCCGGGATCAGCACCGGCGCGAATGCCGTTGGCAGCACGATTGCTATTCGATGTGACAAATCGAAACATGAGTTTTCCGCTTTCCGCAATATCCCGACGCCGGTGGCCGTGATCGTCAGCGGAGGTTTACACATCTTCACATCTCGGGAATGAGTCTCCAGGCAATGGGGAAGGGCCCGTCAATTCACCCGCTGACGCGGTGCCAATCTGAGCAGAATTGTATATGAGGCCGTACTTAACCTGTGTCACGCGCAGATCGCGGTACCAGTTGACGAGATCGCCCCAAGGGTCATTTATTTTCGAGAGACCAGACACGAAGGCGACGACTGTTCCGATTTCGGTCTTCCCGGTAACCACGAAATAACCGCCCAGCGCGAAGATGCCCGCGTAACCCATCTGTGTCATCAGATTCATCATGAAATTCATCGTGAACTTGATTTTGTAGATGCTCATGTTGATCCGGAAGACATCTCCGATACGCGATGCCTGATGGCCGTCTGTGTCGATTGCGTGGCCCATTTGGACGATGTCCTCGCTAACATTGCGCATGATGCTGATCTTTTTTCCGACGCGACGGTTGATCGCTGCCTGCATGATCGGGACGAAACCACTTTGCGGAAGGAAGATCGTGACGACGACGATCGTGATGAGTGGCTGCAGATAGACCAGATAGCCACAAACAGCCGTCAATATGCCGATCTGCAACAGAGGCTCCGAGATACTCGTGCCGACGAAGCCACCGACGGGTTCGGCTTCGGCCAGGATGATCGAGAGCTGGACACCTTCGCTGGTCATCATGGAGTCGCCTGTCTCCGATGTTCGCGATGCCTCGAATACTTGCAAACGCAGCCATCGGACGGCCGCTTCTCCGATCCAACTGCTGTAGATCTTCAGTACGAGTTTCACGGCTCCCTCGGTCACGGCCAAAAGGACGTATATCAACACCAAAAAGGCGATCGTTCGATAGGAGCCGTTCTGCGTTGCCGCATTCACGACCCGTCGCTGTACCTCCAGCGGAATGGTTCCCGCTGTAAAGAGCACGATGGATAGGATCGCGGTGGCCAGTTGATGCCATCCCGATGCCCGAAAAACGAAACCATATAGCGTTCGAGGAAGCATTATTTCCTTTGGGACCGGGCGCGATAGAGCAGCCTTCGGATGGCGAAATGTTTTCAGGATGGTCATCGCGTTGCCGACTTCTCAATTGGCGTCTGTCGCCCGGTGCCGGTAATCGGCTTCACCCATAAAATGCCGATGATCGTGGCGATCATGACGATCAATATGATCAGCAATAGCTTTTGCACCGATGCCCTCCTGACGTGTCACACAAGTCGCCACGCCCTTGGACGTTTTCACGTTTTTGCTGTGTGCGCGTTGATTCGGGTCAAGGCCGAACCACCATTTGTATGGAAGGAGAAGGGTGGTAAATAACACCGCTCGCCGAAAGTCGTTCAGTTGGCGGAAAAGGTTGCTTGAAACGCAGATGGACGTGCCGTTTCCCGGCTTTTTCTTCCGACATTTAGCTTCGAAACGAGCCCCAATTTGGATGGGTTTCAGCCATGAAAGCGATGGTTCTTCAACAAATCGGGAAACCGCTCATATTTGTCGAACGTGATGATCCAGAGCCCGGCCCAGGCGAGCTGAGGATCAAGGTCGAGGCCTGTGCCGTCTGTCGAACTGATCTTCACGTCGTGGACGGTGATCTCGACAATCCAAAGCTTCCGCTCGTGCCGGGTCATGAGATCGTGGGTATTGTCGATGCCGTAGGCCCCGGGATCGAAATCGCCAAACTCGGTCGCCGCCTCGGCGTCCCCTGGCTCGGTCATGCATGCGGAACATGTTCTTTCTGTCAAATGAAGGCTGAAAACCTATGTGACAGGCCGCAATTCACCGGCTACACGCGTGACGGCGGTTTCGCGACGCATGTTGTGGCCGACGCAGCCTTTGCATTCGATCTCGATGCGGACGCCGATCCAATATCCCTCGCGCCTCTTTTGTGTGCCGGATTGATTGGCTGGCGTTCGCTCAAGAAGGCCGGTGACGGCAAGCGCATCGGTCTTTTCGGCTTCGGAGCCGCCGCGCACATCCTGACCCAGCTCTGCATCTGGCAAGGGCGCGACGTTTATGCGTTCACGCGCGGAGGCGACCGTGCAGCGCAGGAGTTTGCGCTGGAGCTTGGCGCGGTATGGGCCGGTTCGTCAGAAGAGGCCGCTCCAATTCCGCTCGACGCAGCCATCATCTTTGCACCGGCAGGCGATCTCGTGCCGATTGCGCTCAAGGCGGTTCGCAAGGGCGGATTGGTTGTGTGCGGCGGAATTCACATGAGCGACATACCGGCGATGCCTTATGCCGTTCTATGGGGGGAACGCGAGCTTGTCTCAGTGGCCAATTTGACACGTGCGGACGCAGCTGAGTTTTTCCCGATTGCCCAGATGGCCGGCGTGCGAACCCACACCAAGGTCTATCCGCTCGCGAGGGCCAATGAGGCGCTCGCCGACCTGCGCGCCGGGCGTCTCGTCGGCGCAGCGGTATTGGTGCCCGAGGCAAGTTAACCCGATTAAGCTGCCCTTGCCAATATTTCCGGCGCAGTCATCGCGGACGAAAATAAAAGCGTTTCACCAGCTCGAGCGCAGCCGCGTAAATCGCGGAGATTGCGATCAGACCTGCCATCAACGGCGCCGGGAGCGGCGTGAAATCGAATATGATCGCAGCCATTGGAATGTAAGGAAGGACAAGCGCAATGAGTATAATGACTACGGTCGAGCATAGGAGCAAACGGCCCGGCTTGTCTTTCCATGCCGTCATGGTCGTACGAACGACCAGCATGGTCGCAAGCTGTGTAATGAGCGACTCCACAAACCAAGCCGTGCGGAACTGGTTCGTTGATACATGCACGACGAAAAGCAGAAATCCGAATGTCGCGAAATCGAACAGCGAACTGATCGGACCGAAGAAGATCATAAAGCGCTGGATGCTGCGGATGTCCCAGCGCCTTGGGTGCTGCACTTGCTGTCGATCAACCCGATCCGTGGCAATGGCCATGGCTGGAATGTCGGCAAGGAGGTTGTTAAGCAGAATTTGCTTGGCGAGCAGCGGTAGGAAGGGGAGGAACAGAGAGGCGATCGCCATGCTGATCATATTGCCGAAGTTCGCGCTGATTGCGATCGATATGTATTTCATGGTGTTGGCGAAGGTTCGCCGACCGTCGTCCACTCCGCGAATCAGCACATTGAGGTCCTGCTGCAACAGGACGAGATCCGCAGCCTCCCGGGCGACATCGACCGCACCCTCGACAGAAATGCCGACATCGGCCTCATGAAGGGCTGGAGCGTCATTGATGCCGTCACCCATATAGCCGACGACATGGCCGGAACGCCGCAGCGCTTTGATAATGAGCTCTTTCTGATTGGGATCAATCTCGACAAACAGATCTGTCTTTGGCGCACGGGCAAACAGGGCATCACTGCTCATCGACGCCAGCTCCGCGCCGGTCAAAATTTGTTTCGTTTTCAGCCCGATCGTGTCGGCCAGATGTTTGACGATGTAGCGGTTGTCGCCGGATATGATCTTGATGCCGATGCCGCGATGTCTCAACCCCGCCAGTGCGTTCTTGATACCTGCCTTCGGCGGATCAAGAAACAATAGAAAGCCTTCGAGGCACAGCTCGCGCTCGTCGTCCGTGTCATAAGATCCCTTGTCTTGCGCGAAACGCCTGGTGGCGATTGCGATTACCCGAATGCCGTCCTCGCCCCATTTGCGATAACGCGCGTCGATGTCCGCATGCCACCGGTCATCAAGGGGCTCGATAGCATTGCCCGTCCTGACAGTGGTACAGCTGGAAAGAATGTTGGCGACCGCGCCCTTGCAGACCATCATCGTACCTTGACCGACCTCACCAACGATGACCGACAACCGCTTGCGCATGAAATCGTATGGAATCTCGTCTTTCTTCACGAAGGCTTTCAGATCCGCGTCAGTCTCGCCGGATGTCAGTATGGCATCGTCGAGCGGGTTTTTGAGGCCGGCCTGCAACGAAGCATTCAAAACGGCGAGCAAGCGGACGCGTTGCGAGTGCATGCCGCCTGGATCAACGCAATCGTCGAGTTTTATAGTGCCTTCCGTCAGCGTGCCGGTCTTGTCGGTACATAGAAGATTCATGCTGCCGAGATTTTCAATCGCGTCGAGCCGGCGAATTATGACGCCGCCAGCGGCCATGGCGTGCGCGCCGCGGGCGAGCGTCATACTGATAATCGCCGGCAAAAGCTCTGGAGTGAGCCCGACCGCCAGCGCCAGAGAAAATAGCAACGAGTCGATCAACGGCCGATGCAGGAGCAAGTTGGCAACAAAGACCGTAATGACGATCATCAACATGATCCGTGTCATCAGATAACCGAAGCGCCGTATGCCTCGCGAGAAATCCGTTTCGGGGATCTGTCCCGCGATTGCGCCGGCGATGGCCGCATACTCGGTGCGCGCGCCCGTATCTACAGCGATAACAGTTGCCGTGCCGCTGCGAACGGATGTGCCGGTAAAGACGCAATTGGTCCTGGCGGCGATCGGGGCGTCGGGAGGACAGACACCCACCACCTTGCCAACCGGGAAGGTCTCGCCCGTCAGAGCGGCCTCACTGATGTTCAAGTCACGTGACGAAAGGATCATGCCATCGGCCGGCACAAGACTGCCGGCAGCAAGCTTGACGATATCCCCTGGGACGACGGTGCTTGCCGGGACAAGGGTTTCCATCCCGCCCCTTACGACCGTCGCCGATAATGAAATACTTTTCTTCAGCGCCTCTAGCGCCTTGGTTGCCCCGTATTCCTGAGAAAAGCCAAGCAAGCAACTCGCGAGGACAATGAGGCTTATGATGATGGCATCATGCATCTCCCCGACCAGCGAAGATACCGTCGCGGCAAAGATAAGAATGAGAACGAGGGGATTCAGAAATTGTCGCACCAGAATATGAAGTGCATTCGTGTGCGTCATCGCGACGACCGTGTTCGGACCGTAGCTTTCTAACCGCGAAATTGCCTCTTGAGCCGAAAGGCCTTTTGTCCGCGAGCCGAGATCGTGCAGCAGAACATCCTCGCTCTTCGACCAAAAAGGCGACGGCGACACCGTCGTATCTCGGTTTGAGGAAGCCGGTCCTTTAGGCGGAGCGTTCTTGGTGGTTTCGTCAATTTCAATAGCCATCGGCGGTCACCTCTGATGGCTTAATAGTCATTGCACACGGCGCGCGCCTTGACCTTTGTCAACAGGCGATCATCTGTCGGCAATCCGCCCGCTGAAGCCGTCATGCCGTGATTATCTACTGGGATGCGCCGCCGCTGCGACGGTACGGGAAACGCGCTGGTCGAAATGTAGAGATTGGCCTGAGCCGGAACGATAGATATCCGGCATCCGAAGTTCGGGAGCGGGAAGTAAACGTTGATATCAATCTTCCGCTGCTTGATCAGTGAGCAACAAGAACGGGCATCTCAAGATCGACTAGCAGTGATCGAGTGACCCCTCCAAGGGCAAATTCGCGGATTCTGGAGTGCCCGTAGGCTCCGGCGACAATCAGATCTGCGTGCAAGGCTCTCGCGGTCGATTGGATAGCGACGGCTACCTCTTCGCCATTTGCGCCGGCCACGATAATCTCTACATCCAAGCCGCTGTTACGTAGCACCTCCGCGTATCGGGCCCGGCTCCTTTCATTCATTGAGCCATCATCGGTGATCGATATCAAAATGACCTTCGATGCGCCTTCCAGGAATAATCTGGCGCCTGTCAATGCTGTCGACAGCGGCGCGCTTCCATCCCATGCGATTGCCACCGTGTCGATCCGCCCGCACACGTGGTTCGCAGGGAACAGGACGAGAGATCGGCCGCTTTCGAACAGAAGCTTCTCAAGCAATGGCATCATGGTCTCGGACGCCTCGGCAATTGACAGGTCATAAGCACGCGAGATTTCCACCAGAGTCTCAGGAATTTGCGGCTCTGACGTTTCGAATGTCTGAATAACGGCGCGTATGCCTGCGCTGTGGGCGTAGTCGCAGAATGCCTCGCTCAATGTGACACCGCTGTCGCGGCTGAAGCGTTTTGCCTCCGAGCCCAATCTTTCGATATCGTCGACCCATGGGGATGATTGACCGACGAGCGGCATCTTGATCTGCGGGAGGCTGGCGATGAGATCCGCTTTTTGATGTCGCGCCAAGTCGATCGCGTTTTGAACGACGGAAAGCGAACTGGCTGTGGGATAGGTGATCAACGGCAGATGAAATTGCGGTTTCATGTCAGTCTCCTCCGAGGGGTGGCCGTAATGATCGCGTCGGCGCCTCGCCTTCGCCTTGATGAAGATCAAGGTGTCCGGCTCGCAGGCGGCGCCGATCGATTTCATGATCGGCAAAATGGCGTGCGATCGCCTCGGGACGCGCGATTGCACGCCATTTTGATGCTGATCAATGAACAGTCTCGCGACACCGTTTTTGATGACACCACGTCTTATTAAAGACGGTTTGGAAAGGGGCCGAGGCAAAGTCGCCCTCCAATGGTCCCCGTAACGAAGAGGAGAAAAGATATGGCCGATATGGCAAGAAAGCTTCCTGTGAGCACGGAGAAGAAGACGGCGCCCGCTATGGAGCGCTGGGCGCCATTTGAGAGCCTGCGATCGGAAATTGATCGCGTCTTCAATGACTTTACTCCGGGTTTCTTCGACCGGACGTTTGCTCGTTTCCCGAATGCCTTCACGCGCGGCGTGCCGGCTGCTGACTTCGTCGAGTCCGACAAGACCTATGAGCTCACAGTTGAGCTTCCGGGGATCGACGCGAAGGAGCTGGATTTGACGCTCGCGAACGGCATCCTGACGGTCAAAGGCGAAAAGCACGAACGCAAGGAGGAAAAGGAGAAGGAATACTATCTCAGCGAACGGCGCTATGGGTCGTTCCAGCGCAGTCTCCAACTTCCCAACGGCGTCGATACAGACAGTATCAACGCTTCCTTCGAAAATGGCGTATTGAAGGTCGTTTTACCGAAGACAGCCAATGCTCACAAGAATGATCGGAAAATTGCAATCAAGGCAGGCTAGCCCACAAGCGCTTTACACTTGTCCGTCGCGGCTCAGCTGTAGGTTGCCAAGGGGGCCGGCGGCAGAAGAAGGGAGGGGCTAACCCCTCCCTTCGGCGTTAGCCGACATGAAGATGATTTTCAACAACGGCCACGCCGGGGACGGACCATGCTGCTTGCTCTGCCGCATGACGCTCGCTCCAAGCATGAACGTCGCCTTCAAGAACGACTTTGCTGTCGGCGACGCGAACTGTGATTCCATCCGCCTCGATCTCGGCGTTTCGCCGTAGTGCCTGCTCGATCCGTTCCTTGATATCCGATGCGCCGCCAAGTTGCCGGATGGTTAGGATATTCGTCACGCCAACAACGCCGCCAAGCTTTTTGACGGCATTTTCCGCCGCCATGCGCTGGAAGTGCCAGCGTACTTCGCCAGAGAGTGTTACCCACCCGCGCTGGACCTTGACGTCAATGGCGCCATCGGGCAACGCAGTGTCCCAGGTAATAATATTAAGTGCGCGGGCTGCGATTTCATCGTCGGCATGCCTTTTCTGCTCGGGCCAACGCACATCGATCTCATCGGCGATCGCCCGGACGCCTTTCACCCGCCGAGTAACTGCCTCCGCCGCCATTTTCTCGGCACAGCTCTTCACATGGCCAGATAGTGTCGCGACGCCATTCTGCACCGAAACGCCGATCGCGGCGGCGTCAATGCTGGGATCAAATTCCAGTTCATCGAGAATATCCCGACGTATCTTCAGATCACTCATGATGTCCTCCTTGAAGACAATTGATCGAGGCTCGCGCCTCAAATCAAATCTCGTCAATCTGGCGTCCAGTGTCATTGCGTTGGGTCAAAGACGAAACCGTGTCTTGGCGAGCTCCGTCTGGTCGGTCGGGACCGGTGGGTACACCCGGGGTCGTCTGGAACTGGGTCCCCTGGTGCGCGGATTCAGGGGCTATCAAGTTTCGTCTTCAGTCGATGGCTGACTGGCCGCGCTTGCTCTCTTATCGGGCTATCTGTTGATCATGCGACGTCTACAATGCTGGCAAGCATCAAGGAGGCATGCCAGGAAAACAGCATTGGCGCTTGCTGTCAGTGGGCAAGAAACAACGGTATGTCCGAGTCTTTCAGCATCGATCGTGTCACTCCACCGAACAGGCGTTCCTGCAAGCGTGGATGACTATAGGCTCCCATGACGATCATGTCTGCTGCGATGTCTGCTGCGTGTTGTCGCAACGTTTCATCGACCAATCGACCGCCGCTCGCAACGCAATCGACATCGACCTTGACACCATGTCGCGTGAGGAAAGCAGCGATATCTGCGCCAGGCTCTTCGCCATTGACGGAGCGCGCAGCAAGGGGATCGACAAGCGTGACATGAACCGTTCCGGCGGCTTGCAAGAAGTCGATCGACTGGCGCGCGGCGCGCGCGGCCTCCTCGCCAGAGTCCCAGGCCAGCAAAATTGTTTTCGGCGGGAGCCGAACCATCTTGTCGCTCGGGGTGACAAGCACCGGTGCGGGCGACTGAAATAACGCCCCGTCGATCACTCTTCGCCGAAGTTCCTCGTTGCGGGCGGCCTCCGGACCGATGAGGACGAGATCGGCATAAAGAGCTCGCTCGGCTATGTCATCGTCTGCCCAGGCAAATTCCGTGTAGATTTCCTGCACGTCATAGGAGGACGCGCTCCCGCTGAGCAGCGTTTTGATATCGGCTGCTCTTTCGGTCAATCTATCTATTTCACGTTGCTGCTCACCGAGCCTGATCGTGGAGAGGGCATCATGTGCGGTGAGTGGAGGCGTGGCGCACATCGAAACCACCAATGCGGTAAGATGGGCACCGTGCGTTTGGCAAAAATCGACGGCGCCCTTCAGGTCATCCTTGAATTGATTGACATCGAGGATACTCAAGACGGTTTTGATGGACATGGTCGGATCGCCTTTCTTGTTTGGAGGAAAGGACAGCAAACCTCACTTTCAATCTCATTTCCTTGATCTTCCGCAAAGCGAGCCTGATCCGCTGCGCATAAGGTTGGATGCATGCGAGGGAACCAGATGACGGATTCAGTTTTACATTTCCACGGTGCGGCCGGATCGGTAACCGGCTCGTGCTTTGTCCTTGAGCACCGCGGCACCCGCATAATGGTCGATTGTGGCATGTTCCAGGGCTCCAAGACCGAGAAGGAACTGAATTACAGGCCGTTCCCATTCGATGCGTCTCTGATTGACGCCGTCATTCTGACCCATGCGCATATCGATCATTCGGGACTTATCCCGAAGCTGGTGAAAGCCGGCTTCGAAGGGCCTATTCATTGCACGCCGGCGACCTTGGATCTGTGCTCGATCATGCTGCAAGACTCCGGACATATTCAGGAATCGGAAGTCGATCAGCTGAATCGCCGCTACCGGCATAGATCGCGCGACACGTTACAACCCATCTACACCGCAGAAGACGCGCGCGCCGCGATGATGCAGTTTCGAGCGGTCGCCTACAAAGAATGGCAGAGATTGGAGGGCGGACTTGGATTTCGGCTTTGGGACGCCGGACATCTGCTCGGTTCGGCTTCGGTCGAGATCGAACTCGCGACCGAAAATGGCCCCATCCGCATACTGTTTTCCGGTGACGTTGGTCCGCAACACAAGCTTTTGGAGGCCCGACCGGATGCTCCCAAGGATTTCGATTACGTCATCTGCGAAAGCACGTATGGGGATCGTGAACGAGACGAAGTTTCCGACGTCGCTCGTCGCGGGCAACTTCGCGAGATCCTTCTCAAGGCCTATCATCCCAACGGTGCTCTGCTGATTCCATCATTTGCGGTCGAACGCACACAGGAATTGGTGGCTGATATCAATGGGCTGATGGATGCTGGTGAGATATCCCGCTGTCCCATCATCATCGACTCTCCATTGGCTTCGCGCGCGACCGCAATCTTCAAGCAGCATGCGCATTCCATCCCCAACGGCGACCTACTGATCAAAGCATTGAATGCCAAAAATGTACGCTTTACGGAAACGGCCGAGCAATCAAAAGCAATCGACCTCATTCGCGGCTTCCATATCATCATCGCTGCCAGCGGCATGTGTGAGGCCGGCCGCATTCGTCACCGTCTCAAGAACTGGCTTTGGCGCGATGAAGGCACTGTGTTGCTCGTCGGATTCCAGGCAGCCGGCACCCTCGGGAGAATTCTTGAAGACGGGGCGCGCACCGTAAAAATCCAGGGTGAGGAGATCATTGTCCGCGCGACTGTGCGATCACTGGATGCCTATAGCGGTCACGCCGACGCCAGCGAATTGAGAGCTTGGATAGGAGCCAGGGAACCGATTCGCTCGGGGCTGTTTCTGGTTCATGGCGAGCCTGCCGCGCGCGACAGTCTGAAATCTCGTCTGTTGGTCGAGAAGCCGGAAGCGACCATTGTCGTGCCATCGCTCGACGACAGCTACAGTCTGACGAAAACAGCCGCCGTACCGCTCGCACGCGGTACGCCGCCTCCGCGCCTAGCGCCCCAGGATGTCGGCCATTCGGATTGGCATAATGACTATCAATCGATCGTCCTCGATCTCGAGGAGCGGTTGCGTCAAACCGCCGACCGGAAAGCGCGCGCCGTTATTCTTCGGCGCGTCAAAAGAGCTATTGAGGATGACGGGCGTTCAAGCTAGCCACAACGGAGTAAGACCATGCTGATGACGGATCGCGATTGCAGAAGGGGAGGGCAGCGATTTGCCATTCCGACGCTCGGAGAGGTCGAGGGCAAGGTCATCGCGTCGGAGATTGTCGCCTCAATTTGCCTGCATGAGCTTTCGGCCTATTCCGGCAGCACGGGAATGCTCTCTATCAAGAATAGGATCAGACAAGCCCTTGATGCGCGCTGCACAAACGCAAGCCTTTGTCACGAGGACACCGATGCGGGGGTAGTATATGCCTTGGAGCTACTTGATGCGGCAGCCGAAGTCGCAGGCAACCAGGCTGATACCACCGCGAAGTCCGGTGGTTGCGAGACCGTCCGCCGATTGCGGCGCATAGCGAGCATGAAATGACAGCGCACGGCAGCAACCAGCCGGAATAAAGGCAGCGCCGCAAGCCCACGCGTTTCTCAAATCGCGGTTTGCCGGTGTTCGTCTTGTTAAGCTACGCGGCGCTATTTGATTGCTGTGGGCGCTCGGGCCAGAGCGACCCAAGGGACGGGTTCATCGCGAGCTTGACTTTCTTGATCGCAGGTGGGCTCAAGCGATGATCCAGCAACTTGAAGACATTCTGTGCTGCCTGCTCGACGCCTATGTCATTCAGCCTCACTGATCGCGTGCCTACGCTCGCAAGGAATGCCATTCTATTTGAGCACGGTTGGGTGTGCTCAGGCCGCCAGTTTTCGTAGAATAATCCGCGGATCAATGGCGGCAGATGCGCTGAGAAGTCAGCCATTGCCTTCTGGCTCATTGAATCTCGAAGCGCGTGTAGGACGGAGCGCAGGCACTCATAGGCCTCATTCCGTTCACAATGGAGATATTCGGACAATTCTACGACCCATGTTTCGGCTTGGTGCGCAGAATCCGAGAAGGTCTGGGAAGGGATAAAGTTCATGATAAGCCTCCTTGATCGAGACTATCGTCACCGAATTCCCGATGATGCGCGTTGTCCTGGATCAACATCGCGGTTCTATTTGCATGGGATGTTGAGGCGACGTCTTGCCGGCTTTGACGATGACAGAACTATCTCCCCCCGAGTTGAACGGTCTCCATGGATTACTTATGAAGAGCGACCTTCGGCGCTATAGAGCCGCTGGGAACTTCCCGCCACGGATCAGCGGGATCCTCGTGGATGACGACCTCAATCTCGGTAAGTCCACCGTCCGTCTGTTCGATCACAAGGGCGTCTCCGCCGCCCGTGCAGGCGGCGGTCATGCCGTGATCGACCAGTAGAGACGAAGCGAGACATGTCTATCAGGCCGAAAGAATGGCAGAGGGATGTGAGATCCCGTGGCCTTTTGCTGCTTCCGGCCAGCCGAAGTCTCTTCTCAAAGGACGGAAGATCTCTCTTCACGGATCGGATCGAACAATGACTGATCGCGACGCTTGCACTGAGCAGATGATCTACGTCAATGACGAGGAATCCCACCCGTGAATAATGAACGCAGCGCCTGAGTGGTTCGCCACGCCGGCAGCACCCATTCAGTTCGTTCTTCGGGAGCCGTTTCTTGCACAAATCCCATGTCCCTTTTCTTTTTGCCGTTGTTGCGATCCTGAGCCTGAATGCAGGAAGCCACGACGCCGTGGCGCGTGATGCAGCAACGTTGAGCGACCACGTGCAAGAGCTCTGGAACAAGCTGCGCGGCAGCGAGCAGGTGCCCGGCATCGCGACGTCCAACGGCCGCATCGAGGCGCAACAGGTTCTGGTTTCCGCGAAATTCGCTGGCCGTGTCGCGGACGTTCTTGTCGAGGAGGGACAGATAGTCGATCCCGGCGCTGTCATTGCGCGGATGGACACGTCCGAGCTTGATGCGCAGCTTTCGGGCGCGGAGGCGGAAGTTCGGCGTTCCGAAACCGGCGTGGCAACTGCCGAGGCGACCATCGCGCAGCGTGGTAGCGAACTCACACTTGCGCGCCTGGAACTTGAACGAGCCTCCGATCTCAGTGCCACCGGCAGCGGTACGCGGCAACAACTCGACCTGCGTCGCAGCCAGCTCGCCGTTGCCGAGGCGGTCTCTCGTTCCGCGCTCGCAAGCCGCGATGAGGCTCAGGCTGGGCTGGACGCCGCCCGCGCCGAGGTTGCGCGCATTCGCTCGCAGCTCGACGATGCGATCCTAAAGGCGCCCAGACGAGGGCGCGTGGAATATAAGTTGGTGCAGTCGGGCGAAGTGGTGGCAGCCGGTGCGCCGATCGCGACACTCCTGGATTTGACTGACGTCTATATGACCGTTTTTCTGCCAGCGAGGGCCGCTGGGCGCCTCGCTTTTGGTGATGAGGCGCGAATCATTCTCGATCCAGCGCCCGGTTATGTCGTACCTGCGACCATCTCCTTCGTTGCCGCGGAGGCGCAGTTCACGCCGAAAACGGTCGAGACCGAGGACGAGCGCGAGAAGCTGATGTTCCGCGTCAAACTTCGTATCGCCTCCGATTTGCTCAAGCAGTACGAAACCCGGGTGAAGACGGGGGTTCGCGGCGTGGGTTACGTGCGCACCGATCCTGCCGCTGCATGGCCGCCGCAACTCGCCGTGAAGTTACCCCAATGACGGGCGAAGTTATCAGCCTCGCCGGCGTTACGCATCGCTATGGGAAGAAAGTGGCACTCGACGGGGTCGATCTCGTTGTTCCGGCGGGCTGCATGGCAGGCGTCATTGGCCCGGACGGCGTTGGAAAGTCGACGCTGCTCGCGCTCGCTGCCGGGGTGACAAGGTCGCAACAGGGGAACATCCACGTCCTCGACGGCGATATGTCCGACGCGCATCAGCGCCGTCTCGCTGGTGCCCGCATTGCCTATATGCCCCAGGGTCTCGGCCGCAATCTCTATCCGACGCTGAGCGTTGCGGAAAATCTCGATTTCTTCGGTCGCCTCTTCGCGATGGATCGCAACGAGCGCCGGGAACATATGGACGAACTGCTCAAGATCACTGGGCTTGCTCCGTTTCGGGATCGCCCCGCCGGTAAGCTGTCAGGCGGCATGAAACAGAAACTTGGCATCTGCGCCGCTCTTATTCATGATCCGGACATTCTTATTCTCGACGAACCGACGACAGGCATCGACCCGCTGTCGCGTCGGCAATTTTGGGAATTGATCGCACGCATGCGGGCCAGACGGCCGGGGATGAGCGTCATCGTCGCCACTGCCTACATGGAAGAAGCCGAACGTTTCGATTGGCTTGTCGCCATGCATGGAGGCCGGGTCATCGCGACGGGGAGCCCGGCGGAGATCAAGCGAAGCACAAGACAATCCTCCCTGGAGGGCGCCTTTGTTGCACTCTTGCCGGAGGAACTACGCAGAGCCGATGCGCCGCTTCTCGTGGTCCCGCGCCTGGCTGGAGATGGTATCCCCGCGATCGAAGCTGAGGGACTTACCAGACGTTTTGATGACTTCACTGCGGTCGATCACGTAAGCTTTCGTATCGAAAGGGGCGAGATTTTCGGCTTTCTCGGCTCGAATGGCAGCGGCAAAAGTACCACGATGAAGATGCTGACGGGTTTGCTTCCCGCAAGCGAAGGCGAGGCGCGCCTCTTCGGTCAGCCGCTCAAGGCCGGGGATTTGGAAACGCGTCGCCGCGTCGGCTATATGTCACAGGCATTTTCTCTTTATAGCGAACTGTCGGTCCGCCAGAACCTGGTGCTGCATGCACAGTTGTTCGGCCTTCCGGCCGAGCAGGTAACGGTTCGTGTCAAGGAAATGCTTGCCGATTTTGAACTGACAGCCGTTGCCGATCGTCGCCCGGAGAGCCTGCCGCTCGGCATGCGACAGCGCCTGCAACTGGCGGCGGCGGTCATCCATCGCCCGGAGGTACTGATCCTGGATGAGCCGACATCCGGGGTCGATCCCGTCGCCCGCGACAGTTTCTGGCGTTCGCTCCTGAGCTTGTCACGCAAAGATGGCGTGACGATCTTCCTCTCCACGCATTTCATGAATGAAGCCGAACGTTGTGATCGTATTTCCATGATGCACGAGGGCAAGGTGCTTGCCGTCGGCAGTCCGGCGGAGTTGAAAAAGCAGCGCGGTTGCGAGGTGCTGGAGGATGTCTTCATCGACGTGCTCACTGAGGCGGGGATGGGACGGGACGACACGCCGCCAATCGCAACTGCGGCGAAGGCTGCCGACGTCTCGAAGCCGGGCATCTTCGACCTTCGCCGCTTATGGGCCTATGCATGGCGCGAAAACCTGGAAATACGCCGCGACCCCACGCGTTTGATCTTCGCATTTCTAGGTCCGGTCATTCTCCTCCTGGCCTTCGGCTACGGCATCTCCTTCGATGTGGAGCGTCTTCCCTTTGCGGTCTTCGATCAGGACCAATCGGCTGAAAGCAGGCAACTTCTGGAGAGCTTTCAGGGTTCGCGCTATTTTGATGAGCAACCGGCGGTGTCCTCCATCGATGACCTTGAGACTCGTCTCAAAAGCGCCGAGCTGAAGCTGGCGATCGAGATTCCGACAGATTTCGGCAGGGATCTGCTGCGTCAGATCCATCCGGAAGTCTCGGTCTGGCTCGATGGCGCCATGCCTTTCCGAGCGGAGACGGCGCGCGGCTATGTCTCAGGGCTTGCCACGAGCTACATGACGGATAATGCCGCCCGTCAAAGCGGTCGCGCCACATCCCCCTATCCCATAGAAATTGAACGTCGTTTTCGCTACAATCAGGCTTTCAAAAGCGCCAACGCCATTGTGCCAAGTGTCATCGTGCTGATGCTGGTGCTCATTCCCGCCATCATGACCGCGCTTGGCGTCGTCAAGGAGAAAGAGACCGGATCCATCGCCAACTTCCGGTCGACGCCCGTCACGAAGATCGAATTCCTTCTTGGCAAACAGTTGCCCTATGTCGCGATCGCGTTCCTGAGTTTCATTCTTCTTGTGCTGATGACTCGTTTTGTCTTCGCAGTGCCGGTCAAAGGTTCCCTCCTGGCCTTTGCTGCCGGATCGCTGCTTTATGTTTTCGCGACGACCGGCTTCGGACTGTTCATATCGAGCTTTGTCCGCAGTCAGGTCGCCGCCATTTTCGCGACAGCCATCATCGCCATTATCCCGGCGGTGAATTTTTCCGGACTGCTCGTCCCAGTCTCGTCGCTTTCGGGGGGCGGACGGCTCATGGGGCTTGCCTTCCCGTCGGCATGGTATCAGCCGGTCAGCGTCGGTGTCTTAGCAAAGGGGCTGGGTTTTGCCGATCTCTGGTTCGATATGTTGGTGATCGGCCTCTTTGGACTCGGGTTCATCGCGGCCGCGATTATTTCACTGCGAAAGAGAGGGGCCTGACATGGCTGCCCGTCTTTTCCGGATCCTTCGCCTGGGCATCAAGGAGCTCTACAGCCTCAAGGCCGATCCTGTCCTTGTCGCGCTGATCGTCTATACATTTACCTTCGCCATCTACGCCGTGGCGACGGGCGCGAAATTCGAGGTTGAGAATGCCGCGGTGGCGATCGTCGATGAAGACCGTTCGATGCTGTCCGCACGATTGCGCGATGCCCTGCTACAGCCATTTTTCAAGCCTCCGGAATTGATCGATGCCGACGAGATCGATGCTGCGATGGATGCCGGCCGCTTCGTTTTTGTCGTCGAGATTCCACCCAAATTCGAGCAGGACGTGATTGCCGGGCGCCATCCATCGGTCCAGATTGATATCGACGCGACCGCGATGTCGCAGGCCGGCAATGGAGCCTCCTATATCCAGAATATCATCCTGCAGGAGGTGCTGACGGCAATGCCCGGAGTTGATCAGAAACAACCGATCAATCTGATCGTACGGGCGAAATTCAACCCCAACCTCAAATCCGAATGGTTCACGGCCGTGATGCAGGTGATCAACAATATCACCATGCTCTCGGTTATCTTGACGGGCGCGGCACTGATCCGCGAGCGCGAACATGGAACGATCGAGCACCTGCTCGTCATGCCGGTCACCCCGATCGAAATCATGCTCGCAAAAATATGGGCGAATGGCCTCGTCATCGTCGTGGCTGCGATCTTCTCGCTTATCGCCGTCGTCGAGCGCCTGCTCGGTGTGCCCGTCGCCGGATCTGTGAGCCTCTTTGTAACCGCGGCCGTCCTCTACCAGTTTTCGGTGACGTCACTCGGCATCTTGATTGCCACCGTTTCCACTTCGATGGCGCAGTTCGGACTGATTGTGATGCCGGTGCTTATCATCATGAACCTCTTATCCGGAAGCACGACACCCATGGAGAGCATGCCCGGCTGGTTGCAGAATGTGATGCAGCTTTCGCCATCGACACATTTCGTCGCCTTATCCCAGGCCGTGCTTTATCGGGGAGCCGGATTTGCGATCATATGGCCGCAAATGCTGGCGCTCTTCGGCATCGGAGCGGCATTCTTTGCCGTGGCTACGCTGCGTTTTCGCAAGTCGCTTCTCAGCGGTCAGTGAGGTGCCTCCCGGTGGAATTTGGTAGTCCAGATTGCTTGTGCATTCGCTCGTTACTATTGTCATGAAATGGATATGATCGAAGCGTTTCAGCGTCTCAGCCTCGCTCTTGCCATCGGCATTCTGGTCGGGGTTGAGCGCGGCTGGCAGGAGCGCGAGACGGAGCCCGGTAAAAGAACGGCCGGTATTCGCACCTTCGGCCTGTCCGGCTTTCTCGGCGGCTTGGCAGGTTTCCTGCAGGTCAAGCTCGGACCGATCCTGCCGGCCGCCGTTTTCGTTGTTTTCGGCATTGCATTTGTCGTCTTCAGCAGATACGAGGCCGAGCAGGAAGAAGACTACAGCGTCACCAGCGTCATAGCGGCTCTCGCCGTCTTCGTCCTTGGGGTCATAGCGACCGTTTCCGACATGACCGTCGCTGCGGCCGGAGGCGTCGCGGTGACTGCGTTGCTGGCTGCTCGCTATAGTCTGCATGGATTTCTGCGAAACCTGACATGGCTGGAATTTAGAGCTGCACTCGTGCTGCTTGCCATGACACTCGTTGCGCTGCCCCTCCTTCCCGACAGAACAATCGATCCCTGGAATGCCATCAATCCATTCCAGCTATGGCTGCTGACAATCATGATTGCCGCCATCTCCTATGTCGGCTATCTGGCGGTCCGCATCGCCGGAGCAAAACATGGAATCCTTTTTAGTGGGGCTGCAGGCGGGTTCATTTCGTCAACCGCTGTCACCTTGTCCTTTGCGCGTCTATCGTGCCGCAGCACTCAGGCGACCGACAGCCTCGCTGCCGGCGCGTCGATCGCCGGAGCAATGTCCATCGGACGGGCACTGGTCATCAGTGGCATATTGGCGCCTGTACTCATTCCCAAGCTGGCTGTCGCGTTCGTTCCCGTCATTCTTGTCTTTCTTTCGGCGACCTTCCTGATGCTCAGGGGAGCGAAGGCCGACGATAAGGCAACCGACATCAATCCAGATAATCCGTTCGAATTGCTCACGGTTCTCCGTTTCGGAGCATTTCTCGGCGTCATAAGCTTCCTATCGAAATTCACGATCGACCAGATCGGGCCATCGATGATATTTGTCGTCGCGCTGCTTTCGGGACTTGCCGATCTTGATGCCATCACCCTGTCGACGGCACGCATGGCGGGCTCGGTGCTGACGACGGAGGTTGCGATGATCGCGATCTCTCTGGCCGCGGCCGCCAATCTGATAGTGAAGATGGTGCTGGCCATCATGTTCGGAAGTCGCGCCTACGCCACAGCATTGATTGTGACAACGTCGACGGCGCTCGTCGTCGCCGTTGCTGCCTATTTCGGGTGTAGCACCTTGGCGTGACCGCCGGCCGGGGAGCCAGGACATCGCGATCCCCCGTGAAATCATGGCCGGCACCGAGCTCAATTGACGCAAATCAATGCAGCATTGCGTACTCGGCTTAGAAAATGTCCCGACTTCTCGTCCCCTTTACCCCGAAAGACCGAGATGCAGCGCATGTCGCAAACTCGGCTCTTGTTCCAGATATCCATGATCTGAGGAAGGATCGCCATGTTTCGCGGGCGCATAAGAAACAGGGAGCTGCTCGAACGCATTGTAAGCGCGGACGATGCCGCCCGGCTGATCAAGGACGGAATGACCATCGGCATGAGCGGCTTTACGCGCGCGGGCGAGGCAAAGGCCGTGCCCATGGCGCTTGCCAAGCGCGCCAAGGACGATCCGCTGAAGATCACGCTGATGACCGGCGCATCACTGGGCAACAATCTCGACAAGGCCCTGGTCGAGGCGCATGTGCTTGCCCGTCGACTGCCTTTTCAGTCCGATCCGGTTCTGCGAAACGCGATCAATGCCGGCGAAGTCATGTTTATCGATCAGCATCTGTCCGAGACGGTGGAACTTCTTCGCAGCCGCCAGATCTCGCCGGTCGATATTGCCGTGATCGAGGCGACGGCCATCACCGAAGACGGCGGGATCATTCCGACGACATCGGTCGGCAATTCGGCAAGCTTCGCGATCCTGGCCGATAAGGTCATCGTCGAAATCAACCAGTCGCAGCCACAGGAATTGGAAGGGCTGCACGATATCTATATCCCGACGCGCCGGCCAAGCCGCGAGGCAATTCCCGTCATGTCACCAGACAGCCGGATTGGCGTTCCTTTCATTCCGGTTCTTCCGGAGAAGATCGCCGCTGTCGTCGTCACGCAAAACAGCGATAGTTCTTCGACCATCCAGCCGCCGGATGCTGAAACGCGGGCGATTGCCGGGCATCTGGCTGAATTCCTGATGCATGAGGTCAAACTCGGACGCTTGAGCCAAAGCCTGCTGCCGCTTCAGGCCGGCATCGGCACGATCGCAAACGCCGTACTCCACGGTTTCATCGATACGCCGTTTCACGATCTGACCATGTATTCCGAGGTCCTTCAGGATTCGACCTTCGATCTGATCGACGCCGGAAAGCTCACATTTGCATCCGGTTCCTCAATGACCTTGTCCGCCGACATGTATCGCAAGGTCATTCCAAATATCGCAGCATATAAACCGCGGCTGATCCTGCGCCCGCAGGAAATCAGCAATCATCCGGAAGTCATTCGTCGCCTTGGGATCATCGGAATCAACACCGCGTTGGAGTTCGACATCTACGGCAATGTCAATTCGACCCATGTCGGTGGAACACATATGATGAATGGGATTGGCGGCTCGGGCGATTTTGCCCGTAACGCCTACATGTCCATCTTCGTCACGAAATCGACGGCAAAGAACGGGGCGATTTCAAGGGTCGTGCCCATGGTCAGCCATGTGGACCATACCGAACACGACGTCGATATATTGGTGACCGAAACCGGACTGGCTGACCTTCGCGGTCTCGCGCCGCGGGAACGCGCTACCACCATCATCGCCAATTGTGTGCATCCGGCCTACCGCGGAGCCCTGTTCGACTACCACAAAAGAGCCCTTGCGCGGGGTGGACAAACGCCGCACGTCATCGAAGAGGCACTCAAATGGCACAGCTCACTGCGCGAAATTGGCCGGATGCTGGCCTAGCTTGGATATCGAGGATCATTTATTCACGATCGGCCTCTGATGGACGCTCCCGACGGCATCTGTGTGCCAGAATGGAAACGTTCATCACTATCCGGAGGAAGCGTCTAGACATGCCTGCGGAAACAGGGAGTTTTTGAAATCGGAGTGTCGACGCATGCAATATTGATCGTTGCTACGAGGGAGATCGAATCTCGCATACGGAATGAACCGGCCTACGCCTGCTGCCTATAGCAACCTTTTGCCGACAGACGCGGGTCGAGCAAGGTTCCTTTCTCGCCGCAGGCGATGGCGCCCGCGTCCTCCAGCCTGCCGATGCCGGCCGGTCTATCCATTTCCTTTGCGAACTGGATCGCGGCGGCGACCTTTGGCGCCATCGAGCCTGGTGGGAACCTCACGTCAGATAACATCTCCGGATCAATGCGACCCAAGCGTTGAGCCTTTGGTGTCCCGTAGTCCAGATAGACCGCATCGACATCTGTCAGAAGGAGCAACATGTCGGCATTTAGCTGCCTTGCCAGCAGCGCACTGGCGGCATCCTTGTCGATCACGGCTTCTATCCCGGTAAGTCTGCCATCAGCCTGCTCAATCACGGGGATGCCTCCGCCGCCGGTGCAAATGACGGTCACGCCGTGATTGACCAGCAAGGCGATGGTTTTTGCCTCGACGATTGCCAAGGGTTTTGGCGAGGCGACGACGCGCCGCCAGTTTTCACGGTCTGGCGCAACTCTCCAACCCCGCTCTCTGGCGAGCCGTCGCGCGGTTGCTGCATCGTAAACCGGCCCGATGAACTTAGTCGGATGTGAAAAGGCGGGGTCGGCCGCCTCTACCCGTGCCATGGTCAGCAAGGTTGCGATTGGATTGTTCTCCAGGAGATTTCCTAGCTCCTGTTCGATCATGTAGCCGATCATCCCCTCTGTTTCGGCGCCCAGAATATCCAAGGGGAAACCATTGCCGTTGGAGGCTTCCGCCTGCAGAGCAAGGAGCCCGACCTGGGGACCGTTGCCATGGGTGATGACCAAAGAGTGACCGGCATGAATGAGATCAGCCAAGGCGGCAACACCGACCCGGATATTGGCGCGCTGATGTTCAGCGGTCATCGGCTCGCCGCGGCGCAGAAGTGCGTTCCCGCCGAGCGCAGCGACGATCAGCATGTCAGCCTCCAATCGTCGCGACGAGTAAGGCCTTGATCGTATGCATGCGATTTTCGGCCTGATCGAAAACAATGGAGGCATGAGACTCGAAAACCTCGTTCGTCACCTCCATGCAATCAATGCCATATTCCTTAGCGATGCGGGCGCCGACTTCCGTCTCGGTGTCGTGAAACGCTGGAAGGCAATGCATGAATTTCGCATAGGGGTTTTCGGTCGCCTCGATCACCTGGGCGGTAACCCGGAATGGGGAAAGAAGCCCGATGCGCTCTTCCCAAGCCGATTCACTCTCGCCCATTGAAAGCCAGACGTCCGTATAGACAAAATCGGCCCCCAGTACCCCTGAACCGACATGTTCCATCAAAGCGAACTTGCCGCCGCTCTTCCATGCCTCCGATTTCACATGATCGACAAACGCTTGGTCCGGCCACAAGGCCGTCGGCGAGACGAGGCGAAAATCGATTCCGACCTTGGCGGCGCCTAGCGCCAGCGACATCGCCACATTGTCGCGCCCGTCGCCAAGGAAGGCCACGACCATGTCAGACAGATGCTTGTGGGTGAATTCGCGCATGGTCATGAGATCGGCGAGAATTTGCGTCGGATGAGAAACGTCGGTCAGCCCATTATAGACGGGCACGCCGGAATAGGTTTTCAGCGTCTCGACTGCACGCTGCGCGAACCCGCGATATTCGATGGCGTCATAAATGCGGCCGAGAACGCGTGCAGTATCCTTCATCGATTCCTTGTGGCCGATATGGCTGCCGGTGGGACCCATGTAGGTGACGTGGGCGCCCTGGTCATAAGCTGCCACCTCGAACCCGGTTCGGGTGCGTGTCGAGTCCTTTTCGAAGATAAGTGCGATGTTCTTTCGCGTCAGGCGCGGCACTTCGTAACCGCCCAGTTTCGCGGCCTTGAGATCGGCGGCAAGGCGTAGCAGATACCGAATCTCCTCGGCATCCAGATCATCGAGGGACAGAACGCTGCGACCATGAAGATTGATAGGCATGACAAGTTCCTTCGCAACTAAAGGGGGGCACGAGCAATCGGGCACGTCATGCAATGACCGCCGCCGCGGCCACGGCTGAGTTCCGCTCCGTCGATGGTGATCACCTCGATACCTGCACGACGCAGTAGCGTGTTGGTATAGACGTTACGGTCGTAGCCGATGACAACGCCGGGCTCGATGGCGATGACATTGTTGCCGTCATCCCACTGCTCGCGCTCGGCTTCATAGCGGTCGCCGCCGGTCGCAACGACACGCAAGCTCTTCAATCCAAGCGCTTGCGCAACCACGTCGGTAAACGGAGATGTCTCCTCCCGAGTATCCACCGAACCTTCGGCATCGCCCGGCCGCAGCGAGAAACTCCGCAAGCGATCGACGACGGGAGGATACATGGTCACCAGATCCCGGTCGCAGAAGGTGAAGACGGTATCGAGATGCATGAAGCTGCGATCGCGCGGCATAAGGGCCGCGATGACGCGTTTTGCGATACCGCTTGCAAAGAGACTTCGAGCAAGAGTGCCGACCGCCTGCGGAGTGCTGCGCTCACCCATGCCGGCCAGGACGACACCATCACCAATCGGCATCACGTCACCACCTTCAAGACTGGTTCCGGTGACCGAGCTCTCGGGCGAGATGAATGTGAAGTCGGCTGCGTTGAACCGAGGATGAAAACGATAGATCGCCTCGACATTTGCAGCCTCTGGCCGCCGCGCCTGCCAATACATGGCATTGACCGAAACGCCACCATAGATCCAGCAGGAACTGTCACGGGTAAAGAGCTGGTTCGGCAGCGGTGGTAGCACGAAATCCTGCGGCGCCAGTGTCCGTCCAGTCAGCCCAAGCGGTTCAAATGGCAATTCGGCACGCGCGATGCCGCCGACGAGGCAGGTCGCTAGCTGATCCGCTGGCATCTCATTGAGCCAGCCGCGCAGTTCGTCGACCATGTCACGTCCGACAACCGCGGATTCGACCCGGCGATCGAGCAGCCAGCGGCGCGCCTTGGGCAAAGCCATCGTTTCCATGAGCAATTCGCCCAATGACTGCACAATCACGCCGCGTTCGCGCAATGCATCGACGAAGACGTCATGCTCCTGGCGTGCACGCTTGACCCAAAGCACGTCGTCGAAAAGCAGGGCCCTGCAATTGTCAGGTGTCAGGCGCCGAAGGCTCAGATCAGGGCGGTGAACCATGACTTCGCGGAGACGACCGACTTCCGAATGAACCCCGAGAACATTCATGACGCTGCTCCTTGTCAAAATGGGCTGACGAGGCCGGCCCACATTTCGTAGGCAGCAAGGAGGGCCACTGCCACAAGCGCGGCGGCAAGCACGGCTTCGAATAGACGGAAGGGCCTTTGACCTGACTCTCTGCAGGCCAGAACATAGAAGAGAATGCCCGGCGCATAGAGGATCGCACACATGAACAGGTAGGCCGGGCCGGCCGCGTAGACGAGCCACAACCCATAAAACGTTGCCAGAAGGCCGACGAGCATTGGAGCGGTGCGCTGCTCACCCAGTGCATAGCTTTCGCCTGATATGGCAAGCTTCGCAGCATAGGCGCCCGAGAAGATGTAGGGCACGAGGATCGCGGTTGATGCGATGGAAAACAACGCCTGATAGGTGCTATGAGCAAAGAGCGTAACGACCAGGAACGTCTGGACAAGAAGATTGGTGATCAGCAGCGAAGCCCATGGGACGCCGCGGTCACTTTCCGAGGCGAGGAATTTCGGCATGGTCCCGTCCTTGGCCGCCGCGAAGGGAATCTCGGCTGCAAGAAGCGTCCAGCTCAGAAAGGCACCGATCACCGAAATGACAAGCGCGATATTGATGAGAGCCGCACCCCAGGGGCCGACCACCGCCTCAAGTACCCCGGCCATGCTCGGATTTTTCAGCGCAGCAAGCGCAGGTTGGTTGAGGATGCCGAGCGAGAGAAGGGACACGAGTGCGTAGAATGCGAGGCAGGTGAAAAAGCCGAGCACCGTTGCTGTCGCAATATCGCTCCGTCGCTCTGCCCTGGCCGAGAAGACGCTGGCACCTTCTATGCCGATGAATACCCAGAGAGTGACCAACATGGTGCTCTTGACCTGGGTGGTGATCGAGCCGAGGCTAGCATTGCCCAGACCGGTGAAATCGAGCGAGAAGACATTTAGCTTGAAGGCGACGACGCTGACCCCGACGAACAATACAATCGGCGCGATCTTTGCGATGGTGACAATAAGATTCGCGACCGCCGCCTGGCGGATGCCCGCAAGGACAAGCGTGTGGATCAACCATAGCAGGATCGACGCACCGAGCACCGCCTGCCAAGTGTTTCCATCGCCGAAGGATGGGAAGAAATAGGATAGGGCGCTAAAAACGATAACCGCATAGGATACATTGCCGATCCATGCGCTCAGCCAGTAGCCCCAAGCGCTGTTGAAGCCAATAAATGGTCCGAAGCCGGCTTTTGCATAAGCATAGGGACCAGCGTTAAGGTTTGGTTTGCGGGTGGCCAGGGACTGATATACGAAGACCAGCGACAGCATGCCAATCGCCGTAATCCCCCAACCGATTGCGATGGCCAACGGGCCGGCGCCTGCGGCCATGTTCTGTGGCAAGCTGAAGACACCGGAGCCGATCATCGAGCCGATGACCAACGCCGTTAATGAACCCAGTCGCAATTTCCCATTAACCGCGACCGGCTCGGTCGAGGTAACAAGTTTTATGCCGATCGAAGTCATGATCTTCTCCCAAGGATCGAAAATATCCATGGGAGACACTGGACACTGGGCGGCGGCGATAAACCTTGATCCTGGTCAAGTAAATTGTCATTTTTCGCGAACGTCGACGTCCTGTCGTTCGAATGTCAGCCGGCGTAATACAGCATTACTTTTTGCCCGTCTGGTCGACGACGCGTCGCGCGGCTGCCACATGGAGCTCCTCCAGACGTTCCAGGAAGGGGGCCTGGCCGCTGACGATCTTTTGGCGCGCCTCGGCCAGGGCGAACCACTCGGCACGATCGACTTCGGGGAATGCTTGCATGCGTCCGCTTCGCGGCGGCCACTCGATTTCGAACATGTTGCTGCGCAGGCTGGAGGTGTCGAATTCCCCCTCCAACGCAAAGGCAATGACATGCTTACCGCTCTTCTGGCGTAATTGGCCAAGCGGTTGCAGCTTGCCTTCGGGCACGTGTCCCATTTCTTCGGCAAATTCCCGCCGGGCCGCGGCCTCAGCTTCCTCATCCTCCTTATACTCGCCCTTGGGAATGGACCACGCGCCCTCATCTCGCTTGTGCCAGAAGGGGCCGCCTGGGTGGACAAGCAGGATCAAAAAACCGCTTTCCGCCTCTTTGTACATTAAGATGCCAGCGCTTTTCTTCATGGCTGATCATTTCCGCCGGGAGGCGAGACTGGCCCTTATGCAAATTCGGATTTGTTGACAGCCAGAACCGCGTTTGAATGTGCTAATAAAGTGGTTAACCGACCCACACTATCCTGATCAGCAAGATATTCACAGGCCTCCAACAAAGGTACGAACAACGGCAGAGAATTGTTTCTCGCCGCAGCACAATGATTGTCGGATCGTCAGGATGGCTATGCCGCCACTGACGACATCTCGCGACTTTTTCTTCGATTGTTATACTGTTTTTCAAAAAACAGATTAGCCGCGAGGTTGTGTCAGCGCCAAGGCGAGTGTCCATACGGCCAGGATGGCGGTAAGCGTCAGAGGGCCGACAGCGCCATAGCGATCGACGATATAGCCGCCAAAAACCGCGCCGATGCTGATGGCGACCTGAAAAGAGACGACCATCAGGCTGCCGGCAGCCTCCAAAGCGTCGGTTGCCCCGCGGGAAAGATTGGTCGGCAGTACAACCGGTGCCATGCCGAAGGCGAAGCCCCAAAGCGCCACGAGGCCGAAGGCAATACCGGTTTGAGCGCCCCAAAGCACCAAGGCAAGCGCGGCAAACGCCATCAGCGCCGCCGTGAGAGCCAGGGCCAGGCGAATGCTGGCGTCGGCCATTCGGCCACCGGCCACATTGCCGATCACGGAAGCGATGCCAAACCCAAGCAGAGCCAGGGCGATCGATCTGGTTTCAAGGAGCGTCACTTGTTCGAGGAAGGGACGCACATAGACCGAGCCGGCAAAATGGCCCGTCATCAGCAAAAGAATGGCAAGCATCCCCAGCTGAACGCTACGCCGCCGCGTCAGCCGGAAAACATCGGCGAGGCTGTTGCTTGTGCTCGCGGGCAGTGTCGGTAAGCTCAGTAGCTGCAGCAGCAAGGCGAGCGCGGCAAGTCCGGCGGTCATCGCCATTGCCACGCGCCATCCCAGCCAGTCGCTGATCAAAGCTCCAACCGAGGGCGCAGCTATGGTGGCGAGCGAGACGCCGAGGGTGACGATGGCCATGCCCCGACCCGTCGAATTGGCGCCGACCAGTCGCGCCACGACGGCGACTGAAAGCGCCCAGAAACCGCTCAGCGCGATGCCCAGCCCAGCCCGGCCCAACAACAATAGCCAAAAGTCCGTCGCCAATGATGCAAGGACATTGGAGCCGATCGCCAAGGCGCTGAGGCCGACCAACACCGTCTTGCGGTTCAGCCTGCCGATCAGAACATTGCTCAATAGGGCGGTGACAGCGCCGACGGAAGCTGTGGCGGTGACGACCTGTCCGGCTGTTCCCTCGGTAATCGCAAGATCGCGCGCCAGCGGGGTTAGCAGACCCGCCGGCAGGAATTCAGCCGATACCAGCGCGAAGCTGGTGGCCGCCATTGAAAGGACGGCGAACCAGGTCGCCGCGCTCCACGTGGATGGTTCCGGGGTATCCGGTTCAATCGTTACCCCATCAAGTTGCGATGTCGTGTCCGTCATAGGTATCTCCTTAAGTTAGGAGAGGTCATAGACGAACTATTCGGGACGGTATGTGTCCTAAAATCCGAAATCCATGTCCATTCGTCCGGAACTTGTGCGTCGCACAACGCCCGGTGAGACGCTGGTGATGCGTTTGAAGGCGCGAGCGAAGGATGCCTCGGATTCATAGCCCAACCGAGAAGCAACTTCGGCGACTGACATGCCGCTTTGCCCCAACAGGTCGCGGGCAAGCTGCATCCGCAAACGGGCGAGATAATGGGCCGCGCCTTCTCCTAACATGGCGTTGAAGCGCTCGGCGAAGATCGAACGCGATTGACCCGCCAAGCCCGCGAGACTTTTGAGGGTCCAGTTACGGCCGGGGTCTCGGTGCATGGCCGCCAGCACACGTCCGACATGGGGATCGCGGATGGCGGCGAGCCAGCCGGTGGTCGAGCCCCCGCTGCAATTGACCCAGCAGCGGATGAGCCGTGCCGCGAGCAAGTCGGCCATGCGCGACAAGACGGTCGCGCTTCCCATCTGTGGCTGTGTCGCCTCCGCCGACATGGCCGCCAGCAGGGGGCCAACGATCGGGTCATTGCCGGCCACATCGCAGCCCTTGATGATTGGCGGCATCAAGGCGACCAAGGGATTAAGTGCATGCGCCCCCAAGACCATGGAGCCGCAGAAGAGGGTGCTCGTCGCACCCGTTCCGTCCCGCACCACGTCGCATACGTTGCTTCCCAATCTTGTTATCTGGCAGCTCTTGCGCGAGTCACCCTCGACATCTGGCGCGCTGGCCAACCGGTGCGCGACGCCTTGCGGCAGCAGAACCAGATCGCCATCGTTCAACTCCTGCCATCCTTGCGCTTCGGTATGGATCCAGCACGGACCCTGGCTGACAAAGTGAAAACGAAGCAGCTGTTGTTGCGGAAAGGCGATGCTCCATGGATGTCTGAGTTCGCAGCGTCCATAATTGACGCCACTCAAGCGAAAGTCTTGCAGGACTTCGCTTAGGGCGTCCATTGGGACATTTGACGGCGACAATGGTTGAGACGAATGATCAAGCATCGAGCCAATTTAGGTCCCAAGCGTCCAGCATTCAAGCGGGTCAGCGATGCAAATGTGATCGCTCCTAGCCAGCAAGGAACGCTGTCTCAATCATACGAATGCCGTCAAACGCGGGCTCCCAATATCCGGCCCGCCGCCGATGGTTCAGCCAAGATCGATTTTCATGGCGAAATCCCAGGTACCGGCGCCGTTCCTGGCCAGGCTGATCATCATCAAGCCGAGCGCTTCCAGCGTCTGGGCCATGTGCAAGCCACCAACGTCAAACGGACGGAGCCCTAGACTTTCAAGGAAGGTCGAGACGCGTGCCCTTCGCCTTCGTGTCGTCGGCTGCGATGAACGCGTCGAGGCGTTCACCCTTGGCCAGCACGTGACCGAAGATGGTGTTGAACGTCTTCACGACAGGCGCGCGGGCGGGGAGGCGCTTGGCGATCTCCTGCGCGCCAGAACCGCCATGCGGAGTGACGAGACCCGAAAGGTTGGGGGCAACGGGGTTGGTGATGTCGATGATCACCCTGCCGTCAAGCGAGTTCCCGTAATCGGCGATCACAGCCGCGGCGCTGGTGTAAGGCACTGCCAGGACGACGATATCCCCGGTCGGAGCGGCGCCATAAGTCGCTATCGTCGCTCCGGCTCCGATCTGCTCGGCGAGCGCCCGCGCCTTGGCGGGATCGCGGCTGGCCACCTCGACGGTATGCGCGGCCTTGGCGGCAAGGCCGCCGATTGCCGCGGCCATGCCGCCGGATCCAATGATGCTGATAGTGCTCATGCATGATTCCTCAATCGAACTTGACCAGATCCTTAAAGATCAGATGACCCCAGTCGTTGCCGCGCGCCTGAACGAGCAGCCCACCTTCCGAAAGGCCGCCAAGGTTGATCGGCGCGAAACCGAGTTGTTCGGCAAGCGCGGCAACCTCCGCTGTCGCGCCGCCGTCGTCGCTCGCCAGGAACACGACCCTCCTGCCACCATGCACGGCCGGATCTTGGCCGAGCACGGCGGCAGCCAGATGATTGAAGCCCTTGACCAGTCTTCCACCGGAGAAGGCCTGCGCAACGAATTTGGACGACGGCTGCCCTCCCAGTTTCTCGGGAGGCACGCCGTAGGCATTGGTCACATCGACGATCGTCTTCCCCTGCCACGTGGACAGCACCTTGGCGACGTCCGGGTGCTGTTCGAAGCGGACAGCTAGAAAGATAACATCCGCCCTTATAGCTTCCGTCAGGGTCTTGGGAATAATCTCGGGCCCGATCGCGGCTGCATCGGATGCGAAGCTTGCAGGGTCGCGCGTGGTTGCAACGGACACCTCGATGCCGTTGCGGGAAAACGCTTTGGCCAGAGCTCGGCCGATATTGCCGAAGCCGATAATCGCGTAGCTCATCACATTCTCCTTCGATTGTTCGGCGCGGTCAGAGCTTGTAGCCGCCGCTTGCTTCAATCGTCTGGCCCGTCACCCAATGGCCGTCATCGGAGGCCAGGAACGCGACGACGGCGGCGATTTCCGAAGGCTCTCCAAAGCGTCCCATCGCGATTTCGGCCTCGACCGCCTTGATGAGTTCGGGGTTTTCTCGAATGGCGGCGTTCACATCCGTTCGCGTGTAGCCGGGCGCGACAGCGTTCGCGGTAATTCCGCGCGGTCCCAGTTCCGCCGCCAGCGCATGGGTCAGGTTGTTGATGGCCGCCTTGGCCATCGAGTAGACAGGCGCGGCCGTCACGGGCTTCGTGGCGGCGGCGGAAGAGATGTTGATGATGCATCCGCCGTCGGCGAGACGCTTCAGGGCCGCCTGAATGATAAAGAAGGGCGCTCGGGCATAGACCGCGATCAGGGTGTCCCAACTGTCCGGCGTCGCGTCCTTGAAGCCAACCCAGCCGGAGTTGCCGGCGTTGTTGACCAGAATGTCGAGGGCTTTGCTTCCGTTTCGCTTGGTGAACTCGTTGTCGAGTCTCTCGAATAAGATCGGGACGGTCGCCGGGTCAACGAGGTCCGCGTGGATCGCAAACGCGGTGCCTCCAGCATTCTCGATGGCCGCCACCACCTCGTCGGCGCCAGATTTGGAGGTGTTGTAGGTTAGCGCGACCGTCGCGCCATCCTTTGCGAGGCGCTCGGCGATGGCACGACCAATGCCGCGCGACGCCCCGGTTACGAGAGCGGCTTTTCCTTTGAGAGGATGTGCCATTTCATTTCCTTCCGTGGATGTATGCATAATTGGGTGACTGACCCGGCAGTGTGTGGCACGTCAGAGTTGGGCGAGGCCGCCGTCGACGGCGACTTCGCTGGCGGTCATGAAGCTGCTGTCGTCGGATGCGAGGAAGGCGGCCACCGCTCCGATCTCCGCCGGATCGGCCATGCGCTGGAGCGGTGTCATCGCGGCGAAGGCCTTCTGGCCCTCCTCGCCGAGCGCTTCCTTCGCGAGTTCGGTCGCCGTCGCCCCGGGCGACAGCACGTTCACCCGGATGCCCGTGCCCTTCAGGTCCTCGGCCCAGGTCCGCGCGAGATTGCGCACTGCCGCCTTGCTCGCGCTATAGGCGCTGAATGCCGGGGCGCCCGTGGTGCCGGCGCTCGATCCGGTCAGGATGATCGAACCGCCCCGGCCCATCAGCGGCAGCGCCTTCTGGACCGTGAAAATCGTGCCTTTCACATTAGTGTCGAAAGTCTCGTCAATATGCTCTGCGGTGATCTTGCCGAGCGGAAGCGAGCTGCCCGCCCCGGCATTGGCGAAGACGATGTCAAGGGTTCCGCGCTCCGCCTTTACCGCCGCATAGAGCCGATCCAGATCGGCTTCATCGGAAACCGAGCCCGTCACCGCGCGGGCATTCGGCCCGAGATCGACCACGGCGGCATCGAGCGCTTCCTGCCGGCGGCCGAAAATGAACACGAAGGCGCCTTCCTCGATGAACCGCTTCGCCGCGGCGCGACCGATGCCGGTGGCGCCACCCGTAATGACTGCAATCTTACCCTCAAGCTTTCCCATGACGTCTCCTTACGCCCTGTCGACAGCGCCTGTTGTCATTTGCGCCGACGGACGCTATCTAATGGATCACTGATCCGATTCATAACCGGATCACCGATCCACATATATGGATCACTGATCCATTTAGCAAGGTAGTCCATGCGAGCCGACGCGGAAAAAAATCGCAGCCAAATTCTCACCGTCGCGCGTGACGTTGTCGCCGAGCATGGTGTGGACGCGTCGATGCGTGACATTGCCCGCCGGGCCGGCGTCGGCTTGGCCACGCTGCTCCGTCATTTCCCGACGCGGGAAGCGTTGTTCGAAGCGCTGCTGTGTACCCATCTGGACGCACTGACCCGGAGGGCAGCCGAACTCGAACTGTCGACTTCGGCCGCCGAAGCACTTCTCTCCTGGTTTCGAGAATTGGTGGAATTCACCCAAAGCTCTAGGGGCGTTGTCGCCATGATGGCGGCCGCTCACACGAACCCCGACTCCGCCCTTTATGCCTCGTGCGCGGCCGTGCACGCGGCGGGCGCGCGACTACTGCTGCGCGCCCAGGCCGAGGGAACGGCGCGCCCCGATATGAATGGGGACGACCTGTTTGCCTTGATAACGGCTCTCGGCTGGGCGGTCGATCAACCCTCATTCGCGCCACGGGCGGATCATCTCGTTCACCTCGTGGCGAGCGCCATCCTGACACATTGGCCTCGCGATGATGTGAAGAAGGCAGCGGGTTGAATAAGGTCCGGGCACTTTTCCTCAAATTGCCCATGCAACGAAGCGGACTGGATCGCCGCCTGGCACAAAGCCACGCCTTTGAGTAGCGGAAACCTGACGCGGCCGCGCGAACGCCATGAAATGCGGCCGCCAACCCACATGATTTCTTGTGATCGGAAGGGGAGTGGACGTCTGCACCGCTCCATGCGGCGGACGCCAGATAATGCTGGCGGGAAGGATTGCTTTCGCCTCACGCTAGAAAAACTGCCTTTGGATCTTCGGGTTTCGACACGATCATTTCCGCGACGGGACTGGTGCCCGGTAACGCCAATTTTCGGAGCGAGCAAATGTCGATCAATCGCCGTCACTTCAACCAATTGCTGCTCCTTGGCGGCGCGGGTCTTGCCTGGGGAGGCTCTCCGTCATGGGCAAGCGCCGCGGAAACGCCGGTGAGCGGCGGAACCCTGAACTGGGCCTACTATCCCGATCCGACGGCGCTGATCGCGATCAACACGTCCTCCGGTACGGGCCAGGCGATCGGACCGAAAATCAACGAGGGACTGCTCGATTTCGATTACGATCTCAACCCGAAGCCGCTTCTGGCGACGTCATGGTCGGCAAGCGACGATGGTCTGCGCTACACCTTCGCGCTTCGCAAGGGCGTCAAATGGCACGATGGCAAGGACTTCACCTCCGAGGATGTCAAGTTCACCATCTTTCGCCTGAAGGAGGCGCATCCGCGCGGGCGCATTACGTTCCAGAACGTGACATCGGTCGAAACGCCCGATCCGCGCACAGCTGTCATCGTTCTGTCCAAACCGGCTCCCTATCTGATCTCCGCGCTCGGCAGTTCGGAATCACCGATCGTACCGAAGCATGTCTACGAGACCTTCAAGCCGAGCGAGCAGCCGACCCTCGCTCAGACGATCGGCACAGGTCCCTTCATCCTGAAGGAATGGGTGCCTGGCAGCCATCTGATCTTCGACCGTAACCCGAATTATTGGGACGCGCCGAAACCCTATCTCGACCGCGTCGTCCTGCGCGTCATCCTCGATCCAGCGGCAAGGGCCGCGGCTTTGGAGACGGGAGAGATCGATATTGGCGCGAATCCCGTGCCGCTATCCGACATCGAGCGGCTGAGGGCCAATACCAACCTCGTTGTCGACACCACGACCTACGCCTATTCCGGGCCACAGCAGCAGCTGTTCTTCAATTATGAGAACGAGATTCTCAAGAAGAAGGATGTGCGATTGGCGATCGCGCATGCCATCGATCTGCAGAAGCTCGTGGACATCGCCCTCTTCGGTTATGCGCAGGTCTCACCGAGCCCGATCAGCACAGCCTTGCCGAAATGGTATGATCCCAGCATCAAGGCCCGCGTGCCCGATTCCAAGCTAGCCAACAGGCTGCTCGACGATGCCGGCTATCCGCGCGGTGCCAATGGCACGCGCTTCAAGCTGCGGCTCGCCTATAATTCGTTCCTGCAGCCCTCCTATGCCGACTTCATCAAGCAGTCGCTTGCCGCGGTCGGCATCGATGCCGAGATACTCAAGCTCGATCTCGCCACCTTCCTGAAGACGGTCTATACGGATCGTGCATGGGATCTGGTGATCGAATCCTTGTCCAACACCTTCGATCCGACCCTTGGCGTACAGCGCGCCTACTGGTCGAAGAATTTCAAGATCGGTCTGGTCTTCTCCAATGCCAGCCACTATTCAAATCCGGAGGTCGACGCGGTTCTTGAAGCGGCCGCCATCGAGCCGGACGAGACCAAGCGCCGGCAGCTCTGGTACAAGTTCCAGCATATTATCCACGACGACGTGGTTTCCGTCGATCTGGTGGCGGCAGGCGCGCAGATCGTTGCCAACAAGCGCGTGAAGAATTTCGCGCCCGGGGCGCAAGGCATCAACAACAGTTTCGGCCAGATATGGCTGAGCCCAAGCGCCTGAACAGGGTAGGCAGGGCCGTTTGTGAACGGGAGCCGGCTTATCCAAGCCGGTTCAATGCGTTCCTGGCCGCGATCGCGCGGATCATATGGCTTTGCGGTGCGTGCGCCCGGGCGGTGATCGCATCGCGATGATGGCGTTCAAGCTGGAAATCGCGATTGAGGCCGGGATTGCCGGCGAGCTCCAGCGCAAGACTGGTGACCGCGACGGCGTTGTCGATGACGACATGGCGAACATGCATGCCGTCCATTCCCACCGGCCGGCCGGCATCAACATCTTCCCCAAGCGAGCGCAGCAGCCGGGCGTTCGTCGCAAGCCGCACCTCGATTTCACCGAGGCCATCCAGGACGCGCGGCACCGTCGCGATTGGTGCGCCAAGGCTGGCAGGGCTATGCTTGCTCGCGAAGCCAAGAACGCGGTCCCGCGCTGCTCTGGCAACGCCATGATAAACCGCACCGAGCAAGCCGAAGAAGAAGGCGGCGGCATGCTCGTCGCGGCGCATCGGTTCGCTGGCCGGTTGCGCCTCGATGAGATCATCGAGCGGTACCGATACGTCTTCGAGAATGATGTCATCGCTCGCCGTCGCGTGCATGCCGGCCGCATTCCAGCTCTTCTCGATCCGCAAGCCGGCGGCATCGGTCGGCACCAGAAACGAGGCAAGGCGCGGTTCCTCCTCGTCGGTAACGGCCAAAAGCGACACCCATTTCAGCACGGGGATGCCGGTCACATAGCTCTTATGGCCGGAAATGCACCATCGATCGCCGTCACGGCGCGCGATCGTCTCGGGCAGGGCACCATGGGCGGGCGAACCGATGCGCGGCTCGGCTTGCGCATTGTTGATCAGCGCCACGCCCTGCCTGTTTGCCGACAGGACGCGCTCCGCGAGATGGCGGGGCCATTTGCCAAGGCGGCGGATTGTAAAATGCGAGGTGTAGTGCATGGCGAGCACCAGCGCGGTCGAGGGTTCACCACGGGCGATCTCGCTGATGATGGCCTGCGCCGATGTCAGGCCCTCGCCGTGGCCGCCATGATCCCGGTCGCTGACGAGGCCGAGCAGGCCGGCATCGAAAAGCCGGTCGAAATTCTCGAAAGGGAAGGCGCCCGTTGCGTCGTGATGCGCGGCCCTCCTGGAAAAGTCCTCGGCAAGGTTTTTCGCCTTGCCGATCAGATCATCAATGGTCTCTGTCATTTCGTTACAACGTGGTTCAGGCGACGGCGCGTGTGGCGAAACCCTCGAGGTGACGGCGGTCCACCCATTCGCCAATATCGAAATCGCCGGCCAGGAAGCCGAAGTCGCGCAGGAAATTCTTGTAGTGTTCGACTGCGCCGACGAGTTCCGGTTCCAATCCCAGGCCGAGATGGCGGTGGATTTCCGGCCCATTGGCGGCAAGAACCTGCTCCTCCGTCGCTCCGGACTCACGCGCCACGAAGCGGCGGGTTTCTTCCGGATGGGCTTCCGCCCAGGCGCCTGCCTTGAAAATCGCCTCGATCAGCTTGCGCACGAGATCGGGCCGTTCTTCCGCCAGCAGTTCATCGACCGTCAGCACCCGCGGCGAGCCCGAATTGATGCGGATTTTCGGATCGGGATGAAAACCGAATTCGGCAACCTGCACCGCGCCGATGAGATTGGCGACATTGATCCCGGCGGTTCCCTTGACATAGATCGCGTCCACCTCGCCGCGCAGGAGAGCGGCGATCTCCTCGCCATAGGCCTGCCTTCGCTTGAGGCCGAAGAGGGAGGGGCCTTCCTGGCTTGCGAGCACGGAATCGGCGAGCGCAATCTCGACAATCTCAACATCGTTGATGGATAAGCCTTCAAGCGACAGAGCCGAGATCAATCCCTTGAGCGCCGTGGCACGCATGAAGTCGACGATCCCTTCGGGGCGGCGGGCAATACCGAAGCGGCGACCCTTGAGATCCCTGGTCGTCCTGATGCCGGTTTCCGGCAGCGTGATGATCGCCTGAAACTCGTCCGTCCATGTAATGCCGACGAGACGGGTGCGGCGTCCTTCCGAGCGCGCACGAATGGGTGGCACATTGCCGCCATGGCGGAAGGACCAGTCGAGTGTGTGGTTGAAATGGCTCCGCCGGATGTTCCTGTCCGGAGAGTCGATGATGGATTTCAGGGCGACGCCTTCGCTGCGAAAGCCGTCTTCGAGGTAGCCGAGCTGTGCGGCCAGTCCCACAGGCGTCGGGACGGGGCAGCGCGTGTACCAGATTTCGGAAATGGCATTGCTGGTCATGATCGTTCCTTTCAGTGGCGCAGGCCGGCCTGTTTCATCAGCGGCAGGACCTCGCTGCCGAAGAATTCAAGGTCATCTCGGAAATCGAAGAAGCTGAGCTGCAAGCCGTCGATTCCGGCCGCCCTCAGCTTGACGAACTGGTCGACCACCTGCTCCGGCGAACCGATGACGCGAATATTGCCGCCGATGAAGCGATAGGGATCCTGGGCGTCGCGGCCCTTCCAGGCATGGGCGTCGGAATCCAGCGACTGGAAGCCCTTACGGGAACGCTGGTCGCCATGGGCGACGATCCGGTCGGCGAGTTCCCATGCCTCCTTCTCGGTCGGACGGCAAATGACCATCGGATTGAGCAGGGTGCGCACGCTGCGTCCGACATCGGCGGCGGCATCCTTCACCCTCTTGCTATGAGCCGGCAGGGAGGCGAGGGCGCTGTCGATGTCCGCGCCGGTCGGGCTGGTGATGAAGACGATATCCGAGTAGCGGCCGGCGAAAGCGATGCCTGCATCGGATCCGGTGGCGTTGACCAGGATCGGGCGGCCGAAATTCGGTTTCGGTGTCACGTAGCCGCCACCGAGCTTCCAGCTGCTTTCACCTTCGAAGGAGTAGTTCTCGTCGTCGCTCCAAAGCCGCTGCACGACTTCGAGAAATTCCGCCGCAAGCTCATAGCGCCTGTCATGCTCGATGCGCTGCCAGCCGAACATCTCGTGCTCGACGGCCCTGTGGCCGGTGACGACATTGATGCCCCAGCGGCCACGGGTGATGTGATCGAGCGTGGCGCCGAACTTGGCAAGGTGCAGCGGATGCCACGGGCCGTAGAGAACATGCATCGTCGAGATGAGCATGATCTTCTTGGTGAGGCCTGCAAGTGCTGCGGTCGAGACGAAGCTGTCGAGTGCGTGGCCGTCGAAGACGCCGCCATAGCCACCCTTGGGAAGCCATTGCGACAGGGCGAACACCAGATCGAAACCCAGCTCCTCCGCTCGCAGCGTCAGCGCCTTGTTGTAGTCGAAGCGCCAGTCGGTGGAGCGCTCCAGCGTCGATTGCGTCCAGCCTCCGGCCTGAATCGGCAGAAAAAGGCCGAGCAGAACCGGCTGCTTCAGGGCCTGCGATAGCGGGCTATCGGGAAAATCGGTCGGCGCGGCGAATTTCGGCAGGCCCACGATGGAGCCGGGACGGTGCTGGATGGACATGGCGTTCCCTTGCTTTCGGTGCTTCAGGCGGTTGCGATGTAGGCGTAGGCAAGGCTGCCGGCGATGCCTTCGCCGCCGAGCGTGTGGTCGGCAATACGCTTGTTGTAGATGGTCAGTTCCGGCTGGCTGACGATGTCGAGGGCCGGCAGATCCTCGACGAGGATCGTCTGGATCTCGCGCCATTGCTCGACCCGCTTCTGGGGATCGACTTCGATGGCGGCGGCCTCGAGAAGGGCGTCGACCCTGGGATTGCTATAGGCGGAGCCATTGGAGAAGGGCACGCCCGGCTTGAAGTTCTTGCTCCAGTAAAGCCGCTGCACGCCGACCGTGGGATCGAAGAGATTGCTCATTCCTTCATAGGCGAAATCGAAATCGCGATCGGTGTAGATGCGCTTGGTATAGGTGGCGAAATCCTGGCTGCGCACCGTCACCTCGACGCCGACCTTGGCGAGCGCCTGGCGGATATATTCCGAGCCGCGGCTGTAGGGCTCGCCGCTCGGCACATAGTCAAGATTGAGGCGCAGGCGCACACCGTCCGAACCGCGCGGATGGCCGGCCTCGTCGAGCAGCTTCTCCGCCGCGGCAAGGTCGATCGGATAGGTTTTGAGATCGGCGACAAACCATTTCGCCAGATTGGGATTGATCGGGCCGGGGATCGCTTCGCCATAGCCATAATTGATGGTGTTGCGGATCACCTTGCGGTCGATGACATGCGCGAAGGCCCGCCGGACGCGGACATCCTTGAACACCGGCCTTTCCAGGTTGAATTCGATACGGCTGACGCCATTCGAATATTGATAACCCCTTGTTTCGAAGGCGAGGCTCGCCACGCCCTTGAGGCGATCGAGATCGCTGAGCGGAACGGGCGTCGATGGCGCCAGATCGATCTCGCCGGTCTCAATCGCGATTGAGCGCGCGGCGGCGTCTGGAATGAAGCGGACGATCAGTTGGTCGAGGTAGGGACGAGGCTGGTCCCAATAATCGGGATTGCGCTCATAGACGATATGGCTGCCGCGTATCCATTCCTTGAACTTGAACGGTCCGGTGCCGACCGGCGCCAGATTGACCGGATTTTCGGCGACCTTCGTGCCTTCATAGAGATGGCGGGGAACGATTGGCGATTCCGATGCGGCGAGAGCGGTAATCAGATAAGGGGCTGGTTTGGAGAGAACCAGGATCGCCGTCAGGGGGTCGGGTGTCTCGATCTCGACGAGGTTCAGAAAGGTGTTGCGTCCGCGCGGGTGGACATCTTTGAGCGTCTTGATCGAGAAGACAACATCATCGGCGGTAAAAGGCTTGCCGTCGTGCCATTTGACGCCTTCGCGCAGCTTGAAGGTGTAGCGTAACCCGTCATCGCTGACGGCCCATTGTTTGGCGAGGAGCGGCTGCGGATTGAGATCGAAATCATAGGTCAACAGCCCCTCGGTCACCTTCGGCGAGACATAGACCGAGTTGAAGGCCGTATGGGCGATCGTCGTCAGGACCGGCGGTTCAGCCGAAAGCAGAAGCGTCGCGGTACCGCCACGCGATGGAACCGCATGGACTGTTGTTCCCGTTACGGCGATCGCGCCGAGCGCTGCCGACGAGAGCAGGAAACTCCGGCGTGTAATTGTGGAAAGCCTGGTCATCTGAAGTTGCCTCGTCTGTCTAAGGTGGGGCTACCGAGCCTGAACGGTTGCTGGTTTTATGTTCTCGAAGGGAGCGGTTCTCGTAGGTTGCTTTGTTGCCTTGCGCTCATTTCTTGGGAAAATTGATGCGTAAATTTCAGATCTCTGCAAATTTATTCTAATTTACATCGTCGATTTGAGAAATTTCAGAAATATCTACCGATATCGATTTGACAAAACCTACAGATTTAGTCAACTACTATTGCGATGCAGCGCTTGAAATTTCGGAGGCGCTGCCGAGGAGTTTCGATGTCGGCATATATGCGGATAGGACGAACGCTACGCAGGACGGCCGTGCAGGCGGTGCCGACGATGCTTGGCATCGTCATCCTGAATTTCTTTCTGCTCAAGCTGGCGCCGGGCGATGCAGCCGATGTCATGGCGGCTGAGGCCGGCTCGGCCACGGTCGAGACCATGGCAGCGCTGCGCGAGCGCTTCGGCCTGGACAATCCGGTCCTCGTGCAGCTCGCCAACTATCTGAACAATCTCGCGCATTTCAGTCTCGGCTTTTCGCCGCGCTACGGCATGCCCGTCGCCGATCTGATCGGCCAGCGATTGCCCGGTACCCTGACGCTGATGGTGGCTGCACTCGCCGCCGCGATCGCGATCGGCCTGATCCTCGGATCGCTGATGGCAACATTTGCTGGGCGGCTGCCGGATCGGCTGATCTCGATCGTCTCGCTCCTCTTCTATTCGATCCCGGGTTTCTGGATCGGGCTGATGCTGATCCTCTTGTTTTCCGTCAAGCTCGGATGGCTGCCGAGCGGCGGCGACAGCACCATCGGTTCGCGGCTCACCGGCCTGCCGGCGCTGCTTGACCGGGCGCGCTACATGGTGCTGCCGGCCATATCGCTCGCACTCTTCTACCTCGCGATCTATGCAAGATTGACGCGCGCCGCCATGCTTGAAGTCAAGTCGCAGGATTTCGTGCGCACGGCGCGGGCAAAGGGCGTTTCGCCGTTCAAGCTGACGACGCGGCATGTGTTGCGCAACGCGCTGATCCCGATCACGACAATGGCTGGAATGCACTTCGGCGGCATGCTCGGCGGCGCCGTCGTCGTCGAGACGGTCTATAGCTGGCCCGGGCTTGGGCGGTTGGCTTTCGAGGCCGTCATGGCCCGCGACTTCAGCGTTCTGCTTGGCATCCTGTTGCTCTCGTCACTTCTCGTCATCATCGCCAACGCTGCTGTGGATCTTCTGCAAGCCTGGCTCGACCCGCGGATCGGAGCGAATCGATGAAAGCGCAAGAACTCAAGATCTATGCGGACGCGGCGCGCGATTTCAGTGCCGAGGAGTCCGAAACAGCGGCAAAGGCCGCACCCGTTCCCGAACGCCGTTGGACCCACATCCATGCGCCCGATGCCCGCACGACGGCTGTTTCGGCCCCGCGCTGGCAAGGGCGTCGGCGTGAGCTCAGGATCTTTCTTTCCAACCCCAACGCGCTCTTCGGCATTGCCGTTCTGGCGGCAATCGTGTTTGCGGCCCTGCTTGCGCCGATCCTCTATCCTGGCGATCCCCTGGAGATGGTGGCGCGACCCTTCCTTTGGCCGGGCCAAAATCCGGCCTATCCGTTGGGAACGGATTCCATGGGGCGTGATGTGCTGGCGGGCATTCTTCATGGTGCCCAGATCTCGCTGACCGTCGGCATTGCCGCGACCCTGCTCGGCCTTGGCGCCGGGGTGACGGTCGGCGCGCTTGCCGGCTATTTCGGCGGTGTGGTCGATGACCTCCTCGTCAAGCTCATCGAGATCTTCCAGACCATGCCGAGTTTCGTCCTGCTTGTCGTGCTGGTGGCAATCGCACAGCCGACCACGACGACGGTGACGGTTGCGATTGCACTGGTCAGCTGGCCGACGGTCGCACGTCTGACACGCGCCGAGTTTCGCGGCATAAAGGAGAAAGACTATGTTCTCGCTGCCCGCAGCCTCGGCTTCGGCCATGCCCGCATCATTTTTCGGGAAATCCTTCCGAATGCTTTGCCGCCCCTGATCGTCACGTCGTCCGTCATGGTGGCGAGCGCGATCCTGATGGAATCGGCGCTGTCCTTCATGGGGCTTGGCGATCCCAATCGTGTCTCCTGGGGTTCGATGATCGGCGCGGGGCGCGATGTCATCCGCACCGCCTGGTATCTCACCGCCTTGCCGGGTCTTGCCATCGTCTTCACGGTGCTGTCGCTCAATCTCATTGGCGATGGCCTGAACGATGCCCTTAACCCGCGTTTTTCGGAGGAGCGTCGATGACGGGACTTCTCGACGTCCGCGATTTCTCGGTCGGTTTCGGGAGCGCCCAGCCGGTCAAGGGCGTCAGCTTCACGGCGGCAGCCGGCGAGATGCTGGCTGTTGTCGGCGAGTCAGGCTCGGGCAAGTCGCTGACCGCGCTCGGTCTGATGGGGCTCCTGCCTCGGCACGCCAAGACGGCGGGCGAAATCCTGTTCGACGGCCGCGACCTCCTGAAATTGCGCGAACGGGAGATGCGGAGCATTCGCGGGCACGACATCGCCATGATTTTTCAGGAGCCGATGACGTCGCTCAATCCCGTGCTGACAATCGGCGCCCAAATCGTCGAAGTGCTGCGCATTCATGAAAAACTGAGCGGCAGGCAGGCGCGCCAGCGCGCGATCGATCTGCTGGATCTCGTCAGCATTCCAGAGGCGGCAAAACGTATCGACGACTATCCGCATCAGCTTTCGGGCGGCATGCGTCAACGCGTCATGATCGCCATTGCGGTCGCCTGCAATCCACGGCTTCTGATTGCCGACGAGGCGACCACGGCACTCGACGTCACGATCCAGGCACAGGTGCTGCAACTGCTCGATCGCCTGCGCAGTCAGCTCAACATGGCGGTCATCCTCATCACGCACGACCTCGGTATCGTCGCGCAATGGGCCGACCGGGTCGTCGTGATGTATGCGGGGCGAAAGATCGAGCAGGGCCTGCCCGATGCCTTGTTCGAGACGCCGTATCATCCCTATACGCAGGGGCTGCTCGCGGCCTCACCGCGATTGAAGGCCGACTATCACTATCGCGATGGGCCATTGACGGAAATTCGCGGCTCGATCGTTTCTGCGGTCGGCGAAAAGGGCTGTTCGTTCCGGCCGCGCTGTCCGGTGGCGCGAGCGGCCTGCGGCATATCCGTGCCGGCGCTTGTCGAGGTCTCAATCGACCGTGAAGTGGCCTGTCCCTATGTTCCAGTCCTTACGGAGAGAGCCCATGTCGCTTCTGTCGGTCGATAGGCTTTCGACGCATTATCCGGCTGCGGCCGGAACGGTGCGGGCCGTGGATGACGTATCGCTTGAGATCCTCGAAGGGGAGACCGTAGCGCTTGTGGGAGAATCCGGCTGCGGCAAGTCGACGCTCGGCAAATCCCTGATGCGCCTCGTCGATCCCAGTTCCGGGCGTGTTACCTTCAAGGGGCGCGATGTTGCCGCCATGTCGGGCAGGGAGTTGCAATCCGTCCGCCGGCATATTCAGATGATCTTTCAGGATCCGTTCGCCTCGCTCAACCCGCGCCAGACGATCCGCTCAATCCTGACAGCGCCGCTCGCCGTTCACGGCATCGGTGATCGCAAGAGCCGTGACACTATCGCCGCTTCTATGGTTCTTCACGTCGGCTTGCCGGCGGATTCGCTCGATCGCTATCCGCATGAGTTCTCCGGCGGCCAGCGCCAGCGCATCGGGATTGCCCGGGCTTTGATCCTGCAGCCTGAGCTTGTCATCTGCGACGAGCCCGTGTCCGCGCTCGATCTCTCGATCCAGGCGCAGATCCTCAATCTTCTCGTCGAGATGAAGACGGAGCTTTCGCTTTCCTACCTCTTCATTTCCCATGATCTGTCGGTCGTGCGCTATTTCGCCGATCGGGTGCTGGTCATGTATCTCGGCCGCATCGTCGAAAGCGCGCCGACGGCAAGGCTCTGGAGCGATGCCAAGCATCCTTATACGCGCGCGCTGCTAGCCGCGGTGCCCGATCCGTCGCGGCGCAAGCAGGCGGCACCGATCACCGGCGATCTGCCGAGCCCGCACAATCCGCCGTCCGGCTGTCGCTTTCATACGCGCTGTCCGCTCGCAACAGACATCTGCCGGAGCGATGATCCGGACTATCGGCAAATGGGCAGTGGTCACACGGTCGCCTGCCATCATGCACAATGAAATGGAGAAATGACATGGTTGATTATCGCTATCTCGGGCGCAGCGCGCTGAAGGTATCGCCTCTCACCCTTGGGACGATGATGTTCGGCGGCCCGACGCCCGACGAGGTCTCTTTCCGCATCATCGACAAGGCCCGCGATCAGGGCATCAATTTCATCGACACCGCCGACGTCTATCATGACGGCAAATCGGAAGAGGTGGTCGGCCGCGGCATCAAGGCAAACCGCGATCATTGGGTGCTTGCGACGAAGTTCGTCAACTCGCATAAGAAGGGTCCCAATCTCGGCGGTCATTCGCGCAAATGGGTGATCGAGACGGTCGAAAATTCGCTGCGCCGTCTCAACACCGACTATATCGACATCCTCTATTTCCATCGCGCCGTCTTCGACGCGCCGCTAGAGGAGCCGGTGCGTGCGATTGCCGATCTTATCCGCGCGGGCAAGCTGCGCTATTTCGGCGTCTCGAACTTCCGCGGCTGGCGCATCGCCGAGATCTCGCATCTCGCCGACCAGCTCGGTATCGATCGCCCGGTCGCAAGCCAGCCGCTTTACAACATCGTCAACCGCACCGCCGAAGCCGAGCAGCTTCCGGCCGCTCATCATTATGGCCTCGGCGTCGTCTCCTATTCGCCGCTGGCGCGCGGTGTGCTGACGGGCAAGTATGAGCCGGGCAAGGAGCCGGCCGCCGATACCCGTGCCGGCCGCGGCGACAAGCGCATCCTCGAAACCGAATGGCGTCCGGAATCGATCGCCATCGCCAAGGAGATCGCCGTTCACGCCGCCGCCAAGAAGGTCACGCCGACCGAATTCGCCATCGCCTGGGTGCTGAACAACAAGCTGATCACCTCGGCGATCACCGGCCCGCGCACGGAAGAGCATTGGGATAGCTATATCCGAGCCCTCGACGTCAAGCTGACTGCTGAGGACGAGGCTCTGGTCGACCGTCTGGTCACGACAGGGCATCCGTCCACGCCGGGCTTCAATGATCCGAGCCATCCAGTCGAGGGTCGCGTTCCCGTCAGTGCCGCCGGCGACAATGAAAACGTCGTGCCGCTTGCTCGCGCCGTAGCCTGATCATCCAGCCTAAGGCCCTGCTTGAGCGGGGCCTTCCCCTTCCGGCGCAAAGAGCCTTTCATGCCCATAACAGTTTCATCAGCCGTGCCCTCCGTACCCGTTGAAACCAATCGGGCGACGTTGCTTGCAAGAATACCCGATCTTGCTGCGGAGATCGCAAAAGGCGCTGCGCGTCGAGACCTCGAACGCGAGCTGCCCCATGAGGCTTTCAAGCTGTTCAAGGAGGCCGGCCTTGGCGCGTTGCGTATACCGACAGCGCTTGGCGGTCCGGGCGGATCGGTGCTCGATTACATCGAGATGGTGATGACGATCGGTGCGGCCGATTCCAATGTCGCCCACGCGCTCCGCAGCCATTTCAATTTCACGGAAGCGCTGCTGCTCAATCCGAGCAGTTCGGTCGATCGCACGCAGCTTGCCCGCGTCCTTGGCGGCAAGCTCTTCGGCGGCGCCCATACGGAACAGGGAACGAAGCGTCCCGGCGAGGTCACGACGCGGCTGACGAAATCCGGCGAGAGCTACAGGCTCAACGGGCGCAAATGGTATGCGACCGGCACGGCATTTGCCGATTTCGCCTCGTTTAGCGCCAAGGATGATGAAGACCAACTCGTCAGCGTGCTTTTGCCCGTCGATCGCAAGGGGATCAGCATCCTCGACGATTGGGACGGCATGGGTCAGCGTCTGACGGCAAGCGGTGGCGTGCTGCTCGACGACGTGGAAGTGCTGCCGCACGAGATTTCGAGGCGCGGGTTGAACACGCTGATCGGCAGGCACACGTCCACACTGCGTCAGCTGCATCTTGCCGCCTCGATGGCGGGCGCGGTCCGCGGCGCGCTGGCGGAAGGCACCGAATATGTACGCAGACAGGCGCGCTCGGCAGCCCACAGTGCGGCCGAGACGGCCAATGCCGATCCTTTCGTCCAGAAGATATTGGGTGAGATCGCGGCAAACTCCTTTGCCGTCGATACGCTGATCCGCGAAAGCGCCCGCGGGCTCGATCGGACGGCCTCGGCTTTTGCGGGCGATGATCCGCAGATCTTGGAGACGGCTTTGGTCGAAAGCGCGCTGACGACGGCGCGCACCCAGATCGTTGCATCGCAGCTTGCCCTTGCTGCCGCGACCAACGTCTTCGAGCTCGGCGGCGGTTCGGCGACGTCGCGGCAACTTAACCTCGATCGCCACTGGCGCAACATCCGCACGGTGCTTAACCACAATCCGCTGCTGCACAAGGCGCGGGTGGTCGGCGACTATTACATCAACGGCACCACGACGCATCTGGAAGAAGGCAAGGTCTTCTGAGCCATGCACATAGACCCGCATTCCCATCATTCCGTCGTCATTGTCGGCGGCGGCTTTGCCGGTGCGCTGACCGCGATCAAGCTGCTCGACAAGACGGAGGTGCCGCTTTCGATCACGATATTGGAGCCCCGCGAGGAGCTTGGGCGTGGGGTCGCCTATAGCACGACCGAGGGCGTGCATCTCGTCAATGGCCCCGCCGGTACCTTTTCCCTTCATCCGGAAGAGCCCGACCATCTTACTCATTGGCTGGCGGAGAACGCGTTACGTTACGGCTGGACGCCGCCTGCCGATATCGCAGGCAGTTTTCCGCCGCGCTACCTTTATGGAACCTATGTCCGCGATGAGCTGCGCCGGGCGATATCGACAGCACGCTCCGGATCGACATTCCGGCATGTCAAGGCCGCGGCGAGCCGTCTCGTTTCCGCTCCGCACAGGGTGGAGATCACGACAAGTGAAGGCGAGACTATCGAAGCGGACGAGGTAGTTCTGGCCCTCGGCGTCTTCCAGCCCGACCTTGCGCGACAGGAAGCATCCGTTGCCCGTCATCCAGGTTTTGCCGCATCTCCGTGGGATGCCGCAGCCCTCGATCGCCTGGTGGAAACAGACGAGATCTTGCTCATCGGCTCGAGCCTGTCGATGGTCGATGCGGTCGCAAGCATGGAAGCGCGAGGCTTCCAGGGCCGCTATCAGGTCATATCCAGGCGTGGTCAATTCATAGAGGATCGGCGCAATGTTGCGCTGGAGCGTGATTTCCTCGCGGAGAGACCTCTACCGACCACCGCGCGGTCCTTGCTGTCGATCGTCAAGGCCGAACGTCGCGCACTGGCGGCCGAGGCCAAGGATTGGCAGGCGCTGCCGCTCGCCATCCGGCCCTACATTTTGCCTTTGTGGCAAAAGGCTGACGATGTCGAGAGAGCGCGGTTCGCACGTCATCTGCGGGCATTCTGGGATGTTACGGCGCATCGCGCCGCGCCTGACAGCTATCGCGCCGTCTCCAAGGCGATTGCCGAAGGCAGGCTCCGGCACGGGCCCGCGCGATTGCTTTCCATGAAGCCCGCTGGCCGCTTGATCACGGCGACGTTGAAGACGCGTTCGGGTACCGAGTCCCATTCTTTCGGCGGCGTCATCGATTGCCGTGGCCATCAGTTACACGACTGGCGACGCATTTCCGATCCCTTCGTCAGGAGCCTCATCGAAAGCGGAGAGGTTCGCCCGCACAGCACCGGTTTCGGCCTCGATGCCACGGAACAAGGGGATGTCATTTCGGAAGAGGGGCGTGTTCACCGCAACATCAGCGCCATTGGTCATCCGCTGCGCGGCGTTGCCTGGGAGTCAAGCTCGATCTCGGAGCAACGGGCGCAGGCGATTGCGCTGGCCGATCGTATTCTCGCCAAACTGACGCCGCTCGCCCTTGCCGCCTCATAATCCGACATAAAGGAAGGGGGCGCCGCATCGCCCCCTCAAAGCAGAACGGACTGCTTTTAGTGTCAGCCTTCGCCCTCCTTGATATAGACATCGGCGAAATTCGATTGCACGCCTTCCGCGCCGATCGTGTGGTTTTTGACGCGCTTATTGAAGACCGTGACGTTTTCGAGCGAGATCAGATTGATGACGGGCAGCTCATCGGCGATGATCTTCTGGAAGTCGTTGAATTCCTGCTTGCGCTTTGCCTCGTCGACTTCGATCGAAGCTGTCTCGAGCAACCTGTCGACCTCCGGATTCTGATAGTGGCTGGCGTTGGAGAAAGGCAATCCGAGCTTGAAGTTCTTCGACCAGTAGATGCGCTGCACGCCGAGCGTCGGATCGAACTGGTTGCCGAGATATTCCGCCGTAAGGTCGAAGGCGCGCTCGGTATAGACCTTCTGGATGTAGGTCGAGAAGTCGTAGGAATCGATCCTCGCGTCGATACCTATGCGAGCGAGGTTCTGCTTCAGATATTCGGCGACGCGCTTGAAGCCTTCATTGTAGGAATTGTGCGTCAGGCGAAGCGCAAACCGAGTGCCGCCGCCGTTTCGCTTATAGCCGGCCTCGTCCAGCAATTGCTCCGCCGCCTTGAGATCGAAGGCATGGGGCTTGATCGCGGCATTGAGATATTGCGGCAGGAAGGTGCTGATAGGCGTTGGCGAGACGTGGCCATAGCCATACCAGACCGTATTGAGGATGACGTTGAGGTCGATCGCATGCGCGATCGCGCGACGCACGCGGACATCCTTCAGGTATTCATTATCGAGGTTGAGGATGAGCTGCGTCTGGTCGCCCTTCGTCTCGTAGCCGCGGGAATCGATGCCGATATTCGGCAGCGCCTTGATGCGCTCGAGATCGGCGAGCGGGATGGGATTGTCGCCACCGAGATCGAACTCTCCGGTCTCGAAGCCCGCCGCGCGGGCAGCGCCATCGGGCACGAAGCGAACCACAACCTGGTCGAGATAGGGTTTGCCGGCATCCCAATAATCGGGATTGCGCTCCAGGATGATATGCGAGCCGCGCACCCACTCCCGGAAAACAAAGGGGCCGGTGCCGATAGGGGCGCCACCGTTCGGATTGGTCGGAACATCGGCGATCTTGACGCCTTCGTAGATGTGTTTCGGCACGATCGGAGATTCGGCCGCGTAGAGCGCTTTCAAAAGGTAGGGCGCTGGCTTGGAGAGACGGAATATCGCCGTCAGGGGGTCTGGCGTGTCGACCGCGATGACATTGGCGAACGTGCCTCGTCCACGCGGATGAACCTGTTTCAAGAGTTCGATCGAATAGGCGACATCGGCCGAGGTGAATGGCTTGCCGTCGTGCCATTTGACGTTGGGTCTGAGCTTGAACGTATACGTGAGACCGTCGGCTGCCACCGCCCATTCGGTCGCAAGCTGTGGTTTCGGCACGAGACCGAAATCGTAGGTAAGCAGCCCCTCGGTGATCTTCGGGCTGATCTTCTGCGTGCCGCCGGCGGTATGGGCGAGTGCCAGGATGGTTGGCGGCTCGGGTTCGACGATGAAATTAAGCGTGCCGCCGCGCGGCGGTGTTTCGGCCGCGCGGATCGCAGCGGTTGGCAGAAGGGTTGCTACGGTCGAGAGCAGAAGCAGTTGGTTGAAACGGCGGCGGTTGATGGTCATTCGCTTTCCTTGCCGGTTGAACGGATCGGTCCTTCGGTGAACCGCTGGCGGAGATGTCCGCGATCGGCGCATCTTCGGGTGCCCGGCCTGCAAAACGAAAGAATGTTTTTCTGATCGCCCGAGAAAGAAAAGCTTTGCCGGATGCGTCCGAAATGGGCCGGTCAAATCTTTTGTCTATTAAAAATATAGACTATTTTGCATTTTTAGTTTTTGCTTCCCCCATGCCGTCCGGGCATGGAAGAAAATATCCGTCCGCTTGCCCGTAAACGCAAAGCGCGTTCTCGTCTTCAGATGGCTGATTGTGGTGCAATCGGTTCATGAACACGATTGCCGACACTCGGAGAAAATCCATCCAGCCGACCTTGGCGCGGCTACCGCCATTGACCTCGTTGCGCGCCTTCGTGGCGACAGCGCGGCACCTGAGTTTCCTTGGTGCTGCGGAGGAATTGCACGTCACCTCGGCCGCCGTCGGCCAGCAGATCCGGCTTCTGGAGGATTATCTGGGGCAGTCGCTGTTTCGCAGGGTCCGTGGTCAACTCCAGTTGACGGCTGCCGGCCTGGCGCTGGTACCGGGACTGACAAACGCGTTCGATGTGGTTCTGGCGACGATGACGCAATTCATCGCCAGCGATCACGATCTTCCGATCCGCGTATCGGTCGCGCCATCCTTTGCCAGCAAATGGCTGATCCCGAGATTGGATGGTCTGAGGCAAGCGGCCCCCGGTTTGGAGATTCTGGTCGATGCCTCGACGCATTTGACCGATTTGAATACAGGCGACACGGATTGCGCCATCCGGTATGGCAGCGGCGTTTATCCCGGGCTTGTCGTCGATCACCTTTTCTCCGAGGCTGTCGTGCCGATCTGCAGCCCCGAATTTGCCGAGCGGCATTGGCTGTGGAACGGCCCGCAGGCGATCGAAGGCGTGCCTCTGCTGCACGAGGATGGCGCGGAGCATGATCATTCCTGTCCGGATTGGAACGGCTGGCTGCGTGCCGAAGGACTATCCCTGCGTTTGCCACAGGGCGGCTTCCGCCTCAGTCAATCATCGCTCGTCATCGATGCCGCACTGGCAGGTCAGGGACTTGGTCTCGGAAAAATCCGCCTGGCGGAGGCCGAGCTGAAGGCGGGACGTCTGGTGACGCCCTTCGGCGGCTCGCAAGCCGTGAGCTTTTCCTATTTCTTCGTCACGGCGCCCGCCAAGGAACGTCTCATGCGCGTCGAACTGTTCCGCAACTGGCTGCGGGCGGAGGTCAAGGTCGTGTGGACGATCGGCGACATCCTGTCGCGTAATATGTTGCGCAGGCTCGACATTGCCGCCGCCGAATAGCCGGCTGATTATTTCAGTCTGAAGCCGAGGCGGCGGGCCGCCACGCCGAGAAGGTGTCGTCCCTTCAGGGCTTCGACGGATCCTATCCTGTTTTTCACCTGCACCGTCCAGTCAATGCGTGGCATGCGCTGTTCGGTCTGAAAGTCCTGCAGGACGGTGTTGTAATGCCGCAGGTCCTCCGACCGCCGGCGATGATCGTAGCGTTCGTCATGGAGCACGCTCGTTTGCGGCAGCCGCGGCTTGACGGCGGCCTGTATGGCCGGATCGGGATAGCCGACCGTCAGGCCGAAGACTGGAAAGACACCCTCCGGCAATTCCAGCTCGCGGGCCACGGTCTCCGGGTCGTTGCGGATGGCGCCGATATAGCAGGTGCCGAGGCCCTGCGATTCCAGGGAGACGACGGCATTCTGCGCGGCGAGGGCAGCGTCGATGACGCCGAGCAGGAAGCTTTCGACATAGTCGAGGCCATCGGCGGCTGAGCCTTGATCCGCCGCGATGCGGCGTGGCCGCGAAAGATCCGCAAGCCAGATCAGCAGCAACGGCGCCTGCGTGATCTGCCTCTGTGTTCCGGCAACGGCGTTCAGCTTTTCCTTGCGCGTATCGTCCCTGACGGCAATGACGCTCCAGGCCTGCAGGTTGGACGAGCTCGGCGCCGATTGGGCCGCGGCGATCGCGAGGTGGAGGATGTCATCCGGAACCGGCTTTGGCAGATAGTCGCGCACGCTACGGTGGGACAGCAACGTCTCGATCGTCTCATTCCAGTCGGCGCCGATATGATGGCTGTTGCGGTAGCGCTCGCTTACGAGAGCGGCGAGCCTGTCATCCTCCGGAAGCCTTGCGGTCGTGGCTGACGTCATGTTGTTTCTCCTTTATTCGGCGGCGATGGCATATGGGTTAGCCGGCCTGGAAAGGCCGAGATGGTTCCGTAGGGTATGGCCCGTATATACTTTCCTGAACAGGCCTCGGCGGCGCAGGATGGGCACCACCTCGTCCACGAAGACCTCCAGGCCATGCGGCAGCACATCAGGCATCAGGTTGAAGCCATCTGCTGCGCCTGCCTCGAACCATTTTTCGATATCGTCGGCGATTGCGTCGGGCGTGCCGACAATGGTGCGGTGTCCGGTCCCGCCATTCAAGGCGCGGATGAGGCCGCGCACGGTCAATTTCTCGCGCTGCGCGAGGGCGAGGGTGGCGCGAAAGAAGGTGTGGCCGCCATCGGGGGGCAGGGGAATGTCATCCGGCAGGGGTTGGTCGAGCTCCAGCCTATCGGGATTGACCTGCAACACGCCCGAGAGGCGCGCAAGACTGTATTCCAGCGGAATGCGTTCGCGCAGTTCTTCCTGCCGCCGCCTGGCTTCCGCCTCGGTACTGCCGATGATGGTGGCAAGGCCGGCAAGCACCAGCAGGCTGTCGGGGGCGCGGCCATGGCGGGCGGCTCTTGTTCGGAGGTCGCGCGCGTAATCGAGCGACTCCTCCAGGGATTGCGAGGCTGAGAACACCGCCTCGGCGTGCCTGGCTGCCAACTCCCGCCCATCATCCGAGCCGCCGGCCTGCACGATGACGGGGTGTCCTTGCGGCGGGCGTGGGACGTTGTGCGGGCCGTGTACGGAAAAATGCTTGCCGCGATGGGCGATGGCATGGACCTTGCTGGTATCGACGAACCGACCGCTTTCGACATCGCCGATGAAAGCGTCTTCCTCCCAGCTGTCCCACAGGGCCTTGACGACCGATGTAAATTCCTCAGCGCGCTCATAGCGGCTCTGATGCGCAACCGGCTTTTCCAGGCCGAAATTCCTGCTTTGCGAGAGATCGGCGCTGGTGACGACGTTCCAGCCGACGCGGCCGCCGCTGGCGTGATCGAGGGTCGCGAAGCGGCGAGCGATATTATAGGGCTCGTTATAGGTGGTGGAAGCCGTAGCGATCAGGCCGATATGTTCGGTATGGGCCGCAACCGAGGCCAGCACGATGGTCGGCTCGAGAGATGTCAGCGGGCGGAAATCGACGCGATCGGATATGGCTGCCTGATCGGCCAGAAAGACCGCGTCGAAGGTGCCGCGCTCGGCGATGCGGGCGACATTGATATAGTGGTTGATATCGAAGGACGCGCGCGGATCGCTTCCCTGCATGCGCCAGGCTGCCGGCGAAAATCCGGAGTGCAATATGTTGATGTTGAGATGGAGTTCGCGTGTCCGGCTCACTGGAATATCCCCGGTTCAGGAAACTCGCCGTCGAGGAACCATGTCCCGACATTGCGGGTCTTGTATTCGGCGGGATTGTGAAGCGTGTGAATGCGCACATTGCGCCAGAAGCGGTCGAACCCGAGCGGCCTGACGGCGGACCGTGCACCCATGGCCTCGAAAATCTCGCTGGTGACTTCAAGGGCGACCCGGCCGGCAAGCACGTTGGCGGAGGCGACCGCGATTGCCGCCTCGCCGCGCTCCTCTGCTGTCAAATCGTGCCCTTTCGCATAGACGGCATCGATGGCCGAGAGCGCCCGGTCGGCAAGCGCCGTTGCCGCCTGCACCTTGATCCACAGCTCGCCATACTGTCTCTTGATCCAAGGGTCGTCGGAATGCCGTTCGACGCCGGAATAGATCCACGGGCGCGATTTCGTGACTGTATAGTCCCGGGCTGCCGCCAACGCTCCTTGTGCGGAGCCAACAAAGATATTGAGCAATACGCTCTGCTGCTGCAATGGTGCCAATAGAGCGATTGGATCCTTCGGGCGCTCCGGCAGGATCTCGCTCTCCTCAATCTCGACATCCTTGTAGAGAACGCGGCCGCTTCCCGTCTGTCGTTGGCCGATCCCGTCCCAATCGTCGGTGATGGTGATACCGTTGCGGTCGGCCGGTATATAGGCAAAGCTCCGCTTGTTGGTGTCCTCGTCTTCCCATGCGACCATCAGATAGTCGGCGACATGCGAACCTGACGCGAACGGCCTGAAGCCGTTGAGGGTGACCTTCCCATTTTCCTGCCGCCCGAAAAGGCTCTTGGAAAAGCTGTTCGTCGTATTGCCCCAGAACCAGCGTCCCGAGGCCGAGCGGCGCAGAATGTCTTGCGACCGCTTATCCTGGGCCGTGGTGACAGCATTCTGCAATGGACTGAAATGATAGCCATAGAGATGACCGAGCGAGCCGTCCACCTTGGCGAATTCGCGCACGATACGCATGGCGGTGGAGTAGGGTTCGCCGCCGCCGCCGAATTCCTTCGGGATGACAAGGTTGACGAGGCCGCTCTCCTTCAGGAGCCTGATCTGCTCGGCGGGCCTGCCACCTGACTGATCCCTCTCGATGGCATCGAGGGCAAATATATCCCTAAGCTCCACGGCTTTGGCGAGATGGGGATTCGATTGATCCGCCTCGAAAAGGGAGGGTGGAGGATAGGGCGGCTCGAAGCCATCTGGTTTTATGGTCATGATGGCCTCGTCCCTAATGTAGGCGCGGAAAGCCGTGCCGTTCGGCAAGCAGCTCGAGGATACGATCGGTCGAATTGATGAAGCGCGTTCCGTTCCAGTCGCAGGCGTCATCAGGCGGGTTCTCCGCGAGAATGAGAAGCGGCAGCGACTGGTTTTCCTCGCCGGCAACCTCGATCACCTTTTGCCGTGGTCGCGGGAACGCGACCCTTTCGACATCGATCGCCGAAGCAAGATCCGGGAATGAGGCGAGCAGTCCCTCGATCGCGTTGCAATAGGGGCAGACGAAGCTGACGCCCGGATGTTTCGGATCGGCAAAGCCGGGGGAAATGAGGAACAATTTGTCACGAGCCACTTGATCTTCTCCTATTGCGCCGCGACCGCATTGCCTGCGGAAAAACGATTGGCCGGACGCCTGAGCCCGAGATTTTCGCGCAGCGTCGCGCCTTCATAGTCGCTGCGGAACAGGCCGCGGCGGCGCAGTTCCGGCACGACAAGCGTGATGAAATCGGCAAGGCCTCCGGGCATGATGGGCGCCATGATGTTGAAGCCGTCGGCGCCAAAGTTTTCGAAGCGTTCTTCCATGACATCGGCGATCTGTGCGGGCGTCCCAACAACCTGCCAATGGCCGCGTGCGCCCGCAATGCGCAGGTAGAGCTGGCGGATGGTCAGGTTTTCGCGGCGCGCGAGATCGAGCACCAGTTCCTGGCGGCTCTTGCCGGCATTGGTGACAGGCGGCTCGGGGGGCACGGGACCGTCAAGCGGATAGGAACTCAAGTCGACGCCGGTCAATTGCGAGAGGAGATTAAGACCGACTTCCGGCTGGATGAGGTTCTGCAGGGCCTGGAATTTGTCTTCGGCTTCCGCTTCGCTTCGCCCGACGACAGGAAAGATTCCCGGCAGGATCTTCAAGTCGTCGGGCGAACGGCCATATTTGCCGAGGCGGCCCTTGACGTCGGCATAGAAGGCTTTTGCTTCGCCAAGCGTGATCTGCGCGGCGAAGATCGCCTCGGCGGTGCGCGCGGCCAGTTCCTTGCCGGGCTCGGAGGCTCCGGCCTGCACGACAACCGGCCGCCCCTGCGGCGAACGTGGAATGTTCAGCGGCCCGCGCACCTTGAAGTGGCGCCCCTTATGGTCGAGCCTATGCAGTTTGCCGGGATCGAAATACCGGCCGCTCTCACGATCGCGGATGAAGGCATCGTCCTCGAAGCTGTCCCAGAGGCCCAGCACGACATCGGCGAATTCTTCGGCTCGGTCGTAGCGGTCGGCATGCAGAACCTGCGCGTCATGGCCGAAGTTCAAGGCGGCGTCCGGATCGGAGGAGGTCACGAGGTTCCAGCCGGCGCGGCCGCCGCTTAGGCGGTCGAGTGAACCGAACTGGCGCGCGAGGTTGAAGGGATCGGAAAAACTTGTTGAGGCGGTTGCGATCAGGCCGATATTGCGGGTGACGCTGGCAAGCGCCGAGAGCAGCGTGATCGGTTCGAACGGATAGATGCCGCTATGCGCCTTCCGGCTTGCCGCATCCAGGTCCCTCAGACGAGCGGCAACACCGTCGGCAAAGAAGATGGTGTCGAACTTGGCGGCTTCGGCGAGCTTGGCGAGCTCGAGATAGTTCTCGAAGTCGGTACCCACCGATGCTTCCGGATGCCGCCAGGCGGCGACATGGTGGCCGGTGAAGAGCAGGAAGGCGCCGAGCTTGATCTGATCCTTGCGTCTAGCCATGGAATGTCCTTTCAGCGATACATCGCCGGAACGGGGAACTCGCCCGTCAGCAGCCATGTGCCAAGCGTGCGCTTCTTGTACTCGGCGGGATTGTGCAGCGTATGGGTCCGCACGTTGCGCCAGAAGCGGTCGAAACCGTTTGCCGTCGTTGCCGATCGCGCGCCCATGACCTCGAAGATCTCGCTGGAGACGGCAAGCCCGACTTCGCCGGCATAGACATTGGCCGTGGCTATATGGATGGCGGCGGCGCCACGATCTTCATGCGTCAGGCCCGGTCCCTGGTTAAAGGCCTTATCAAGGCTCAGCGCCGCCTTGTCGGCGAGCTCGATGGCAGCGAGCGTGCGGATGTAGAGATCGCCATATTGCCGCTTGATCCAGGGGTCGTCGGTGTGTTTGTCGACGCCGGAATAGATCCATGGCCGAGACGATGTCGTCGTGTAAGCCCGGCCTTCTTCCAGCGCGCCCTGGGCGCTGCCGACGAAGACGTTGAGCAGCACGCTTTGCTGCAGCAGGGAGGTCAGCGACGTATAGGGTGTCAGCGGGACCGCCGGGGAACTGATGAGTTCGTCATCCCCAATCTCGAGGTCGTGAAAGCTGACCGTGCCGCTGCCGGTCTGGCGCTGGCCTATCCCATCCCAATCGTCTTCGATGACGATACCCTGGCGGCCGGCTGGCACCGCCGCCGTCAGGCGCTCGCCCTCGGCATTTTCGAAGGAGATCTGAATGTAGTCGGCAATGTGAGAACCTGAGGAAAAGGGGCGCTTGCCGTTGATCAGCCAGCCATTGTCGATGCGCCGTCCCGATGATGTTTTCGACATCGCGTTGCCGGAATTGCCCCAGACGAAATTGCCCGCCGCGGAGGCCCTCAGCAGCCGTTCCCTCTGCACGTCGGACCCTCGAAAGAGCACGAGGTTCAAGGGGAGATGGTGGTAGCCGAAGAGATGCGCGAGCGAGCCGTCGGTACGGGCGAATTCGCGCACGACCCGCAGGATGGAGAGCCAGGAAGCGCCGCGACCGCCATATCGGGTCGGAATCTGCGCCGAAGGCAATCCGCTCTCCTTCAGCAGACGGATCTGTTCGGTCGGCCTGCCCCCCAATTTGTCGCGCTCGACCGCGTCCCGGTCGAATGCCCGCCGGAGCTCGACGGCTTTTGCGACGAGGGGATCGGATGTGTCTGATGGGAAAGACATGTCTGCTCCACGACCATGGACTTGAACGGCGCATCGCCGCTTTGAGGCATGAAGGGTTCGGTGATTGGAGACCCAAGTCCAGCAATATCTATTTGATCCGTCGGGAAGAAATTCTTCTCCCCGCTTATCGGAAAAACTTAGGCGACCGCAATTTCCAGCCGTTACGAGCAGTTGCCGCGAAACGATCTCCGCCGGTTCGGCATGTCGCGTGACGAACAAATCCGAAGTGGCGGCGGTAAATAGAATATAATTTCTATAGATTATAATCTTTAACGTTTAGCCTTCTTCCGCAGCGATGATGGAGAAGACGATGACGGGCAGACAAAGGCAGCTGAAGCTCGGGGCTTTCCTTTATCCGACCGGGCACCACATTGCCGCCTGGCGGCATCCGTTGACGCAGGCCGATGCCGGTTCCAACTTCGCCCATTATGTCGAGCTGGCGCAAATCGCCGAAGCGGCCAAATTCGATCTGATCTTCCTGGCCGATGGTGTTGGTACCCGCGGAGATGACACTGAGGCGTTGCAGCGTACGGCGCAGCGTTATGTCGCGCAGTTCGAGCCGATTACATTGCTCTCGGCGCTGGCGGCGGTGACGAAGAATATCGGCTTCGTGGCGACCGCCTCGACGTCCTTCAACGAGCCCTATCATATCGCCCGCAAATTCGCCTCCCTCGACCATATCAGCGCCGGCCGCGCCGGTTGGAACCTTGTCACGTCCTCCAGCGATCATGAAGCGCACAATTTTGGCAGGGATGAACATTACGCTCACGCCGAACGCTACGAACGGGCCGAAGAATTCGCGGATGTCGTTCTTGGCCTTTGGGACACCTGGGAGGAGGACGCTTTCCCCCGCAACAAGCAAAGCGGCATCTATTACGATCCGCAAAAGCAGCACATCCTCAATCACAAGGGTAAGCACTTCAAGGTGCGGGGGCCTCTCAACGTGGCGCGCACGCCGCAGGGCCACCCGGTTCTGGTCCAGGCCGGCTCCTCCGAGCCGGGAAGGGAGCTTGCCGCGCGTACAGCGGAAGTCGTCTTTACCGCCCATCAGACCATCGAGGATGCGAGAGCCTTCTACGCGGATATCAAGGGTCGCCTTGCGAAATACGGCCGGGACCGGGATGACCTCAAGATCATGCCCGGCATCTTCCCGGTCGTCGGCAGAACGCGCGAGGAAGCGCAGCAAAAATTCGCCGAACTGCAGGATCTCGTCCATCCGGTGGTCGGCCTTTCAATGCTGAATGGCATGGCAAGCGGTGTCGATCTCTCCCAATATCCGCTCGACGGCCCCATTCCGGATCTGCCTGAGACCAATGGCAGCAAGAGCCGCCAGAAATTGCTGCTCGATCTCGCCAAGCGCGAAAACCTGACGATCCGGGAACTTTATCTGCGCATCGCCGGCGCGCGCGGTCATTGGCAGATCGTGGGAACGCCGACTGAGATCGCCGATCAGATGGAGGAATGGTTCAAGACGGATGCTGCCGACGGCTTCAACGTCATGCCGCCGCAGCTGCCGACCGGTCTTTATGATTTCGTCGAACATGTGCTGCCGGAACTACGCCGCCGCGGCCTTTTCCGCAGCGATTACGAAGGTTCGACACTGCGCCAAAATCTCGGATTGAGAGTGCCTCTGCATCCGGCGCGGCATGCCGTTGCTGCGGAGTAATCGGCCATGGGCAATTCCCTGCATCTCCAGATCAGCCATGTCACCCGCCAGTTCAAGGTCAATGGCGAGACGTTGACCGCGCTCGACGATGTCAGCCTCGATATCGCCGAGGGCGAGTTTGTCACCATTGTCGGAGCGAGCGGCTGCGGAAAGTCGACGCTTTTGCGCCTCGGTGCCGGCCTTGATCTTCCGACATCAGGATTCGTTGGTCACGCGGGGCGGCCCGTCAAGGAGCCGAGCCTCGATCGTGGCATCGTCTTTCAGGAGCCGAGGCTTTTCCCCTGGCTGACCGTCGCCCGCAATATTGCGCTCGGGCTGGAGAATTCCGGGCTGCCCAAGGCAGAGAAGAACAGGCTCGTCGAATCCCACCTCGAACTTGTCGGGCTTTCCGGCTTTGCCAAGGCCTATCCGCACCAGCTTTCCGGCGGGATGGCGCAGCGCGCCGGCATCGCGCGCGGATTGGTCAACCGTCCGAATGCTTTATTTCTCGATGAACCCTTTGGCGCACTCGACGCCATCACCAAGGCAAGGCTGCAGGACGAGTTGCAGACGATCTGGGCGAAGGAACGCATCACCATGGTTCTGGTGACGCATGATGTCGAGGAGGCCGTCTATCTCGGCGATCGCGTCGTCGTCATGTCACCCCGGCCGGGTCGTATCCGTGACATCGTTCCGGTGGACTTGCCGCGCCCACGCGATCGCACCTCCCCCCAGCTGGTCGAAATCCGCAATCGGGTTCTTGAGAGCCTCAACGCCACGACGTCAACGCCTCGCCCGTCATCGAGCATCACAAGTCCGGCGGTTGAAACCCGGCCCGCGGTCGTCGCCGCAGAATAATCACGGAGCAACAAATGAAACTGTCCATTATTTCCCGCTTGGTCGCCGGTGCGGCGGTCGCCCTGAGCCTGTTATCCGCCTCGGCCTGGGCGCAGGATCCCCTCGTCATTCACGTTGGCTACGCCGCGATCGGCGTCGACAACAAACCCTATGCGGAGGGAACGTCGGCTGCGACGGCGCGCGCCGGCGAATTTCTGGAAAAGGAATTCGCCAACGATCCGAACGTCAAGATCGAATGGACCTTCTTCAAGGGCGCTGGCCCGGCGGTCAACGAGGGCTTCGCCAACGACCAGCTCGACTTTGCCTATCAGGGCGATCTTCCCGCGCTGATCGGGCGGGCAACCGGCCTGAAGACGAAGTTTCTGCTGGCGAGCGGCGCGCGCAAGCCGCTTTATCTTGCCGTCGCCAAGGGATCCGGCATCAAGACGATCGAGGATCTGAAGGGCCGCAAGGTCGCGCTGCAGCGCGGTACCAACGGCCACCTCTCCGCAATCAAGATCTTGCAGGCACACGGATTGACCGAGCGTGACATCCAGGTCGTCAATCTGGATACCGCCGGCACGGTCGCGGCCCTGACCAGCAGGGACATAGATGCGGCTTTTGGCGACACGCAGCTCATCAATCTCGCGGCGAAGGACAGCGCCGATGTCATCTACACGACGAAGGGTGACGATCCGCGTTTCGGGCGCAATGCCGGCATCATCGGCCGCGAGGCCTTCATCGACGCCCATCCGGAGATCACGCAGCGTGTCATCGACGCGTTCGTCAAGGCGGCGCAGTGGTCGTCGGAAGAGCAGAACCGTGCGGCCCTCTTCGAACTCTGGCACAAGTCCGGCACGCCCGTTCCGATCCTGGAGGAATATTTCCGCAACGATACGCTTACCTATCGCAACTCGCCGCTGATCGACGATCTCCTGGTCTCGCAGTACAAGGAGCAGGCGATCAAGAGCAAGGAATATGGCCTGATCCGCCGCGATGTCGACCTTAACGGCTGGTTCGAACCGAAATATCTCAACAATGCGCTGGAAAAGCTCGGGCTGACGAAATTCTGGCAGCCCTATGGCGCCGACGGAAAGCCGGTCGCCTCCTGATCGGAGACGCGATCAAGATTAGGAGATTGGCGTGAGCGCTGTTGTCGAGACTACCGGTCGGGCCGGCTTGCCGCTATCGCCAGCAAGGCTCCAGCGCCTTGTCCTTTTCGTGACAGGCCTGATCTTTCCGCTTGGCCTGTTTGGCCTCTGGTGGGTTGCCTCCGCCAGGGGCTGGCTGCCGGAGCAGATCCTGCCGCCGCCAGCCTATGTCTACCAGACCGGCCGCGACATGATCCTGAGCGGCGAGCTTCTCTATCACACCGGGGTCAGTCTCGGCCGTGTCGTCGTTGGCTTTACCATCGGCGCCGGGCTCGGCCTGTTGCTCGGCATTGCCATGGGGCTTTCCGAAAGGGTCGAGGACTATGTGAAGCCGCTCTTCCTCGCCTTCGCGCAGATCCCGACGCTCGGATGGATCCCGCTTTTGATGCTGCTTGTCGGCATCGAGGAGAGCTTGAAGATCATCATCATCGCCAAGGGCGCCATCGTGCCGATGACGATGAACACGCTCGCCGGGGTCCGCGGCGTCCCGCCGAAATATCTCGAGGTCGGCAGAGCGCTTCGCTTCAGCCGCTGGCAAACGCTGCGCTTGATCGTGCTGCCGGCAGCCGTTCCCTCGATATTCACCGGTATCCGTTATGGCCTTACCCATTCCTGGACATCGCTTGTCGGTGTCGAGTTGCTCGCCTCGTCCGAAGGGCTCGGCTACCTGTTGGTCTGGGGGCGGCAGATGTTCTGGCTCGATACCGTCATCGTCGCGATGATTGCCATCGGACTTGTCGGCTTCGTCATGGACAAGGGGCTGGATCGCACCGAACTGCTGATCCAGCGGTGGAAGCGGCGGGAGCTTTGACAATGGCAAGAGCAAGCCGTTTCGTACGTTTCCGGCGCGGCATGACGTTGCCGATCCTCCTCCTCGTGGCCTGGGAGGTTTCAAGCCGGACGGGTCTCGTGGACGCGCGCTTTCTGCCGTCGCTAGAGGATGTCGTCGGCACGGCCAAGCGTGAGCTGATCGACAATGATCTTATCGGCGAACTGGGTTTCAGCCTGATGCGCAATATTGCCGGCTTCCTGATTGGATGCGTGCTCGGCATCGCTTTTGCGAGCCTGCTGGCGCTCTCCCGGATTGCCGACCGCCTGATCATGCCGACCTTCAATGGACTGAAGCAGATCTCCCTTCTGGCCTGGATACCGCTGATCTCGGTCTGGTTCGGCTTTGGCGAACAGGCGAAGATCGTCTTCGTCGCGCTCGCCGCCTTCATTCCTATCGTTCTCAATACCTATGATGGCATGCGTGAGGCGCCGGCCGAACTGCTTGAGGTCGCAACGGCGCTAAGGTTCAATGCGCGGCAGAAGGCATTGCGGATCTATATTCCGGCGGCGATGCCGTCGATCGCCACCGGCGTGCATCTCGGCTTGATCTATGCCTGGCTGGCAACGGTCGGCGCGGAATATTTCCTGGCCGTCGGTCCGGGCATCGGCGGCCTGGTCATCGCCGGTCGGGAGCGGTTCGACATGGCGCTCGTCATGGTCGGCGTCCTGGTGCTCGGCTTCGTCGGCTTTACACTAAATCGCCTTGCCTCCGCGCTTGAAGCTTATTTGTTGCGCTGGCGGCCTAAGCAGACCGTATAGGCTGCGAACATCATGCGCTTCAATGTATCAAGCAGCTAAACCCGGTTCCTCGGCTGCTGTTCTCGAGACCGTTCTCGATCTTGGCCCCGCGGACACGTTCAATCGCCCACTGTTGATGCAATGAGCGGCCGGATCGAAATTCCTGCAACTTCTGCCTTGCCTGCCTGACGGCATCGGGCAAGACATATGTTTGCGGACGCCATGAAAACTCTGGCGCCCGCAAACATCCAGAACTAGGCATCGATGATATAGACGATCGTGAATGTCGAGGGATCGACGATGACGATCCGCCCGTCTGCGAGGACGAAGAATCGATACGCCTTATATTGCGGAACGATCTGGACGATGCGCGGCGGCAGCGGCTCCAGCACGATCTTCCGGGGAATGGCAGCACCTACCGATACCGAGAAATCCGTCTCGCGAACGGGGGTGACATGGACTTCTTTAACCACCTGCCGGATCTGTGTTTGTTGCTCAACGGAGACCTGGACTTGCGCGCCGCCCTGCGTATTTGTTTTTGTCGTTGTTTTGCTTCCCGTCTCACCTCCGGTCGTGTCCGTCTGTTGATCCTGCTTGGTGCCGCTAGGGGCTTTCATATTGCTGCCGGAGTTTCCCGCGGAGCCCGCTTTGTTGGTGTCTGTACCACCTTGACCGGTCCCTTGCTCATCGTTCGAGCTGTTGGTGCCGCGGGACTGGGGAGACGCTGATTTGTTGTTGGATCCTCCCTTGGTATCATTGCCTTGTTGAGTTTGATCTCCGGATTGGCTTCCTGTCTGGCCTGTTGCTCCGGTGCTTGTCGAGCTGTTGTTCTGACTGCCATTCGACTTCGAATCCTGATTGCCTTGAGTGGATTGGGCCGGTGCCTGGCCGGGGGAATTATCTGAATTTCCCTTCAAGTCCTTGGTGGATGTTCCGGACTGTGGCTGTTGCTCGCCCGTCGACGGCTTGCTGTCGCGCGTCGTGCCGCTTTTGGGGATGACCTGGGTATCCTGCGCGCTTGCGGGTGTGATGGCTGCGAAGGAAACACCGATTGAAAGCGCCGTCATCAGAACGGCAAGTCTGTTCGTCGTCTTCATGATTTTCTCTTTTCTCGCTGTTGAATACATAACGGCGTTTATCCGCCGCTATAGGACGAACAAGGTGACAGCCCCCATGTTCCGGCATTGGACTTCAGTCGCACGGGCATCCGACTGAAGGCTCGGCCGTGAGCTTCCAACATGCCGCAGCTATTTTTTGCGGTGGGTAAGCCTTGTCGGACTGTGTCGGCATGGCGCAACTTTGATTACTCCGAGCGGGCTCTTTAAAGGAACTTTGCAACGCGATCGGCATTCCCTTCTTTGTTGTTTGCGTTCTGAAACAGCGGAAACGTCGCTGAAGGAGCTTACCGTGATCAAACCTTTGATTCTATTCGGCCTCGCGCTGATGCCGGCAGCGGCTTTCGCGCAGTCGGCCGATCTTGAGGCAACCTGCAAGATCGTAGCCAAGAACTTCTTCCTGTCGGATAGCCTCGCGATCGGCGCTATCCAATCCTTTCCGGAACTGAAACCGCCCGGTGTGCGCATGGCCTATTCCACCCGTCAGGGAACATCTCCCGCGGAAATGACCGACACCTTCGAATGTGAATTCGACAAGCCCGACAAACCCCATAATCTCGCTAAGTTTTGCGTATCAACCACTTGTTATACGGCGAATGAGAGCGATGCGGACCGCAAGCGACGATTCGAGGAGATGCGCGTTCTCTTGCAACGAGCGGAAAAATAGCCGCTGTGAGTGGTGAAGGAATGTTAGATTTGGTGCCCGCCTTTGAAGCCAAGGATTTGCCTGTCGGTCAGAGCGACCGTTCGGTCGGAATGATCACGGTCCATGTGGCGGGGAAAGGCTCCGCCGAGTTCGCTCAGGTGAAAGCTCGAGCTTGGGTGGCTTTGGCTTGCGGCTTTGGTGACAACCTCGGCGGAACATTCGGATCGCGGTGCCGTTTCGCCGCAAGAGGACAATCATGACACAACAATTGTGGAACAAGCCAATCACCGTCGAGACGCGCAAACCCGGTCAGCGCCTGACGATCGCCAACACGGAGACCGCCACCTATTACCTGCTGCGGAACTGGCCCGCAAAGTCGCACGGGATCGCCTTCAAGAATGCGAAGCGAACGTTGATCAGTGCGCACCAAGGTCACGTGGAGGCCCTGGTAGCAAGAGCCGCGTTCCTCGCCGCGCTTAAAGAAAGCGGTATCCAAATATTTGAAGCGTGATGGGCGAGCACGACGCGCTCGATCCGACTTTGTAATGACAGCCATATTCCTAGCGGCCATGTGCTCTATCAGACTACACGAAAGATCATGTGTTGCCCTCGGTGCCACCGGACTGATGATGAGGCAAATGTCAGTCTTTCCTAACGGCGCTGTTTCCCGTGAGCCAAGTTGCCTCTTGCTGCGGGCCTTTGGTCATCCAAGAGGCGCAAAAGCAGGTTCCGTCTTTTCCCGCGCTGGGCGAGATCAATGTCGCTGACAAGCATCGCGCCACCCTCACGTCGCTCAAGGGTGATCTTGCGGCTATGGAAGGCCTCCAGCTCGGCTCTGTGCCCGACGCTGATAATGGTGACCTTCGGCAGTTCGCGGATCACCATCTCCATCATCTTGTCCTGGCTTTTTTCATCGAGCGCTGATGTGGCCTCATCCAGGACGATGATATCGGGATCGTGTAGCAGAAGACGCGCGAATGCGAGCCTCTGTTTCTCGCCGCCCGAGAGCGTCTGGTCCCAAGGCGCATCTTCCTCAATTCTGTCGTTGAGATAGTCAAGCCCGACCTTCTCAAGGGCCGCTTTGATCTCATCCAGCGTCCAGTCCTCGGCCGCTCGCGGATAGGCCACGGACCGGCGAAGTGTGCCCGATGGGATATAGGGTCGCTGGGGCAGCATGAACAATCGGCTACCGGGATGAAAATTGACGCTGCCATGACCCCAAGGCCAAAGACCGGAAATGGCCCGTACGAGCGTGCTTTTTCCCGTGCCGGATTCTCCGGCGACCAACACGCGTTCGCCCGGCTCGATCTCGACCTCCGTCTCCCTGACCACGGAGGTGCCATCGTCGAGCGTCACGGAAAGATTATTTAAGCACAGCATCACCTTGCCTTCTGTTTCACCCTGCTTGATGCGTCCGAGGGAATCGCTCTTTTCGGCACGCTCCAATCCGTCGAGTGACGTCATGAGCGATGCGACGCGATGTGCGGAGGCATTCCAGTCGGCAAGCCGCGGATAGTTGTCCACCAGCCATCCGAACGCACTCTGGACGATGGCGAAGGCAGAGGCAGACTGCATCACTTGACCGAGCGTCATGCTGCCTTCGAGGAATTTCGGTGCGCAAAGCAGGACCGGCACGACGGGCGCGATCAGCATCGACCCTTGCGAGATAAGCGTCGTGCGCATGTATTGATGCGCCAACCGCGCCCATTGCCTCAGCACATTGCCAAAAGTTCGTTCGAGGTCATTACGCTCCTCCTCTTCGCCGCCGAGCAATGCGATGCTCTCGCCGTTTTCGCGCACATGTGTCAGCGTATAGCGAAATTCCGCTTCCACCTGGTTCTTGACCTCGGAAATCTCGACGAAGTGCCGGCCGATAACTGCCATCGAGGTGGACGTGACCACGGCATAGAGAACCGCGGTGACGACAAGAAAGCCGGGAATTGTGATGACTGAACCAGCGATCTGGAACGTCAGGGCTCCGCCGATCGTCCACAGGACGACGATGAAGGTCGATGCCGACAAGAACGCGGAAATGACGCCGGCCAGGAAATCGACCGGGGACTCCGTGGCGATGCGCAAATCCTCGGAGAGACGCGCCTCGGGGTTCTTGTGGCCTTCGCCGCCGATCAGGTTCAGCTGATAATAACGGCCGTTCGCGAGCCAGCGAGCGATGAGCCCGGTCGTCAGCCAGGAGCGCCATCGTCTCTGGATCATCATGCGAATGTAGACTTGTACCGTGACAAGGGCGACACTTCCGAGCACCAGCGGCAGAAACACCGCGCTCAGGACATAAACGGTGTGGGCGTTGCGTTGCTCAATGGCGTCAAAAATCGCGCGGTTCCAGATGTTAATGCCATACTGGAAGCAGACGTTCAGGCCGATCAGCGCAAGTAGTCCGATCGTGCACGGCCACGCGAAGCCATCTCCGCGGCGACTCCAGTAGCCACGCGCGCTGATCCAGAAACGTGCAAGCAAGTACCCTTTGCGTGCCCGTTCGGCCTCCTCGGGCGTCATGTCCGGATCGGATTCAATGATATTTGCTGGTGGCTCGACATCAATAGTCGGAGCTTTCTCCCGGCGCGACCTCTCACGCCCAGGCGACTTGGCGCCGTCGACCGATTTCGGATTGGATTTAGCGTCGGTCATAAGCACGACAACGGACTAAAATTCAAAAAGTTTCACAATAGGAATGTCGTCGATGGTGGCGGCCATGTGTCGGGACAATGAGGCAGTCGTCGCGCGAACCCTCGGCATGTAACGGAAGGTTCATGTAAAAGCGTAAGTCGGTTGATTACTGTATCTTATCCCTAGGAACGAAGGTGCACCTCGGTCAAGGAAGAATGCACCCCATGGGCGGACCACGCGCCCTTGGCTTGTGTTGGCCGGCGCTATCGCGCGGATGGCAGCGCGCCAATGATGAGACGGCTCCAGGGAACTCGTCCATCGCAAATGGCGTTTCAATATCAGGAGGAATTCATCATGTGCCCGCAAAAGCCAATCATAGCTTCGCTTTTCGCACCCGCGCTTGGGCTGCCGAATCCGATACAATATTACCCCGAGCAATCGCCTCGTCTTCCCGCTTCAGAAAGTGAAAAGGAAGCGTATGAAGAGGGAGTCAAGGCGGGAAAATGTGAAGCCGAGAATAAAAAGAACCCTTATCCTGACAATAGCGAACTGGCCAAAGCCTACGAGCACGGTTACCTTGATGGTCAAAAGATCCGGTCGTAGCCACACAATGGCGAGCGATGATCTCGCACGTGTTCATTGTGCAATGCGAGGGCTTTTCATGGATTAGCAGAGAGACGTGTCGAACGATGATCGATGCGTCCGATGGACGGCGACGAAGGCTTCGCATGCCCGGCTTTTCCAATGACTGCCTCTTCCGATAGCGGGAACATAAAGAGCCTCTGCTTGTTGGACCCCACGCGCTTTGATGGCGCGCGACAAGTGGAGATGGATCATGGCAAAGACGGTTGGCGACTTTATCGTGCAGCGCCTCTACGATTGGGGCGTGCGACGCATCTTCGGCTATCCCGGAGATGGCATCAACGGCCTCTTCGGGGCTTTGAACCGGGCCGATGGAAAAATTGAATTCGTTCAGGCTCGTCACGAGGAGATGGCCGCTTTCATGGCGTCGGCTTATGCCAAATTCTCAGGCGAGCTTGGCGTTTGCGTCGCCACCTCTGGACCGGGTGCCACGCATTTGGTGACCGGGCTCTATGATGCGCGGTTGGATCATCAACCTGTCTTGGCCCTTGTCGGCCAGCAGGCCCGTCGGGCGCTGGGCGGTCACTATCAACAGGAAGTCGATCTCGCATCGCTCTTCAAGGATGTTGCCGGCAACTTCGTCCATCAGGCCTCAGCTCCCGCGCAAGTACGCCATCTGGTCGATCGGGCCGCGCGCATCGCGCTGGCGAACAAGACGGTCACTGCCGTCATCCTGCCGAACGACCTGCAGGAGATGCCCTATGAGACGCCGCCACGCAAGCATGGCTCGGTCATGTCGGGCGTCGGCTATGTGGCACCGAGAACGGTGCCGCACGAGATCGATCTGAAGCGCGCCGCGTCCGTCCTGAATGCCGGAAAGAGGGTCGCGATGCTCGTCGGTGCCGGCGCGTTGGGCGCGAGCGACGAGCTGATCGCGGTCGCGGACCGGCTGGGAGCAGGAGCGGCGAAAGCCTTGCTCGGCAAGGCCGCCCTACCGGATGATCTGGCGTGGGTCACCGGCTCCATCGGCCTTCTGGGTACCGAACCATCCTGGGACCTGATGCGAGACTGCGATACCCTGTTGGTCGTCGGATCCGGTTTTCCTTATTCGGAGTTCCTGCCCGAAGAAGGCGATGCAAAAGGGGTTCAGATCGATATCCGGCCTGACATGCTCTCCTTGCGTTATCCCATGGAGGTCAATCTTGTCGGCGACGCCCGGGAGACCTTGCAGGCATTGCTGCCGCTTCTCAAGCAGAAGCAGGATCTTTCCTGGCGCAAGGAGATCGAGACGAGTGTCGGAAAGTGGTGGCGAACGCTGGAGGCGAGGGCGCACGTGGAGGCCAATCCGGTCAACCCGCAGCGTGTCGTCTGGGAGCTTTCGCCACGCCTGCCAGACGGCGTCATCGTCACGAGCGATTCCGGTTCATGCGCCAATTGGTACGCGCGCGATTTGCGCATGCGCCGCGGCATGATGGCCTCCTTGTCCGGCGGTCTCGCGTCCATGGGGGCGGCGGTGCCCTATGCGATCGCCGCGAAGGTCGCGCATCCGGATCGGCCAATCGTCGCCCTGGTCGGTGATGGCGCCATGCAGATGAACAACATGGCGGAGTTGATCACCGTGACGAAATACTGGCGCGAATGGTCCGACCCACGCATGGTCGTCTGCGTCTTCAACAACGAGGATCTCAACCAGGTGACTTGGGAGCAACGCGTCATGGAAGGAGACCCAAAATTTGATGCCTCGCAGCGGATCCCCGATGTCCCCTATCATCGCTTCGCCGACATGATTGGCCTTCAGGGGATTTTCGTCGATCGACCGGAGGCGCTTGGCGCCGCCTGGGATGAAGCGCTTACCGCCGATCGTCCCGTTGTTCTCGAGGTCAAGACAGATCCCGAAGTGCCGCCGATACCGCCGCACCTGACTTTCGAGCAGATGCGCAACCTGACCACCGCCCTGCTGAAAGGGGATCCTGAAGAAAGCGGTGTGATCAAGGGAACGCTAAGACAGGCGCTGAGTGCCATCCTTCCTAGTCGCGCCAACAGGTGACGACGGGCAAATGTCGGCTGCGCTGCGGGAACCAATGCTGGGAAGGGTGGTTTGGACCGATGTCAATCGACTAAGCCTTGGCTGAATGAAAGAGCATAGCGCGAGACGGCGAAGTGCTCTGGACGCGGCAACAGGCGACAACGTCAGGAGGTGTAAGGTGGAAACCTATCATAGGTATCGTAAGAACAACGTGCCACCAGGCTCCATCGTCATCAAGTTCTACCATTCCGGCGATCAGATCCGAGGATTCCTGCGCAAGGTCATGTCGCCAGGAGAGGATGACACGGTTTTTCCTGGTGAGGAAATGGAGCCAGATGACGCCTTTCGGGCCGCTCGCAACAAGATGTCGAATGAGGTTATGCGGCCCATCTATGTCGAACTGTCGGAAGGCGTGAACTGGAATCCGGCCTGGGGGCGGCTTGAATAAGTATGATGCCGCCGCGTGCTCCTCCTTACGGACCTTTTTGCCAGACCAGCCCAAGATACTGGCTGAGCCGCCGCGCGTCGGCCGGCGCCCGCACCTTCACGTCATTATCGAAATAGACATAGACATCGCGACCCCGTCGTGACCGCTTCAATGGCTTCAGGACACGGTTGGCATTGTCCGGCTCGCGCCCGTGCGCCCAATCGGCGATGCGCTCCGCCCACATGCTCAACGCTTCATCATCGTAGCCGCTGACATAGAGTTCTTCCGAGCCATGCAGGCGGCAATAGATAAAGTCCGCGGTGACATCCATCAGCAACGGCCACTCGACGGTATCGGCGCAAACGAGCCCGATCCGATGCTTCCGCAAGAGTTCAATGAAATCGGCGTCCACGAAGCTCTCGTTGCGGATTTCGAATGCATGCCGGATCGGTCTCCTTTTGTCCGCCATCAACCAATCTCGGCCGTTCAAGCGCTCATCATGCCGCTTGGCCAAGGAAAGTGCCTCATCCGTGTCCTTTGGCAGCAGGTGGATGAAATTGGAGAACAGTTCTCGATCGAACCGCAGCCGGGGAGGAAACTGCCAAAGTATGGGTCCCAGCTTTGCTCCCAGCCGCAAGAGGCCGGAGGCCATGAAATTGGCAAGCGGCACCTCGATATCGCGAAGCCTTCGTAGATGGGTTATATAGCGTGATCCCTTGACCGCGAAAACGAAGTCGTCTGGAGTGGCCTCCCGCCATCTTGCGAAGGTGTCGGGTGTCTGCAGGCTGTAGAATGTGCCGTTGATTTCAATGGATGGAAATTGCGAGGAGGCGTAGGACAATTCGTGTTTCTGGGTCACGCCCTTCGGATAGAAAACGCCGCGCCAGGGTGCGTACGTCCACCCGGAAATTCCGATGCGGATCGTTCCAGCCTTTACCATGGTTCATACCGCGTCCGGATCACCTTGCCTGTGCAAGAGACGATGTCGTAATTCAATGCCCGTCGATCCCGTCAGGTAACGTTGATGGACGGCAGGAACGACATGACCTCGTTGCGTTGTCTTGGTGCCAAACTCTCGATTTCCCTTTTCCAAAAGGCTTCAGCTTCGAGCGGATCAGCCTCCCAGCTGTTGGTCGACAGGATGTTGTCATCCATTACCAGAAGTCTTTTTCCACCGAGCCTTAGATATTCCTCGGCAAGTTCCTGAGCGCCATTCATCATGATTTGTCTCCTTGATTGGCCCTCCCGCTGCCGGTGATCCACGTCACGGACACCGACAGCCAAGAGGTGTGCGAAATGCGGGAGGCATTTCGGATTTCCACCATTATTATTGCGGACAGTTCTGGCTGGACGTGCTGTCGCTCGACTGGCTATTGTTTTGCGTATCCGTACCTTGCGTCGTGTTCTTGCCGGTTTTCATGGCATTGCAGTCCTGGGACTGACCGTTGGAATTCGGAGTCCCGTTGGTTCCGGTGGTATTGCTATTGGCGCCTCCAGTTCCGTTGGAGGTGCCATTGCTCTGCGAACCGGTGCCGGCGCCGTTACCACTTCCGGAATTGCCTGTTCCGCCGGAACCTGATTGCTGAGCCATGGCTGCCGTGGCCATGCCGATCGAAAGAGCACAGACTGCGATTATTCTCGTCAACATTGGTATTTCCTTTCTTTGGATTTGCCACCTTCCAACTCCAATGGCGGGCAGTTGTTTCCGGATTTTCCGATATTTCCTCGCTGGTAGTCAGATCAGGGAATGGCGCGATAATCGGTGGACACCGCTGATCACCAACGGAGGCAGGCAGCGACGTGAGGGGAGCTTGCCCATCAGGCGAGCATCCGGACACGGGGCTCGCGGTCCCAATATCGCTTGGGCGCGGCACTCAGGAAGGAGGCGAGATCCACGACACCGGCGTCGGGTTGAATGCCCGCCTTGTCGAGAAGCGCCTTGGCGGCAGCGTCATGACCGATCGCCTTTAGGTGTCCGAAAGCATCCATCACCCATTGCACGGCAGCCCCTTCGTTGAGGAGCACAGCGGCGCCTTCCTTCGCGAGGATGACGGCAACGGCATCGAAAAGCTGCGAAGGCGAACCAAGGAGCTGCCCATCGGCACGGATCGTATTTCCGTCGGAAAGCTTCGTCTCCCCCACCTTGGAAGCCACGATGAAAGGCCTCGCCTTGGCGTCGTTGAGGGCTTCGACGAGATCGGAGATCGCCTTGGCGTCGCTTCCGTCGGCGATCAATATGCCGATCTGCCGCCCTTCGAGCGTCTCCTTCATGTTCTTATGGATGGAAAGAGCGGGGGAGGGGGCGAGATCGATCGGCTCACGCGCCGGCAAATTCTTGGTCGGGTTGACGAGCCCGAGGCCCGCGGCGACCCTGTTGGCAAGCCCCGCATCGACATTCATGAGGTTGCCGACCATGCGGGGCGGCACGTGCTGAAGCTGAACCTTCGATAATTCGAAGACGAAGGCCGATGCGATGTGAGCCTGTTCCGACGGTGTCTGGGACTTCCAGAAAAGACGAGCCTGACTGTAATGGTCGGCAAAGAGTTCACCGCGCACGCGCAGCTTATCGCCCTGCTCTTCCTTCCCGGCTTGATGCTCATAGGTGCGGAAGCCCGTCACCGGACATTCGCGCGGACCGCCGATTTCGCCGTTGTCGCCAAGGCTATTCGGTTCGTAGTTCGCGCGGCCCTTCGGCACTTGCATCTGCATCTGCCCGTCGCGCTGGAAGTTCATGACGGGGCATTTGGGCGCATTGATCGGCAGTTGATGGAAGTTCGCGGTCCCAAGGCGGGATTTCTGCGTGTCGAGATAGCTGAAGAGCCGGCCCTGCAGCAGGGGATCGTTGGTGAAATCGACGCCTGGGACGATGTTTGCCGGGCAGAACGCCACTTGCTCGGTTTCCGCGAAGAAATTGTCCGGATTGCGATCGAGAACCAGCCGTCCGACGATCTTTACCGGCAGTACCTCTTCCGGGATGATCTTCGTGGCATCGAGGACGTCGTAGGGAAGGTTTTCGGCAAAGGCATCGTCGAAGAGCTGCAGGCCCAGTTCCCATTCAGGAAAATGCCCGGCCGCGATCGCCTCGAAGAGGTCGCGGCGATGGTAGTCATTGTCGGCCGCCTGCAGCTTCAATGCCTCGTCCCAGACAAGCGATTGAATGCCGAGCTTCGGCTTCCAGTGGAATTTCACGAATGTGGATTTACCGGCATCGTTGACGAAGCGAAACGTGTGGACGCCGAAGCCTTGCATCATGCGCGGCGAGCGCGGAATAGCTCGATCGGACATCGCCCACATCAGCATATGCGTGGATTCCGGCATCAGCGACGCCCAGTCCCAGAACGTATCATGGGCGGTAGCCGCCTGCGGATACGCGCGGTCGGCCTCCATCTTCACGGCATGCACAAGATCGGGGAATTTCATCGCATCCTGAATGAAGAAGACGGGGATGTTGTTGCCGACAAGGTCCCAATTACCCTGCTTGGTATAGAATTTCACGGCGAAGCCGCGCACGTCACGCGGCGTATCCACCGAGCCGGCACCGCCGGCAACGGTCGAAAAGCGGACGAAGACCGGCGTCTTTTCACCCTTGCGCTGAAACAGATCGGCGCTGGTCACATCGGACAGCGATTCATAGAGCTCGAAGAAGCCGTGTGCGGCCGAACCTCGTGCATGCACGATCCGTTCAGGGATGCGCTCATGGTCGAAATGGAAGATCTTTTCACGCAGGACGAAATCTTCAAGCAGCGTCGGGCCACGGACCCCGGACTTCAGGCTGTTCTGATTGTCCGACACCCGGATACCCTGATTGGTGGTCAGATGCTCCGCGTCGCCATGGGGACCGCTTTCGGGAATATGCTGGTGCGTCTCCCCGCCTTCGCCGCGCGATGTTTCGAAGCTCGTGTCCTTCGCCATGATATCCTCTTTTTTGCCGTTGGAACCGCTGACCGAACCTTGTTCGACGGGCAATGTTCCGATTGGCCGGAGATGGCGGCTGGTGACCTCAAAGTTCGATCAGCGCGATGCCGAGATCCTCTTGATGCCGACGCTGCAATTCCGCCGGTGTTTCCACGATGGTCGCTTCCAAGGTCGGATGCACGATACCGTCGAGAAAGTGGCCGCCGCGCGTGGAGCCATCCTTCAGACCGAGGACGGCATGAAGATGGAGGCTCGCCTTGCCATCGTCGCCTGTCGCGATATCGCCGATCAGGCTCAGCACCTCGCATTGCTCGGTAATCGGGATCTTGCGGTAGCTTCGCTCGCTAAAATCGAACCAGCCGACAGTCGCGCGTTCAAACGCGCCTATCGCGGTGATCGAAGCCCCCTTCAGGTCCTGATCCGTGGCGAAGCGGGCGAGCGTGGAGAATGCTTCCTCATTCGCATCGAGCACGACGACATAGGTCTTCAGGCCGTTCCGCAGGTCAACTTTCTTGAAATTCATCGCGCTCGTCTCCCTTTCAATCCTGTGCCGGCTGGCCGTTGGAAGCCGACACGCCACCATCGACGGCGATGTTGGCGCCGGTCACGAAGCTTGCATCGTCGCTTGCCAGAAAGGCGATGACGGCCGCGACCTCGTCCGGCTCGCAGACACGACCAAGTGGAATGCGTTCCTTGAACTTGGCAACGAGGGCTTCATCCTTGAGCATGTCCTCCGTCATGCCAGTGCGCGTGAGGCTCGGGCATACGGAATTGACGCGAATTCCCTTTCGGCCGAGATCTAGCGCCAGCGCGCGGGTCAGATTGACGATGGCACCCTTGGCGGCGTTGTAGGGGCTCATACCCCAATCGCCGCCGGTGCCGGAGACGGAGGCAGTGTTGATGATCGACCCCTTGGTCTTTTCAAGATGCGGTATGGCCGCACGACAACCGAAAAACACGCCGTCCAGATCGGTCGCCATGACATCGCGCCATTGCTCGTTGGAAATGTCGGCGGGCGCGCCACCCTCGTGAATGCCAGCATTGTTCACGATGACGTCAAGGCGACCGAACCGTTCCACCACCGCCGCTACCATCGCGGCGACCGCCGACGATGCCGATACATCCACCAACTGCTTAAGGCTGCGTTCGGCTGGCAAATCCGCGATGACTTTTTCCAGCGCATCCTCGCGGCGGTCGACGAGAGCGACATTGGCGCCTTCCTTGGAAAAGCGCCGTGCCGTCGCCTCTCCCATTCCCGATGCAGCACCTGTTACGATGACGACCTTTCCTTCGAAGCGATGCATCGGGCTGTCCTTTCAAAATCGGCGAAACGGGATCTATCGAAACATAGCTTTCGATAGGAACCAGGACCGGACTTGAATGTTCCCCGATGCACCGGGCGGATAGTGTGCCATGGATGGAACCGAAAGCGAGGTGGATGGTTTGGAATGACAACGCAATCATCTCCGGAAGCAAAGTCATGACACATCCACGACCACCATTTCCGCCGCAGCAACAGCCCATGCCCGGCTATACCGCCGACATGCATCCGAAACCCGATCATGGAGAGGTGACCTATCACGGATCAGGAAAGCTTGCCGGCAAAAGGGCTGTCATCACCGGCGGTGACAGCGGCATTGGCCGCGCTGTCGCGATCGCCTTTGCCCGCGAGGGCGCGGATGTTTTGATCGCCTATCTGAGCGAAGACGACGATGCTCACGAAACCAAGAAATGGGTCGAGGAGGCCGGCCGCAAGGCGGTGTTGATGGCCGGCGATATTCAGGATCCCAGACATTGTCGAGATATCATCGACAAGGCCGTCGCCGAACTGGGAGGGATCGATATTCTTGTCAACAATGCCGCGCATCAGGCGAGCTTTCAAGATATTGGCGATATCAGTGACGAGGAATGGGAATTGACCTTCAAGGTCAATATCCATGCCATGTTCTATCTGACCAAGGCGGCCGTACCGCACATGAAGCCGGGCAGCGCCATCATCAATACGGCGTCCATCAACTCGGACACTCCAAACCCCACATTGCTTGCCTATGCCACCACCAAAGGGGCCATCCAGAATTTTACCGCGGGGCTGGCGCAATTGCTCGCGGAAAAAGGCATTCGCGCCAATGCCGTGGCGCCAGGACCTATTTGGACGCCATTGATCCCTTCGACGATGACGTCGGAAGCAGTCGAGAATTTCGGAAAGCAAGTGCCGATGAAGCGACCGGGTCAGCCGGCTGAACTGGCAACGGCCTATGTCATGCTTGCCGATCCACTCTCCAGCTATGTTTCCGGCACGACCGTCGCGGTCACTGGGGGCAAGCCTCTCCTTTGAGTTCGGTGCATCTGCGCGACACGAAGCTGAGCCGCGCTCTTCAGATCGAAATCATGTGCTTATGTCCGCGAACGGCGCTCATTCTCGGAACATTCCGGGCTGGAAGTGGTTTGGCCATGACAACGAATGCAGCAAGACGGCCAAGATAAATCGTCCACAGCTTCTGGCAAGGCAATGACAGGAGGAGATGATGAACAGCAGACCACCACCAGTTCCCGAGGAGAATCGAAGCGATAAAGGTGTTGGTGACCACGCCAAGCCATCGATATCCGACCCCCATAAGCCTGACATGACGGTGGATCCCGACAAGAAAGGTCAGCAGGGAAATAGCCGGATCAATACCAGTCACCAGGGGCATCAACAGGATCGATAGGGAGGTGTCAATGTCCACGTCGACGAAAACACCGGCCAGTATTCGCCAAGGCGGCCCGGGAGCATCCCATGAAAGTGCCAAGGCGCCCTTGAATATTCCAAAGCCGCCGGCCGAGCCCGATAAGCGGGACCGCAGCAAGGTTTCCGGCGGCGGCGGCGAACGAGATCGCCATCATGGCCACGATCCCAGCCGGAAAGGTGGCCACTCCGCAAGCTGAGGCCGAATTCCGCTCGTGTCGAGAAGCCGAGCGGAAGGCCCGATGCAGTCCATAAGACCCCAATTGTCCGCCTGGAACAAAGCAAGTCGATAAATGTTTGGGTGCTCTCAGGAATATTGGAGACACCGATATGGTCGCACAGGACCCTCGCGCTGCACACCCTCTTCCGCCCCGCCCCCTTCACTCGCTCCTCATTCCGATCCCGATGGTTTGCTTCCTTGGCACATTGGCAACGGACCTGGCCTATTGGGGAACCGCCGAGATGATGTGGGCGGATGCTTCCGCGTGGCTGCTCGCGGTTGGCTTGCTGTTCGGCTTGCTTGCTATAATCGCCATGATAATCGATGCACTGGGCAGGCGCCTTTCCTTGATGCGCGGACCAGTCTGGCTTTATTCGATCTGCGGCGTTCTTATCCTCGTCTTGTCCTTCTTTAACGCGCTCGTGCATAGCCGGGATGCATGGACTTCCGTCGTTCCGACCGGGCTTATTCTTTCATCTGTGGTGGTCGTTCTCGTCCTTTTGAGCGGCTGGATAAGGCGGGTATTGATTTTCCGCAGAGATCCGGGAGCCGAGAGATGAAGATCGGTGTAGGTAAGTTGACCGCGCCATCCCCCGTTGCCGCGCTTATCTGCGGCACGATCCTTATCCTGTCTGGCTGCGGTCAGAACGAAGAGGATCCGAAGGATCAGGTCGGACCAAATCCGACATTGCCGGCCCAGACGCAATATCTCATCCCACCGATGCATGTCGCGAAGGTGATCGGCTGGCAAAACGGCGACAAGCCAAAGGTTGCGGAAGGATTGCAGATAAAGGCGTTCGCGACAGGACTGAAGCACCCGCGTTCGGTTTATGTGCTGCCGAATGGCGATGTTCTTGCCGTGGAATCTGTTGCGCCGCCCGCGGCATCGATCAAGCGTCCCAAGGATCTGATCATGGGCTGGATCGAGTCGATGGCGACATCTGCCGGCAGCAATGAAGGAAGCAACCGTATAACCTTGCTGCGTGACGCCGATGGGGATGGAGTTGCCGAAACGAAGAACGTTTTTCTCGATCATCTCGCCTCCCCTTTCGGTGTCGCTCTTGTCGGTAGCGACCTGTATGTCGCGGAGACGGACAAGATCATGCGTTATCCATACAAGACGGGAGAGACGAGCATCCCCGATCCGGGAACGAAACTTACCGATTTGCCCGGCGGACCCATCGATCACCATTGGACCAAGAGCCTTGTGGCGAGCCCTGATGGTACGCTACTTTATGTCGGTGTCGGCTCGAACAGCAATATCACGGAAAACGGCATACAGGCTGAAATGGACCGCGCCTCCATCTGGGAGGTCGATAGAGCAACGGGGCGCCATCGCATCTTCGCGGATGGATTGAGAAATCCGAATGGTCTTTCCTGGGAGCCGCAGACGCACGCTCTCTGGGCAGTCGTCAACGAGCGCGATGAGCTAGGTCCCAATCTCGTGCCGGACTATATGACTTCGGTGAAGGAGGGCGGCTTCTATGGTTGGCCGTACAGCTATTTTGGCAAGAACATCGATCCCAGGGTCATGCCGCAAAGACCAGACCTTGTGGCGAAGGCAATCGTTCCGGATTACGCGCTGAGTTCGCACGTGGCGCCCCTTGGGATGGTCTTCTATACCGGTACCAGTTTGCCGGAAGCGTATCGCGGCGGTGCCTTCGTCGGCGAGCACGGGAGTTGGAATCGACACCAATTCAACGGCTACAAGGTGGTCTTCGTCACATTCGCGGACGGTCGGCCCAAAGGCCTTCCGCAAGACGTCGTGACCGGCTTCTTGAATGGCGACAACGAGGCGAGGGGCCGGCCGGTAGGTTTGGCGGTCGACAAGCCTGGCGCCTTGCTAATCGCCGATGACGTCGGCAATACGGTCTGGCGCGTTAGCTCGGCAGCGCCGTAAACTTTACCGACGCCGTCGAGAAAGCGGTGTGCTTGGCCCGCGTTTCGCGCAATGCCGGCGGATCGAAAGGCGCCTTGAAGCGCCAGCATAGTCGCGGTCATCATGGCAAAGCCGCCCTGAACGAAATGAACTTGCATGCATTATGATGTGTTCATCCGATTTCATGTCGGATCTGGCTGACCTAATCAGCCGCCATCGCGCTTCATTCTTTTGCGCATGGCTTTGCGATGTCTGCTGATGGCCTGCGCTTTTTCCCGAATACGCCGCTGGGATGGTTTCTCGTAGGCTCGTCGCTCCTTCATTTCCCGGAACAAGCCTTCACGCTGCATCTTTCGTTTGAGAACTCGGATTGCTTGTTCGATATTGTTGTCTCTTACCAGGACCTGCATTTTGTTCTCCTCACTATTGGTGATGAATGGCGGCCGTCAGCCGAGTTGCTCGGCTATCAGCTTCTGAAGCTCCTCGCGGGTGAGCAAACAGGGATAGGGTTTCCAGCTTTTGTCGGGGAGCTGGTTGATGGGTTGATCGCATCCGCGCGGCTTCACCGCCGCGAGCGCGTCGATTGCCTTTGATTTTTTCAATGAAATCTCCTGCGCCGGCCACTAAGCCAGCGCTCATGTCAATGGATGATGGAAGCGCCCGTCACGTCATCGGACGGAGGGCAAGGAACGGACCGCATGATGGGTCGGGCGATTAAGGCCTGGACCAGCCATTGCAATGCAACGGGCGAGCGGAACCGCATATCTCAAGCCGATAAATGGGTATCGAATTCCGATGTTGCAAGGGGGCAACATCTTCCCAACGTCTAGGGCATGTGGGGCCCGCGTATCACACATCGGGGGGAATATGGGAATCGACACCGATCGTTTTCAGATTGTTGCGAACCTTGACGACACCGGGCGTAGACAGCCCAAGCGCTTCCGCCTGTTCGGCAGCCGCCTGCGTTTCGACACTGCCTTCCAATGTTACGATACCGTCCTCGGCATGAACCTCGATGCTGTCTGCATCGATTTCTTTGCTTTCGATGAACCGTTCGGTAATCGCCGCTTCCAGTTCATCGTTATCGATACGGCTGGGTGGCAATGGCCCAATCGTGTGGGCTGTGTCTTCCTCAAGCCCGTTCGTGTCCGCGTTATCTCCAATCAGGCCAGAGGGGGTATCTTCGTCAAAGTTCGCTGGAGTGGTGCCATATTCTCGATTTTCCGGTTCGGTCGAACCTAGGGCGCTTTCGTCGGAATATGGCCAGCCTTCGCGGGCATCGCGATCCTGATAGTCGCGATAGTCCTCTTCTCGCGACAGCGATTTCTTCTTTCGAAACTGTGTCATAGCCAATCTCCTTCCCTTCAGCTCAAGAAACACGCTAAGCTCCGATTTGCTTCTCGGACGCCCATCCGGCTCCGCCGATCTGTTAGTGGTGCTTGAAATATTGCACCTCGCGCTCATGCTTTTCGGCCGCCTCGCGGGTCTTGAACGTCCCGAGATTCTTGCGCTTGTGTGTCTTCGGATCGAGCTTGCGTGAGTAGAGACGATATTCACCGGATTTCAGTTTGCGGATCATGACGGTTTCTCCTTTGCTATGGATATAACCCCCGTCGGCAGCCCTGGTTCCGATCGTGCCAAGCCGCGATAAAAGCCCATCCGAAAGGAAAGACCGGCTTTTCCTTCGCCTGTATCGAGGAGGAAATCATTCCGCGCGCCGTTCGCCGGCGCTTTCTCTCTCTGCCAAAATAAGCGAAGATCTTTTGCCTGGGATCGCCTTCGGGATTGCCGTGAACTGCCTACCAGCCGTAGCTGAAGGTAGCGCCACTGCCATTATCCCCATCCTGCTCCACATCGGTTTCAGTATTTCGTCCGTACTGGAAAATGCCATAGGCATTGTTGTTGCCGTTCTGCCGCAAGGTTGCGGAATGACCATTGCCCTGCTGCTGGATGAAGCCGAGATTGCCTCGGCCGGCCTGGGCAATGCCAGCCGCGTTCCCCCGGCCCAGCTGCCGGATGTCGGCGTCTTTCAGGCCGCGGTACAGCGAATAGACGCGCAGTCCGGTCGAGAAAAGATCCGCATCCTCGGCATTATCAGGCACAAGGTTGAACGAGATCCGGCCACCGGCATAGGCTGGCGCGGACAAGGCGACCTGTCCCAGGCTCCCGGCAAGAAGAGTGATGGTAAGGATCTTAAACACGCTGCGGGTCATCCTGATCTCCATTGGCCGGCTGTCTGAGCCGATGACCAACCTTCGCATCTTTAAGCTGAACCCAGTCGGAATTGCCCGTTCAGTTGTGGTTCAGTCGTCTGGAATTGCGTGAAACCAAAGAGACAGAGCGGTTCAGAGGCTCCGTGAGAAACTGAACCGCTCTAAACCTGATCGAAAGCAAAAGGGCGCCAGGAGCCGGCGCCCTTTTTAAAGGGATTTGCCGAGTTTGGAGGCCGATTAGTTGTCGCCGACCTGCTTCGTGCAGCTGAAACTCTTATCTCCGATCACAATATCCAGCGTTGCCCTGTATGCGGTTCCTTTGGAGCCGAGCGAGACGGAGCTGAGGATTGCCGGATGCCCGGCCGTGGCATCGAAATCGCCACTCTGGTTGATCATGGAACTTCCACCGTCTCCCGATTTTTCGACGCGAAACGTGTAAGTCCCGCCGACATGCGTGTCGGCGTGGACGAGCGCATCCAGTCTCACCATACCTGCTCCAGGCGTTGCTTTGATTTCGCAAAGCCCCGCATCGTCAGATTGGTTGGCAGTCGTCATGGCCGCAACGGCGCCGACGGGAAGCAGGACCAGCGCGAGGATCGTCATCAGTCGGCGTGGATGTTTGACGCTATTTGGCATGGGTCATCTCCCCAAATGGTCTGCTGTCGCGTTTGTGACTTCTTTCACGTCATCGCGCGGTCGCTTAAGGGCAGGCCTGGACGAAGGCCGCGACATTGCCGTTGCCGCCCTGGCTGACATTGGCGCTGCAGCCATGGCCGACCTGGACGCCAGCCGCGATGTTGCCATTGCCGTCCTGGGTAAGAATGGTCGTGTGGTTGGAGCCAAACTGGCCGATGCCGGCTATGTTGCGGTCACCGTTCTGATAGGTGGCGCCGTAATTGTCATTGCCTTCCTGACCGATAGCCGAAAGGTTGTGGCGGCCATATTGATGGCCGACGATCCGGTTGTAGGCGCCGTTCTGGTAGGTTCTGATGCGGTTTGCATACCCTTCCTGAGCGCCGCCGGCGGAGTTCGACCAGCCATATTGTTCGATACGCACATCGTTGGCCATGGCGGGGGCCGCGGCGGTGATGCCGACGAGAGCGACGAGTGCGGTTGCAATGAAAGACGTGCGGATCATGACTGTGTCTCCTCAGGCGGATAAGACCGCGGTTGAACGTCTTTCTTTTAGACGCCGCCTTCGGAACAGAAGCTGAAAGCACCATTCAGCCCGGGTTCATTCGCGGAGATCGGTACCAGCCTCTCGCAATTAGCGTTCCGAAGAAATGACATGGTGGCTCATTGGTTTCTAGCGAGCTGGCAACTACCCGCACGATGAAAATGGATATAGGCCGGCGATTGTCTGCTCTGAAGGTCGGAAACATCGCAGGTAAAGAGCTTCTGCTCGTCGCATTAAAAAAACAATGCAACGGCTTGGTGCATGCGAAGCCCCGCGGGCCGCCTCCCTTGGATCAAGATCAATGTGGCTCGGTGCTATGAAAATCTGTGTTCCTTCCCGGTCAACGGCGTGGCGAACAAAGCCTCACCGATCTGGATCGGTCGATCGCCGTCGGTGCGTGCGACAAGTGATATCAGTTCGGGGACATCAAGATGAACGACCGTGTCGGCGCCGAGCCGCTCGATATGGCGCCCGATCTCGATGCCGCCCGCTTGATCAATGCAGCACGGACAAGCGCTATTCGGGTTCCTGAAGATCTTGCGATCATCGGCTACGACAACTCTCCGATGGCCGCCATGCCGCTCGTCGGCCTGACGAGCGTCGATCAAAACCAGATGCTGCTCGGGCGGACGACTGTGGAGGTGCTGCTCGGCAGGATCGATGGCCGGCGCGAGGCCAGACATCCGCTGATCGAACCCCGCGTGGAATTGCGCGGCACCACTTGACGCGCGATCCAGACGAAAAGGTAGTAAGACGCACCCGGTCGTGTCCGCCGCCCCTGCTCGGCATGGGGACAGCCGGATAGCTAACCGCTGTTTGCAAAGGCAGACGGGAAACATGCCGGTGCCAGCAATTGGACCGAGGATTTTTTCCTCCGCCCGATTGCCGGTTTGTCTACTGGCTTTGGCCAGCGCGGCTTGCTGTTCGTTTTTTCAGAACTTGTAGCTCGCGCCAACAAGCACCTTGTTCTGAGTGGCGCCGAACTCCCCGATCGCCGACCCGAAATCCTTGTTTCCAAAATCGGAATAGCGGTATTCGCCGCGAATGATGACATTATCCGTGAAGGCGTGCTCGATGCCGCCGCCGGCCGTCCAGCCGATCAGGATATCGTCTTTTTTCCCAACGCCGGGGACATCAACCTTGCCGCCGGCGGCAGCGAGACCGGCTGTCGCAAAGAGCAGCGTCCGGTCCAGGGCGTAACCGACGCGAGCGCGGCCCGACGCATCCCATTCGAGATCCGCTTCCTTCTTGTCCTTGAAATTGTAGTTGAAGTCGTTTTCGATACCGTAGACGATATTGCCGGATTGGAAATTATATCCGGCATGAACGCCAGCCGTGCCACCGTCGAGATTGCGGTCGGTGCCCAGAACGGTCCCTTTGTTCCAGACATAGCCGCCCTGTCCGCCGAGATAGAAGCCGGACCAGTCATAGGCCGAATAAGCCTGTTCGGCGGCTGGCGCAGAACGCTCATAGGTGAGGTCGGCGGCGAGGGCCGGAACGGCCAGGAACGACGCCAGGGCGCCGACGACGAAAAGCTTGATATGCATAATGGCAGTGCCTCATGTTTTGCACCAGCGGAAAGGCGTTCGCGTGTCGCATCCGCCCGGCTCATAGGGTGACTATGTCGTCCCGCAAGATTGCTGTGTGTGCTTTCATGTTCATTTTTGTTGCGACGGCGAAAAAACACTGGGGAGTGTCAAAAGATGCAAGGTCGGCGGGTTGTCGGATTTGAAAACGGGGCCATCCCGGCGCGTCCCATGCCGCGTGATTTCGCAGGAAACATCCATGCCCATGCGGTCAGCGCTTTTCGGCCGCCCCGAACACAGGTTTGGCCGCGAAGCGAAGAAGTCGATGAAGGTTCGAACCTTCATGCGTTCGGCGGCGGGCTTGATAATTCTTGAGCCCCCGGCGGAAACCTTGATTGCGAAGGCGCCGGGCATGTACATGTGATGGGAACCGCATTGCTATTCCAGAAGCGGATAAGGTTGGAGAGCCGCATGAACCTCTTCCTCAAAAGCCTTGCAGACGCGCGCCGCGCGGGCAAGCCGGTCGGAATTACGTCGGTATGCTCGGCGCACCCGCTCGTGCTTGAAGCGACGATGTCGCTGGCTCGGCGGGAGGGTGGTCCCGTCCTGATAGAGGCTACCTGTAACCAGGTTAATCAGTTTGGCGGCTACACTGGAAAAACGCCGGCGGATTTTGCCGGAGATGTTCTCGCGCTCGCCGCGGCCAACGGGGTAACGACTTCCGACGTCATCCTCGGTGGCGACCATCTCGGACCCAATCCCTGGCGGCGGGAGACCGCCTCCGCGGCAATGGCCAAGGCCGAGGTCATGGTTGCTGAATATGTGAGAGCGGGCTTCACGAAAATTCACCTCGACGCATCCATGGCATGCGCCGATGACCCATCCGCCCTCGACGATGCGATCGTGGCTCAAAGGGCGGCAAGGCTTGCCAAAATTTCCGAGCAGGCTGCGCGGGAAGTCGGCACCAAGCCGCTCTACGTGCTGGGGACGGAAGTCCCGGTGCCGGGAGGCGCGGACCACGCGCTCGATGTTGTCGAACCGACCGAGGCCGAAGCCGCCACCGCCACCATCGAGATCCATCGCGAGATTTTTGCGAGGGAAGGGTTGTCGGAGGCGTTCGACAGATGCATTGCCTTCGTCGTCCAGCCGGGCGTGGAGTTTGGCAATGAGAACGTCGTTGGCTACAGACCTGAGCTCGCTAGGAAACTAACCAGCGTGCTGGATCATGAAGTGGGTCTGGTTTTCGAAGCGCATTCGACAGACTACCAGTCGGAAAGCGCGCTGACCGCACTGGTACGCGATGGATTTCCAATTCTGAAGGTTGGGCCTGGATTGACGTTCGCGCTGCGAGAAGGCCTCTTGGCGCTCGACTTGATCGCAACGGAACTTGACCCGGACTATGACCGCGACCTTGCCGTCACCATGGAGCGCCTCATGCTGAAACATACGGGCGACTGGGCGGGACATTATCATGGCAGCGAAGAGGCTATCCGGCTTCAACTTCGCTACAGTTACAGTGACCGCATCCGTTATTACTGGGGTTATCCGGAGGCTGTTGGCGCCGTTCAAAAGCTGACCGATACACTTCATCGCCGCGAAATTCCGCCGACGCTGGCAAGCCAGTTCCTCGGGCGGATGGCAGACAGGATCGGCGCGAAGGACAGCGTCGACAGGATCGTCAAGACGTTTGTCGGTGGGGTCCTCGAGACCTACGCCCGTGCGTGCCGACAAGCCGGCTGACCGATCGGAAAACGGCTCTCCTGCCGCATATTCCGTTCATCATTGCCACCTAAAGCTCGAAAGGCCTCGCGATCGAGGCTCTTGCCATTCCCGCTTATAGGATCGCCTCCGTCCAGCCTTGTGTCTTCAGGTCGCTGCGGATACGCCATTTCAGGATTTCATCGATCAGGCGGCGTTTGACATCCTGATAGGCGGGGTCGCTCCACAGGTCATTGACTTCATTTGGATCGACAGACAGATCGAAAAGCTGGCCTTCGTCGCTCTCGACGAAGTGGACCAGCTTGAACCGCCTGTCGCGGATCATCGTCATGAATTCCGTGCCGCTCAGGATACGGTCGCCCGCATGTTCGGAGAAGACGAATTCGCGCGGCGTGACGTTCGCACCGGTGAGGTAAGGAGCCAAGGAACGTGCTTCCATCCATTTTGGCGCTTCAAGTCCCGCCAGCTCCAGGATTGTCGGCCCGAAATCGAAGAGCGAAACGAGGTCGCCGACGATCTTGCCACGCTCGACACGGCCCGGCGACCAGACGATTGCCGGCACGCGCACGCTCGGCTCGTACATCGTCCATTTCTGGCTGTGTCCATGATCGTTCAGACAGTCGCCATGATCCGACGTGAAGATGATGATGGTATCCTCAAGAACGCCGCGACGCTCGAGCGCCTCCATGAGCTTGCCGATCTGCGTATCGATCATCGAGACGTTGGCGAAATAATGCTCGCGTTGGCGGCGCAATTGTTCCGGCGTCGGATTTTCAAGATGCACGACCGCATCATGATCGACGCTGATATGTTGTTCTCTAAGCTTCTTGAGTGCCGATGGCTGCCCATCCATTGCCGCATGGTCACGGATCGCTTCTGGCAGATCGCGATCCCTATATTTGTCGAGATAGTCCTGTGTCGGATCGTAGGGCGGGTGCGGACCTGGAATGCCGATCTGCAGGAAGAATGGTTCTTGGCCCCGGTAGCGATCAAGCCACATGGCGGCGAACTCAGGGACGAAATTGTCCGAATGCAGATCTTCAGGCAGATCCCAGACAAAGGCGCCAAGACGTTCGCGATAATCTTCGAGCCGTCGGTATGTGACGCGGCTCGGCTTTTCGATGCCTCGGCTCCAGAAAGCCTTGTCCCAGTTGTCGAGATAAAACGGCAGCCGCTCGGTCGCTCTATCCTTGTTTTCGACAACATGCCTTTCGTGAAAACCGAAGGACTCCTCGAAGGGCGAGGTGTGCATCTTGCCGACATTGACACAGCGATAGCCAGCATCGGCAAGGCGGCGAACCCAGCTATGCGTCCAGCGCTCATCGTTGCGGAAGACGCCGTTGGTGTGCGGATAGAGTCCCGTGAACAGGCTTGCCCGCGAGGGCGCGCAGGACGGTGACGTCACGTACATGTGGCTGAAACACGTGCCGTCCCGAACCAGGCGATCAAGATTCGGCGTGATCATGTAGTCGAAACCGGCCGCCGCGATCGTATCGAAACGCTGCTGGTCGGTCATGACGAAGACGATGTTGGGCCTGTTCCTTGCCTCTGTCACGTCAATCTCCATTCAGGGATTTAAAGGGCGAGCGGGTACTGTCGCGTGCAAGCAGTTCCCAGTCGACCACACTCGTTCGCGGGTCCTCGCCGTTGATCCGCGCGACGATCAATTCGGCCGTGAGTTCGCCGATCCGATGACGGTCGGGCTTGATGGTGCTGAGCGAAGGGGTGACGTAGCTTGCCGCCTCGCTGTCGCCGAAGCCGACGACGCCGATATCGGCGGGCACTTTCCTGCCGCGCTCATGCAGCGCCTTCAGGACACCGAAGGCGACGACGTCGCTGTTGCAGATGATCCCGTCGATCCGTGGATTGCTGTCGAGCAGTTCATGGGCGAGCTCTTCGCCGAGCGCCGGCCGGCCGCCTTCCTGTCGAACAGCATAGACGAGATCCGGCAATCCGGCCGCGGCAATGGCGCGTGCTGAGCCGTGGGCGCGTTTCCTTGCCCGCATGTCGTTTTCGCGCATGCTGCCGAGAAAGGCGAGATGCCGGTAACCGCACGCAATCATGTGGTCGGCCTGCGCCCCGCCGGCCTCCCGATGATCCATGCCGACCGCGGAATCGATGATGTCGCCGCCGACATCCCACATTTCGACGACCGGAACGCCCGAGGACGTCAGCAGCTCAGTGACCTTGGTCGGGTGGTCGACACCGATAATGGCAACCGCGGCTGGGCGCCAACTGAGGATCGAGCGCACGAGCGTTATCTCCTGGTCAGGATCATAGCGCGTATTGGCGAGCATGACCTGAAGATTGTCTTTGAGAAGCGCCGATTGCAGGGCATCGATAATGGAGGCAAATTCAGAATAATAGAGCGATGTCACGACGACGCCGACGATGTCGGATCTCGTCCCCGACAATCCCCCGGCCAGCCGGTTCGGCACATAATTCAGCTCGTCCATGGCCTTGGCGATCTCTCGCCGCAGTTCCGGCCTCACCGTGTTGGGCGCGCGAAGCGCCCGCGAGACCGTATTGATGGAAACCCCGACCCTGACGGCGATCGAAGCCAGTGTTGGTGCGCCGCCCTTTTCTCGCTCCTCCACGTTCGCCCCCATTCTCCTCGCAAAAATTTGCTCAAGTGAGCGTTGCGTTACCGTTAACTTTATGTCATTTCTCGAACGAGGAGACAAGAGCGCAAAATTTTTCCAACGAGACTTTCCGTTGAAGTTTGTGTTCTGGCAGCAGGGAAGGACGTAAAGCGTGGCCGACCGCCCCAATATCATCCTGATCATGACCGACCAGCAGCGATACGACTCCATCGCCGCGCTTGGATTTCCCTATGCGGTTACGCCCAATCTTGATGCGCTTGTCGAAAAGGGGGTGACGCTGACTGATTGTCATATCAACGCCCCCAGCTGCGTTCCCTCACGAGCCAGCCTCTTCACTGGCTACTATCCACATACCACCGGGGTGCTCGCCAACGGTCAGCGCTGGCAGAGGACATGGGTCGAGCAGTTGAGGGATGCCGGCTATCGTTGCGTCAACGTCGGCAAGATGCACACCATTCCCTACAATTCGGACTCCGGTTTCCACGAGCGTTACGTCGTCGAAAACAAGGATCGTTACATGGAGGGGCGCTGGTATTTCGACGAATGGGACAAGGCGCTCGCCGCGAATGGTCTGGTCAAGCAGCAGCGCGAGACCTATCGTCGGCGGGAGGATTATCGCGAGCGTCTTGGCGCCTTTGATTGGGAATTGCCCGAGGAGCTTCATTCCGACGCTTTCGTCGGCAATATGGCGAAGTGGTGGATCGACACATATCCACGGACCGAACCGCTTTTCCTGCAGGTCGGCTTCCCAGGCCCGCATCCGCCGTTCGATCCGCCGGCGCGATATTCCGAGCCTTACCTCAAGCGCAACGATCTGCCGTTGCCCAAGCCGTCGCGCCAGGAGCTCGATTCCTTGCATCAGGAACTGAAGGAGAAGCGACAGCACGACGTCGAGGTCGATCACGATTCGGTTGTCTGGAGCCTTGATCCGTCGCCCGAGCAGATGCAGCGGCTCTGGGCTCACTATCTCGGCAACGTGACGCTGATCGACCAAAAGATCGGTGAGTTGCTGGAAGCCTTGAAGGAGCGCGGCTATCTGAAGGATGCGATCGTCATCTTCACCTCCGACCATGGCGAGTGCCTCGGCGACCACGGCCTGATCCAGAAATGGTCGATGTATGACGTCGTCACACGGGTGCCCACCATCATCTGGTCGACCGCAAATCGATTCGAGGGTGGCAGGGAGCTAAACGGCCTCTGCCAGCTCTTCGATCTCGGTCCGACCATATTGGAATATGCGGGGATCACGCCGCCGAAGAGCTTCGAGGCGCGCAGCCTGAAGTCGGCGCTGGAGACGGGTGAGTGGACGCCTCGTACCCACGTATTCTGCGAGCAGATCGGTGACGTCGCCATGAGCGGCGGCGTGGAATTCATGACCGGCGTGCGTAGCGAGGGATGGAAGTTGGTCCATTTCAAAGGGTCGAGCGACGGACAGTTGTTCGATCTCAAAAACGATCCTGGCGAGGTGCAAAATCTCTGGGACGATCCCGCATGCGAGGCGCGAAAGCGCGAACTTCTCGATGTCATGCGGGACTGGCTCATCGAGTCGAACTACCGCACGCGCGATGTCATGGCGGGTGTGCGATGACAGATTTTCAGGAGGCAACCGCAACCAGATCGTCCCCGCCCGCAAAGGATGGGATGGTATGGATCGAAGGTGGCAGCTTCCTGATGGGATCGGAAGATTTTTATCCCGAGGAAGGGCCCGTTCATCGCGTGCGGGTCGACGGCTTCTTCATGGATGCCACGCCGGTCACAAACCGGGACTTTTCGCGCTTCGTCGCCGATACCGGTTATGTGACGGTCGCGGAGCAGACGCCGGACCCATCGGTTTATCCCGGCGCCGATCCGGCTATCCTGCAGCCGGGATCATTGGTCTTTCGAGCGCCGCGGAGGTCCGGCGATATGCGCTTCTGGGGTGATTGGTGGCACTTTGCGGCGGGTGCATGTTGGCATCGGCCCGATGGCATCTCGTCTCTGACGGAGGCGATGATGGATCATCCGGTGGTGCAGATCTGCCATGCCGACGCGACAGCCTATGCGCGCTGGGCCGGAAAGGCTTTGCCGAGCGAGGCGGAATGGGAGTTCGCCGCCCGCGGCGGCGTGGAAGGGGCGACCTTCGCCTGGGGCGAGGAGCTCGAGCCCGACGGCCGCAGGATGGCGAATATCTGGAACGGCGATTTTCCGATGGCCAATCTCCCCGGCAAGGCTGAGTTCGGCACCACGCCGGTCGGAGCCTTTCCCGCAAATGGCTATGGTCTTTCCGACATGATCGGCAATGTCTGGGAGTGGACGGACGATTACTGGACGGACCGCCATCCAGACGATGCAGCGAAGCCTTGCTGTGTTCCGAAAAATCCGAGAGTCGCCATTGCCGAGCAAAGCTACGACCCGCGTCAGCCGGCGATCCGCATTCCGCGCAAGGTGTTGAAGGGTGGATCGCATCTTTGCGCGCCGACTTATTGCCGCCGCTATCGGCCGGCGGCCCGGCATCCGGAAATGATCGACAGCGCCACGACCCATATCGGCTTCCGTTGTGTCAGCCGTCAGGCTGACAAGTCTCGCGGCGAGCAATGTGCAGTTGGGAGCGAACGCCAATGACCATCGCGACGAACGCGACCATACGCCCTGGCGCTCCGCGGCGCCCGTTGCTGACGACGCCTGCCGCGATGCTGGGTCTGAATGTGGCCGCTGTCGTCATCGGCATCGGCCTTTGGTGGCTGGTGACGGCCGAAGGGCTGGTTGGTCTGCCAACGCCTGCCCAGGTGGCCGCGGCCGCCGCCGCCGAGGCTAAAAATGGCATCCTGCTCGGCGATGCGCTGGCCAGTCTCGGCCGGGTCATGACGGGCTTCTGCCTCGGCCTGATCGTCGCTGTTCCCGTCGGCTTCCTGATGGGGTGGTATCGCATCGCCCGGGGCATCATCGAGCCCTATGTGCAATTCTTCCGCACCATTCCACCGCTGGCGATCATTCCGCTTGCGATCGTGACGATGGGCATCGACGAGACACCGAAGATCTTTGTCATCTTCCTCGCCGCTTTCCTGTCGAGCGTCGTTGCAACCTACCAGGGGGTGATTAGCGTCGACAAGACACTCATCAACGCCGCGCGCGTATTGGGAGCGGACGATTTCACCATTTTCCGCCGCGTGATCATTCCGGCCTCAACGCCTTATATCATGGTCGGCGTGCGCATTGGCCTCGGTTCGTCCTGGGCCACCGTCGTCGCAGCCGAACTTATCGCCGCGCAGTCCGGCCTGGGCTACCGCATGCAGCAGGCCCAGCTCTATTATGATCTGCCCACCATTTTCGTGAGCCTGATCGCCATCGGCGTTCTCGGCCTGCTCATGGATCGGATCGTCATGATGGCCGACCGTATTCTCACAGCATGGCAGGAAAAGCTATGACGCCGAAGATTTCGTTTCAGAACGTTTCGAAAAGCTTCGATCTTGCGGGTCAGGCAGCCTTTACCGCATTGCAAAACCTTGACCTCGATATCGAGGATGGCGAGTTCATCACCGTCGTCGGCCCTTCCGGCTGCGGCAAGTCGACAGCCATGAACATCGCCGCGGGATTGACCCCGCCGTCATCGGGGCAGGTATTGGTCGACAATATGCCTGTGAAAGGGCCGGGGCCGGAACGCGGTGTCATCTTCCAGCAATATGCCCTGTTTCCGTGGCTGACCGTGCGGCAGAATGTTGAGTTCGGGCTTCAAATCTCCGGCCGTCCCAAGGATGAGCGCCGCGGCATCGCCGACCATTTCATCGAGCTCGTCGGCCTAACGGACTTCGCCGATGCATTGCCGAAGATGCTTTCAGGCGGCATGAAGCAGCGCTGCGCCATTGCCCGGGCCTATGCGGTCAATCCGAAGATATTGCTGATGGATGAACCTTTCGGCGCGCTCGATGCCCTGACGCGCGTGCAATTGCAGGACCAGCTTCTTGCCATGTGGAGCAAGGAGCGCCGTACAGTGATGTTCATCACGCATGATGTCGACGAGGCGGTCTATCTGGCAAGCCGGGTTATTGTGATGGCGGCCCGTCCGGGTCGGCTCCACAAGATCATTCCCGTGGACCTTGCCTTTCCCCGGACGGAGGAGATGCGGCTTTCGCCGCGGTTTTCCGAGCTGCGCAACGAGGTCTGGCGGGCCGTCTATCACCCTGCCTCAAACTGAAGATCAGCAATCACAGGAGGACATGATCATGCTGACGAGACGCAGTTTATTGACGACGGCCGCGGCTCTGACGGCCGCCACCGCGATGCCTATGATCGCTAGGTCGGCTCGCGCGGCCTCAAAGCCGATCCGGATCGGCTATCTCTCCGACTTTCCCAATTCGAGCCTGTTCGCGATTGCCAACGATCAGAAGCTTTGGCAGGCCGAAGGGCTGGAGCCGGACCTGAAGGTGTTCACCAATGGTCCCATTCAGATCCAGGCCATGGGTGCGGGGAGCCTCGATTTCGGGACGATCGGGCCGGGCGCGCTGTGGCTTCCGGCCAGCGGCCATGCCAAGGTGCTCGGCGTCAACGATATCGGGTTCAGCGATCGCGTCATCGCCCAGGCGGCATTTACCTCGATCGCCGATCTCAAGGGCAAGAAGGTCGGTGTCCCACAAGGCACATCCGGAGAGATGATCCTGCGCATGGCTCTCGGCAAGGCTGGCCTGACGATCAAGGACGTGCAGGTCGTCCCGATGGATCCGAGCACCATCGTGGCTGCATTCTCCTCCAAGCAGATCGATGCGGCGGGCATCTGGTATCCCTTGATCGATGCGATCAAACCACGTGTCCCCGATATGAAGGAGCTGGCCTCGAACAAGGATTTCTATCCCGATACCTCGTTCATCAACACCTTCGTGGCGCGCAACGAGACGATCCAAAGCGATCCCGATCTTGCCAAGAGCTTCCTGAAGGTCATCAAGAAGGCCATGGACTACAGGGTTGCCAATCTCGATCATTCGATTGAGTTGACGGTCGCCTTTACGCAATCGCCTCCCGATGCGACGGCCAAGGTTGCGAAAAGCCGAAAACTTCTAACGAGCGGCGAGCTGAACAAGTTCACCGAGGACGGCAGTGTCACGAAGTGGTTGGGTGAATTCAACAAGATGTTCGTCGATTTCGGAACCATCAAGGATCCGCTGCCACCGGAAAAATATTTCGACGCGACATTGTTCCTCTCCGCTTGAAAACGGGCCTGAATGGCGGCAAGGCTGTCGTGTGGCGCGGCAGCCGCGATCAAACATATTGGCCTTTCATACCGGAAGAGCGTGCCCATAGTCACCATCGTCCATTCGATCGAGGGGCAATCACATGAGGGCAAGCGCCGAATCTACGATCGTCCGGCAAGCAAACAACGGCTGGGGGCACGTGGCGGCGGCGCTTGGTCTCGTCAAATGATGGGAGGCCTTGCCAGCAACCTCCGCGGCCGCATCGCCAGACGGTGATGACAAGCGGATCACCAGAGCCGCGGATGCGGTCCTGGGGCTCATGGTCCATATTTCGGTCTATCCGACCTAATCGGTCACCGGCTCGCCGAGCGTATGCATCAGGCGGTTCGCCCAGCCGAAAATTGCCGACGAGAAGACGAGATCGATGGATTCCAATTCAGACAAGCCCACATCGGCCAATGCCTGCGCATCTGCTTTCGTGGCTTCGGGCGGCGTTGGCGACAGGCGTGCGGAAAAATCAAAGATCGCCTGCAGGTGCTCGTCGAGTTCCGCATCCAGGCCGTCCGTGAAGATTGCTTCGATCACGTCGGTTCTTTTGGTCTGGCTGATGAAGCGGGAGGCGTGAACCGCGGCGCAGTAGACGCAGTGGTTGACGATGGACGCGGCCGTCGCGCCCAGTTCGCGCTCGCTCGAAGCAAGCCCATCCTTTCCGTACATGATCAGATTGAACAGGGGAGAGCGGACGGTCAGCGATTCCGGATCATGCGCGAGCGTCAGGACATAGGGCGAAATGCCTTTGTTGGACGGCGTCACCTGCATGGCCGCGCGCTGTTCCTCGGTCGCGGTCTCGAGGTCGACCGGAACGACATAAGGCTGCCAGCGCGGAATTTTGGTGGTGAAGGCATGGACGACTTCGCTCATTGTCTTGCTCCGATCAATGCCAATCCCGCGATGACGCGCACCTGGTAGTTCACGAAGGCTGCCAGTTCGGAGAGCCGGACGATGTCGGCATCGGCCACGCCGCTGGCGCGCAATGCCTCTATGTCGGCGCGGGTCGCCTCCCTCGGTGCGACGGTCAGCCGGTCGGCGTGACGAACGATCTCGGCGGCGCGTGGGTCCTCCGCGGTCGTGCCAGGTGAGGAGAGCGGGGCAGTCGCGGTTTCGCCCGCCCGCTCCACGAGAGCATCATAGTGGCGCGCCAGCGCCTCGTTGTGATTTTGCCGGGCCATGCGGGCGGCAAGCGCCGCCCGAAATCCATGGGACAGACCGCCGGGATCGTGTGGCAGCAGCACCGCGTCATGGGCTGCCTCGCTCAGGCGCAGGATCTCAGCGCGCTTTTCCATGGCTTCGGCGAGCGCGGAGCCAGGCTTCACGGAGACTAGGGTTTCGATGAGTGTCAAAACAGGCTCCTCGGGTGCGTCTTTGGGGGCAGCATCTAGGTAGGCGTGACACATCATTATGTCAAACGATAATGATTAAGCGACTTTCATGCGGAATAATTATCTAATTCCGATCGTCAAGTGAGAATTCATATGCTTTACTCGCATTAAGAGGAGTGTTTCATGTCAATTATGCATTCTAACTCTTTCGATATTCGTCAACTTGAAGCCTTCGCGGCGGTGATTTCCGCGGGTAGCGTGACCGGGGCGGCGCGCTTGCTGGGCCGATCGCAACCGGCGGTCACCAGGCTCATCCAGGATCTGGAAGCCGATATCGGCTATGCGCTCCTGCATCGAAGCGGTCCACGGATCACGCCGACCTCGCGAGGCGTGCTGTTTCATTCCGAGGTCGAGCGCCATCTTGCCAGTCTCACACATATCCGTGAGCGCGCGGAGGCGATCGGTCGTGATGAACCACCCACGCTGACGATCGCGGCCACGCCGTCGCTTGCGGCGGGCGTTCTGCCGCGGGCACTCGCGGCCGTTGCCTCGGATCTGATCCCGCGTCATCTGCATGTGCAGGCGCTTGCGGCCGAAAACGTCGTCCAGACAGTGCTCGCCCGCTCGGCGGATTTGGGGATCGCAAGCCTGCCGCTCGAACATCCGGGCCTCGAAATACACTGGATCGCGGAGGCGCCATGTGTCGTCGCCATCGCCGCGAACGATCCGCTCGCCGACCGTGACGTGGTGCGTCTTGCCGATCTCGCCGATCGCCGCATCATCACCCTGGCAAATCCATATCGCTTGCGGCATCGAGTCGATGAGGCACTGGAACGGGCAGGGGTCTCGCCGGACCGGATTATCGACGTCAATGCTTCACTGACGGCGCTGTCGTTGGTTCGGGCAGGACTAGGGGTTGGCATCGTCGAGCCGGCGACCGTCGTCGGCGTGCCGCTTGACGGTGTCGTGATGCGCGTGCTCGATCACACCATCCCCTTTCTCTTCGGTGCGATATCGCCCGCCGCGCTGCCGCTCACATCGACGATCACGGCAGTGATCGAGGCGGCGCGCGCGGTGGCTTTGACGATGCCAGGCTGCCGCCTGTTCGACTCGAGCGGCGCGGAAGCGCTGGCCGATACCATTTACGGGCAAACCGCGAGACCTGAGGGAGCGTCGATATGAGCGACCTTTCCATCTTGCCGGACGGTCTCGATGCTCTTGAGGCGCGGCTGCGGCAGGATCTCGCCTGGCTGGAACTGCCGGCCAAATCCTGGGTGCCGCCGCGCGTGATCGACGGTCAGCCTGTCGTCGATGTCGTCATCATTGGCGCGGGCATGGCCGGGCTCGTCGCCTCCGCGATGCTGAAGAGGCTGGGTGTCGCCAACCATGTCGTGCTCGACAAGGCACCCGCGGGTCGCGAGGGGCCCTGGGTCACCTTCGCCCGAATGCGAACGCTACGCTCTCCCAAGCAGCTCACCGGTCCAGCGATGGGGCTGCCCGCCCTGACGTTTCGCGCCTACTACGAAGCGCGCTTTGGCCGGGAGGCGTGGGTCGCGCTCGACCGCGCGCCGCGTGAGACGTGGATGGAATATCTGATCTGGTACCGTAAGGTGCTCGAGCTTCCCGTCCGCAACGGCGTGACAGTCGATGCGATCCTCCCACGCGAGGACGGCATGCTTGATCTTGTCTGCATCGAGGACGGCCTCAAGGAGACGATCATTGCGCGTCATGCGGTGTTGGCGACCGGCCGCGATGGTCTGGGCGGCCCGTTTGTGCCAGATATCGCAAAAAGCATCGGTGGCAAGTTCTGGGCGCATACCGCTGACGACATCGATTTCGCGATGCTGCGCGGCAAGCGGATAGGCGTAGTTGGTGCCGGCGCCTCGGCGATGGACAATGCAGCGGCCGCTCTCGAAGCCGGTGCGGCGCGCCTCGACATGTTCGTGCGCCGCAGGGAGCTGCCGCGGATCAACAAGTTCACCGGCATCGGCAGCCAGGGCGTCGTGCACGGATTCGCCGGCCTTCCCGATGAGTGGAAGTGGCGCTTCCTCAATTATGCCATGGCCCAGCAGACGCCGCCGCCGCGGCCGAGCGTCTTGCGCGTCAGTTCCTTCCCGCAAGCCCATCTCCATCTTGAGAGCCCTATCAGCAGGCTGGAGCAAGAAGGCGACCACGTCATCGTGACGACGCCGAGGGCCGGCTATCCCGTCGACTTTCTGATCTTTGGAACGGGCTTCAAGATCGACCTGAGCAATCGACCGGAGCTTGCCGCCTTCGGCCCACATATACGCTTGTGGCGCGATCGCTTCCCGGTGCCGGCGGAGATGCCCAACGCCGAGCTCGAGGGATCCCCCGATCTCGGAGAGGCGTTCGAATTCCTCGAAAGAGAGCCGGGCTCGTGCCCGACGCTGGCAAGGATTCACTGCTTCAATTTTCCGGCGACACTCAGTCACGGCAAGCTCACCGGCGACATCCCCGCGATCAGCGAAGGCGCCGACCGCCTGGCGCGTGGCATTGTCCGCGCCCTCTTTGTCGTCGACCGCGAGAAACACTTTGAAAACCTCCAGGCTTTCGACACGCCGGAACTCCTCGGTGACGAGTGGGCGGATGACGATACCAAGGAGCCTTCCGAACTATCTTCCGAAAGGACCTGAGACCCGCAATGCTTGAGATCAAGAACCTAAAGCTGTCTTACGGAAGCACGCAAATTCTAAATGGTGTGGACCTGTCGGTGAAACGGGGCGACGTGGTGTCGATCATCGGCCCGAGCGGCACCGGCAAGACGACGCTTCTCAAGTGCATCAACCATCTGACCAAGCCGTCCTCCGGCTTGATCGCGTTGGATGGCATCCGCATGGATTACGCTCGCCCCGACAAGGCCGCGGTGCAGGCGATCCGTCTTCGCACGGCGATGGTTTTCCAGCAGTTCAACGTCTTCAAGAACATGACCGTCATCCAGAACGTCATGGACCCGCTGGTGGTCGTTCAGCGCAAGCCGAAGGAAGAGGCCCGCGCGATTGCCCTGCGGGAACTCGAGCGCGTCGGACTTGCCGACAAGCTCGACAACTATCCCTCCCAGCTCTCAGGTGGTCAGCTCCAGCGGACCGGCATCGCCCGCGCCTTGGCGGTCAAGCCGGACGTGATGCTGTTCGACGAGCCGACATCGTCGCTTGACCCCGAACTGGTGAACGAGGTCCTGAAGGTGATCAAGGATGTGACGTCCTCGGGCATCACATCGCTCCTCGTCACCCATGAGATGCAGTTTGCCAAGAACATCTCGAACCGCATCGTCTTTATGGACGGGGGCGTCGTCGCCGCAGACGGCACTCCGGCTGAAATCTTCGATACACCCTCCAACCCGCGCCTCGCTCAGTTTCTCAATTCCGAACGCGCGATCCAGTAGAAAGGATGCCTGAAATGACTTCCATGAGTTCAATCTCGCGCCGTGGCCTCGGTCTTGCCGTAGCAGGCGTCGCGATCGCCTTCGCAACCGCCTCGTTCGCCGAGGAGGTCCGCACGATCAAGATCGCCACCGCGGCCGAATCGAAGCCGCTCTCCTGGGGCGCGATCGGCGTCGAGCCGCAGGGTTACGAACCCGACGTGCTGAGGGCGATCAACGCGAAGCTGCCCCAGTACAAGTTCGTCATGGAAGGTGCGGCCGACATCGCCCAGGAAACCGGCCTTGCCACCGGCAAGTACGACATCGCGACGGGCGGCTATTATCGCGCGCCCGCCCGTGAAAAGCAGTTCCTCATTCCTGAGGCCCCGATCGGTGCGAGCTTGATCAAGATCTATAGCCGCAAGGATAGCGGCATCAACGAGATGAAGGATCTGGTCGGCAAGAAGATCGTGCCCGTCACCGCAGGCGGCGGCATCTACAAGTTCGCCACGGCATGGCAGGAGCAAAACCCGGCCTACAAGATCGAGATCACCGCCTCAAGCGCCGGCGTTCCCTATCCGGACCGGCTGAAGGAAGTGCAGAACGGCAAATACGATGCGCTCGTGCTGCCATCCAACCTTGGCGAGCAGACCGTGATCGACCAGCAGAAGCTTGACATCAAGACGAGCGAGCCGGTCGCGATCAATCAGACCTTCGTGCTGATCCATCGCTCCGAGGAGAACAAGGCCCTCTCCGATGCCATCGACAAGGCTCTGAAGGAGCTCAAGGCCGACGGCACGCTTGCCAAGCTCTCGCAGAAGTGGTTCGGCGAAGACATCACTACGTATATGAAGTAATGGCGGGCTCCGACCCCGGTGGTCAGGCCCAAAGACTGAGAGAAGGAGTGTTCCGAAGTGGACCTTTCCGTCATGATCCCAGAGCTGCTCTCGGCCCTGCCGCTGACGCTTGCGATCACGTTCACGGCCATGATCGCCGGCTTCGTGCTGGCGTTGATCGCGACGACGTTCCGGGTTCGCAGGATCCCGGTGATCAGCCAATTGGCGGATCTCTACGTATCCTATGCCCGCAGCGTGCCCGTCGTCCTGCAATTGTTCGTCGCCTTCTACGGGCTTCCCGTGCTTGTGGGTGTGTTCGGCGTCGCGGACTTCGTGTCCCCGACCATCGCGGCGATGCTGGGCTTGAGCCTCTATCACGGCGGCTATCTGTCCGAAGTCATGCGGCCGGCCTATCTCGCCGTCGAACGCGGCCAGCATGATGCCGCGGACAGTCTTGGCTATACGTTCCGCCAGAAGCTCACGCGCGTTCTCGGTCCACAGGCGGTTCACATCGCGCTCCCCGGCTACGGCAATTCGATCATCTATCTGATCCATAACGTCGCGCTCGTCATGTATATCGGCGCGGCCGATGTCATGGCGACCGCTCATCTTGTCATGGAACGCGACTATAACCAGTACCAGTTCGAAACATACCTCGTGCTGGCGGTGCTCTATTCGTTGCTTTGCCTGGTCGCCTGGTCTGTCGTCCGCTTTTTCGAGCTTCGTTCCGCCAGATTTTCTCCAGGCGCGAAGCGCGGCGGAACCACGATGATGGCAAGCGTCTGATCGAAGGAGTTGCTATATGTTCGATATCGACGTTCTTCTCCCCGATCTTTGGGATATCCTGGGTGCGGTACCCCTCACGCTCGCGATGGCGCTTGCGATCTTCGTCTTCTCGACGATCATAGGCAGCCTGTTTGCCATGGTGGAATATCGGCGCATCCCTGTCTTGCGGCAGCTTGTCGTCGCTTACAAGGTCGCGTTCAAGGGCGTGCCGATGGTCGTGGTGATCTTCCTCGCCTACTATGGCCTTCCCTCGACCCTGCAATTCCTGACATCGCTGATTGGCGTGGACTATAACGGCCATTCGACGCCAAACTGGGTCACGCTCATCGTCGCTCTGACGGCCTGCGTCGCCGCTTTCCAGGCGGAAGTCGTCAAGGGCGCTCTGAATTCTTTCGACACCGGCCAGGCCGATGCAGCCTATTCGCTCGGCTACAAGAAGAGCCAACTCTTCCGCCGGGTCATGCTTCCGCAGGTCATCGTCGCGGCGATACCGGATCTTGCCAATTCCTTCATGGTCATCATGAAGGCGCTTTCCCTGGGGTTCGCCATCGAGGTGGTCGACATCTTCGCGCAGTCGCAACTGACCGCAGCGCTGAACTTCTACTATCTCGAGGCCTTCCTGGTCGCGGTCGTGATCTACATGGTGATAGCCTATGCAGTAACCCAGATCGCGGACAGGACGGAGCGAGCGCTCAGGGTGCGGACTTGATCTCGACCCAACGCTTCCCACGCGGCAAGACAAGACGGTCTCCATCGGCTGATCGTCCTTGAAAGCCGCGGCCGGGGACGAGCACCCGCGCCGTCTACTCTTTCCTCTCCAGGCCGCCTTTTTGGAAATTCATTTCTCCCCATTCTCGTTAGTCCACTTAATTTATAGACTAAAGTCAAATTGGAGAGAGTGGCAATGAGCATCGAAAAGTCCGACAGCGGTCTAGGAAGACGGGAGCTGCTGAAATTATCCGCGGCGGCTGGAGTTGCCGTTGCCGGCGCTTCGCTGATCGGGCGAAAGCCCGCCTTCGCGGCCGAGGAAGAGCCGTCCCTGAAGGGTAAGCGCATCGCCATCAGCGCGACCGGAACCGACCATTTCTTCGACCTGCAGGCCTATAATGCCCAGATCGAAGAGGTCAAACGCCTCGGGGGCGAGCCGATCGCCGTGGACGCGGGGCGCAACGACGCCAAACTGGTCTCGCAATTGCAGACGCTGATTGCCCAGAAGCCGGATGCCATCGTTCAGATCCTCGGCACTCTGAGCGTCATCGACCCCTGGCTGAAGAAGGCGCGCGACGCCGGCATTCCGGTTCTGACGGTCGACGTCGGCTCGACCAATTCGATCAACAACACCACCTCCGACAACTGGGGCATCGGCAAGGACCTGGCGCTGCAGCTCGTCTCCGATATCGGCGGCGAAGGCAATATCGTCGTCTTCAACGGCTTTTACGGCGTGACGCCTTGCGCGATCCGCTATGACCAGCTGGTCAATGTCGTCAAATATTTCCCGAAGGTGAAGATCCTCCAGCCGGAACTGCGCGACGTCATCCCGAATACCGTGCAGGACGCTTTCACCCAGATCACCGCGATTTTGAACAAATATCCGGAAAAGGGGTCGATCAAGGCGATCTGGTCGGCATGGGACATCCCGCAGCTCGGCGCGACCCAGGCGCTTGCCGCCGCTGGCCGCACCGAAATCCGCACCTACGGCGTCGATGGCAGCCCGGAAGTGCTGCAGCTCATCGCCGATCCGAAATCGCCCGCTGGCGCCGACGTCGCTCAACAGCCCGCGGAAATCGGCCGCACCGCCATCCGCAATGTCGCGAAGCTCCTCGCCGGGCAGACGTTGCCGCGCGAGACCTACGTTCCAGCACTTCTGGCCAACAAGGCCAATGTCGGCGAGGTCACCAAGAAGCTCGGCATCGGCTGATAGTCCGCTCCGGGCGATGCCGCCATGGCTGGATCGCCCGGAACATGTCCGCTGGAGACCGAGATGACGGCCATTTCTTTCAAGCAGCCGGTGACGGCAAAAGACGACATCATCCGCTTTGAAGGCATCGTCAAGCGCTTCGGCGGAGCGCAGGCACTGGCGGGTGCGTCGCTGAGCGTCAGGCGTGGAACCATCCACGGTCTCGTCGGCCAGAACGGCGCGGGCAAGTCGACATTGATCAAGCTGCTTGCCGGTCTTCATCAGCCGGATGACGGGAGGATCGAGATCGAAGGGCAAGCTTTCGATAGGCTGACCCCGCATCTCGCGGAAGAGCTGGGCATTCACTTCATTCATCAGGATCGGCTTCTCGTGCCGACTTTTACGGTCGGCGAAGCCCTGTTTCTCGGCCGGGAGCCGCGCATACCAGGCACGCCATTTCTCGATCGCCGGCTGATGCAGCGCCGTGCATCCGATATCCTCAAGGATTATTTCGGTGTGCGGTTGCCGAACAGCGCGCTGATCGGTGAATTGTCGACGGCCGAAAAGCAGATCGTCCAGATCACCCGCGCGCTTCTCAACCAGCCTAAGGTGCTTGTCTTCGACGAACCGACGGCGGCATTGGTGCGTCGCGAGGCCGATATTCTCTTCCGTCTGATCCGTCGCCTGCGCGATGAAGGCGTGACCGTCATTTACATCTCGCATTACCTGAACGAAATCGAGGAACTCTGCGACCATGTCACCGTGCTGCGCAACGGGCTGGACGTCGCTTCGGTGCCGATCCGGGAAACATCGGCCGCGGCGATCGCGCGGCTGATGGTCGAGCGCGACATCAAGGACATGTTTCCGAAGCCGGTTGTTGTGCCCGGCGATGAAATCCTCAAGGTCGAACGGCTTTCGGCGCCCGGAAGATACGAGGATGTCAGCTTCACCCTTCGGCGCGGCGAGGTGCTGGGCCTCACTGGTTTGCTCGGTTCCGGGGCAAAGGAGCTGGTCCGCTCTCTCTTCGGTCTGGATAGGCCGGCCTTCGGTCGCATCGAAATCGGCGGCAAGGCTGTCCGTTTCGCCAATCCCAGTCACGCGACGGATAACAGGATCGCCCTGGTGCCCGAGGATAGGCGCCGCCATGGCATCGCGCTCGACCTCAGCGTCGCGGAAAATATCAGTCTTTCCAGCCTCGATCGCTTCACGCGCCTCGGCTTTCTCGACCGCGAGGGCGAAAGGCGGGAAGTCGATGCCCTGATTGAACGCCTGCAGGTAAAGACCAACGGGCGTAACGCCTTGCTGCGCACGCTTTCGGGCGGCAATCAGCAGAAGGTGGCGATAGCCAAATGGCTCAGTCGCCATTCCGAGGTCTACCTCCTCGACGAGCCGACGGTCGGCGTCGACATCGGCTCCAAGGTCGAGATCTATACGCTGATCGGCGAACTCGCGGCGCGCGGCGCCGGTGTCATAGTCCTGTCTTCCGACCTGCCGGAACTCCTTGGCATCACAGATCGCATCCTTGTGCTCTTCCGTGGCCGGGTGGTGCGGGAATTCATATCGTCGGAGACGACGGCGGATGCCGTGCTCGCCGAAGCCACCGGATCGTCGGAAGGACAGCGCCATGTCGGCTGAGGTAGAATTCGCGCCTTCCGGATTTTCGACCTTAGAAGAACCTGCCCGGCCGGCCGGCAATATAGCGGCCACGGCATTGCGCTTCGGGTCGCTGATCGCCTTTGGGGTCATCCTGATCGTCTTTTCGCTGACCGCGCCTTACTTCCTCAGCATCGGCAATATCGGCAATGTGCTCGGCCAATCAGCCATCTCCGGCGTGCTCGCGATCGGACTGACGATCGTCCTCATCGCTGGCGGCTCCAATGTCGTCACCGGCGGTATCGACCTGTCGCTTGCTGCCAATATGGGCCTCAGCGCCGCCGTCTATGCCAGCCTCACGCAACTCGGCTTTGGTGATGTCACGGCGATCCTGGCATCGATCCTGACTGGTACACTGATCGGCGCGGTCAATGCTATCGCCGTCGTCTATGCCGGTATCGTGCCGCTACTCGCCACGCTTGCCGTCATGAACGTCGTTGCCGGCCTGGAACTGGTGCTGACGGGAAATACCGTCCTTCCGGCTTCCACGCCATTCCTCTCGGCGCTTTCTGCTTCGGACTCCCTCGGCATGCCGATCCTCGCCTATGTGCTCATCGGCTTCACGGCGATTGCGACGGCGATCGTGCAACATACGCCGCTTGGTCTGCGCCTTTACGCTGTCGGCGAGTTTCCGGATGCCGCGCGCGCCGCTGGCCTTCCGCTTCGTCGCCTGCTTGCCGGCGCATTCGTCGCCAGCGGCCTATCTGGCGGCATCGCCGGCATCCTCTCGGTTTCCTACCTGAGCGGCAGCACGACGGGTTCCGGCGAGATGCTGTTGCCCGTCGTTGTCACCGCTTTGCTCGGTTCGGTCTTTTCACGCAGGCTGGTTCCAACAGTGACTGGAACGTTGCTTTCAGCTCTGCTGGTCGGCTTCCTCACCAACGGTTTCCAGCTGCTCAATATTTCGAGCACGCTGGTCAGCGGCGTGCAGGGCCTGCTCATTCTCATCGTGGTCTCCGCGACCACCCTGTTGCGTCGGCAGGAGGCCTGAACATGTCGCTTCATGGTTCCGCACACGCCCCGGTTGGCTTGACGCGGCTGATCGCCGCCAGCCTCGTGCGCTATGGGCTGATCCTCGCCCTGGTTGCGGTCTTCGCCGTCTTTTCCCTGATCACACCGACATTCCTGACCCTTGCCAACCTGCAGAGCATCCTGGTTAACAATTTCACGTTGCTTGCCATCGTTTCCATCGCCATGACCTTCGCGGTCGCCTCTGGCGGCATCGATCTTTCGGTGGGGACGGCGATGGATTTCGCGAGCTTTGCCTTCGTCTCGCTCGTCCTTGCCGGGCAGCCGGTGGCACTTGCGGCGTTTGCCGGATTGGGAGCCGGGGCGCTCGTGGGCGCCTTTAATGCGCTATTGATCTCGGGGATCGGCGTCTCGCCGTTCCTTGCGACGCTCGGCACGCTGTTCATCGGCCGCAGCATCCAGCAACTGCTGACCAATGGCGGCAATCCCGTCTATCTGCCGCCGAACGGCGTGCCGGAGGCTTTCCGTTTCCTTGGCCACGGTACGATCTGGGGTTTCCCTGTGCCGCTCGCAATCGCCATCGTCCTCATCGCGGTCGCCGCGGTCATTCTTGCCCGCACGCGCTTCGGCCGCGTCGTGCTGTCAATCGGTATCCAGCCGGGTGTCGTGCGCTATTCCGGTATTGTGGCTCCCGCCTATATAGCGCCCACCTTCGTATTGGTCGGATTGATCGCGGCCGTCGCTGGCCTGATTCTGACCGCGACCGTCACCGTCTACATCCCGTCTTCCGGCAATGCATTCCTGCTGAATGCCATCGGCGCAACCTTCATCGGCACGACGCTCAGTCCGCTCGGGCGGCCGAACGTCACTGGTACCGTGCTGGGTGTGCTGCTGCTCAGTATCGTGGCCAATGGACTTTTATTGACCGATCTGAATTTCTACTGGCAGCAGGTCGGTACGGGAACACTGATCTTTACCGTGCTCGCCCTGAGCTTCATGAACCGGAAAGCGGCTGGCCGCCCGTGAGGCAAGCCGCAGAGAGTGATGGAAATCCGGCCGCTGTATCCGTCAGATTCTTCTGGCCCGTCAGATTCGGCAACCTTGGCGTTTGGGCATTGGCGCAGGAGAAATCCAACGGGAATGCCTAGATTACCGTGCCATTAGGCCAGAGGCGACCGTCTCGCTGCAATGGGGAATAGTCGTGCCATTCGGCCAGCCGCTTTCTATATTCGCGCCTGTAAGTGCTGTCGTCGCGAAAGGCAATGTGGTCTTGCACCAATCCGACGCCAATCTCATAGTAGACATCGAGGTTGCGCAAATCCGGCTGAGGAATGTTTCCTTGCTCGGCTTCTCTTTGCATCTGCCAGAACAGCGTCTCCAGGCGCTGAACGAGGGCTGGAATATCGCGCAAGACACTTGTGTCTCGTTGTTCCCGCATGGACGCCCTTATTCTCTTCAGGCTAGTTGAATCCTTTGCGAATCCGATCGCCTTTTCTATGTAGTCTTGCGGGTCCGAGCAGATGAGCTGCGTCGCGCCGGCAGCCGCGACTATGCTATGGCAGAAGCGTGCTGCGAAGCTCTTGCCTGGAATGGTGAGGACAGGCAAGCCCATGGTCAGGGCATCGGCCGCGGTCGAATGTGCTCCATAGGGGAACGTGTCGAGGAAAAGATCGGCAAGGCCAATCCTGGCGAGGTGTTGAGCGTTTGGTGCCTTGGGCGCGAAGATGAGACGCTCAGGTGCGACACCGGCATTTGCCGCGACCTGGCGCAGACGGGCGTCGACATCGCCACCGCCGCTCAACAGCCATAATACGCTGTCGGATGTTGCCGCGAGAATTTCCATCCACCGCGCAAACGTCTCCTGCGTGATCTTCTGCATGCCGTTGAAGCAGGCGAAGACGAAGGCGCCGTCCGGCAGGCCCGCTTCGAGGCGTGTCGGCTTTTCGGCGACCGCTCTCTTGCGATCAATTGGCTGGGTGCAAGGGATCCTCCGGACCTTCTCTGAATAGAAGATCTCATTTTCCGGAGGAATGACGTGCTCGTCCGCGATGATATAGTGATGAAAAGGACTGCCCATCGTGCCCGGATAGCCGCAGAAATTGACGATGACGGGGGCCGGTCGATATGCGAAGATCTTCGTTCGCGCATGCTTGGTATAGCCATTGACGTCGATGAGGATATCGATGTCATCGTCCGCGATCTGCCGTGCCGCATCCTGATCGTTGAGCGCGGCGATCTCGCGCCAGCAGTCGACGACGGCTTTCATGCGCGTTTGCGTGGCGTCTTGCTCCACGGGCTCCCCGCAGTAATAGGCGTAGATCTCGACGCTTTGCTTGTCGTGCAGCTCCAGCACTTCCCTGAGTGCGAAGCCAACCGCGTGATCGCGCAGATCCGACGATACGTAGCCGATGCGAAGCCGCTGAGCGGTTCCGGATTTTTTGCGCGGCATCTTGCGAGGAAATCCGCTTATGTCGGGCCGACCGACAAAGGATTTGTTGTATTGATAGGCTCTTGCGAGCTGAAACAGGGGATCGTCGGAATAGCAGGCAAGCGTCAGCGGCGACATGGAATCGAGGAGCTGACGCGTGGAGACGTGGTCGGATGACGTCAGAACAGGCCATTTGCATTGGCGCTGTCGCAAGGCGCTCCAATGCTGCCCGGCCTCGCCCTTGTCGGGTCGTAGTTCGATAGCCTGCCAAAGAGCCGCTTCGGCATCATCCAAAAGACCCGCATTTTCCATGACGCGGCCAATATGTTGAAGCGCCATGAGGCGGTGCGCGAGCTTGTCCGGAGTGCTTTCAGCCGTCATGTCGACGAAGCTTCGCCATTGCACGATGGCTTGCGCCGCGACGCCGCTATCTTCCAATGCCCGTCCGAGATTGATGTGTGCCGGGCCGAATTGCGGATCGAGCTTCAGGCAGGCGCGCAGCGCCTGAATGGAGCCGGCTATGTCGCCGAGCTGCCGCAGCGTGACCGAATAGTTGAAGTAAACGAGATGCAGGTAGGGGTGGCCATCGTTGAACGCAATCCAGACCTTGTAAGCCTCCGCCGCCTCCAGCTTCCGCCCGGCGGCACTTCGTGTTTCGGCAAATTGGAACAGGTCGTTGAAGGAGAGGCGCTGCGAACGCGCCAGGTCCAAGATGCCGGCAAGGGGCATGACCGGACTGGTGACTGAAGCATCATTGGTGACCATGGGCATTCCATAAACTGGCGGCAGGCAAGGCAACCATTTTCATAATGGCTGCCGATGTCTCGACTGTGCTTGGTTGCCGTCGGCATGTCATCAGCCTGCCGCGGGAATCGGCCGTTGCGCGCCGGCAATCAACAGCTTTCGAACGCGCCAAGGCGAATTGCAACGACCGCGCGGGTGTTCGAGACCACGAGACCAAGTCATATGCCGCGGGCGCTGCTCGCGATGGCTCGGGCAGCTTCTGAAATCGCCCGCCGCCAGGCGCTCTGTCGCGTGATTCGATCCAGCAATGCCGGGGCATATCGCGATCTTCAGGATTCGCCTTTCGCGTCCTGGGTCTCGATCTCGCCTATCGCCGTCGCAAGGCCTTTGTGCCGTTTCACGTCACATAGCTCGAGATGACCGCGGCGATTTGATCCGAGCTCAGATATGCCATTTGCGAACGCATCAACGCGAGCAACTGCGTACTGGAAAGGCTCGCGATATCCTGAGTGGATAGGCCCGTTATGCCATTCGAGCTAAAAGCCGCGATATCCTTGGTCGAGAAGGTCGAGAGCTCCTGGGTCGTCAGGGCGGCGACCTGCGCCGAGGTCAGCCCGCTGACCTGGGATGGTGCGAGAGCCTCGGCCTGCGCCGTCGTCAGCGCCGCGATGACCCGCGTGGTCAATCCGGCGACCGCCCCCGAGTTCAATGCGGCGATGTCATCGGTCGTGAAGACCGAAATATCATCCGTATCCAGGGCCGCGACCTGAAGGGCGTTCAAGGCGCCGATCTGCGACGTTGAAAGAGCGGCGATCTGAGCCGTACTCATTGCCGCGATCTGACCATAGCTCAATGAAGCGATCTGAGAGGTCGTCAGGACCGCGATCTGATCGCTGCTGAGGGCCGCGACGACGGCGGTAGACAGTCCCTGGATCGCATCCGAGTTGATCACGGACAGCTCGGCGGTGGAAATGGTTGTCAGATCCGCCGTGGTCAGTCCCGCCAGACCGGCTGAACTCAACGCCGCGATCTGGGTGGTTGAAAGCGCTTCGAATTGTTCGATGCTAAGCACCCCGACCTGGGTACTGCTCAGGCCGGCGATGCTGCCTGTCCCGAGTGCCGCGATCTGAGCGGTGGAGAGGGAGGCGATAAAGTCGGTCGACAGTCCCTGGACCGAGTTGGAACTGATCGCCGCGATATCGGAAGTGGAGAAGGTTGCCAGGTCGGCCGAGCTGAGGCCCGCAATTCCGGCTGAACTCAGGGCGGCGATCTGGGCCGTCGAAAATGCCGCGATCTGATCGACGCTCATGGCGGAGACCTGGGTACTGCTCAGGCCGGCCACGCCCGCCGTGCTCAAGGCGGCGACCTGGCTTGTCGATAAAGCGGCGATATCGGCGGTGCTCAGGACCGCGACCTGCTTTGAGCCGAGTACCGCGACTTGCGCCGCTGTCAAAGCCTCGATTTGATCGGTGCTGAGCACGGCGATCTGCGCCGTCGTCAATCCGGCGATGCCGCCTGTACCCAAGGACGTAATCTGGGCCGTTGATAGCGCCGCGACAATGGCCGTCGTCAGGCCGGAAATACCGCTTGAACTGATGGCCGCGATGTCCGCACTCGAGAAGGTCTGGAGATCATCGGTTCCGAGAGCGGCGATCTGCGCGGAGCTGAGTGCTCCGACCTGGGTGGGTGTGAGGGCTTCGGCCTGGGCCGTGCTGAGAGCGGCCATCTGGCTGGTGGTGAGGCCCGCGATGCCGGCCGTGCTCAAGGCGGCGATCTGTTCTGTCGAAAAGGCTGCGATCGCGGCGGTTGACAGGGCGGACATAGCGAGCGAACCGATGGCTGCCATGTCCGCGGTCGAGAAGGTCGCGAGATCTTCTGTCCCGAAGGTGGCGATCTGCTTCGAGGTGAACGCCCCAACCTGGGTCGGCGTCAAGGCTTCAGCCTGATCCGTGCTGAGCACCGCGATCTGATCGGTCGTAAGTCCGGCAATCCCGCTGGTGCTCAGCGCCGCGATCTGATTGGTGGAGAGGGCTTCGATGCCGTTCGTGCCGAGCACCGCGATCTGTTTGGAATTGAGCGCCGCGACCTGAGCCGTGGTTAAGGCCTCCAACTGCCCGGTGCTCAGAGCCGCTATCTGCGATGTTGTCAGGCCGGCAATGCCCGATGCGCTGAGCGCTGCGACCTGATCCGTCGAGAATCCGGCGATCGTCGCCGTCGATAGGCCTTGTATCGCGCTCGAACTGATGGCCGCGATATCGGCCGTGGAAAAAGCGTCTAGGTCATCCGCGCTCAAAGCTGCGACCTGGGTCGAGCTCAACGCGCCGATCTGCCCCGTTGTGAGGGCCTCCGCCTGGTCGACGCTGAGCGCCGCCAGCTGTGCCGTTGTCAGGCCGGGTATCCCGGCTGTGCTAAGCGCGGCGATTTGTGCGGTCGACATGGCTGCGATATCAGCTGTTGTCAGCGCCGAAATCTGCCTCGAGCCAAGAGTGCTGATCTGGGCTGTCGTGAGCGCCCCGACCTGGTTGGTGCCGAGAGCGGAAATCTGCAGGGTGGTGAGGCCCGCGATGCCGGCGGTGCTGATCGCCGTGATCTGATCTGTCGAGAAGGCGGCGACGGTGGCCGTTGACAGGCCGGAAATGGCGTTTGAACTGATAGCCGCGATATCGGACGTCGAGAATGTCTGCAGATTGGCAGCATCCAGTGTCGCAATCTGGCTCGAACTGAGAGCGGCGACCTGGGCCGAGGTGAGGGCCTCGGCCTGGGCGGTGTTCAAGACCGCGATCTGAGCACTTGTCAGGCCCGCAATGCCGAGACTGCTCAAAGCGGCAATCTGCGCCGTCGACATCGCCGCTATATCGGCTGTCGTCAGCGCGGATACCTGCTTAGAGCCAAGAACATTGATCTGTGTCGTCGTCAGGGCTTGCACCTGACCCGTGCCCAAGGCGGCTATCTGCAGGCTCGTCAATCCGGCCGTGCCGGATGAACTAAGGGCCGCGATCTGGACGTTCGAAAGCGAGGCTATGTCCGCCGTACTCAAGGCGGAAACCTGCGCCGAACTCAGCGCAGCCATCTGCTTGCTGCTCAGGGCATGGATCTGAGCGGTATTCAAGGCGGCGATCTGTTTGGTCGACAAACCGCCGATCCCCAGCGTGCTGAGGGCCGCGAGCTGGTTTGTCGTCAGTGCCGCTATCGCGCCCGTGGACAGGCCCGATATGGCGTTCGAGCCGATGGCCGCGATGTCCTGCGTCGAAAACACGGCTAGGTCGTCTGTCGTTAGCGCTGAAAGCTGGGTCGAGTTCAGGGCCGCGACCTGCGCTGTCGTCAACGCCTCGGCCTGGATGGTGCCGAGCGCTGCGATCTGTTTCGTGGTGAGGCCGGTAATGCTCGAGGTGCTCAGGGCCGCCACCTGGCTCGTCGACAAAGCGGCGACTGCTGTCGTGGAAAGACCCGATATGGCGGCGGAAGTGATGGCTGCGATGTTCTTGGTCGACAGAGCAGCTATGTCATTTGTCGTCAATACGGAAAGCTGCGCGGAATTGAGCGCTGCGCTTTGTACCGTCGTCAGGGCTTGGAGCTGCCCGGTGCTCAAAACGGCGATCTGCTGGGTGGTCAGCCCCGCTATGCCCGATGTGCTGAGAGCCGCTATCTGGGCTGTCGACATGGCGGCGATGGCATCTGTCGACAAGCCGGAGATGGCGGCGGAGCCGATGGCCGAAATATCTTTGGTCGAGAAAGTGGCGATATCGGCAGCACTCAGGCTGCTGATCTGTTTGGAACTCAGAGCCGCGACTTGGGCCGATGTCAGCGCCTCTGTCTGGCTGGTGTTGAATGCAGAGATCTGTGTGGTGGTAAGGCCTGCGACGGCCGAGCCGCCGAGGGCCGCGATCTGCGCGGTCGAAAGTGTCGCGACGATGCTCGGGTCCAAAACCCCGACCTGCGCCGAGCTCAAGGTTGCGATCTGCTTGGTGGATAGCACATCTATCTGGCTGCTGTTGAGGGCACTGATCTGATCCGTGGTCATGCCAAGGATGCCGGTCGGGCTGAGCGCGGCGATCTGCGCCGTCGAGAACGCCGCCAAGGCTGCCGTGGACAAGCCCGAAATGGCACTCGAACCGATGGCGGCAATATCCGCGGTCGAGAGGGCCGCGACGTCGCTCGAACCGAGGACGCCAAGCTGGGCCGAACTGAGCGCGGCGATCTGTGTCGTGGTCAAGGCGGCAAGCTGCGCGCTGCTCAGGACGTTGACCTGATCAGTGCTCAGTCCGGAAATTCCGGCGGTGCTGAGTGCAGCGATCTGGCCAGTCGTGAGTGAAGCTATGCTTCCTGTGCCGAGAGCTCCCACTTGCGCCGAACTCAGCGCCGCGATTCGCGTTGTGGCCAAGGCCGCCACTTGTGTCGTGCTCAAAGCAGCGACCTGATCGGTCGTCAGGCCCGCGACGGTGGTCGTGCTGAGCGCTGCGATCTGATCCGTGGACAATGAACCGATGATGGACGAGCCGAGACCCGACACTGCCTTGTTCGAAATTGCGGCGATGTCGGCGGTCGAGAACGTTGCTATATCATCGGCGCTCAAGGCGCCGAGCTGGACGGAGCTGAGTACCTTGACCTGCGCGGTGGTCAGCGCCTCTGCCTGTGCCGTACTAAGCGCGGTCATCTGCCCTGTTGTCAGACCTATTATCCCGGACGTGCTGAATGCCGCGATTTGGGCGGTGGAGAGTGAGGCGACGATATCCGCATCCATGGTCGCGATTTGCGATTGGCTGAGAGCCGCGATCTGATTGGTGAGCAGCGCATCGACTTGGCCGGAACTCAGGGCGTCGATCTGCGCGGTGCTGAGACCCGCGATTCCTGCCGTGCTCAAGGCCGCGATCTGAGCAGTCGTCAGCGCGGCGATAGCGTCGGTCGACAGTCCCGACATCGCAGTCGAACTGATCACGGCGATATCGGCGACTGAAAGGGCGGCGACATCATCGGTCCCCAGCGCGGAGAGCTGAGCGGTCTTTAGAGCGGCGACCTGATTTGTTGTCAGGGTCGCGACTTGGGTGGTGCTCAGCGCATTGACCTGATCGGTCGTCAAACCGCTAATCCCCGACGTGCTTATCGCGGCGACCTGTGCCGTGGACAGAGCGGCGATGACGTTGGTATCGAGGGCCGCGATCTGGGTGGCGCTGAGAGCCGTCATCCACGATGCCGGCAGGGCGGCGATCTGCGCGGTATTGAGCGCGGCGATCTGGCTCGTCGTCAAACCGGCAATTCCGGCGGCGCTCAAGGAGGCGATTTGTTGCGTCGAGAGGGTCGAGATGACGCCGGTGCTCAACCCCGTTACCGCCTTGCTGGAAAGCGCGGCGATTTCATCGGTCGCAAAGGTCGCGATATCATCCGTTCCAAGAGCGGAGACCTGGGTCGAACTCAGTTTGGCGATCTGGGCCGTCGTCAATGCCTGCGTTTGCTGCGTGCTCAAGGCCGCGATTTGATCCGTCGTCAGACCCGGGATGCCGGATGTGCTGAGGGCCGCGATCTGGCTGGCGGTGAGGGATGTAATGGTGCCCGTGCCGAGGGCTGCGATCTGGCTCGACGTCAGGGTCGCGACCTGTGTCGTGCTGAGTGCCGCGAGCTGCGCGGTGCTCAAGGCCGCGATCTGATTGGTCGTCAGGTTCGCGAGCGTGCTCGTGCCCAGGGCGGCAATCTGTATTGTCGAGAGAGCAGCGACGGCGCCAGTGCTCAAGCCCGCGATTGCCTTGGTGGCGATAGCCGCCATGTCGACCGTCGAGAGGGCAGCCATGTCGTTCGCCGTCAGCGCCGCCATTTGCGTCGAACTCAACGCTGCGATCTGGCTGGTCGTGAGGCTTGCGAGCTGAGCGGTACCCAGCGTCGATATTTGGGCGGTCGTCAGGCCGGTGATGGCGCTCGTGGTCAAGGCCTCGAGCTGCGCGCTCGAAAGGGACGCGATGACGCTGGTTGTGAGGCCGCCGATCGCCTTGCTGGAAAGCGCGGCGATTTCGTCTGTCGTGAACGTTGCCACGTCATCCGAACCCAGGGCGGCAAGTTGAGTGGAACTCAGTACCTTGAGCTGGCTCGACGACAGCGCCTCGACCTGTGCTGTCGTGAGCGCGGTAATCTGGCCCGTCGTCAACCCTGTGATCGCGGTCGTGGTCAGTGCACCAATCTGAGCGGTTGAAAAGGCTGCGATATCATTCGTGCTGAGAGCCGCGATCTGGGCTGTTTTCAGCACGCTGATCTGGGTAGCCGTCAAGGCCGCGACCTGTTGCGAGCTCAGGCTCGCGATCTGGTTCGTCGTCAGGCTCGCGATGGCGCGCGTCGCCAGGCCCGCGACCTGAGCGCCCGAAAGCGCGGCGACCTGGGCCGTCGTCAGGCCGGTGACCGCGCTCGAGCTAAGGGCGGCGATCTGATCGGTTGAAAGGGCGGCGATGACCTCCGTACCTAGCCCCGCCACAGCCTTGCTGGTAATGGCCGCGATTTCCGTCGTCGAGAACGTGGCGATCTCATCCGTGCCGAGGGCCGAGAATTGGCTCGAGCTCAGCGCCGCGATTTGAGCACTGGTGAGCGCCTCCACTTGCTGCGTGCTTAGCGCGGCGATCTGATCTGTCGTCAAACCGGCAACGGTGGCTGCTTTCAGAGCCGCGATCTGTCCTGTCGAAAGCGCCGCAATGACATCCGTACCCAACACGGCAATTTGGCTTGAGCCGAGCGCCGCGACCTGTGCCGTGGTCAGGACGCTCGTTTTAGCCGCGCCCAGAATCGCGATCTGGGCGGTGCTCAACCCGGCAATCCCAGCGGTGCTTAGCGCCGCGACTTGCGCCGTTGACAGGGCAGCAATGGCTGTCGTGTCAAGACCCGATACGGCCTTGCTGGTGATTGCGGCGATGCTGGCGGTCGAGAGCGCCGCGATATCGTCCATGCTCAACGCGGATATCTGGGTCGACGTCAGCGCCGCGACCTGAGCCGTTGTCAGAGCGGCGATCTGCGTTGTGGTCATCACGCTGATCTGGCTCGTTGTCAGCCCGGCGATGCCGCTCACGCTGAAGGCGGCAATTTGCGCGGTCGAAAGTGCTGCGATATCACTCGTGCTCAAGGCTCCGGTCTGCGTCGTCTTGAGCGAATTGATTTGGCTCGTTGTCAACGCGCTGATCTGCGCCGTGCTCAACGCGGTGATCTGGACGGTGCTCAGGCCGGAAACGGCCGACTTGCTGAGGGCTGCGACCTGTGAGACCGAGAGGGCGGCAACATCGCCCGTGCTCATGACCGCGAACTGGGTTGCGGTGAGCGCCGCGACTTGTGCCGTTGTCATCGCGGCGATCTGCGCCGTGCTCAAGGCAGCTATCTGAGCCGTTGTCAGGCCGGAAATCGCGGCCGTGTTCAAGGCGGCGACTTGGTTCGTCGCAAGAGAGGAAATGGTCGCTGTCGAGAGGCCCGCGACCGCGGCAGCCGTGATCGCCGCCATGTCATCCGTCGAAAACGCGGCGATACCGCCCGTGGACAGCACGGAAAGCTGCGCCGAGCTCAGGGCCTTGACCTGGCTGGAGGTGAGAGCCTCGGCTTGTGCGGTGCTCAGGGCTGCGACTTGCGCCGTCTTCAGGCTGGCAATCGCGCTGGCCGCCAGGGCCGCGATCTGAGCAGTTGAAAAGGCCGCTATATCGCTCGTGGCCATCGCTGCGACTTGCGTCGTCCTGAGAGCGGCGATTTGCGCCGTCGTCAGGGCAGCAATTTGCGTCGTGCCAAGCGCCGCGATTTGGCTTGTCGTCAAATTGGAAATGCTGCTGGTGCTCAACGCCGCGATCTGCTCGGTCGAAAGCGTGGCCATTGCAGCGGTCGAGAGGCCCGATATCGCCTTGCTGCTGATCGCGGCCATATCGTCTGTCGAAAAGGTAGCCAGATCTGCGGCGCTGAGCGCGGCGATTTGCGACGAACTCAAGACCCGGACCTGCGACGTCGTCAGGGCTTCCGCCTGTTCGATTGTCAGGGCCTGGAGTTGCTGTGTCGTGATCGCGGTGATCTGCACGGAACTGAAGCTCTCGATCGCGGATGTTGACAGGGCGGCCAGCTGATCGAGCGTGAGCCCCGGAATGGCGCTTTGCGAAATTGCGCTTAACTGCTGGGAGGTGAGAACCTCCACGTCCTCTGTATCCAGCGCCGCGATCTGCGCTGAGGTGAGAACGCTGATCTGCTTGGTGGATAGTGATGCCACATCTTCCGTGGTCCAGGCCGCCACAGCTGATGTTGAAAGAGATCTGATCTGAGTGAGGCTCAAGGATGAAACGATCGAAGTCATTAACAGGACTCTTTCCGTAGCCACGTTGCACTGTCAGCATGTTCAAAGCCGACCAAGCTTGCCTTGCCGAAGCGTTGGCGGATTAACACTCTCTAAAATTCACGCCCCACGCTCGCAGCGTAGTTCGACTGGCTTGCCTGAAGCTGTGGTTGAACTTGTGATTGTCGCTGTGGGTATCGAATTCTCCCACTGATCGAAATCCGATCGTGCTGATCGAGCAGCGGGCTTCGTCATCGGGCCGTACGACAAAAGGGCCCCGGAGGGCCCTTCTGATTGAGCAGGCGGAAGATCAGCGTTGGAGGTTGACCAGTACGTCCAGCAAGTCTGATCCCGTCTGGAAGACCTTGGAGTTCGCAGTGTAGCTCTTTTGTGCCTGGATCATGTCAGTGAGCTGGCCGGCCAAATCGACGTTCGATGCTTCCAGAGAGTTCGACTGGATATAACCGAGACCGTTGCTGTTGGCAAAGCTGGTGACCGTCACGCCTGAATCGGCATTGGCTTGATAGACGTTGCCGCTCAAGAGCGTCAGCTTGTCGGGGCTTGCAACGGTCGCGAGCGGGATCTGGTAGATCGCCTTCGGATCGCCGGTCTTGTAGTTTGCATAGACAATGCCGTTCTTGTCGATGGTGACGCCGGTCACGGGGCTTGCCGCCTGACCATTGGTCGAGCCCGTCGAGCTGAAGTCGCTGGCCTTCTGCGTCATCCCGCTCAAATCCATCGCGATGGATCCGCCGGTTGTTGGGTCGGTGATGGTGAATGTCCCACCGCTCGTCATGTTGCCGTTTGCGTCGAATGTCAATGTGGATGGATTTGGAACATTGACTGGGTCCGACGAATAAGGGAACGAGGAGCTCCCTGACGTGCTCTTGTCGGCATTGCGATAGACGCTGACCTCCCACTGATCGGTCGCGCCCGTAGTGGAATCGGCGGACTGTATCTTGGTGTAATAAACGTCATACATGACGGAGTTGCCAAGCTTGTCGTAGGCAACCACCGAGCTCTTCTGGGTATTTGAGGTAACCGAGGTCGGGTTGGCGCTTGGCAATGTCGCTGTATCGGTAACGACGGTCGCGTTCGAATTGAGGTTACCGGTGAAGGTGCCCGTTGTCGAGGGCGAGCTGGCAAGACCGCTCTGATTGACGTTGATCGGCACCAGGCCGTCGAAGCCGTTGACGACGACAGCCGGCGCCCCAGAAGCATAGGAGTAGCCCATCAGCGTATAGCCAGCGGAGTTCACGAGGTTCCCGTTTGCATCCGGCGTAAAGTCGCCCGCGCGGGTCAGGACGGTCTTGCCGTCGGCGCCCTGCACGACGAAGAAGCCGGCGCCCTGGATCGACAAGTCGCTGCTCGACGAGGTGGAGACCGTGTCGCCCTGCTGCGAGACCGAATAGCTGACGTTGGTTTCGACGCTGCCGGAGTTATAGTTGCCGCCGCCCGAAGGGAGAATCAACGACGAAAAGCTGGTGCTCGCCGACTTGTAGCCCGTTGTATTGACGTTCGCGATGTTGTCCGACACGGTGCTAAGCTTATTTGCCTGCGCGTTCATGCCGGAAACTGCCGTTTTCATGCTACCAAAGATGCTCATTGGTTCCTCGCACGTTGCTGATGCGGGGATGGTAGCGTTAATGACTTGTGTGAAGCTGGCTTTTTGGCGTGCGCCGCCAGTTTGAATCAGTTCAAAACATTCGACGATGCTTGAGCCGGCGCGCGCTCCACATTCCCGATTCGTGGGGCTCAAGGCATGCGATCCGGTTCATATCCTGGACGGCGCGCTTCGCGTCCCGCGGAGACTGCGACACAGGTCTCGATGGCCAGCGTCTCGGACCGCAAGGCATCATGAACGGCTATCGCCTGCCAAAGATCCCTGCCAAAGATAATGCCCTGGCCCTATGTTGGGTATTCGAGCCGGTCGCGGCGGCGCCTTACGTCGCCGTATCAAGATCAGTCCGGATGATGTCGGCCGTTTTCTCATAATGGAGTTGCAGCAACCGCTCGGCCTCCACGGTATCCCGGTCGAGCACGGCTCCGAGGATACGCGCATGCTCATCATTGACCTTGCGCACGCGAAAGGCTTTGCGGATCGAAAGCGCTCGATACCGGTAGAGCCTATCGGCCAGCTGCTCGCAAAAGCCTATCAATGGCTTAGATCCGCATCCCCCGATCAGCAGCGCATGAAAGGCGCGGTGAAGCCTTTCCCATTCCGGATTGTCCTCGAACTGCTCCGGGTTGAGTGAGCGCGGGGTGCGCTCCAACCGATGATGGGCGACCAGAAGCGCCTCTTCCCAGTCAGGCGTTGCATTCGCCATGGATTCCCGCAGGGCCAGCGTCTCCACCCAGCAGCGCGTTTTCGTCAGCTCATGCAATTCGTCCAGGCTGATGGGTTTGACGAAGAAGCCGCGCTGTTCCTTTCCGATGACGAGGTCCTCCGTCGTCAATCTGTTCAATGCCTCGCGCAACGGGGTCTGGCCGGCATCATAGTGCTCGATCAGGAAGCGGAGCTGAAGCTTTCGGCCGGGCTCCAGGCGCGTCGAGAGAATGTCGGCCTTCAGCCGCTCATAGATGCTGGTCGCCAATGTCGCGGGGCTTCCGGCCTCTTTCTTCAGCAGGTTGACGTTCATGGTGCTCTCTGGCTTGCAAATCACTTTTTATATACACGAGGAAGCAGCGGCGCAAAATTTATAAATTTTATCTTTACGTGGTAAAGTTTGTACATTATGACGGCTCTTAACGAGGGAGGGCTCCATGAGCGGAACGAAAGAGCGAGCGTCGGGCGCCTTTGCGAACGGCTGCGCTTGTTGCGGCATTGATATCCACTGTCACGTGGTGCCCGCACGTTTTCCGCTTGCGGCAGGGAATGCTCCCATCCGTGGCTGGCCCTCGATGGTTGCCGCGGATGCTTGTCACGCAACGGTCGTTATCGATGACAAGCCTTATCGCACGGTCAGCGATGCCTGCTGGGTGGCCGAACGGCGGCTGGAGGAGATGGACAGGACCGGTATCCGCATCCAGGCTCTGTCTCCCATGCCTGAGCTCTTCGGCTATTGGATCGAAAAGACCGCGGCCCACGACCTTGTCCGATACGTCAACGATGCGATCGCTGTGATGATCGGGCAGGGCCAGGGTCGTTTCGTTGGGCTCGGCGGCCTTCCTCTTCAGGATATTGATCTTGCGATTTCCGAGTTGCATCGCCTCGTCGGCGAACTCGGTTTTCGTGGCGTCGAGATCGGCAGCAATATCAATGACGTGCCTATCGGTGATCCTCGTTTCCATCCCTTTTTTGCGGAGGCGGAGAAGCTGAATGCCGCTGTCTTCGTGCACGCCGTGCGGCCGACCGGCATGGATCGTCTCGTTGGGCCAGCGCCGCTTCAGCAGGTGCTCGCCTATCCGACCGATGTCGGATTGGCGGCAGGATCCGTGATCACCGGCGGGTTGCTTCAGAAATTCCCGAAACTGCGGATCGCCTTCAGCCACGGCGGCGGCACGTTTGCCTCGCTGCTGCCGCGGCTGCAGCAGGGCTATTTGGCCTTCCCGGCGCTCAGCGAAATCACGCATGAGAGCCCTGCCGCGCAGGCGCGGCGTCTCTATGTGGATTCGTTGGTTTTCGATCCGGACATGCTACGCCGCCTTGTCGCCGTCTTCGGCGAGGATCGCATCATGATCGGCACCGACTATCCCTTCAATTTCCGCGAGAAAGAGCCCATCGCTGGCGTCGAGGAGGCGTTTGCGGATGCGAGTTTGCGCGAGCGCCTGACATTTGCGAATGCGCGCGCTTTCCTGGGTTTGGATGAGGTTTGATCCCATGACTGAATTTCCTGTCATCGCTTTGCGCAGCGTGGAACTGGGTACGCCCGATCTCGCGTCGTCTGTCGACTTTTATACCCGCGTCTGGGGCCTGGATGTCGTCGCCGAAGTGGAGGGCAAGGTTTTCCTGGCGGCAACGGGTGCTGATTTTCATGTGTTGGAGCTAAAGCAAAGCAGCCGTTCGGAATTGCGCAAGATCAGTTTTCGCGTCGGTTCGGCTGAAGCGCTGGCGTCGCTGTTCGCAAAGACGGTTACCGCAGGCTGTGCTGTCCTGCGCGACATCGGACCCGCTGATGGTCCCGCCGGTGGCGAGCGTTTCGTCATCCGCGAGCCGCAAGGCGCCGTTCTGGAATTCGTGCACGGCGACCGCCGCAAGCATGGCCGCGTGGTTCCCAACCGGCCGGAACGTCTGGCGCATGTCAACATTAACAGCGCTGATATCGAGGCGCTTTCGGACTTCTATCGCAATGTCCTCGGCTTCCGCCTGACGGACCGGTCGAGACTTATGGCTTTCCTGCGCTGCAACGACGACCATCATGCGGTCGTGCTGGCCGAGGCACCGGTCAATGGGCTGAACCATGTCGCCTTCCTGATGCCCGACCTCGAATCCGTCATGCGAGGTTCTGGTCGCGTCGTCGATCACGGCTATCCGATCGGCTGGGGCGTGGGCCGGCATGGGCCGGGCGACAACGTCTTTGCCTATTTCGTCGACCCGCAAGGCGTAGTGATCGAGTACACCGCCGAAGTCCTGGGGGTGGACGACTCCTATCGCGCCCGAGGACCCGAGGAATGGGTCTGGCCGCCCGGCCGAACCGATCACTGGGGCATTGCGCCTCCCAAAAGCGACGCCTGCAAGAAGGCACAGATTTGCATCGGCTTTTCCGGCGCCTGATGCGCCCAATAGACATTTGCAGAGGCATGCCCGTGACGAACGATAACGATATTTCGAACTCTTATGACGTGCTGGTGGTCGGCTTCGGCCCGGCTGGAGCCGTGGCCGCCGGCATGCTCGGCGCGCAAGGCCATTCCACGCTCGTCGTCGATCGGTTGACCGGTATCTATGACAAGCCGCGCGCTATCGCGCTCGACCACGAAATCCTGCGCCACTTCGACAATATGGGCATCGCCGACGAGGTGCTTCCCCATACCGCGCCGTTCACGGCCTCCCAGCACTTCGGCGCAGAGGGGCAGCTCATCCGTCGTATCGACATGGTGCCGGAACCGTATCCGCTCGGCTACACCCCGAGCATGGTGTTTACCCAGCCTCCGGTCGAAGCCGTGCTGAGACGGCATGCCGAAAGTTTCGACTGCGTGACGATAGAACTTGGCACGGAAATGGTCGATCTCGATCCTCAGGGGAATGAAGTGGTCGCGACGCTTCGGGATTCGTCCGGCGAGAGCCAGAGGATCACAGCGAGATATGTGATCGGCTGCGACGGGGCGTGGAGCCGTGTGCGTGAACTGTCGGGAATGAAGCTTAAGGATCTCGTCTTCGACGAGCCGTGGCTCGTAGTCGATTTGCAGGTACATGAAACCGCGCTGGGCAAGCTACCACAGACTTCGGCCCAGTTCTGCAATCCAGCGCGTCCGACCAGCTACATCATGGGGCCCAAAAATCACCGTCGCTGGGAAATCATGCTTCTGCCGGGCGAGGATCCACGCGAGATGGAAAAGCCCGACAATGTCTGGCGGCTGCTGTCGCCCTGGCTGGCGCCGGAAGACGGCGAGCTTTGGCGGGCCGCCGCCTATCGCTTTCATGCGCTGGTGGCCGACGAATGGCGGCGGGGGAAAGTCATGATCGCCGGCGATGCCGCGCATCAGCAGCCGCCCTTTATCGGCCAGGGCATGTGCCAGGGCCTGCGCGACGTTTCCAATCTCGTCTGGCGGCTCGACCGCATCCTGAAGGGGCAGTCTTCCGAAGCGCTGCTGGATACCTACACGGTGGAACGCAAGCGGCATGTGCAGACGCTGACCGGCAAGATCAAGGCGATTGGCCAGACGATCTGCGAACGCGATCCGGAAGCCGCCGCGGCGCGTGATGCCCGCATACTTGCCGAGGGCGGCGGTCGGCCTCTTACCATTACCCGGCAGGAAATCGTCCCGCCCATCGAGGATGGGCTGATCGCCGAAGAAGGCACGCCGGCGCGAGGATTGTTGTTCCCGCAGCCGGCAATCGTCGAAGACCCCGCTCCGCGCTTGATGGATGCCTTTACCGGAGCGCAATGGCGGCTTGTGCTCGACGGCCGCCGGATCGGGATGGCGGAAGGACAGGCGCTCGCCGACGCGATCGACGGCATCGTGGTGAAGGCTGTTGTGCCTCAAGGCGATAATACAGCCGATCCGGCCGCGCTCCGAGAAAGGGATGGCGTGCTTTCGGCCTGGTTCGAACGGCATGAAGCGATCGCTGCGCTCGTACGTCCTGACCACTATGTCTTTGGCGCCGCAGGCAACCTCGAGGCGCTTCGCCAGCAGATCGCGGACCTGCGCGCTCGCCTTGCCTGAGTCCCGCATCGGCAATCGCAGTTTTCTTTGAAGTTCTGGGAGGAACATATGTCTGAACCAACCATCGATACCGTCAGCAAATGGCGACCTTTTGCCGTCCTTATCCTGCTTTTCCTGTTCCAGACGCTGAACTTCTTCGACAAGCTCGTCTTCGGCCTTTCCGCCGTGTCGATCATGAAGGACCTCGGTATTTCGCCACAGCAGTTCGGCCTGATCGGCAGCAGCTTCTTTCTGCTGTTCTCGATTTCGGGCGTTCTTGTCGGTCTCTTCATGATCGGTCGTGTCCCCGTCAAATGGATCCTTGTCATTCTGGCGGCAATCTGGTCGCTCGCGCAGATCCCGATCTATTTTACCAGCTCGGTGACGGTTCTGGTCGCCTGCCGCATTTTGCTCGGCCTCGGCGAGGGACCTGGGCTGCCGACGGCATTGCATGCCTGCCATAACTGGTTCAGCCCGCAAAAGCGCAGCGTGCCAAGCGCCGTCGTGTTGCAGGGCATCAGTGTCGGCTTGCTCGCCGGTGGGCCGATCCTGACCTATGTCATCGTCAATTACGGCTGGCGTTCGGGCTTCCTGTTCTGCGGGCTGATCGGTGTTGCCTGGATCATCGCCTGGCTGCTCATCGGCGGCGAAGGGCCGCATGCCGTCGCGGAAAATGAAAAGGCGCGCGCCGTAGTGGGCGAGACCCCGATCCCAGCCCGCAAACTCTGGCTCGACCCGACCGTGATCGGTGTCATCATCATGTCGACCATGTCTTACTGGATCGTCGGCATGTCGGCCACGTGGCTGCCGCCCTTCCTGCAGCAGGGCCTTGGCTATTCGCAGACCGAAACCGGCTCGATCATTTCGGCCGTCTATATCTTCCAGTCGCCGCTGTTGCTGGTTGGTTCATGGATCGCGCAGCGCATGCTTCAGAAGGGCGCCAGCAAACGTGCTTCCCTCGGCAGCGCTTCTGGCTATGCGCTTCTCGTCAGTGGATTGGCGCTGATCGCCTCGGTTCATGTCAGTGGTCCATTGCAACTGGCGCTGATCGCGATCGCTTTCGCTGCTCCAAGTCTGACCACGATATACGGCCCGATCACGCTCGGTAGCGTCGCGCCGGCTGTCCAGCGCGGCCGGCTGATCGTCGTGATCTATTCGGCGAATGCGGTGTCCGCACTCGCATCCAACGCCGTCACCGGCATGATCGTGCAGGCAGCCGGACCCGATCATGTCGCGGCCGGCTATGCAAATGCCATGCTGTTCACGGCCGCGATCCTCATCATTGGCGCAATTTCCGCCTTCGCGCTGATCTTCCCGGATCGCACCATCGAGCGCTTCGGCAAGTTAACGCGCTTCACCGATCAAATGCAGCGGGTGTGAACGCGCCCGTCGCCCAGTCCGACCCCCTAAAGGAGCAAGAACCATGAGACTGTCCACCGTCAAGATCGCCGGCTGCACGACCTGGGGCGTCATCGAGGACGATCGCTTCCTCGATGCCGGCGCGGTTCTCGCGTCACGCTATGCCGATCTCAAATCGGCTGTGGCCGGCGACCTTGCCGGCGTTGCCGAGGCCGCTGGTTCCGCCGCCGCCACGCCGCTAGGTGACGTCGAATGGCTGCCGGTCATTCCCAATCCCGACAAGATCCTCTGCGTTGGGCTGAACTATGAAATGCATCGCAAGGAGACGGGGCGTGCGGAGGTGGAAAACCCGACGATCTTTGCCCGCTATGCCAATAGCCAGACGGGCCATCTCGCCCCGATCGTGCGCCCGAGGGTCTCGACGGAACTTGATTTCGAAGGCGAGCTGGCGGTCATCATCGGCAAATCGGGCCGTTACATCACCCGCGATGAGGCCATGGGATACGTTGCTGGCTATGCCTGCTACAATGACGGCAGCGTGCGTGATTTCCAGCGTCATACGCATCAGTTCACACCGGGCAAGAACTTTCCCGACACCGGCGCTTTCGGGCCTTGGATGATGACGCCGGACGAACTTGGTCCGCTGCCCGATCTTCGCATTCAGACGCGCCTCAATGGGACCGTCGTGCAGGATGCGACCTTCGGCCAAATGATTTTCGATATCGCCCGGCAGATCGAATATTGCTCCAGCTTCACACGGCTGGAACCGGGCGACGTCATCGTCAGTGGCACACCGGGCGGGGTTGGCGCCAAGCGGCAGCCGCCGCTGTGGATGAAGCCGGGAGACGTCGTGGAGGTGGAGATCGACAGGCTCGGCATTCTCAGCAACCCGGTCGTTGATGAACTAGGTTAGTATATGCTTACAGTTTGCGGTTGCGAACTGATGGGCATCGACGGGCCGACAGGTGCCGCCAAAGTACATGAGGCGGCACGGTTTGCCCCCTTTAATTTGTCGGGATCGATTGAAATTCTTTGGGGAGGGATGCCGTGAAACAGTTCATTGCCTTATGTGCGGCCGTATCGTTGCTCGCTTCAACGGCTTTGTCGCAGGAGCAGCCGGCGCTTTCGGCCCGCGTCGCCAAGACGCTGACCATTGACGGGCTTTCCTTCAAGGATCTCAATCGCAATGGCAAACTTGATCCTTATGAGGACTGGCGCCTCCCGGCTGCCGAGCGGGCGGCCAATCTCATCAGTCAGATGACGCTAGAGGAGAAGGCCGGCCTCATGATGCATGGCACGGCTCCATCCGCCGGTCCCGGTTCCGGGATGGGGGTCGGGACCGAATATGATCTTGCACGCGCCAAGGAGATGATCGACGGGCGCAAGGTCGTGACCTTCATAACGCGATTGGCGGGCGATGCCGCCCTATTGGCCGAGCAGAACAACAAGCTTCAGGAGATCGCGGAAGCTGGCCGGCTTGGGATTCCAGCGACGATCAGCACCGATCCGCGCAATCATTTCCAATTCGTACTCGGCGCGAGTGTTTCGGCCGGCGGATTCTCGAAATGGCCCGAGACCTTAGGGTTGGCGGCCATAGGCGATCCATCGCTCGTTCGCCGTTTCGGCGACATTGTCCGTCAGGAATACCGCGCCGTCGGCATACAGGAAGCATTGTCTCCGCAAGTGGATCTTGCCAGCGAGCCGCGCTGGCCACGCACCAACGGTACGTTCGGCGAGGATGCGCAACTTTCCAAATCCATGGCGGAAGCTTATGTGGCGGGGTTTCAAAACGGCGAGAACGGCATTAACAAGGACAGTGTCGTCGCCGTGGCCAAACACTGGGTCGGCTACGGTGCGGCAAAAGACGGTTATGACAGCCACAACGCCTATGGACGCCACGCGACCTTTCCAGGCAATAATTTTGCCGAACATCTCATTCCGTTTGAGGGAGCTTTCAAGGCGAAGGTCGCCGGCGTCATGCCGACATATTCGATCCTTGACGGTGTGACGCTCGGCGGCAAGCTGCTGGAGCCGGTGGGAGCGGGATACAGCAAGCAGCTTCTGACCGATCTGCTGCGTGGCCAATACGGCTTCCAGGGTGTCGTTCTCAGCGATTGGCTGATCACCAACGACTGCAAGGGAACTTGCCTGGATGGCGAGAAGCCGGGCGTAAAGCCGACTTTGAACGAGGAAACCTTCGGCATGCCTTGGGGCGTGGAGGATTTGAGCCGTGTCGACCGCTTTGCCAAGGCCGTCAATGCCGGCGTCGATCAGTTCGGCGGTGTCACTTCTTCCGATCTTCTCGTTCAGGCGGTGAAGGAAGGAAAGATCAAGCAACAGCGCATCGATCAATCCGCAACTCGTATCCTTGTCCAGAAATTCGAGCAGGGCCTTTTTGAAAATCCCTATGTCGAACCGCAAAAGGCGCACGTGATTGTTGGCAATGGGGCATTTGCTGCGGAGGCAACCGCCGCTCAAAGCCGCGCCATGGTCTTGCTCGACAATAAGGCTGGCCTGCTGCCTGTGACGCCAGGCAAAAAGGTGTTCCTGTACGGCGTTGATGCAAAAATCGTGTCGGCACGCGGCTTTACCGTGGTGACGGACGCCAAGGATGCCGATTTTGCGGTGATGCGTCTCAGCGCGCCCTATCAGCAGCCTCATATGAACTATTTCTTCGGTTCCCGTCAGCAGGAAGGCGATTTGGATTTCAAGGACGGCAATGCCGATTTCGAGACGTTCAAGGAAACGGCGAAACAGGTTCCGACGGTTGTCTCCATCTATCTGGCCCGTCCGGCAATCCTCACCGGCATACGCGAGCATGCCGCTGCAATCCTCGCCAATTTCGGCGCAAGCGACACAGCCTTGTTCGATGTGATCGAGGGCAAGCGGAAAGCTGAAGGCAGGCTGCCTTTCGAGCTTCCTTCATCGATGGAAGAGGTGCGCGCGCAGAAATCCGATGTGCCGCACGACACATCCCGCCCGCTTTATCCGATCGGTTATCGCATGCAGTACTGATATCGGGCCGGTCCGACCTGGTTTGACAAATCGGCCCGATAGGTCATCAGCAGCCGGCGAAGCTGTTGATCGATCTGGCAATGGTAATATCGAGTTCGCGCATTTGGTCTCCCATCGCGTCGCGATGGGACGCGCCAGCTCAATGATATCTGCCCGAAGCCACCATGGGAGCTATAAGCAGGCGGTTCAAGCCCTTTTGAGACACTCTCTGAAAGACAGCGGAATGAGATCGGCCATGGGCGAAAAAGTCGCGCCAGCGACAATGGTGCTGTCGGTTCGATCCATTCGGCGATCCGATCATCGTTGTTGCGGGTTGCCGCGGGACCGATTGTTGACCTTGACCTTCCTATTCCTTGTAAGATCGTGAAGGTTTGGGAGCTATGTCGCTCTTGCACTGGGGACGACCAGGCTGACGTGACACGCTGGAATTCCGTGTCGGCCGGTCAGATGCGCCGCCGCCGACGCATCGGAAGGCCTTGATGCTTGATCGCCTCCGTCGGCCCCATTCTGGTGGCGCCCTGACCGACGCCTCGAGAAAGCACTCGAAACCAGGGTTCTTCAGCTTTACGTCAGTCAAAGAGATTATTTCCCAGAAAAACAACACGCCGCGGCTGTATGCACGTGTCGGCGGCGTCGGAGCGTTGAATTTGAATCTTGTTCTTAGGCGCTCGTCGTCCGTGGCGTCCGTCCCCGGATACGAGCCTGGCGGCTTCACCTATCGCCGCGATATCGACGGCCTGCGCGCCCTGGCGATCCTTCCGGTCGTTCTCTATCACACCAGCATCCCGGGGTTTGGCGGCGGCTTCGTCGGCGTTGATATATTCTTCGTCATTTCCGGCTTCCTGATGGCATCACTGATTTCCAAGGAAATCGCGACGGGCGAATTCAGTCTCGTCCGATTCTATGAGCGCCGTATCCGGCGGATTTTTCCGGCATTGTTCGCTGTCCTGGCCACGTCTTCGGTCGCGGCATGGTTCCTGCTGATGCCAGCCGAATTTGCCTATTTCGCGCGTAGCTTGAAGGCGGCCGCCCTGTTCACATCGAATATCCAATTCGACAAGGAGAGCGGATACTTCGATATCGGCGCGCAAATGAAGCCGCTGCTGCACACTTGGTCCTTGGCGGTCGAGGAGCAGTTCTACATTCTGTTTCCCTTGCTGTTATTGGTCCTAAACCGGTTTGCGCGACGGTATATCGCATCGATCCTGGCTGGATTGCTGGCCGTGTCTTTCGCAGCGGTCACATGGACGCTGTTCCGGTCGCAGCCCGACGCATTTTATCTGCTGCAATTTCGCGCCTGGGAGCTGCTCCTAGGAGCGATGCTGGCCTTCGGTGTCCTACCGATGCCAAAGCGACCCCAGGTGCGAGCCGGATTGGCCTGCGCCGGTGTGCTTTTGATCGCGATCGCCGTCTTCGGCTTTAGCGAGCGGACACTCTTCCCCGGGCCGGCAGCTCTGGTACCCTGTCTTGGCGCGGCACTGGTGATCCATGCGCGAGACGAGCTCGGGCCAGCGAGCAGAGTTCTACGATCGCGGCCAATGGTCTTCGTTGGGTTGATCTCCTACTCGCTTTATCTCTGGCATTGGCCGCTCATCGTCTTCAGCCGCGAGGTGACGGGACGGGAGCTTTCGCTGATGCAGGGCGGCCTGATCGTGCTGGCGTCGCTCGCCATGTCCATCATCTCATGGCGCTTCATCGAGCGGCCGTTCCGTGGACGCGGCAGCCTGGTAAAGCGCTCGCCGTTATTTGCTGGGGCACTGACCGTCGTGATCGCCGCTGCCGGATTGGGAGACTATGTCGCCCATCACGGCGGTGTACCCGGTCGACTGCCGGCGGATGTGCAGCGGGTCTATGCTTCCACTTACGATCAGAGCCGCTTCAGCCTACCGCCGTGCTTTGCTGAATCCGACACGGCAGGGCGTCCTGCTGCGGATATTCGTGCGGGCAAGCTTTGTCCGCTTGGGCCGGAGGAGGCGGCGAAACCCACTTTTCTCGTTTGGGGCGATTCCCATTCCGGCGCCATGGCGCCCGCCATCGATGCGGCGGCGAGGCAGGTTGGGATCAGCGGCCTATTCGCAGGCCATTCGTCGTGCCCGCCTTTGCCAGATGTTCAGCTCACACCGCGCGGTGATACCGAGCTTTGCGGCGATTTCAACGGCGCGGTGCTCGATCTGATTAAGGCCCAGCATATTCCACTGGTTTTCCTGGTGGCCTATTGGCCCAAATATGTCCACGATGCCGAAATGCCCAATGAGGGGCCGTATTTCGATGCTTCCGTGCAGCCTCCAGTGGAGGATCGATCGGCGTCGGTCGCCCAATCGATGGACCGCCTGATTGCCGATCTGACTAGTCAGGGCATCAAGGTCGTGCTGGTCTCGGATGTCCCCGAAATGGGGCGCTATATGCCGGAGGCCGTCGCCAAGGCGATGATGCAAGGCACGTCAACGGAGGTTGCTCCCCCCTTGGAGTATATCGAGAAGAGACAGGCGCTCTCGCATGTGATCCTAAGCCGTGTGGCTGCGAAATATGGTGCAACGATCATCGATCCGCTTCCAGCCATCTGCGGCAGCGATCGTTGCGATGCCGTGCGAAACGGTCTGCCGCTTTATAAGGATGCCGATCATCTCACAGCGACGTTCGCGGCGACCTTGAGCTCGCTCTACGTTCCCGTGCTGTCCGAAGCTCGTCGATCGCTGCGGGCGACCTTGGATTCCTCCGGAAAGTGAGTGGGACGAGAATGTATTTCGTTTCCACGGCTGACTCATGCTGCCGGCGTAGGGGGGCAGGGTGGACCGATTGGTCGATCCGTATCGGCAGCCTCTCCCAAAGAAGGATTGGCTGCCGTAGCTGGCGATACAGCGAAATCGATTATATGGCGTTCCTCTAACTGTCCGATCCTGCAGCGCGTAATGCGAATGCTCATACAGCCAAGAAGATGGCCATAAGTGCGACATGGATGGCGGTCGGAGCGGTTCGAATGTCGGGTTTGGCGCTACGCCAGCGAAATCAGAGACTTGTCGCCAGTGCCTCCATCCAGATCGCGACGGCTGCTGCGCCACCGTCTTGGGTGCCGAGAGCTCTTTCGCCAAGATAGCTCGCGCGGCCGAGTTTCGGTACCATATCCGCCGTGCGGCGTGCGCCTTCGGCCGCGGCGGAGGCTGCCTGCTTCCAGGCCTCGGCGGCGGGCACCTTGACGCCGGCTGCCTTGAGCGCTCGCAAGGCCGGATCAAGCGCATCGAGCATGGTGCGGTCACCCGGCTTTGCTCCCCCGATCTCGCTGATGGCAGCAATACCGATCGCGAGGGCGGCGCGAAAATCTTCAGGCGAGAAACGATTGTGCTCGCCGAGATGGCGCCCAGCCCGCGTCAACGCGATTGCATAGAAGGGCCCGGAGCTTCCGGCGATCGCCCGCCGTAGCGCATTGCCGATTGCGACCAGCGCGTTGGCGGGGTTGATCCAGGCGCTTTCGGGCAGGGCGCGAATGGCTTCGGCGCCACGAAGCATGCTCGCGCCGAGATCGCCGTCGCCTGCCTTGCTGTCGAGCTCGGTCAGATGGGCTTCGGCCGCCTCCAGCGCATCACAGACGGCGAGACCGATGCGGCGCAAATCGTGAGGGTCGAACCGGCCCGCATCGCCGAGCGGAGCTTCGCTCTCCGGCATGTTCGGCACCCGCACGATATGGGGTGCTTCCGAGATCGCGCCGCCCCGCGGCCACGCGGTCGCGGATGTATCGGCATCCAGCAGTTCGATATCGCCCTCGTCCAGGTTCAGGAGTGAAATCGAGCAACCCGGCATTTCGAGCGCCGTCAGGAAATTGCCGCTCCAGGCCCGTTCGATCCTGAGACCACGAGAACGCAGCGATGCGATCGCGCGACGGGTGACGACCGCCAGCTCCATGGGCGGCGTTGCCCCGAGCCCATTGATGAGCAATGCGACCCTGGAACCTAACGCAAGCTGCATGTCCGTGACGATCTGCCCGATGATCCTGTCGGTGATGGCGTCCGCAGGCAGATGTTTCGTGCGCTCGACGCCCTTTTCGCCATGGATGCCGAGGCCAAGTTCGATTTCGTCATCAGCGAGCGTGAAACCGGCCTTGCCGGCGGCCGGCACGATGCAGGCACCGAGCGCTACGCCCATTGTGCCGAGTCGCGACGCGGCCGACCGAGCGATGGCGGCAACCTCCTTCAGGCTCTTGCCGCTCGCCGCGGCCGCGCCCGCGATCTTATGGACAAGTACCGTTCCGGCGATGCCGCGGCGGCGCTCACGCGGCACGAGACCGGAAAGCGCCACATCGTCCGCCACGACGACGAGCTCGGTCGGGATTCCCTCGATAGCGGCGAGTTCTCCGGCAAGGCCGAAATTCAAGCGGTCGCCGGTATAATTCTTCACGATCAGCAGCGCGCCGGCGGGGCCGGCGCTGGCGCGAATGGCGGCAAGCACGGCATCGACGCTCGGCGAGGTGAAGACCTCGCCGGTAACAGCCGCGGTCAACATGCCAGGCCCGACATACCCGGCATGGGCCGGTTCATGGCCGGCGCCGCCGCCCGAGATCAGGGCGACCGCCCGGTCCGCGATCGCGGGTAGGTCGGCGCGCAGGATGACATTCTCCGTGTCGAGCAGCGCAAGGCCGGGCGCGAGGGCGACAATGCCCTCCAGCATTTCCCGCACCACGTCAGCGGGTCGATTGATAAGTTTCTTCATTATCCTTCATCCTATTGCTGCTTGCACGGAAGCGCTTTCAGTCGCTTCGCACCTTCCTCGATGAGCGCCAGGATCAACGGCAAAACACATGTGTCGCAATCTTCCCCCCAGGCCCGAAAACCGAGCCCGGTGCGACCCTCACGCCTGCCTTCTCCAGGATCCTGCGCGCCATATCATAGCTGCAAGACGCGCACGTTCGCCAGCTATCGAGTTTCGATCCGATGATTTCGCGCCCACGCGTCGATCGAGCGATGTACACGGCTTTGTCGACTGCTATGGCGCCAGCATATCGGCGAGCGCATGCCGCATGGATTCGCTCGAAATGCCGAAGAGACCGCCATAGGGAAGGTCGAGATCCAAGATGACAAACATGACGCTCGCCACCGAAATGATGGCGACGGTGACAATGGAGCCGGTGAGCGGGTTTCTGGGGGCCTGAAGACCAAAGCTTAGGAATACCAGCATAAGCCAGAAGATCAGGACACCAAGAAACGGTGCCGAAAGCGAGCCGTGCGCGTCCTCGATCACGGTCCATCGCGCCGCCAGGAGATCACTGAAGAGCTGATTACAACGGGTCACGAGCAACTGATGCAAGGGATCGGTGGGCCGCTCGCGGGCAATGCCGAGACCCATATCATTGAGAATTGCTCCAAGAACGGGCGCTTCGCCAGTCAAAGGCAATTTTGATATGTCGGGATATGTCACCCCCGCTGGAACTGGCTCACCTGGCCATGTGCTGGCAATGACGGCGGTTGTGTAGCCGCGCAGAAGTTGTCGCTCATGATCCAATGCCGGGCCGTAATTCCTCAGACAGCGGTCCATCTCTGCCAGGCTGGCGGCGTAGCGGTTGCGATCGTGAGACGCCGTTGTGAATGCGTTCAGCTCCGATGCCAGGAGCAAGCTCATGACGAGTGCGGCAAAGGTGACAAGAAGGGCTGTAACGACCCGGAGAAAGTCCATCGTCTCGTTGCCGCGATGCGGGGCGGGTAATCTCGCGCGCAATATCGAACCGAGCGCGGCGCTAAACACGAGGAGAATAAACAAAGCCAGCGTCCACACCGCTTCGCGCTGCATCGAAAAATGCTCCTGCTCCATATGGCCGTTGATTATGTCATGTATATCGAGGAAGCGGGAGGATAAAAGCTCCATCCTTTCACGGGTGTTCGCATAGCCCAGCAGGCCGGTATCCCTTGCAGCCGGGGGAGTTTTGAAATCAGCTATGCGACAAGTTGGCAGAATGGATCAGGTGCATACCGCGATGCAAACGGACAGCCAGATCAAGGCGACCCCAAGTGCCAACGCGCGCCTGGCACCGACAACTTTCTCCGCCTCTTCTTCCGCTACCGGCGTCGTTACGATCCAGGGCACGGAGCCGAGAGCTGCGAATCCGATAATGGCTAAGGCCACGACGAAATAATCGGATATACGCCAGGGCCCCTGATCATACACTCCCCAATAGCCCAGAAAGGCCATTCCCACTGCAAACATCGTCGCGGACGCTGAGCAAAGCCCCGTGACGGAGCCCGCGGGTGCCCGCAACTTGCTTTTCTCCGGTGTTGACCCGTTCATGACGCCATATCCACGACGGCAAGTCGCCTCTCCGCATATATGTCAGGAATTGCGCGCGACGTGAAGCGATTGAAATCGCCAAAGGCCGGATCGCAAGAATGACGATCATCATGTTCGATCTCCAACCTACAATCCGTCTCTCGCGGCCTCGATTCTCTAACACAGGATCAGTGGGCCGGCATCCAGCGCTCCCAGCCCGGTTTCTAACAGACCTGATTGGTCATGAACGGAAGAGGCCTCGAACATTTCAGGCCGCTTCCACTCTTATCCCCTTCACACCTTATCCGGAACCGGAGTGAGCAGTGGGTGCGGGCGGGACGTCGGTGCCCGCACCCTTCTCTTCGGCCGGTCTTTTGGTCCGGAGGAGGGACAGCACAAAGACGAAGAAGACCGGGACGAAGAAGACGGCGAGGATTGTCGCGGAGATCATGCCGCCGAGGACGCCGGTGCCGATCGCGTTCTGGCTGGCGGCACTGGGACCCGTGGCGATGGCGAGCGGTACGACGCCGAGCGTGAAGGCAAGTGACGTCATCACGATCGGGCGGAAGCGGACACAGGCCGCCTCGATCGCCGAGTCGAGCAGGGACTTGCCTTGAGCATAGTAATCCCTTGCGAACTCGACGATCAGGATGGCGTTCTTCGCCGACAGGCCGATGATCGCGATGAGCCCAACCTTGAAATAAAGGTCGTTCGGCATCTCGCGCAGGATTGCCGCCAGCACGCAGCCGATGATGCCGAGTGGGACGACAAGCATGACCGATAGCGGGATCGACCAGCTCTCATAAAGGCCTGCAAGCAGCAGAAAGACGAAGAGGATACTGAAGGCGAAGAGGATCGGCGCCTGGCTGCCGGAGGTGATTTCCTCGCGCGACTGGCCGGACCACTCGTAGCCGAAGCCGTCGGAAAGTTCGGATGCGAGGCGTTCCATCTCGGCAATCGCAGCACCCGAAGACTTGCCTACCGCTGCCTCGCCGGTGATGCGGATCGTCGGATAACCATTGTAGCCTACGATCTGCGGATCGCCCTTGCGCCAGTCGGCGGTCGCGAACGACGAGAGCGGCACCATCCCGCCGCTTGCGTTGCGAACGTTCAGTTTCATCATGTCTTCCACCTGCATGCGGCTGCGGCCGTCCGCCTGCACGATGACCTGCTGCATGCGGCCGGCATTCGGATAGTCGTTGATATAGGAAGAGCCGAGGCTTGTGGTGATCGCATCGTTGATGTCGGAGAAGCCGACGCCGAAGGTGTTTGCCTTTTCGCGGTCGATCGCCAGCACGATCTGCGCAGCCTCCTGCATTCCCTCGATGCGGACATTCGTCACCACGCTGCTCTCGGCCGCCTTTGCCATCAACTCGTCTCCGGCCAGCTTCAGCGCCTTTTGCCCGCGCCCGGAGCGATCCTGGAGCCTGAAGGAGAAACCGCTTGCTGTGCCGAAGCCGTCGATCGGCGGCGGCGACAGCGCATAGGAGGTGGCGTCCTTCAATCCGGCGAGCTGTGCGTTGACGCGCTCGGCGATTTCAGGCACCGAACTGCCGGCCGGCCGAACGGCCCAGTCCTTGAGCGTCACGAAGGCGATGGCCGAGTTCGGGCCGTTTCCGGAGAAGCTGAAGCCCTGGACGGCGAAGACGTTCTCGACAGCCGGTTCTGCGCTGAAAATCGCTTCGATCTGCTTTAATGACGCGATCGTGCGGTTGGCGCTCGCTTCCGGCGGTCCCTGGATATCGACGATCAGGATGCCCTGATCTTCCTCCGGCACGAAGGAACCAGGCAGGTTGACGAAAAGATAGCCGAGGCCGACGACGAGCGCGAGATAGACGCCCATCACGCGTCCCGGCCGCCGCGCCAGCCCAGCCGCGATCTCGGTGTAGCTCGCCGTCATTCCATCGAACTTGCGATTGAACCAGCCGCCGAGACCCTTCCTCTCATGGTGATTTCCGTCGATCGGCTTCAGGAAGGTGGCGCAGAGCGCCGGCGTCAGCGACAGCGCCAGAAAGGCCGAGAACATGATCGAGGCGACCATGGTCAGCGAGAACTGGCGGTAGATGATGCCGGAGGCTCCTGGGAAGAATGCCATTGGAATGAAGACGCAGGACAGCACCAATGTAATGCCGAGGATGGCGCCGGTGATCTGCTTCATCGCCTTCTGCGTCGCGGCTTTCGGGGGCAAACCTTCTTCGGCCATGATGCGCTCGACATTCTCGACCACGACGATCGCGTCGTCGACAAGGATGCCGATCGCCAGAACCATGGCAAACATGGTCAACACGTTGATGGAGAAGCCTGTCGCATACATGATGGCGCAGGTGCCCAGCAGCGCGACCGGCACGACGAGTGTCGGGATGACCGTGTAGCGGAAGTTCTGCAAGAAGACGAACATCACGATAAAGACGAGCACGATCGCCTCGATGAGCGTGTGAACGACCTTCTCGATCGAGGCATTGACGAAGGGGCTGGTATCGTAGGGTATCGAGTACTCGACGCCCTTCGGGAAGAATTTCGACAGTTCGTCCATTTTCGCCCTGACGGCGCCTGACACGGCGACGGCGTTGCCGGTCGAGGAAAGCTGGATGGCAAGGCCGGCGCTCGGATTGCCGTTGAGCCGACTTGCGGTCGAATAGGTTTCCGCGCCGTCCTCGACGCGCGCGACGTCGCGCAGGCGCACGGTCGAGCCATCGGGATTGGCGCGGAGGATGACGTCGCCGAATTGCTTCGCACTGTCGAGCTGGCCTTCGACGATTACGGTCACGGTCAAATCCTGGCCGACCGGATTGGGCGTGGCGCCGATCTGGCCGGCCGCGACCTGCGCATTCTGGGCTGCGATTGCCGCACCGATGTCTGCCGCCGTCAAGTGAAGACCCACCATCTTATCCGGGTCGATCCAGACGCGCAGCGCCCGCTGTGAGGCGAAGACCTGAGCCCGGCCTACGCCCGGCAAACGGCGCAGCTCTCCCAGGATATTGCGGTTGATGTAATCGCCAAGCGCGATCTCGTCCATCTTGCCGTCGGTCGAGGTCAGGGCGGCGATCAACAGGAAGCCGGCGCTCGCTTCCTCAACCTGAATGCCCTGCGTGCGGACCGCCTGCGGCAGCCGCGCCTCGACGCGTCGAACGGCGTTTTGGACGTCGACGGTCGCCTTGCCGATATCGGTTCCGGAGACGAAGGTCGCATTGATGCTCACCGAGCCGGAATTGTCGGAGGTCGATTCGAAATAGGCGATGCCATGGACGCCGTTCAGCTCCTCCTCGATCAGGCGGGTAACCCCCTGATAGATTTCCTGCGGGGAAGCGCCGGGGTAGGAGGCGGAAATGGAGAGCTGCGGCGGAGCGACGGCGGGATATTGCGCCACCGGTAATACAGGAATCGTAATGATCCCCGCGATCATGATGAAGAAAGCAAAGACCCATGCGAGGACGGGTCTCCCGATAAAGAACTGTGCCATGATTTAATTACTTTGCGGCCTGGTCTGCGGTGTTCGGCTCCGCGTTTTGTGGCGTCCATGGTTCGGGGGCGACCTTGCCGCCGGGCGTGACCTTCTGGACCCCTTCGGCGATGATGGTTTCGCCGTCCTTCAGGCCCGAAAGGACGATCCATTCGGCGCCGAGGGATGCGCCGAGGGCGATATTGCGTATCTGGGCCGTTTGATCGGAAGAGAGCACGAGGACCTGAGGATTGCCTTCGGCGTCCCTCGTCACGGCTCTCTGCGGAATGGTAATGCCGCTCTTCTGGACGGCCTGCTCGATGCGCACACGCACATACATGCCCGGCAGAAGATCGCCATCGGGATTGGGAAATTCCGCGCGCAGCATGACCTGTCCCGTATTGGGGTCTACATTCGCATTCGAAAACAAAAGCTTGCCGGACTTGGAATAGCTTTTCCCGCCATCGAGGACGAGTTCGACCAACGCCTCTCCGGGCGCCGGGCTCTGCAGCTTGCCTTCGCTGACGGCGCGCTTCAACGCCAGGAGATCCTGCGCCGATTGCGTGAAGTCGGTATAGACCGGATTGATCTGCTGGATGAGCGCGAGGTTGGACGCGCCCTCGGCAGTCACGAGTGTTCCTTCGGTTACGAGGGCTCCGCCGATGATGCCGGTGATGGGTGCCCGCACCTGCGTATAGCCGAGATTGATCTCCGCCTCGTCGAGCGCCGCTTCCTGGGACGCGACATCGGCGTCGGCCTGGGCAAGATTGACGGCGGCGGTATCGTAGTCGACGGCCGTCGAGACATTGCGCTCACGGAGCGAGCGTTGGCGTTCCAGTTGCTGCTTGGCATTGGCCTGCACGGCCTTTGCCTTCTGCAAGGCCGCCTTGGCGCTCGCCACCCGCACCTGAAACAGTTTCGGGTCGATCCGGTAAAGGACGTCGCCCTGATGGACGAGGCTGCCTTGTTGAAAGACGCGCTCCTGGAGGATGCCCGAGACCCGAGCACGCACTTCGGAGATCCTGGTCGCGGCTATGCGTCCGGGAAGCTCGCTCATGACAGGGACCGGATGCGCCTTGATTTCCAGGACACCGACGGCGGGCGGGGGCGTTTCGCCGCTCCCCTGTGCGTACGCGTGGCCGGAAACCAGCGCGAGCATCGCCGCCGCCGCCCATATTGCCTTCCAGCAAGGCAGTTCGAATGCAGATCGCATGAATGTATTCCCAATTGGCCGTGACGCGCCGAGATCGTCGCTCCGCGTCTTGCCGGCATGAACTATCCGAAAGGAGCCGCTTCAACGCCGGGCGCGAGTGGCACTTTCGTCCGAGCCTAAGCAAACATCGGGATTGTTGTTCTTTGGTCGACGTTTTGTGGAGGTTTCATGGAGGAGGGTGGAGGAATATTGACGTGCAGGCCCGTCTGACGTTTCTTCCCGGCAAAGGAGCCCTGGATGGAAAACGCGCTGATATTGATCGTGGAAGATGAGCCGGAGATTTCCGATATCCTTGAACGCTATTTCGAGCGCGAGGGATTTCGGGTGCTGACGGCCTCGGATGGCGAGATCGGGCTTTCCCATCACCAGCGGCTGAGGCCGGATCTCGTGGTGCTCGATATCAAGCTGCCGAAGCTTGACGGTCACACCGTGCTTGCCACCATTCGCCAAAGAAGCGATACGCCCGTCATCATGGTCACCGCGCTCGCCGACGACCTCGACAAGCTGCATGGGCTGCGCTCGGGCGCCGACGACTATGTGGTCAAGCCGTTCAACCCTGTCGAGGTGGTCGCCCGGGCGCGGGCGGTTCTAAGGAGGGCGACGGGAAGCGCTGCGAATAAGGTTCTGCGGGTCGGCAGGCTCGCCATAGATCCGGTAGCCCATATGGCGGTGGTGGAGGACGGCGAAAGCCGCATCCCGTTGAACCTGACGCGCACCGAATTCCGCATCCTCGAATACATGGCCGGCTTCCCGAACAGGGCCTTCGAACGCGGCGAAATCGTCGATGCCTGCCTTCCCGAGGGAGATGCACTCGACCGCACCGTGGACAGCCACATGAGCAAACTTCGCCGCAAGCTGGATGCCGCCGGTGTCGGCGACCTCCTTAATGGCGTCAGGGGAGTGGGTTACCGCCTTGGCGACTTCGGTTAGCAACAGCCTTAACAGGCAAATCATCTGGTCGACGACGATCGTGGCTTTCGTCGCCCTGTCGGTGATGTTTTTCGGATTCCTGATCTACGGCTATGCCTACGAATGGCTATTCAAGGACTCCGCTCCGCCGGATGATTGGGCAGTCAGCGATTTCGTCGTGCTCGGCATCAACGTGGCGATCGGCCAGGCCGTCGGCGCCTATGTTGGATGGCGGCTCGCCAGGCGCCTTGTGAAGCCCCTGACGGCCGTGACGGAGGCTGCGCGTCTCATCGCGGAGGGAGACTTTGCCGGCCGGGCGACCGGCGAAGGCAGTTTTGGCGAAGCCGACCGTCTGATCAACGACTTCAACCGCATGGCGGAGGAGCTGCAAAGAGCGGAAAAGGAACTCCAATATTCAAATTCGGCGATCGCGCACGAACTGCGCACGCCTCTGACGATCCTGCGCGGCCGCATGCAGGGGCTGGCGGATGGGGTGTTCGAACCGAGCCAGGAGGTGTTTCGCGGTTTGATAGGGCATATAGATGCCCTGACGCGCATCGTCGACGACCTAAGGACGCTTTCGCTGATGAATGCCGGGCGCATGGAGCTGCAGCAATCGCGCTTCGACCTCGGAGAGGAAATCGGCGACATCCTCGAATCCGTAATGCCGACGCTTTCCAACCTCAACATCAGGATCGAATCCGACTTGCAGGAGATGCCTGTCATTGCCGACCGGGCGCGTATCCGGCAGGCCGTCCTTGCCCTCATCGACAATGTCGCGCGCTACGCTCCAGGCTCGACGCTAGCGGTGACCTCGCAAGCAGTCGACAATCTGTGCGTCATCATGATCTCGGATGACGGTCCGGGCATGACGGCTGCGGAGAGCGAACGGGCCTTCGAACGGTTCTGGAGAGCTGACGATGCCAGAACACGAAGAGGCGGTGGGTCAGGCCTCGGCCTCGCCGTTGTCAAGGCCATAGCCGAGGCACATGGCGGCCACGCGACGATCGACAGCCGCAAGGGCGGCGGCACGACCGTCGTGCTGACGATCCCGGGCTGCTGAAATGGTGTGGTGGGCGGCAAACGATCCGTTGCGGGCATGCAGGGACTGCCTCAGGCGGTGAGAATCCGCCCCAATACCTCCGCTATTTCGCTCCGGCCTCGACGAATTTCACCGACATCTTGTTCAGCGTCTATTCGGCCCGCATTATGAGCGGCATAAAGCTCGACGAGAAGTCGCGCGTAGTCCTCGGATAGGCCCGCGCCGATGAGCGCGGCCTGCCACTGGCTCTCGGGAAGCAGCTGGGCAACGACATCGCGACCGGTCAGTGAACCGATGGCCGTCGCAACGTCGTTGGGCGTATAGCGCCGGGGGCCTTCTGCATGGACGATCCTGAGAGCGGCGTCCTGCTTCTCCAAAAGCAGCTCGGCGGCGAGCAAGCCCACATCGTGGGCGGAAATGGTCGGAAGAGGCTTGGTCAGCGGATCATAGAAGCTCGGTAATCGGCCGCTTTCTGCCGCCAGCTTCGCCAGACGTGCCCAGTTTTCCATGTGCTCGGCCGACCTCAACAGGATAAGTCTTCGGGCCTCCAGCTGACGCAGCCGTGCTTCGAGGGCGTGGAAGATCAAGGTGACGCCGGTGCCAGAGCTATGCTGTGCGCCATAGTCGGAAATGGCGAGAATGGTTCGCGGCCTGGCGGCCATTAGGGCCTCGCCAAGGCAGTCCACCACTCGCTTCATGCTGGAATAGGCCTCGACGGCACGAATATCGACCGGGCAGATGATCTGGACGGCGCTTACCCCTTTGAATGCGGTCGCCAGCGCCTCGCGGTCATGTATATCGGCAATGGCGATCTCGCAGCCGAGATCGGAAAAAGCCTGTGCTTTCGAGCCATCACGCAGAATTGCGCGGACAGCAACGTCGGCCTTGCGCAGTGTGGTGATGGTCGTGCGGCCAACCTTGCCGGTGGCGCCCAGAATTGCGTGCATTGCATCTTCTCCTGTCGATCCTGCTGCAGCCTAGCCCTGTATGCGCATGGGATCGCGCAGGTTCGGACGGTCAATGGCAGGTTTGGACGACAATCGAAGTCATGAATGCATTCGGCTCAGCATGCCGGGGGTGAGGCCGAGGATCCGGCGCATCCAGTACGTCATGTGGCTCTGATGGGCAAACCCCGTCGCCAAAGCGATTTCTGCGAGCGGCATGTCGGTAGACAGGATGAGCAGTTTGGCGCGCTCGATCCGGCGCGTCAGTACATAGTGATGAGCCGGCATGCCGAAAGTGGCGCGAAAGAGTGGCTTCAAATGCGATACGCTGAGACCGACCGTCGCGGCGAGATCGCCAAGGGACAGCGACTGATCTATATGCGCTTCGATGAAATCCCTCAGGTGTCTTTGATGGCGGATTGTCAAAGTTGCGCCTGTCGCGACTGTACTGACCGAAGACTGTTCGCCGCCTTCCATCAGGCGGATCGCCAGCGCCAATCCCAGCGCTTCCGCGTATGTCCTGTCCGACGGAACCGGCGCCTCAATTTCAGCCTTGATCGCCCAGGCGATCGATTCGATCCGAGAATCCCGAAGCTGGAATTTTGGCGACAGGGAGATGGTTTCCGGATTTCCGCCGAGTGCTTCCGCAGCCGATTGAAGGAGTTCCTGCTGGATATTCAGGCGCAGAATGGTGCAGTCCCCGTCGTCCTCCCACCAGCCATCCAGCCCGGCAGGGACGATATCGATATCTCCGTGCGATTGACGACGGTGGTATTGGCGGCCGTCGCATTCGCAAAAAGCATTCACGGCCCGTCCGAAATGAATGCCGAGCCGATGCGTCTGCGACCCCGGCACATGGGTACGGCCGGCCTTGATATGAAGGAAATTCGCCTCCAGGCCCTTCCAGCCGCGATCCTTGCTGGAGAGGAGGGTCGCGGCGGTGCTGCTGAACTGGTCCATGATTGTGTGCTTCCGCCAAATCCCACGTCCGGAATGGAGGACGATCCAGGGAATATAGTTAGGCCGATGCTTTCGGTCGAGCCATCTTCGGATCACGGCTACGCCAATGATCCAATGTTCGGCTCAGGAAGAGCCGATGTCGATGTTCGAGCCTGTCACCGATCTTGCCTCGTGTGCCACAGTCGCGGAATGTAGATCGTCGATTGCTGAATTTCGTAGCGCGTTTCAAAATGGCCTACGAGTAGCAGTCTGACTTCGCGTGGCCCGAACTCGAAGAGCCGCTCGCCGATTCTCGGGTTCTCGTTGAAGTCGCCGGCAAAGCGCGCCTAACGATAAAACTCCGACGGCGGCTTGCCGAAGTGCCGGCGGAACATGGCGGTAAAAGCGCTCTGGCTGGCGTAGCCGCAATCGAAGGCGACGTCGATGATGCGTTCGCCATTCGCCAGTTTGCTCAACGCGGACAGGAGGCGTGCCTGTTCGCGCCATCGCGCGAAGCTCATGCCCGTTTCCCTGGCGAAGAGGCGGTGCACCGTCTTGGCCGTTACATTCAAACGTTCGGCCCATTGCCCCGCGGTCGACGTGTCGGCAGGATGTGCGGTCATCGCCTCGCATATCCGTTTGATACGTTCATCCTCCGGCATGGGAAGGTGAAGGGGCAAGACATCGGAGACACGCACTTCATCTAGGAGCAATTGCATGAGACGGTCGTCTCGACTGCCTTCCCCATAGTCGAGCGGAACTTGGACGGCGGCAACGATCAGCTCGCGCAACAGCGGCGAAACCTCGATGACACAGCTTTCCGCCGGCATATGGCGGATTGCCGTCGCATCGATGAAAACGGTTCGGATCTTGACCTCGCCGGACATCTTCACGTCATGCTCCAGCCCGGCGGCGAGCCACAGCGCCCGGTTCGGCGGCACCACCCATGATCCTTCCGCCGACCGCACGATCATCACCCCCTCGATCGCATGGAGCAACTGGCCGCGCGGATGCGAATGCCAGCCGGTGGAGGCGCCGTCAGGATAGTTGACGTCCATGGCCGCCATGGCGCGATGGGTATTATGAAACTCAAGATGTTTGCGCGTCGGATCGCTTTGCATGTCCCAATCTCTACAATCATGGTCATCATAGAGTGATACGGACCGGCTTCAAGACGATAAGCCAGGGCCTTCGAATTGGTCCATGGTTATCGCACATGAAAAACAACCTCGCATTCCTCTATCCCCTCGTCGCCATCGTCCTCTGGTCCGGAAACGTCATTGTCTCCCGGCTGTCAGCGCACACGATCGGACCGGAGGCAATCACCTTCTATCGGCTGCTTCTCGCCGTCTGCTTGATGAGCACCTTCGTCGCCATCCCCGCCTGGCGAAACCGCTTCGTCATCTGGCCGCATCTCGGGCAATTCGCCATTCTCGGCTTCCTTGCCATGTGCTTCTTCCAGAGCCTGTCCTATCTGGCGGCGGAAACGACCACGGCGACAAACATGGCGGTGTTCACGGCCTTGACGCCACTGCTTACGGTGGCTTTGAGCGCCTTTGTGCTGAAGGATACGCCGACCGTCGGCATGGTCGGCGGCGGAGTTCTGTCGCTTGCCGGGCTTATCTATCTGGTGAGTGCCGGCGATCCGACGGCGCTTGCTCGCGATGGCGTGCATCTCGGTGATCCGCTGATGTTCATAGCGGCGCTGAGCTATGCCGTATATGGGGTTCTGCTCAAGCGCTGGAGCCTCCCAGTCGCTGGCTGGCAATCGACCTATATGCAGGCGATCTGCGCTCTGGTCATCATGTTTCCGGCGTTCCTGGCAACGCCTGCGCCCTTACGTTCGCTGAATGCCGAGACCTTGCCGCTGATTGCCTATGCCGGAGGCCTTGCCTCCGTCGTTCTTCCGTTCCTGTGGGTGCGCGGCGTCCACATTCTCGGACCCAATCGTTGCGCGGCTTTCATGAACCTCTTGCCGGTCTTCACCGCGCTCGGCGCCATCGTGATGCTCGGCGAGCCGGTGCACGCCTACCACGTCATCGGCGGCGGCGCCGCTCTGGTGGGTGTCGCCTGCGTCGGGCTTTTCCGCCGGCCGTTGCGTGGCTCATCTCCAATTGCCGCCGAGATCGTCGAGTAACGGTCTAAGGCATGGCAGGTGGACGCGGACTCGTTGGAGGCCGCGTCCACCTGTGTCGGTCGAACGTCACTTCCAGCTCGTATAGTCCGAGGCTGTACAGCCAAAGGGCGCGCGTTGATCACCGAAGCGCTTCTTTAGCTGATCGCAGCCCCAGCGGTTGAGTGGCGCCGGCATCATATTGTTGAGATCCATGGCGGGCGAGGTGAACTGCGAACTGGCACTGGTCACATACCAGACCCAGTAACCGAAAATGCCGGCGACCAAGAGAAGTATGACCAGGAAAACCCTGGCAAGCCGCGCCATGACGGACGGCCCATTCTTCCCTTGAGCCACGAGCTGCGGCGGATGACCGCCAAGTTCCGATGTCAGGGGCGCGAGAATGCCGGTACGTTCCTCCGCCGGCATGTCGATCCGCTCCAGTCGGCTGTCCAAAAGTACTGGGAGAGCCGTATTTCCATGCCAGACGGCGAGCGCCACCGCCTTGCCGTCCTTTGCACCGACGACCAGGGGTTCCTGTCCTGGCTCGAGGTTCGTATGGGCCACGCGCCCGGTTTTTCTGCCGGCGATCTTGTCGGTATAGGTCACCGTCAGCCGCTTGCCTCGCCGCTGGAAGGCTGTGATTTCCACCGGGACCGGCTCGAGCTGAGCAGCCCGGCGCAATTGCCCACGAACACGCCAGACACGCAGGATCTGGAAGATCATGGCGATGCAGGCGCCCCCAAGAAGGGCGACGAACACGGCTAGCGTTATGATCCGGTTCCACAGCATATCCAGCCCGAGGCTGAGGGTCGCCAGGTCCGGATGGTCACCGGAGATGACCAGGTCCGTGTCATAGTCACCGACATGGATATCGACGAACATGATCTCCACATCCTTGTCATAGGCCTGGCCATCGTAGACGTAGTTGAGATGCGCCTCGCAGGTTGTGAAGAAGCCCTTCCGGGTCGAGCATTTCCCATCGCGGATATCGCCGTTGGCGAGCTTGACGGGATTTTGGCTGATCGTCCAATCCCTCAATATGCCCGGCACTTCGGAAACAGCCATGAAAACCGTCAGACCGATCAGGATCGGCAGGGAGAAATAGACGGCTTTCGGCATTGAAATAAGGTTCTGGCCAAGCCTCAGGGCTCTCTCTGGAAGTTTGATTGTCGGGAATGTCATTGTCTGCCTGAAACTCCGATTGATTGTGTGGGCATCCGCAAAGCAGGAAGCGAAGCAGAGGCCTCGCAAAATTCCGGAAGTCCCACTTTGCGCCCACAGCTGCGGCGCGAAGAAATAGACACTCTACCCAATGACTCAATACCCGGTTGTAGGCCATTCGACGAATTCATGGTGATGCTAGAGTAAACCCGTCTGTGTGTGACCTTTTTGTACCGCAACCTTGACCGGTACGGACGAGTCCGTCGGGAGCGCATCGCGATCTCTCAGATTCGTTTCTCGCCCTTAAGACTTCTGATCTCGCGCGTGTCGGTGTCACAAAAACGCTGCGCATTTTTGCGCGTCATGATTTAGCTTCCGCATCCATATGGATTTTCCAGACCGAAGAAGGATATCAATATGACCAATGCCGCCTGGCATGCAGAGCCGCTAAGTTGGGGTCACGGACCTCGTATATTCGAGGTTTTCCTGGAACCGACCTGCCCATTCTCGGTCAGGGCCTTCAACAAGCTCGATGCCTTGCTGGAGCAGGCGGGCGAGGACAGGATCACCATCAGGATCCGCCTGCAATCGCAGCCCTGGCATATGTATTCGGGTGTTCTGGTGCGCTGCATCCTCGCCGCGTCGACACTTGGCGGCGGCAGGGAAACCGCAAGGAAGGTGATGGCCGCGATCGGGGCGCACCGCGAGGAGTTTGAATTCGCCCATCACGCGGGCGGGCCGAATATGGATGTGACGCCGAATGAACTGATCGAGCGGCTGGAGCGCTACAGCGGTATCAAGTTGAAGGAGGCTTTCGCCATCCCGGATCTTGATCGGGAGATCAAGTGGCACTGCAAATATGCCCGGCAGAACGGCATTCACGTTTCCCCGACCTTCATGATCGACGGACTGGTGCAGACCGACATGAGCAGCGGCGATGACGTCGAAGCCTGGGTGAAGAGAATCTCCGCCTCGTGAAAGCCAGAGGACAAGGCGCCGATGTTTCCTCCATGGGCCCTCGCTCCAGAGGGCCCTTAGTCTTCGACGTTCGGCAGCAGGATCGTCAAAAGTCCGATCAGCGGCAGGAAGGCGCAAAGCTCGAATACGAACTCGATGCTGGTGTGGTCGGCAAGCACGCCAAGCGCGGCAGCGCCGATGCCGCCCATGCCGAAGGCGAAGCCGAAGAACAGGCCGGACACCATGCCGACACGACCCGGTAGCAATTCCTGCGCGTAGACGACGATCGCGGAAAAGGCCGACGCAATGACCGTGCCGATGATCGCGCTGAGAATGATCGTCGTTTCGAGATTGGCATGGGGCAGAACGACGGTGAAGGGCAGGATGCCGAGGATCGAACCCCATATGACCTTCTTGCGGCCGATGCGGTCGCCCACGGGGCCGCCGACCATCGTGCCGACGGCGACCGCGGCGAAGAACACGAACTGGCAGAGCTGAGCCGTCCGTTCCGTCACGCCGAACCGTGCCATGAGATAGAAATTGTAGTAGCTGGTGAAACTCGCCAGATAGAAATACTTCGAGAAGATCAGCGCGATCAGGACGGCAATGGCAAGACCGACGCGGGTGCGCGACAGGCTCAGCGCCTTATGGGGCTTGCCAGATTTCGCCGGCGCGCGCAGATGGCTGCCATTCAGCTGATACCAGCGGCCGAGGCCAGCGAGAATAAGAATGCCGGCAAAAGCCAGGCTCGCAAGCGCCGCCATTCCATGCTGGCCACGCGGAAGGATGAAGAAGGCTGCGAGCAGCGGCCCGAGTGAGGTGCCGAAATTGCCGCCGACCTGGAACAGGGACTGGGCGAAGCCATGCTTTCCCCCTGATGCCAGGCGGGCGATGCGGGAGGCTTCCGGATGGAAGATCGAGGAGCCGAAACCGAGCAGTATCGCGCCCATGAGTAGCGCTGGGTAATTGGGCGCCATGCCGAGCGTGATCATGCCGGCACAGCTGCAGATCATGCCGAATGGCAATGAATAGGGCTGGGGCCGTCCATCCGTGTACCAGCCGACGAAGGGTTGCAGGATCGAGGCCGTGATCTGGTAGACGAATGTCAGCACGCCGAGCTGGGCGAAGCTCAGGTCAAAGCCAGTCTTGAGCACCGGATAGCTTGCCGGCAGCAATGCCTGGGTGACGTCGTTGATGAAGTGGCCAAGGCTCGCCACCATAATAACCGGATATATCGTCGTAGCCGCGCGGGGCGGATTCATCACCTGGCTCATGATCGTCACTTTTCAATGTGTCGTCGCGCTGATATTAGAAAACAAAATTGCCCGCTACCGCGACAGGGCGTAATTCTTACGAGACTGGGCCAGAATGGTCAGGAACAGCCGCATAGACCCATTCATCGATGTCGACCGGCCACTCATCGCCCTCGGCAATGAGTATGGCGACGGCCACCGCGTCGAACCGCACCAGCATCGCCGCGCCCAACTGCTCTACGGTTTTTCCGGCGTCGTGGTGGTGACCACGCCTGACGGCACGCTCGTCATGCCGCCGGAGCGCGGGATGTGGATCCCTCCGGGCGTGATCCATAGCGTTCGCATGCTCGGAAAGGTCAGCATGCGCAGTCTCTACATTGAGCCGGAAGCGATCAAGACGATGCCGGATCACTGTCAGGTGGTCGAAATCTCGCCCCTGCTGCGCACGCTCATCGCCGAAGCCGTCGATATTCCGGTCGATTACGACGTCAATGATCGGGCCGGCGCCCTGATGGCATTGCTTCTGCACGAACTGGCAAGGTTGAGGCCGTTGCCCTTATCCCTGCCGATCCCGCGCAACAGGACGCTGGCTCAGAAATGCCAGGATTTCCTCAGGCGGCCGGCAACGCATGATACGATCGATCTATGGGCCAGCCACATGCGCATGAGCCGCCGCGCGTTTACCCGCATGTTTCGCCTGGAGACGGGGCTGAGCTTCGTCAAATGGCGCGAGCAGGCCTGTCTGCATGCCGCGCTTCCGCGGCTTGTCGCCGGCGTGCCGGTGACGACGATCGCGATTGACCTTGGCTATAAGAACCCGGCCGCCTTTACGACCATGTTCAAGCGCGCCTTCGGTTGTTCGCCACGCGAAATGGCGCGCCAGCACGCTGGAAGCGGCTCCGCCGTTGCGAGTCCCCAGCCATGACCATCATGTCGCGTCGAGATAGGGCTTCAATGGCATGTCGTCGTGCCTGGGCACCGTCTGCCGTTCAATCATGTGGTGGATGACGGGCGGGCGGTCGCCGCGATGCAATCTGTCCAGGCGTTCGGCGACCTCGACATCGGCATGCGTCTGGCGCTGGCTGTGGCGAACATAATCGATCCAGGTCGGCAGATGGTAGCTTTCCGTCCAGGTGTTCGGCTTTTCCAGATCGCGCAACAGCGACCATTGCTTTGCCCCGTCGCGGATTCTCATCCGGCGACGCTGGGCCATGACGGCTAGAAATTCCGCCACATCCTCCTGATCGATGTCGTAGTCCACCATGACCAGGATGGGGCCGCTTCTGGAACGCAGGTCGAGCTGCAATTGTGGTTCGCTGAAGGTGTTCGTCGGATCGAGATTAAGCGATTCGAAATCCGGCTGGCGCAGCAGCAGGCCAAGCAGCCCGCCTATTGCCAGGCCGACGCTTGCGATGAAAAGCGCGCCCGTGACGCCGTGGGCGTCGGCCAGTGCACCCCACAGCCAGCTTCCGACCGCCATACCGCCAAAGGTCGCGGTCTGATAGAGCGACAGAGCGCGGCCGACCACCCAGCGTGGCGTGGAAAGCTGAACCGTGACATTGAAGAGCGAGAAGGCCTGCACCCAGGCGACGCCGGCCGGCATGAGAATAAGGCAGCTCAGCCATACCTGATTGCTTAGCGCAAGCAGGAAACAGCTCACCGCCAATGTGAAGAAGGCGCTGCGGATCACCCATTCATTGCTCAGGATATCGCGGATGCGGCCGATCAGCATCGCGCCGCAGATGGCGCCAAAGCCGAAGAAGCCGAGCATGATGCCGTAGGTGATCGCCGTGCCGTGGACATGGTCGCGCGCCACGAGGGGCAGGAGCGCCAGGATGACGATCGCCGCCAAGCCGAAGACGAAACTGCGGCACATGACCTTGAGAAGGTTCGGCGACATCAGCACATAGCGAAAGCCCGCCGACATCGCACTGCCGAACGGCTCGCGTGGCAGCGTATTGCGAGCGGGCGCGGTCTTCCACCGCCACAGGGTGATGATGAGCGCGAAGTAACAGAAGACATTGAAGAGGAACGCGAAGGCCGCACCGGCGGCCGCGACGATGACGCCGCCGATCGCCGGCCCGATACTGCGCATGAGGTTGTAGCTCATGCTGTTCAGCGCGACCGCACCCGGCAGGTGCTCGCGTGGCACGACATCGCCCATCGAGGCCTGCCATGACGGATTGTGGAGCGCGCCGCCGCAGCCGATCAGGAAGGTGAAGCAGAGCAAAAGCCATGGGGTCAATGCATTGCTGTAGGACAGGATCGCCAGCGTCGCCGAGACCGAGAGCATCAGCGTCTGCGCAATCAGCATGATCCGCCTGCGGTCGTAATTGTCAGCCAGCGCTCCGGCCGCAAGCGAGAAGATCATGACGGGCAGGGTGGTGGAGGACTGAACGAGCGCCACCATGCCATGTGATGTCGCGAGGCTGGTCATCAGCCACGCGGCACCGACGCCTTCGACCAATCCGCCGAGATTGGAGATGAGCGTTGCTGACCAGAGAGAGCGGAAAGTCTTCGACTGGAACGCGACGAGCGGAGAGGGTCTATTGGGCATGTCGGCTTTTCTTCGCAGGATTATCTTGCCCGGCGGCGCAGTGAGCTCGCTCAAAGCGTAGGCGCAGCCGAGTCGAAATCGAGCCTATAGTGATTTGCTAATTTCCGAAACGATTTTGGAATAATATTCTCGCCAATAAAGGCGGAATTCAGCAATCGCATGAATGAAGTCTCGGACGGCAAAGCTGCGAAGAACGGTTTTCACTCGAGCAACGTGACAATTCGATCGGGGTCATCCTATCCGCCTTCCAATCCAATTGGGTAGCTCACCTAAATCTGCGGTAGATGCTAATATTCTAATTGCCGGCCTGAATGCCACCCTCGGGCCGGACAGTGCAGCGTCCGACGACTGCCCCCATCCTTTGTCGTCGGACGCACCCCTCAATATTGGCATCAGCTTTGAACGGCAGGTCGCTTTCCCCGAGAACTTGTCATCCACTCATTAGGTCAGTGCCGTGCAGTCGGGTATGGGCTAATACTGCCCGTCCGTGGAATCAGCGTCTGCGGTCTTCTCAGGACTTTTGTCTCTGCCAGATTTGGGGCTTCGACCATTTGAGGTTCCGCCGGTATTGCTGTTCTTCCGGTCGACCATGGCGCGGAATTCGGCTTCCGGGACAGGCGGGCTGAAGTAATAACCCTGACTCTCCGAGCAACCGGCCTTGATGACCATGTCGAGTTGGGTCTGCGTCTCGACGCCCTCCGCGGTGGTCAGCATCTTGAGATTACGACCGAGCGTAGCGATGGACTGGACGATGGCAAAGCTGTCGGGCCGGTTTTCCAGATCGCGCACGAAACTGCGATCGATTTTCAATTTATCGAAGGGGAAGCGCTGCAGATAGTTCAGCGAAGAATAGCCGGTGCCGAAATCATCAAGCGCGATGGTCAAGCCGAGCGAACGCAGCCGGTTCAGTACCTCGATGTTCGCCGCATTGTCCCGCAAGAGCACCGACTCGGTGATTTCCAGCTCCAGCCGCCGTGCATCGAATTCCGTGAATTCCAGCACACTCTTGACCATATCGACCAAATCCGTCTGACGGAACTGAACCGGAGAGAGGTTGACCGAAACACGCACGTCCTCGGGCCAGTTCAGGGCATCCTCGCATGCTCGTTGCAGCACCCATTTGCCGAGCGTATCGATGAAGCCGGTTTCCTCCGCCAGCGGGATGAATTCGGCCGGCGGGATCAGCCCGCGCTCGGGATGGCGCCAGCGCACCAGTGCTTCGCTGGCGACGATCTTGCGGGTCTTATGCGAAATCTGCGGCTGATAATGAATCTCGAATTGCCCAAGCTTGATGCCATGACGCATATCCGCCTCCAGATTGCGCCGGTTCTGGAGATCCTCCTCCATCTGCGGGGAGAAGATACGGTAGACTCCCTTACCATCGGCCTTGGCCTGGTATAGCGCCAGGTCGGCGTTCTTCATCAGTTGACCGGTATCACCGCCAGCGCGCGGTGCGACCGCGATGCCGATGCAGGTGCTGACAACGATCTCGTTGCCATCGACACGATAAGGCCGGCTGATGCTGGCAATGAGGCGTTCCGACAGATCGCGGGCGCTGTCGAGGGTGGAGTCCAGGCACCGATGCAGCACGGCGAATTCGTCACCGCCCAATCTCGCCACGATGTCATGTTGTGACGCGGTGTTGCGCAGCCGCCTGGCGACCTTGCGCAGCAACACGTCGCCCACCGGGTGGCCCAGCGTGTCGTTGACTTCCTTGAAGCGGTCGAGATCGAGATAGAGTATGGTGAATAACTGGCCGCCGGCCGCCAATGCACGCAGTGCGTGGCTGACGCTTTCCCAGAACAGCAGCCGATTGGGCATATCAGTGAGTGCGTCGTGATGGGCCATGTGCACCACACGATCCTGCGCGCGATGACGCTCGCTGACATCCTCGAAAGTGCAGACCCAACCGCCTTCAGCCGTCGGCTCGTGCGATACGGCCAGCACCATGCCATTCGCGAGATGATGGATATGGTCGCTGAGCACCGCGATGTCATTCCGGACACGCGCCTTATCGCCAGCAACGCCGGGCGGCCCGCTGGTGGATAGTCCAGGAGGCAGTAATTCGGGCGCGATGAGGTCAGCCAAGGGGGTGCCGATCTTCGCCCGGACTTCGTCCAGACCGAACAGGGCCAGGAACCGGGGATTGTGCACGATGACGCGATATTGGTCGTCAAGCAGACAGAGACCGAGCGACATGGCTTCCATTGCCGCATCGAACCGTGCATTCTGGATTGCCAGGGTCTGCTCCTTGGCCTGCAGGATCTTCTGCGCCCGGCCCAGAAGACCATTGTGAATGAGCAGCAGCAGAATCAGCAGACAACCGCCGATGAGCATGCCGACGGTCACCCATGTCAGGGCCAGTTGCAGCGCGAGGAGGCCACGCCGGTCTTCGGCAATGCGCGCCGAATACCACATGTTGCTGTCGCTGGAGAGCCGCGCCAGCTTCGGATAGATCGGCTCCAGGATCGCAAGGATCCGCGCCGGTGTGCCAGGCACAGAAAGCTGGCTAAGCAGTGGGCGGGTCTGGTTGAGCGCCTCTTCGAGGTCGTCGAGGGTCTCGCCGATATGAGGGTTGGATTGTACGAACTTCTCGACCCCGTTGGATCGCAGGGTCTTAAGGCGATTGACGACGATATCGAAGCGCAGCCTGACTTCGTGTGCATCGACCTGGCCATCGTTCATGCCCATGGCACTGACGCGCTGTTCGAGCCTGGTGAACTCACTCGGAGCTTGGGCTATCGTCCAGGTGATGTTGCCCAGGCCGACATCTTGCAGGGCGGTCTGGCGCTGGAAAACCAAGGCGGAAATATAGATCGCCGAGGTGATGAAACCCAGGATCACAATGATCAGCGCTGTGCGGAGATAGCGCATGCGGCCCCGGGGCTATTTCACGGAGATTGCCTTGACCTGCCAGACGGCACGACCGTGATAGGGCTGTCCCTGCAGGATGGGGTTGCTGTCGAATGGATACATAACAAAGAACGGGCCCTGATCGTCGATAGGCATATATGCGCCATTGCGCTTGACGGCAAGGATCGTGCCGAACTTGGTAAAATCGCTGGTCGGGATATCGACGCTATAATCATTGAGGGCGATGACGGTGGCCGTCGCACCTTGGGCCTTGGCCTTTTCAAGCAACAGCGCCATTGGCACGCCTTCGAAGTTGACGACACCTTCGTTCCAGGGCGTCGAAGTCTTGATCGACACGAGGCCCATCGCCTCAAGCTGATTGCGATCGAAGGTCACCGAGCCCGAGGAACCGGTAATCGTCACCGACGGCACGTCCTGCGCCAGGGCGGGCGCGACGAACAAAGCAAGGACTGCAAAAATAACTGAGGCGAGAAGACGCATTGAGGGTCCGATGCTTTCGGGGTATGGGCCTTGCCCGTTCTATCTCCAGCCTGCACAACTGGCTGTTAAAGATCGGTTAAGTTCCACAGGGCGATGGAAACAAACTTAACAGCTCAAGATTTAGCGTAGCATTTGTCCGAACTCGCTGATCTATTTTCAGCTCGGTAAGATCCGGGTTACGTGCTACTGATCTGCACTTTTGCTATGAAGTCGACGGATGCCGATATGGATTTTCTCGGCAGCTTCGGCGGCTTTAAGGACGTTGCGATTTCATCTCCCCATCAATCATCCCCAAGACGTGCGGTGACCACACCAAAAAGTGACTGGCGCGACAGCACTTCTCCTTGCTACTCCTCGATAGTGAGCAAGTGCAACAAATTCATGATAGATACGGTCCCCGGCTTGCCCGCAACGGTTGGCGTTGCCAGCAAGAAAAATAGTTCAGCTTTTTGTTGAACTCATACGCTTTCCAACTGCGCCGCTCAATACAGAATGCGTCACGCCACCGGCTGCATAACTCCGAGTCGCTCGATTGGCGGGCGGCGATGATCTATTGCAGCAGGATCGCGCGGAAGTCGTTGACGTTCGTGCCAGTCGGGCCGCTCACAAAGAGGTCGTCGATAGCGGCGAAGGCCGACCAGCTGTCGTTGCGCTGAAGGAAGTCGGCCGCATCCCTCTTTCGATCGTCAAGCCGGGCAACGGTGGTGCCATCGGCGAAGGCGCCGGCATTGTCCTCCGAGCCGTCGATGCCGTCCGTGTCGGCGGCGAGCGCTGAGATGCCCTTCTGGCCGGAAATGGCGCAGGCGAAGGACAGGAGGAACTCGCTGTTGCGGCCACCTTTGCCCTTGCCCTTGATCGTTACTGTGGTTTCCCCGCCAGACAGAAGAAGCATGGGGTCTTGCGACGCCATACCTCGCTGCAGGATCTTGGCGACGATCGCCGCATGTTGGCGACCGACCTCCGATGCCTCGCCCTCGATAGCATCGGACAACACGATGGTCTCGACGCCGGCCTTGCGGGCGACATCGGCGGCCGCATCCAGCGCGATGGCCGCCGAAGCAACGAGCTTCACCTCGTTGCGAGCGAAACGAGGGTCGGAGGGTAGGGGCGGTTCATCGCTATTATCTGCGAGATGACGCATCACCGCGTCGGGCAAGTCGAAACCGTAATGTTCTATGATCGCAAGTGCATCTGCGCGGATCGTCTCGTCGGCGATGGTCGGGCCGGAGGCGACCAGGGCTGGGTTGTCGCCTGGGATATCGGAAACGACGAGGGAGATGACCCTTGCCGGATGGGCAAGGGCCGCCAGCCTCCCTCCCTTGATGCGCGAGACCTGCTTGCGAACGGCATTCATGGCGCCGATCGGTGCGCCGGAGGCAAGCAGGGCCCGATTGACGGCGATCTCGTCGGCAAGCGTGAGATCGCCTGCCGGCGCGGGCAACAGTGCCGAGCCGCCTCCGCAGATCAGGGCGACGACCAGATCGTCTTCCGTAAGACCATTTACCGCTGCCATCAACCGATCTGATGCATGCAGACCGCTTTCGTCCGGCACGGGATGCGCGGCCTCGAGAACCTCGATGCGCTCACACGGCACGGCATAGCCATAACGCGTGACGACGACACCGGAGAGCGGTGCGTCCCAAAGACGCTCGAAGGCACGCGCCATCTGCGCCGCCCCCTTGCCGGCACCGACCACCACCGTCCGGCCCTTCGGCTTTTCAGGCAGATGGGGAACCAGTGCCTTATCCGGATCGGCGGCTGCGACCGCCGCATAGAACAGCTTTTCCAGAAAGGCGCGGGGATCGGCGATATCAGGCATCGGATTTCTCACACGTTACGCGACGGGATGGTCCGCCATGCGCTCCAGCGCCTTGACGAGACCGGAATGGTCGAGCCCGCTATCGCCATTGGCGACGCATTGGTTGAAAAGCTCCTGCGTCGCCGCGGTGTTCGGCAGTGAGACGCCGAGCGCCTTGGCACCCTGCAGGGCGAGGTTCAAATCCTTCTGATGCAGCGAGATGCGGAATCCGGGTTCGAAAGTGCGCTTGATCATGCGCTCGCCATGCACTTCGAGGATGCGCGAGGAGGCAAAACCGCCCATCAGGGCCGAGCGCACGCGAGCCGGATCGGCGCCGGCCTTGGAGGCGAAGACAAGCGCCTCGGACACGGCCTCGATCGTCAATGCGACGATGATCTGGTTGGCGACCTTGGTAACCTGGCCATCGCCGCAATCGCCAACGAGGGTGATGTTCTTGCCCATCAGTTGGAAGAGGGGCAGCGCCCGCTCGAAACTGGCTTCGGAACCGCCGGCCATGATGGAAAGCGAGGCGTTCTTGGCGCCGACTTCGCCGCCGGAGACGGGCGCGTCGATATATTCGGCGCCGGTCTCGCGAATCTTTCTGGCGAATTCCTTGGTCTCGATCGGCGAGATCGAGCTCATGTCGATGACGAGCTTTCCCTTGGACAGTCCGTAGGCAACGCCGTTCTCGCCGAAGAGCACGTCCTTCACTTCAGGTGTATCCGGCAGCATCAGGATGATTGTGTCGACGGTTTCGGCAAGCTCCTTCGGCGTTTCGACGAATTGCAGACCGTTGTCGAGCAGCTCCTGGCGCGGCGGAATGGCAAACTTTGATGTGACGACGATGTGGCCGGCATTTTGCAGATGACGCGCCATGGGAGTACCCATGATGCCGAGGCCGATAAATCCGATATGTGCCATGCTGTTTAGCTCCTGATATTGAGAATGGCTGCGCTTTCGGCGTGGCGGCCTGCTGCGGCAAACCAGCCGAGCCCCGCCGCGGTCGTGCTGCGCGGCTTGTATTCGCAGCCGATCCAGCCGTCATAGCCGAGCGCATCAAGCGCTTCGAAGACAAAGGGGTAGGCGATCTCGCCGGTGCCCGGCTCATTGCGACCCGGATTGTCGGCGAGCTGCACATGGGCAATCCGTGCCTGATGCTTCCTAAAGGTGCCGATCAATTCGCCCTCGGTGCGCTGCTGATGATAGAGGTCGTACTGAATGAACAGGTTGTCGCTGCCGACCTCGGCGATGATCGAGGCTGCCTGGTCCGGCGCGTTGAGATAGAAGCCGGGAATGTCGAACCGGTTGATCGGCTCAACCAGTAGCCGGATCCCGTGCTTGCCGAGCTCTTCCGCCGCATATTTGAGGTTGACGATGAAGGTAGTCCGCAGCACCTCATCGGGCACACCGGCTGGTGTAATGCCAGAGAGGCAATTGATCTGGCTGCAGCCGAGCGTCGTCGCGTAGTCGATAGCGGAAGCAACGCCGCGGCGGAACTCGTCGATACGATCGGGCAGGATCGCGATCCCCCGCTCGCCGCCGGCCCAGTTGCCGGCGGGCAGATTGTGCAGCACCTGCGCCAAGCCATGACGATCGAGTTCGGCGCGCAGCGCTTCCTTGGCAAAATCGTAAGGAAAGAGATATTCGACGCCCTCGAAGCCCGCCTTGGCGGCCAGCGCGAAACGATCCAGAAACGGTGCCTCGGTGAAGAGCATGGTGAGATTGGCCGCGAATTTCGGCATTGTGTTCCTCCTTTAGTCTAGCAATGCGAGGATCGCCGTCGGTGCGTCCTCGCCGCGCTCGGCAAGCTCCTCGAATTCGACTACGGCATTGATGTCGGCGCCCATGGCGATGTTGGTGACGCGCTCCAGAATGAACTCGATAACGACAGGAACCTGATGCTCCGCCATCAGCTGCTTTGCTGTCGTGAACGCTTCCTGGAACTCGTTCGGGCTGCGCACGCGGATCGCCTTGCAGCCGAGGCCTTCGGCAACGGCGACATGGTCGACGCCATAGCCGGGTTCGGCATTATCAGCGGCATTGATGTTCTCGAAGGCGAGGCTGACCTCGAAATCCATGTTGAAGCCGCGCTGGGCCTGGCGGATGAGGCCAAGATAGGAATTGTTCACGACCACATGCAGGTAAGGGAGCTTGTGCTGCGCGCCGACGGCCAGCTCCTCGATGAGGAACTGGAAGTCGTAGTCGCCCGACAGTGCGACGATCGGGCGGTCGGGATCTGCCGCCCGCACGCCAAGTGCTGCCGGCAGCGTCCAGCCGAGCGGGCCGGCCTGGCCGCAATTGATCCAGTTGCGCGGCTTGTACACGTGTAGGAACTGCGCGCCGGCGATCTGGCTAAGCCCGATGGTCGAGACATAGCATGTATCGCGATCGAAAGCCTTGTTCATCTCCTCGTAGACACGCTGTGGCTTCAGCGGCGTCTGGTCGAAATGCGTCTTGCGTAGCATGGTCCGCTTGCGCTCGCGGCACTCCTCGGCCCAGGCCGACCAGTCGCGCAGCTTGCCTTCGGTCTTCCATTCGGTCGCGACGTCGAGGAGGAGCTTCAGGGCGGCACCCGCGTCCGAGACGATGCCGAAATCAGGAGGAAAGACACGGCCGATCTGAGTCGGCTCGATATCGACATGAACGAAGGTTCGCCCTTCCGTATAGGTCGAAACATTTCCTGTATGGCGGTTCGCCCAGCGATTGCCGATGCCGAAGACGAAATCGGAGGCAAGCAGCGTCGCATTGCCGTAGCGATGCGAGGTCTGCAGCCCGCACATGCCGGCCATCAGGGGATGATCGTCCGGGATCGTCCCCCAGCCCATCAGCGTCGGGATGACCGGGACGCCTGTGATTTCGGCGAATTCGACGAGCAGGTCGGAAGCATCGGCATTGATGATGCCGCCGCCTGCGACGATCAGCGGCCGCTCGGCCGCGTTCAGCATGGCAAGCGCCTTTTCCGCCTGTGCCCGCGTCGCCGAGGGCTTGTAGGGGGCAAGCGGCGCATAGGTGTCGATATCGAACTCGATCTCGGCGAGCTGGACGTCAACGGGCAGATCGATGAGCACAGGGCCAGGGCGACCCGAGCGCATCGTGTGGAATGCCTTCTGGAAGACGTAAGGAACCAGCGCCGGTTCCATGACGGTCACGGCCCACTTGGTTACGGGGGCTGCGATCTTGGCGATATCGACGGCCTGGAAATCCTCCTTGTCCAGACGGGCGCGCGGCGCCTGGCCGGTAATGCAGAGGATCGGGATGGAATCGGCGGAAGCCGAATAAAGGCCGGTGATCATGTCGGTGCCGGCAGGTCCGGACGTTCCGATGCAGACACCGATATTGCCGGCGCGAGCGCGGGTGTAGCCCTCGGCCATATGGCTTGCGCCCTCGACATGGCGGGCAAGTACATGGCGGATAGAACCACGTGCCTTCATTGCGGAATAGAAGGGGTTGATCGCAGCGCCGGGAACGCCGAAGGCGCAATTGACGCCTTCCTTTTCCAGAACCAGCACTGCGGCATCGACTGCGCGCATCTTCGCCATGAGATTTCCTCCGTTTCTGGATCGAAGGTACCGCATGGGTGAACAAGCGCAATCAAAAAATGGAAATTAATCCCATCATATGGAAATAAACATTTTCAACGAATCTGGAACAATCGCGGCGAAGCGGATATGTCATGAAGCCCAAGCGGGTCGCGCCAAATTGTGCGGCATGCGTTTGGTCTAGAGTGAGCGTCATGGCGGAAAATCGGGAAAAGACGAGGGGCAGGCCGGGCCGGAAACCGGCAGGGAACGCGGCGGCTTCATCCGTCCAAGTGCTCGATCGCAGTCTGAAACTCTTGGAGTTGGTGGCGCAAGCCGACGGCGCGGTTTTGACCGATCTCGCTGACCGGTCGGCTATGGCGCCGTCCACCGTCCACCGGCTACTGACGTCTCTTGCTCAGCACGGCATGGTGGCGCATGACGATGAGACCGGCGCCTGGACGATCGGGGTGAAAGCCTTCGAGATCGGAACCGCCTACTTGCGCTTCCGCAAGCTCGGCACGATCAGCCGGCCCTTCCTCAAGCAGTTGATGGAGGCATCCGGCGAGACCGCCAATATCGCCATCGAGGAGGACGGTGACGTCGTCTTCATCTCGCAAGCGGAAAGCCACGCGCCGATGCGCGCCTTCTTCCGCCCTGGCCGCCGCGGGCCGATCCATGCATCGGGCATAGGCAAGGCAATCCTCTCCACCTGGGCGGACAGCGAGATAAAAACTTTGCTCCAGGAGCGTCCGTTGCAGCATTTCACCGACAAAACCCGCGACACTCTGCCTATGCTGCTCGCGGATATGGACGAGATCCGCTCGCGCGGCTGGTCGATCGACGATGAGGAACATACGCTCGGCATGCGATGCGTGGCGGCGCCGATCTTCGATGAATATGGCGAGGCTATCGCCGGAATTTCGATTTCAGGCCCGGCTGTGCGGTTGCCGGATGAAAGGGTTGCTGCGCTCGGCCCTGTCGTGCGGGCCGCAGCGGAAGAATTGACGAAGGCAATGGGTGGACGCTCGAAGTGGACCTGAACATCTTCGCCGCCGTCTCTGCCGAGACGACGGCGTTGCCGGTCCGCCACATTTACTTGGTCAGGCGAGCTGCAGTTGTTCGCGTAGCGTCGTATCTGTCTTCTTACCCTTGGTCTTCATCGCCTTGCCGGCGACATAGACTTCGGCAACGCAACGGTCATCACCCATGGTCTGAAGGATAAAGAGCTCCTCCGCCAATGAGGTTGTCGTGCGCATGCGGAATTCCATGGCCGACTTGGCGCTGGAATCCAGCACGACGATATCGGCGTCCGCGCCCGCCTGCAGCGAGCCGATCCGCTTTTCGAGACCGAGCGCCAGGGCGTTGCCGCGCGTCATGCGATAGAAGGAGTTGAACGGCGTCAGCCGCTGCCCCTGCAGATGCAACACCTTGTAGGCTTCATCCATCGTTTCCAGCATGGAGAAGCTGGTCCCGGCGCCGACATCTGTTGCGACCGACCAGCGCGCGCCAAGCCTGTCGAACTGTGCGGCGTTGAAAAATCCCGAGCCGAGGAAGAGGTTCGAAGTGGGGCAGAAGACACCCACCGCGCCGGTCTCCGCAAGCACCGCGACTTCCCGTTCGCTCATATGGATACAATGGCCGAGCAGCATGCGGTCGTTGAGCAGACCGTAGCGAGCATAGATATCCGTATAATCCTTGGCCTCGGGGTAGAGAGAGGTGGCAAAGGCGATCTCATCCCGATTTTCCGAGAGATGCGTCTGGACATAGCAGTCCGGATGCTCGGCGACGAGCGCCTTGCTCATTTCCATCTGCTCGGGCGTCGAGGTAATCGCAAAGCGAGGGCTGATGGCATAATGGACGCGTCCGCGGCCGTGCCACTTCGCAATCAGCCGCTTTGTTTCGTCATAGCCGCGCTGCGGCGTATCGCGCAGCGCCTCCGGCGCGTTGCGATCCATCATCACCTTACCGCCGATCATGCACATGCCGCGCGCTTGCGCCGCCGCGAAATAGGCATCGACGCTTTCCGGATGCACCGAACAATAGGCAACCGCCGTCGTCGTGCCGTTCGACAGGAGTTCGTCCATGAAGCGGTCGGCCACTTCGGCCGCATGGGCGGCGCGTGCAAACTTCTGTTCCTCGACGAAAATATAGGTATTCAGCCATTCGAGCAGCTGCGCGCCATAGGAGGCGATCGCCTGCGTCTGCGGGAAATGCAGGTGCGTGTCGATGAAGCCCGGCAGGATGAGGTTCGGGCGATGGTCCGCGATCCTGATGCCGGCGTCAGCCAGCTTTCTCACGTCGCCATAGGTGCCGATTTCCACGATCTTGCCGTCGCGGACGAAGACGGCGCCGTCCTCGATATAGCGATAGGAGGCGGTGTCATCTATGCCTTGCGGCTCGGCAAGGAAGGTCAGCACGCGACCACGGATTAGGACTTCGTTCATTGGGTCTTCTCCCCATTGATGGCACTTTCATACCAGGAGACGAGCAGGCGGCGCTCCTCGTCGGTTATGTGAGAGGCATTGGCGGGCGGCATGGCGTGGCTGCGGCCAGCCTGCAGGTAGATCTCGCGCGCATGGGCGGCGATATCGCGATCGGTCTCGAACATCACCCCCTTCGGCGGAGCCACTATGCCCTCCCAGCTCGGCTCCTTCGCATGGCACATGGAGCAGCGACCCATCACGGTATCGCGGACCTTTGGGAAATCCTGCGCCGTGATGAAGGGCTGCTGGATGGCGGAGATCTTCGTTGTGGGTTCGCCGGTCAGCATTTTCGGTACCGTGGAGAGCCACATGATAATGATGAACAGGATGACGGTGATCAGCCAGGTCCAAGTCGGGTTGCCGGCATTGGCGTGCCGGGTATTGAACCAGTGGCGGATGGTGACGCCCATCAGGAAGACGAGTGAGGCGATGATCCAGTTGAACTGCGTGCCGAAAGCCAGCGGATAGTGGTTCGACAGCATCAGGAACAGCACCGGCAGCGTCAGGTAGTTGTTGTGCGTCGACCGCTGCTTGGCGATCCTGCCGTATTTCGCATCTGGCGTACGCCCGGCAAGCAGGTCGGCAACCACGATCTTCTGGTTCGGGATGATGATGAAGAAGACATTGGCCGACATGATCGTCGCCGTGAAGGCGCCGAGATGCAGGAAGGCGGCGCGGCCGGTAAAGAGATGGGTATAGCCCCAAGCCACCGCCACCAGGATGAAATAGAGCGCCACCATCAGCCGGGTATTATCGTTGCCGAAGGGCGACTTGCAGATCAGGTCGTACAGGAGCCATCCACCGGCGATCGAGCAGAGCGAAATGGCGATCGCCACCGGCTTGGAGACGTCAAGCACGGCCGGGTCGATCATGTAGAGATCGGCACCGGCATAATAGACGAGACAGAGCATGCCGAAGCCCGACAGCCAGGTGACGTAGCTTTCCCATTTGAACCAGACGAGGTGGTCCGGCATGTTGGCCGGCGCCACCAGATACTTCTGGATATGGTAAAAGCCGCCGCCATGCACCTGCCACTCCTCGCCATAGGCGCCAGGCGGCAGGGCCGGATGTTTCTTGAGGCCGAGGTCGAGTGCCACGAAATAGAATGACGAGCCAATCCAGGCGATGGCGGTGATGACGTGCAGCCAGCGGACGGCGAATGTCAGCCAGTCCCAGGCGATGGCATATTCATACATGGGAACTCCTCCCGGCCTTCATGGGCCTGATCTTCACGGGACTGTTTGCCATCGGGTGATTTTCTCGAAAATCCCGGTGAATCCACCAACACTTTCAAAAAAATCTATAAGATGAACCCTGGTTTGTTCCGCGCGCCAATGTGGTAGAAGGAGCCATGTCCTATCTTGATAATGTCCGCGTCTTCGTTCGTGTGGTCGAACTCGGTACTCTCTCGGCAGCAGGCCGCGACCAGCGCGTCACGCCTGCGGTGGCGAGCAACCGCATCAAGGAGCTCGAGCGTCATCTTGGCGTGCGCCTCTTCAACCGCACCACGCGTAAGCTCTCGCCGACCGAACATGGCCGCGTTTTCTACGAAAAAGCGGTGAAGATCATCGAGGCGGTCAATGAGGCGGAAGCGGCGATCGCCGATCTTTCGCGAAATCCGAAGGGATCGCTGAGGATCACCGCGCCGCTCGGCATCGGCCGAAGGCTGATCGCCTCGGGCATTCCGGAGTTTCATGACAAATATCCGGATATCGAAGTACGCTTGCGCCTGTCGGACCACAATGTCGACATCCTCGCCGAAGGCGTCGACGTCGCCTTCAAGCTTGGCGTGCTGGAGGATTCGAACCTGCGCATGCGCGGTATCCTCAATTGCGAGCGGGTGCTTTGCGCATCACCTGCCTACCTTGCAAGTCGTGGCGTGCCGGCGAGCGCGGATGCGTTGATCGCCGACAAGCATGACTGTCTCTTGCTGCGCTATCCGGGATCGAAGGAGTATTACTGGACGCTGATGACGGCGGAAGGTACCCGCAAGTTCGAGGTCGCAGGCCCTTATGACAGCGATGATGGCGATGTGCTGACCCAATGGGCGCTGGAAGACCGCGGCATCATCAACAAACCGCTGTTCGAGGTTAAAGCCTATCTGAGGGAAGGGCGATTGGTGGAGATCCTGAAGGAAAGTCCGCCAGCTCCGGTTCAGCTCGCCGCCATCTATCCGCACAAGCGTTTCCAGGATCCGAAGGTCCGCCTGATGATCGATTTCATGGCGGAGCGCTGTCAGCGGCTCATCGGCAAGCTGCTCGAGGACGAGCCAGTGGCCGCAGCCTCGTGAATCGAACGCGACAGATTGATCTCCACTTGGCTCAATTCAGTGAAATCACATATGTCTATCGGTGGTCATATGGAGAGGCGGCATGAAGGAAATCCAGCTCAAGGATGCGAAGGCGAGGCTTTCGGCCGTGGTCGATCAAGCGGTGGCCGGTGAGCCGACCGTTATTACCCGCCATGGCCGGAAGGAAGCGGTGCTGGTTTCCTTCGAGGAATGGCAAAGGGTCTCCAAAGTACCTGATTTCCCCGATCTGCTTCTCGCCTTTCCCGGCGAGGCCGCCGATATTCCAGAGCGATCGCGAAAGCCCGCGCGTTCATTGCGTGAAAATGGCTTCTGATCTTGTATCTTCTGGATACCAATATCGTATCGGCCGATGCGCCGATCAAGCGCCAAGTCGGCGCTGAGGCATTCGCGGCCTGGCTGCGCGCCAATAGTGACCGGCTTTATCTTTCGGCCATCACCATCGCCGAGATCGAGGCAGGCATCGCCCGCATGGTTAGGATTGGGGCGACGACGAAAGCGGAGCACCTGCGCCGCTGGCTCGCCGCGGTGGAACATTTCTATGCCGGCCGTATCCTGCCCTTCGGAGTTGAGGAGGCGCAGCATGCTGGCCTGATGCTTGACCGGGCGCGTGCTCACGACCCCGGCTTCGAGGACATTGCCATCGCCGCCATCGCCGCTGCATGCGGCCTCACGGTTTTGACGGCCAATGAGCGGCATTTCGCGCCGCTCGGCGTGCCGGTCGCCAATCCCTTCAAGCAGTTGCCCGTTATCCGATAACAGGTTTTGTCGCGGCTAGCTGTGCCGCGGCCGTCCAAGTCAGCGCCGCTGTCATGATCTCGGCGGCGGCAAGCGTGGCGATGACCGTGGGACGCTTGTCTTTCACGGCCGTTCCGCCGATTGGGCAGACGAGGCGATCGAAAAGCTCAGCGTGCCCGCTTTCGCGCGACAGCCAGTTGCGGAAAGTGGCGCGCTTCGTCTTGGAGCCGATCATGCCGACATAGGCTGCATCGTTACGTTTGAGCGCCTCGGCGGCAATCAGGAAATCGAGCGCGTGATCATGGGTGAGAATGACGAAGCTGCTGCCGGCCGGCGCATCGCGCACGACAGCCTCAGGCATGGCCGTGAGACAGGTTTCAATGCCTGGCACGGAGCTGGCGACAAGCTCTTCCTCTCGCGTATCGACAAGTACCACGCGTAATGGCGCGAGCGAAAGCGCCATGGCAAGCGCATCGCCGACATGACCGGCGCCGAAAACATAGACATGTGGGCGTGTGGCCATCTCGCGGTCGCTCCGAGCTATGAGATCATTCGCAAGCGCTGGGCTGAGGGCGGTGAAGGCGAGGCCCACCCGACCGCCGCAGCATTGGCCGATCTCCGGGCCGAGCGGTACGTTCATCGGCTCCGCCGCAAGGCCGGAGCGCAATGCCCGTCGTGCCTGGTCGATCGCCATATATTCCAGTGTTCCGCCGCCGATCGTCGCAAAGATTGCCCGCTCCGATACCAGCATCCAGGCATCCGCATCGCGCGGTGCGGAGCCAGCGACCCCCGTCACCTCGACGAGAATCGATGCCGGTTCGCGGCGGAGAAAATCCCGGATGTCTTCACAGGCGGCAGGCATGATCTTACTCCTTCTTCGCCGCCTTGAGACGCTCGATCGCCATCAGTACCCGTTCGGGTGTCGCCGGCGCGTCGAGACGCGGGCAGATCTTGTGGTCGGCGACGCTCGCCACGGCATCCGAAAGGGCATGCAAGACGGAGAGGCCGAGCGGCAGCGGCGGCTCGCCAACCGCCTTGGACCGATGGATCGTCGGCTCATGGGCCTCCGACCAATCGGTTAGGGCCACATTGAAAATCTTTGGCCGGTCGGATGCAAGCGGGATCTTGTAAGTCGAGGGCGCGTGCGTTCGAAGCCGCCCCTTGCCGTCCCACCAGAGCTCTTCCGTCGTCAGCCAGCCCATGCCCTGGATGAAGCCGCCTTCGACCTGGCCGATATCGATGGCTTTATTCAGTGAGCGGCCGGTATCGTGCAGGATATCGGTGCGTTCAACGACATATTCCCCCGTCAGCGTATCGATCGATACTTCCGAGCACGCCGCGCCATAGGCATAGTAGTAGAAGGCATGGCCGCGGCCCGCCTTGCGGTCCCAATGGATTTTCGGCGTCTTGTAGAAGCCGGCGGCCGAAAGCTGGACGCGGGCCATGTAGGCCTTCTTGACGAGATCGTCGAACGGCATTTCGATGTCGCCGATGCGCACCCGGTTGGGCAGGAAGAGAACCTGGTCAGGCGATACCTGATGGCTTTCCGCGGCAAAGGCGATCAGTCGCTCCTTGATCTGGCGCGCGGCATTCTGGGCCGCCATGCCGTTGAGATCGGCACCCGAGGAGGCCGCGGTCGGTGAGGTGTTCGGCACCTTGGCCGTGGTCGTCGCGGTGATCTTCACCCGGTCGAGATCGATCTGGAATTCTTCCGCCACGACCTGCGCCACCTTCAGGTGCAAGCCTTGTCCCATCTCGGTGCCGCCATGGTTCATGTGCACGGAGCCATCGCTATAGACATGCACCAGCGCGCCGGCCTGGTTCGACTCCGTCTTGGTGAAGGAGATGCCGAATTTCACTGGAGTCAGCGCGATGCCGCGCTTGACGATGCGGCTCTTGGCATTGAACTCGGCGATCGCCTTGCGGCGTCCGGCATAGTCAGCGCTTTCCTCCAGTTCGGCGACGATGCGCTGAATGATGCAGTCCTCGACCTTCTGGTGGTAGGGGGTAAGGTTGCGCTCACCATCGACGCCCATCGCGTCATAGAAATTCAGTTTGCGAATTTCGAGCGGGTCCTTGCCGACGGCGAAGGCCACCTCGTCGATGACCCGTTCGGCGCCGACCATTCCCTGCGGACCGCCGAAGCCGCGAAAGGCCGTGTTGGAGACGGTATTGGTATAGAGCGGCGCCGATTTCGCATGAACATGCGGAAAGAAATAGGCATTGTCGCAGTGAAACAGCGCACGGTCGCCGACCGGACCGGACAGATCGGCTGAGAAGCCGGCGCGAAGCGCGAAGGTATAGTCGACGGCAAGGATGCGGCCTTCGTCGTCAAAGCCCACATCGTAGTCGATGGCGAAATCATGCCGCTTACCGGTCGCGATCATGTCTTCGTCGCGGTCGAGCCGGATCTTGACGGCGCGCTTCAGCTTCTTGGCGGCGATGGCAGCGATCGCGGCGCATTGGTTCGCCTGGGTTTCCTTGCCGCCGAAGCCGCCACCCATGCGCCGAACCTCGATCGTAACAGCATTGCTCGGCACGCCAAGCGCATGGGCGACCATGTGCTGCGTCTCGCTCGGGCCTTGGGTGGAGCAATAGACAACCACCTCGTCGTCCTCACCGGGAACAGCGAGCGAGACTTGGCCTTCGAGATAGAAATGATCCTGGCCGCCGAGCCGCATTCGGCCTTTCACGCGCCGCGGAGCATTCGCAAGAGCGTCCGCCGGATCGCCACGCTTCAGCGTTAGCGGCGTGACGACCTGCTTATGAGAGGAAACATCCAGATCCCAGATGTCGATATCAGCAGGCAATTCCTCGTACTCGATCTTTGCCAGCCTTGCCGCGCGGCGCGCCTGCTCGCGCGTTTCGGCGATCACGCAAAAGATCGGCTGGCCATGAAACTCGACCTTGCCGGCGGCAAGCACGGGGTCATCATGCATATAGGAGGGCGAGATATCGTTGACGCCGGGCACATCCTCATGGGTGAGGACGGCAACGACGCCGGGGGCGACCCGCACGGCTGAGAGATCGACGGATTTCAGGATGCCGTGCGCCACGGTGGACAGGCCGAGGCCGACGTGAAGCGTGCCCGTGGGTTCGGTGATGTCGTCGATATAGACGGCGGCACCGGAGACATGCTTGTGGGCGGAATCATGGCGCGGGCTGGAATGGACGCCGCCAATGATGGTTTCGGGTTTGAGATCGGGAGTGTGCTTGTTCATGTCTTACGCGGCTTCGTATCTCGATACCTGCGCCGGCGCCGCGATGGACGTCGTTTCCAGGTAGAAGCGCAGCAGCAGGTTTCTGGCAGCCAACGCGCGATATTCCGCCGTGGCGCGCATGTCGGTCAGTGGCGCGTAATCCTCGGCATATTTCTCCATTGCCGTCTCCACGGTCCTCTCGCTCCAGGGCTGGCCGAGCAGCGCCCTTTCGACGGCGAAGGCCCGTTTCGGCGTCGCGGCCATGCCGCCATAGGCGATCCGGATTTCGGCAACCGTGCCATCTTCGCCAAGTACCAGCCGGAAGGCGCCGAGCGTGGCGGTAATGTCCTCGTCCCGGCGCTTCGTCACCTTGTAGATGGCGAATTTCGCCGCGGCTGCAGGAACCGGAATATGGATGGCTTCGACGAATTCGCCAGGCTGGCGGTCCTGTTTGCCATAGGCGATGAAGAAGTCTTCAAGCGCAATGGTGCGCCGAACGATGCCCTTGCGCAAGGTCAGCGACGCGTTGAGCGCAATCAACGCCGGTGGCGTATCGCCGATCGGCGAGCCGTTGGCGATGTTGCCGCCGATCGTGCCCATGTTGCGCACCTGCTGGCCGCCAATGCGGGTAATCAACGGCCCAAGCGCCGGGACATGCTGCGAAAGCGTCGCGAACGCCTCCGAATAGGTGACGCCGGCGCCGATGCTGATCACGCCGTCTTTCACCACGATCGATTTCAACTCCTGCAGCCCGGCAATGAAGATGACCGGCGTGACGTCGCGCATGTGCTTGGTGACCCAGAGGCCGACATCGGTCGAGCCGGCCACCACGGTCGCCGTCGGCGATGCCTCCAGAACCGAGGCGAAATCATCAAGGTTCGCCGGCACGATCAGCCGATTTCGACCCTCGCCGATTTCGACGCGGGCGCCATCGCGAAGGGCCTGCAGGCGCGCGATCATGGTTTCGCGTTCGATCAGCAGCGGGTCGTCTTGCGTACCGCCATATTGGGAGATGGAGCGGGCGGCGCGCAAGATCGGTTCATAGCCGGTGCAGCGACAGAGATTGCCCTGGAGCGCTGTTTCGATCTGTTGATCCGTGGGATTCGGCGTCTGCATCCAAAGTCCGTAGAGCGACATGACGAAACCAGGCGTGCAGAAGCCGCATTGCGAACCGTGAAAGTCGACCATCGCTTGCTGCACCGGATGCAGGTGTTCGTCGCTCGGGGCGAGATGCTCGACGGTGACCACATGACAGCCATCCAACGAACCGAGGAAGCGGATGCAGGCGTTGACGCTCTCATAGACGAGGCCACCCGCGGGCGTCAGCCGACCCACAAGCACCGTGCAGGCGCCGCAGTCGCCTTCGGCGCAGCCTTCCTTGGTGCCCTTCAGCGAACGGGAAAGGCGCAGCCAGTCGAGCAGCGTCTGGTCCGGCGCCACGTCGGTAAGAATGATGTCCCAGCCGTTGAGAATGAAACGAAGTTCGGAGCGGATTTTCGTCGATGTCATTTTCAGCTCCCGCGGTAGGTGGAGTAGCTGTAAGGCGAGAGGAGCAGCGGCACATGGTAGTGCGCTTGTTCATCAGCGAGACCGAAGCGGATCGGAATGATGTCTAGAAACATCGGGCTCGCCGATGTGCGGCCAAGATAGTCACCGGCATGGAAGCGCAGCTCGTAGGTGCCGGCCTGCATGGTTTCGCCTGATAGCAGCGGCGCATCGCAGCGACCGTCGTCGTTGGTTTCGGTGGACGTCAGGAGGTGCAGTGCATCGCCCTCGATCCGGTAGAGTTCGATGCGCAAGCCTTCAGCAGGTTTGCCGAGCGCCGTATCCAGGACGTGGGTCGTGAGCCGTCCGGCTCCTGGCGAATGAGACTGCATATTCTTCTCCCGAACGTAGCGCTCCTTTCTCTACTATCCGCCAGGCTCATTCCCATGAAAAGCAGCTGTAACGTTCGAGACTTTCAAAATTTCCAAGGGGAATGGCACGCGTGATTTGCGGTTAGACATTGGATGTCGAAACGTTTGGAGGAGCGTTTCATACGATGTCGCGGCGGGATGGATGAGTACGGCTTGCGGGCTTCGCATGCGCTGAGGCCGGGAAATACGTGCCGGTATCGCGATATGCATTTCATGAAAATGCAGATTTCCGTATTGCATGGCGGACGTGATGAGCACGCCGATGTTCGGCCGACCCTGATGGGTATCGGGTAGAGGCGCTTGCGGCAGGGGGAATCCGATGCCGCGGTCTTCGTGATCAGCGTCGGTAGTGATTGACCATGGAAATAGCCGCGGCATGGCGGCCGCCGGGGTGCCAGCCGCGCTCCGGTCGAATTCCGCTGTCCGCACAGCGGGTCAGGTATCGAACCCAAGCGAACATATCGTCGATCGAGGAAGAGATGACTTCGGAGAATGGAAACGGGAGACCCATGAATGAAAGTGATCGAAATTCAGCCGCTGACGAGAGCCGCATTCGCGCCCTTTGGCGATGTCATCGAAATGGAGGGGGCACAAAGTTTCCCCATCAACGCCGGGAAATGCGTTCGTTATCATGATCTCGCAAAGGTCGAAGCGATTGGTGAGGAGGCACGCACGATGATCAGCTGGCTGCGCGGCGAACCCTATGCGCTGCCGCTGGAACTGAAGATGGTCGAGCGGCACCCTCTCGGCAGCCAGGCCTTCGTGCCGCTGACCGGCAATCCGTTCCTCGTCGTTGCGGCGCCGGAGACGGACAATGGTCCGGGCGAGCCCATGGCTTTCCGAACCAGGCCCGGACAAGGCGTCAATATCCGGCGCAACGTCTGGCACGGCATCCTGACGCCCCTCGACGGCATCTCGGATTTCATCGTTGTGGATCGCGGTGGCAAAGGCGTCAATCTTGAGGAGCATTTCTATGACGAGGCGTTCCTGATCCGCTGATCGGATCTCGATCGGTGCAGACAAATAAGGGGCGCTGCGGTTGCAGCGCCCCTTATTTGTCAAAGTGGTTCCCGTTCCTCGCAATCTGCGGAATGCCAAAAGGCCGGGTCATTCCAGCGAACGACCCGGCCTTGAAATCATTCCGCCGTCAATCCGCGAAGAAGGCGAAGCGTACGACGAACAGGGCCGCGACGATCTGTGTTGCCGGATGCAGCATCGACCAGCGGCCGGTGAAGACTTTCACGGCCACATAGGTGATGAAGCCAAAAGCAAGACCATTGGCGATCGAGTAGGTGAAGGGCATCGCAAGCGCGGTGATTGCAGCGGGTGCCGCCTCGGTCAGGTCATCCCATTCTATTTCGGTCAGCTCGCGCATCATCAGGCCCGCGACATAGAGCAGCGCCGGAGCCGTCGCATAGGCTGGCACGGAAGCCGCGAGCGGCGAGAAGAAGAGGGCGGCGATGAAGAGGGCGGCGATGGTGATCGCGGTCAGACCCGTGCGACCACCGGCCTGGACGCCCGACGCGCTTTCGACGAAGGCCGTCGTGCTGCTCGTGCCCATCAGTGAGCCGGCGACGATGGCCGCGCTATCGGCAAGCAGAGCCCGGCTCAGCCTGTTCGGCTTTCCTTCCTGGATCAGGTTCGCCCGCTTGGCGATGCCGATCAGCGTCCCGGTGGCGTCGAAAACCTCGACAAGCACGAAGACGAGGATGATATGGACCAGGCCGCCATGGAGAGCGCCGACGATGTCGAGCTGCAAAAAGGTCGGCATGATCGACGGCGGCGCCGAAACAATGCCGTGGAACTCGCTGACGCCGAAGATCCAGGAGAGAATGGTGACGGCGAGAATACCGATGAGGATCGAACCTCTTATTTTCAGCGCATCGAGAACGGCGATGACGAAGAAGCCGAAGATCGCGAGAAGGGGGCCGGTCTGTTTGAGGTCGCCGAGGCCAATGAGGGTCGCCTTGTTGGCGACGACGATGCCGGCGCTCTTGAGCGCGATGATCGCCAGGAAGAGACCGATACCCGCGGCAATCGCGCTTCTGAGCGAATGCGGGATGCCGGCAATCAGCCAGCTGCGCACGCCGGTTACCGTCAACAGGACGAAAATACAGCCCGAAATGAAGACCGCGCCGAGCGCCTGCTGCCAGGTAAAGCCGAGAGCCGAAACCACGGTGAAGGCGAAGAAGGCATTGAGCCCCATGCCCGGTGCCATGCCGATCGGCCAATTGGCGACGAGGCCCATGACGATCGAACCCAGCGCGGCTGCGAGACAGGTGGCGACAAAGACCGCGTTGCGATCCATGCCGGTCGTCGACAGAATGTCGGGATTGACGAAGATGATATAGGACATCGTCAGGAACGTCGTCACGCCGGCGATGAGTTCGGTGCGCGCGGACGTGCCGTGCTCACTCAATTTGAAAAGTCGTTCAAGCATTGTTCCTCCCTAAGCGTTCCCGACGCTCGTCAAATCATGGGGCTTGTCCCGCATCTCCTCCAGATGCTGGCGCGAGAAGCGGTTTTCGACGCTTCGTGGCGAGGGGAGATTGTGCGCTTTAAATGGCTTTGCGCGCTAGAGCCGGATTTCCCTGCAATTGGCGAAAGACATTCTAATTTTTCAAGCTATTTCGGCGCGAATTTCTTCTGGGTTGGGCACCGTAACGGAGTGGTCGAACCCACCTCTTCGTCCTGCACAATCGCTCGATTTAGTTGGGCAGAAAGATATGCACGATATTTACAGTGGCAAGGTGACAAAGCCAAACTATTTCCATCAGATGGCGAAACCGCGAAGGTTACACGGACGGCGGCCATGGAGGAGTGCGGTGAGCCTCCATATCTAAAATGGAGGTCGACCGAAGGTTTGAATTCCAATCGGAACGAAGCGCCTGATCATGATTGTCCGGCGCGATATTGATCGGCAATGTTCCTGCAGGCGCGGATGGTCAGGGCCATCACGGTCAGCGTGGTGCCGGCAATGCCGCTGCCCGGAAAGGCGGAAGCATCCGTCACGAGCAGGTTAGGGACATCCCAGCTCTGGTTATGGGGATTGAGGACGGAGTCCTTGTTCGATGTTCCCATGCGCGCGCCGCCGGTTTCATGGATGGCGGCGCCCATGCACATGGTCTTGCGGAACCATCTGCGGAACATGAAGCGGCTGAACGGATCGGCCTCGGGAAAGGCTCCACGGCCCATCTCCCTAAGACCGGTGGGCGAGCCGATGAATTCCAGTTCGCCGCCGACGTCACGCACCATGTCGATCAATACCTCTTGCTGCCGGCGCAGCAGGGCATGTTCCTCTTCGCCCATGACGCATCGGATATGGGGCACCGGAATCCCCCAGGCATCCTTGCGCGCTACATCGAGCGTGATGCGATTGTCGGCATAGGGCAGCATGCGGCCGAAGCCGAAGAAGGCCAGCCGCGAAGGCTCGTCATCCGGTGTCGGCGCGCGACCGATACTTCCCTGATAGTCGAAATCGCCGCGGCCTGTGTCGCCCTCTCCAAAGCGCGGTACGAAAATGCCGCCGGATGGATTGTAGAAGGGATCGACAGGCGCGGAATCATCGGCCGTCCAACCCTTCGCCTTGGAGAAGGAGCCGAAGGCAAGGCATGGAAGCTGATCCATGAAATAGCGCCCGAGCGCACCCGAGCTGTTGGCGAGCCCATGGGGGTGGCGAGCCGTGGCCGAATTGAGAAGCAGCCGGACGCTTTCAATCGGCGATGCGGAGAGCACGACGAGGGCAGCGCGCGCGGCCTCGACCTTGCCGGTCGCGCGGTCGATGAACTCGGCACCCGTCGCCCGGCCGCCGGCATCGTCGGTGGTGATACGCCGCACGATGGCGTCATGGCGGATGGTCAGCCGTCCTGTCGCCAACGCCTCGCGCAGCGGCTTCGGCGTCCGTTCGGCATCGGGCGCGATATAGCGCCAGGAAACGACATGCCGCTTCGGCCAGCGTCCTTCGACTTCCGTCTTGAAGATTTCTTCGGCCGGGGTCAGTTTCGCCGGATGGGCGTAGACGCCGTCGGGCAATGTCTCCACGCCATCCTCGTTGCCATAGAGACCAAGGCTTCCTTCGACCTCGGCATAATAGGGCGCGAGCTCGTCGTAGGAAACCGGCCAGTCGACGCCCTTGCCCGTCTTCGAGCGGATCTTGAAATCATCATCCGTCCAGCGCAGCAGCACCCGGCCGAAGCTGTGCAGACGGCCGCCGCCCTGGCGGCCGCGTATCCACAGGAATGGCGCATCCTTGGGGGTCGTATAAGGGTTCTTGCGATCGTTGACGAAGAAATGGCTGAAGCGCTCGGTAAAGAAGGCGGCGCGCGCCTGGATCGGCTGGCCCTTCAGCGTGGCGCGGGCGCGCTCCCAGATATTGATGCTGCTGGCCGGCGCCTTCTTGCGGTTCGGATCGAAATCCTTCTGGGTCACCGCCGGGCCGGCCTCGAGCAGCAGCACCGACAGCCCTTGGGCAGTCAATTCCTTGGCGGCGAAGGAGCCGGCGGCGCCGGAGCCGATCACCAGCGCGTCATAGACAGTCTCAGACATGGATAATTTCCGTATGCTGTGGAAGTGGTCTTAGAGGCGGGCGCCGTCAGCGCCGAAGAGGGAGGCCTTGGCGATATCGAGGCCGGGCGTGATCGCCGCACCCGGCTGGAGCGCGGCATCTCCCATGACGCGGTAGGAGAGGCTTCGGCCCGCCCAGTCGAACCACAGCACGGTATCGGCGCCCATCGGCTCGACGACCGAGACAGTGCCCGGAAGGGTAGGCCAACCCACGTCCGCGCCATTCGGCGCGATATGCTCCGGCCGGATGCCAAGCGTGGCGGGACCTGCCTTGACGGCGCTGAGGAAAGGGTAGCCGGCGAGGGGGATCGCAAGTCCGTTGCTTTCGAAGACCGGCGCGTCCGCCTTCGAAATGATCTCGCCCTCGATGAAGTTCATCGCCGGCGCCCCTATGAAGCCGGCGACGAAGAGATTGGCCGGGCGATGGTAGATCTCGGAAGGGCTGGCGAGCTGCTGGATCACGCCGTCCTTCATGATGGCGATGCGATCGGCAAGCGTCAGCGCCTCGACCTGATCATGCGTGACATAGATCATCGTGTTGCCGAGGCTCTGATGCAGCTTCTTGATCTCGACGCGCAGCTCGTTGCGCAGCTTGGCGTCGAGATTGGATAGCGGTTCGTCGAACAGGAAAACATTGACCTCACGCACAAGGGCGCGGCCGATCGCGACGCGCTGGCGCTGGCCGCCCGATAATTCCGAGGGTCGGCGGTCGAGCAGTTTGTCGAGGTGGAGAAGCGACGTCGTGCGGGCGATGCGCGCCTCGATCTCGGCCTTGGGAAGACCCGCCACGCGCAGGCCGAAGGAGAGATTCTTGCGCACCGACATGCGGGGATAGAGCGCATAGGATTGGAAGACCATGCCGATGCCGCGATCCTTCGGCTCGGCCCAGGTGACATTCTTGTCCGAGATCCAGATCTCGCCGTCGCGGATGTCTTGCAGGCCGGCGATCGAGTTGAGCAGGGTCGACTTTCCGCAGCCGGAAGGGCCGAGCAGCACGAGAAATTCGCGCGGAGCGATGTCGATCGACAGCTTGTCGATGACGGTGTGATCACCATAGGCAATCTTGAGATCCTTGACCGAGACGGCAGGCTGCATGGCATTACCCCTTGACGGCGCCGGCGGCGACACCACGCAGGAACCAGCGGCCGGAGAAGAAATAGATGGCGAGCGGGACGACGGCGGTCAGAATGGTGGCAGCCATGTTCACATTGTAGGCGCGCTCGCCCATGGTGGTGTTGACGATGTTGTTGAGCTGCACCGTCATCGGCAGGTTGTCGCGTCCGGCGAAGACCAGGCCGATCAGGAAGTCGTTCCAGATTCCGGTGAACTGGAAGATCGAGGCGACGACGATCATCGGCACCGACATGGGCAGCATGATCTCGATGAAGATCCGCCAGAAGCCGGCGCCGTCGACGCGAGCCGCTTTGCAGAGCTCCTCGGGAATGGCGACGAAATAGTTGCGAAACAGCAGCGTCACCAGCGGCAGGCCGAAGATCACGTGGACGAGGACCACGCCTGCCACTGAGTTATAAAGGCTGAGGTTGGCGAGCAGCCGCACCAGCGGATAGAGGAAGATCTGGTAGGGGATGAGGCCGCCGGCCATCAGAAGGCCGAATAGCAGGTTCGAGCCCCTCGGCCGCCAGAAGGACAGGGCATAACCGTTGATCGCGCCAATGAAGACGGAAATCGCGACTGCCGGCACCGTGATCCTGACCGAATTCCAGAAGCCGATGCGCACACCCAGACATTGGGTGCCCATGCAGGCTCCCGACCACGCTGTCTTCCAGGCGGTGAAATCGATGGTATCGGGGAAGGCGAAGATGCGACCCTGGCGGATCTCTTCCATCGTCTTTAGCGAGGTGACGAGCATCGTATAAAGCGGCAGCAGGAAGAAGAGCGCGGACAGGATGAGGAAGGCATAGAGCCCGATCTGGCCTGCCGTGAGCCGTGATGGCTTGGGACCACGGGGATGAAGAGCCGCCATCAATGTGCTCCCCTTCTTCTGGCGCGCATATGGAGCGCGTAGCGAAACGGAGCGACGGCCATGACGACCGAAAGCACGAGCACGGTGGCGCCGGCGCTCGCAAGGCCGAGGTTTTGGCGTTCGAAGAGATTATCCATGATGAATTTTGCCGGCACCTCGGTCGAATAGCCGGGGCCCCCACCAGTCTGCGCGACGATGAGGTCATAGGTCTTGATCACGCCCATGGAGAGCAGCATGCCCGATGCGGCAAGCGCCGGCCCAAGCTGCGGCAGGATGATCGAGGCATAGATGCGCCAGACCGGAATGCCATCGATCTGGGCGGCTTTCCATTGCTCCTCGCCAATCCCGCGCATGCCTGACAGTGCGATGACCATGACGAGACCGGCTCCCTGCCAGACACCGGCGAAGACCACCGTATAGATCGCCATGTCGCGATTGACGATCCAGTCGAAGACGAAGCTCTGCCAGCCGAGCGCCCTGACGGTCGCCTGAATGCCGAAGGTCGGGTTCAGCATCCACTGCCAGATGAGGCCGGTAACCACGAAGGACATGGCATAGGGGTAGAGGAAGATGGTGCGAAAGAGGCTTTCGAAACGAACCTTGCGATCGAGGGCCGCGGCGAGCACGAAGCCGAGAACAAGGCAGCCGGCGACGTAGAGAACGCCGAAGATCAGCACGTTTTCCAGGGATGCGAGCCATCGCGATGTCCGGAACAGCTTGGCATATTGGGCAAAGCCGACATAGTTGGACGAGGGGAAAATGGTCGAATCCGTAAAGGACAGGCGCACCGACCAGACCATGGTGCCGATATAGACGACGATCGCGGCAATCCATGTCGGCAGCAGGGCAAAGGTCGCAGCAAGGGGACGTCTGCGCTTGGTTTGCATAGGCAAACTTTCTCGAAAGGATGGGCGGAGCCGATCGACCGGAATTCGAGGATCGGCTCGCTGGAAGGCTATTCGAAGATCGCGAAGAACTTCTCCGCGCCCGAGGCGCTGTCCTCGGACGGATTGGTCCAGAACTCGTCAACGAAGTCGTTGAGTGCGCCGGCCTGCTGCGGCGAAAGGATCAGCGCCTGATCCGGCACGATCTTGCCGGCTCTCATCAGCTCAAGGCCTTTTTGCGCGCAGGTATCGAGCTTGGACTTGTCGACGTCGGTGCGCATCGGCACCGAGCCCTTCTTCAGCGAGAATTCGACCTGCACGGTCGGATCCATGGCGACCTCCGCAAGCAGGGTCTGGCCCTTTTGCGCGGCCGCATCGGCGATCTTTGGGAAGGAGAAGGAATCGGCGACGTAGACCATGCCCGGCGATTGCGGCACGAGCATGCAGCCATAATCCTTGCCCAGTTCCTTGCCGGCTGCAACGAATTCACCCTTGGCCCAATCGCCCATGAATTGCACGCCCGCCTTGCCGGTGATGACCATGGCGGTCGCGTCGTTCCAGTTGCGGCCCGCAGCCCCCTCGTCGACATAGGCGCGAAGCTTGCCGAGAATATCGAGCGTCTTCTTCACGCCCTCGACGGATGTATCGCCCTTGTCCTTGTTTGCATAGATCTTGAGGAAGCCGTCGATGCCGACCTGGGTCAGCAGGATCATGTTGAAGACCTTGGATTCCTGCCAGGATTGGCCGCCCCAGGCGACGGGCTGAATGCCGGCTGCCTTGAGCTTATCGAGTGCCGAGAAGAATTCATCCCAGCTCTTCGGCTCGCCGGTGAGGCCAGCCTTGGCGAAGGCATCCTTGGAATAGAACACCCAGCTCTCGCCATGGGCGCCGGTCGGGGAGAGGTAGACCTTGCCGTTATAGGTGATGAGATCGTAGATCGATTTCGGCAGGACGTCGGCCCATTTGCCGGCTTTCGCCACATCGTCGATCGGGTTCATAAGCCCCTGATTGACGAAATCGGCATTGGCAAGGCCGAGCACGGCCTGTTTTGCGATCGGCGGATCGCCGGCGACCAGACGGTTCTGGAAAGCGGCATCGGCCGCGCCGAAACCGGCGATGGAAGAGTCTTTCCAGGTGCCGCCGCGCTTTTCGAACTCCTGCTTGACGACGCTGAGGGCGGCGGCTTCGCTGCCTGATGTCCAGGAGGTCATCACCTCGGCCTGCGGCTTGTCTTCCGCATGGGCAGGAATGGAAGCCGTAACGAGCGCGGCTCCCATCAGTAGCATTTTCACTATGTCTTTCATCGTTCCACCTCTTCAGGAAAGCCCTCTTGGCGGGGCTATTCGTTTTCGGATCGTTGGTATCAGCGATAAATCGGCGAGAGCGCCTGTCTGACCAGCGTCAGGCCGTTGGCGATATCGCCGACCGGATCGGGCGCGGCATCCAGCTCGAGTATCGCCCAGCCTTCATAGCCGCGGTCGCGCAGCAGCCTGGCCCAGCCCGGCCAGTCGACCCGGCCGAGACCGAAGCCGCAGAAATAGGGGCGATGGCGATCATGGATATGCTCGTCGATGACCGTATCGGCCGGCATCGGGCCAAGCGCATCCTTCCAATGGGCGATGATGACGCGCTCATGGTGACGATCGACAAGCTGCAGCGGATCGGAGCCGGCAACGATGATATGCGCCGTATCCGGGCACATATGCACGTAGGCGGGATCGGTCAGCAGCATCAGCAGATCGACGTCGCGCGCTGCCGCGAAAATCGAATGCGCCTCGGTGTGGAGAGCGAGCCGCACACCCTTGGCGTAGAGAGCGGCGCCGAGGCGATTGAGGAAATCGGCAATGTTGCGCGCCTGCTCGAAATCGAAGAACCGTACCGGCTGAGCGCCGAGCGTCTGGCGAAGCGGCGCGCCGATGACCATGATATCGCTGCCGCATGCCTTGAGGAATTCGGCATATTTTTCTGCCTTACCGATGATGGCGGCCTGGGCGGAGGCCTCGGTGAAATCGCCGGCGGCTTCGAGTTCCGCGAAGAAGCCGCTCGCAAGCGTCAGGCCACGCCTGGAAAGCTCTGCGGCGAAGTTCTCGACCGAACCATAGGTCTTCGTCGCATCCTGCCAGTTGAAGGGCGAGAAGGTCAGTTCCACGCCGGTGACGCCGGAGGCTTGCACGGCATCCAGTATCTTGTCCCAGAAGGCGCGTGGCTCATTGCGCGATAGCGCGATGATGCCGTCATAATCCCCTACGCCCCAAAATCCGGGGTGGAAAAAGGTGACGAGATCGACACCAAAACGCAGCCGTTCCGTAGACGTCATGAGATTATCCGTTCTTAAGACATGGAAGATCGCTCGCGGAACCACGATCCACGGCAAATAATCCATAATGATTTCAATGCACTGCAAGTGGCAAACGTTTGCCGTGCCTAGATAGTAGACAAGTCGTTTTTATATGCAAGCGATTTTTGGCAAACGTTTGCTAAATGATAAGCTTTGCCGTAGCATCCCGCGCGACAGGCATTGGGGAGGACGCCAAAAAGTGAAGAATAACAAGGATCTGCCAGCAGAAGAGCATTCCGGCCCTTTGATGGCCGACGTCGCTCGGCTGGCAGGCGTCGCGATCTCGACGGTGAGCCGGGCGCTTGCCAATCCCGGTCGCGTCAACGAGAAGACCCGCGCCAAGATCGATGCCGCCGCCAAGCAGCTCGGCTATACGCCCAATGCCATGGCGAGGGGGCTTCGTGTCGGCAAGTCCAACGTCGTCATGATCATTCTGCCGGGCTCGCTTTATTACGGTGTCTCGCAGGTCATCCCCCTGGTCCTGCACGGTATAAACCGATCGTTGGGCCAGAACGGCTATCACCTGATGATTGCCAACCTTGATCGCGATGAGGCTTCCGAGCGCCATATCCTCGATCTGGCTTTCGGCGGCACGGTGCGTGGCGCCATCATTCTCTCCTCGGATCTGCCGGTCCATGGCGGTCGGTCACTGAAGGATTCGGCCCTGCCGATCGTCTCGCTTTTGTTCGATATGAGCCACGCGGCCCTGCCGAGCGTCGTGACCAATGATCGGCAGGCCGTTCGCGAGGCCACGGCCGAATTGCTTGCTCTCGGCCACCGGCGTTTCCTTTATCTTGCCGGCCCGGAGGGCAATTATCACGACAGAGAACGCTATCTGGGCGCCGTTGAAGCGCTTGCCGCCGCGGGTCTGCCGGAGACCGCGATCGTCAGGTCCGGCGGCAGCCTCGACTATCAGCATGGTTTCCAGATCGGCGTCGCCGCGGCGGCGGAATTTGCCGATCTCATCTTGAAGCCGACGGCCGTCATTGCCACGAGCGACGACATGGCGATTTCCTTCATGAGTTGCGTTCAACGCATGGGCTGGAAAATTCCGACAGATCTTTCAATCGTATCCTTCGACGGCGCTCCGGTCTGCGAATATTCGCTGCCGCCATTATCGACCATCGAACAGCCGGTGGAGGAAATGGGCCAGATGGCCGTGAGCTTGCTGATGGAGCGGATCGATGCGCCGGATAAGGCAACGGCCCTGCGTCATGTCATCGAAAGCAAGTTCATTCGGCGCGAGAGCTTTGGTCCGGCGCCGTCAAATGGTTAGGAACGGCATTGCATCGCTATCATCGGTGCCTCCATCCCGTCCAAGCGACGAACGGAACAGTCTCGGCGTCGTTCCGGTCCGCCGTTTGAAGATGTCGTAGAACCGGCTGCTGGACCCGAAGCCGCAGTCATAGGCGACCTGAAGGATCGGGCTGTTGGTTTCTGCAAGCTGCTGCATCGCCCGGGCCAGGCGATAGCGCGTCAGATATTCGTTGACGGAGATGCCCAATACGCTGCGGAATAGCTTGTTGGCCGTGCTGGGATGGATGCCGGCGAGCCCTGCCAGCATTGGCAGGCTTACCGGTTCGCAATAACGGGTATGAATAAGGTCCGTCAATGTTTCGGTGCGCTGCACGGCGATGCTGACGGCCGGTACCGAGCGCCGTCGGGCGTAGTCATGGTTGTCGTCGGGAGCATCGAGAACGAAACGCCGTATTCTGAGCTTGACCTCGTCGAGGATCAGCCGACGCCGAGCCATGTCGCCATGCTCCCAATCGGCCACCCATTGCGCCAGGAGCATCGCGTCGGCGGGGTAGGGGCGGCTGTCGGCCGAAAACCGTCCCTGCATGATCGACTGCCGCACGCTACGCTCGATCGGCAAACTCAGGAAATCGACGAGCGGAAGATAGATGCAGATGAGTGGCGCACCAGGGGTGACCGCAATCGTCCTATGCGGAATGGCGGCCCAGAACAGCACCAGTCGCCCCGCTTCGACCTGCTCCTGCCTCCCATTGAAGATATAGGTCATCTGCCCTTCCATGAGGAAGTTCAGCTCGACATGGTCGTGCCAATGCGCGGCGCTCATGGCATCGGCGATGTGCCGCTCGATCAGAAAGCCGCCGGCGGATGTGATGAGAGCTTCGCGCTCGACGGAATGGCTGGGTTTCGGCATGGGACCTATCTGGTGGCGCGAATCCGGGAATAATTTCATTGATAGCAGGAGGAAATTCCGAATTGAAAGAGGCATTGAGGCTCAAAGCTATTCCAAGCGGAGATCCCTTCATGCCAAAGATCTGCCTGATCGGTGCCGGCAGCACCGTCTTTGCCCAGAATATTCTGGGCGACGTCCTTTCCAGTCAGACGGGTGGCGATTACGTCATCAGCCTCTTCGACATCGATCCGGAGCGCCTGAAAACATCCGAAATCGTTGCCCGCCGGCTCTGCGAGGCGCTTCATCTCGACAAGGTGCGCGTCGAGGCGTCGCTCGATCGCCGACAAGCGCTGAAAGGTTCGGATTTCGTCATCCTGATGATGCAGGTCGGCGGCTATAAGCCGGCCACGGTGACTGACTTCGAGATCCCGAAACGGCATGGTCTCCGGCAGACCATAGCCGATACGCTCGGGATCGGTGGTATTTTCCGCGGGCTTCGCACCATTCCTGTTCTCGAAGAAATCTGCCGTGACATGGAAGACATGTGCCCCGACGCCCTGCTGATGCAGTACGTCAACCCGATGGCGATCAATTGCTGGGCGATCAAGGAGATCGCGCCCCACATCCGCACCGTCGGGCTTTGCCACAGCGTGCAGCACACGGCCGCCCATCTTGCCGATTGCCTCGGCGAGAATGTCGCCGATATCAACTATCTCTCGGCCGGCATCAACCATGTCGCCTTCTTTCTCAAATATGAAAAGCTGCACGTCGACGGCAGCCGCGAGGACCTCTATCCGCGTCTGCGCGCTCTCGCCGAAGAAGGACGCATTCCAGCTGACGATCGGGTACGTTTCGACGTTCTAAAAAGACTTGGCTACTTCGTCACGGAATCGAGCGAGCATTTCTCGGAATATACATCCTGGTATATCAAGGAAGGCCGTAGCGATCTGATAGAGCGGCTCAATATTCCCCTGGATGAATATATCCGCCGTTGCGAGGTCCAGATCGCCGACTGGCACGAGTTGCGTCGCGACCTTGAAGGCGGCAAGCCGATCGATGTCTGCCGGAGCAACGAATACGCGGCCGGCATCATTCACGCGGCAGTCACCGGGCAGCCCGCGCTGATCTACGGAAATGTCCCGAACAATGGACTGATCCAAAATCTGCCTGACGAGTGTATTGTCGAAGTTCCATGCCATGTCGATCACAACGGCATTCAGCCGATGCGCATCGGGCGGATACCTTCGCAGCTCGCCGCCGTCATGCGCTTAAGCGTTTCCGTGCAGGAGCTGACGGTCGAAGCGGCAGTGACGAAGAAGCGAGATCGCATCTATCAGGCGGCCCTACTTGATCCGCACACCTCGGCGGAACTGTCACCCGATCAAATATGGACGCTTGTCGACGATATGATCGAGCAGCACGGCAGTCTTTTGCCCGCCTACCACTAGCCCATCACGTCTTCAGCGAAGGTAATTCCCAAGCGCGGTCTCCTCAATAGAGGAGGCCGCGCGTTTGCATTTTTTGGTCTGAGGTGATCACAGGATTAAATCAAAAAAGATCAAAAGTCTGATTGACATTGATCTTATTGGGTGGAAGTTTGAGCGAAATAGAAGCAATTGCGAAAGAGGAACCTTCGTTGAGCCAGGCTGGTGGGGTGAAAGTCGATCGTCTCGATGCTATTCGCAGTCATCTCTATGCGAACGGATTTTCGACCATCCAGGCGCTCGCGGACGCCATCGGCGCGTCCCTGGCAACGGTGCGCAGGGACCTGCAGGTCCTCGAACGGGAAGGCGCCATCGACCGGGTGCATGGCGGCGCTCGCATCGCCGAGGGCTCCTCGGTGGAGCTTGCCTTTCAGGAGCGCGCCAAGCGGCATTTGTCGGCCAAACGTGCAATTGCAACAGCTGCCTACGATTTGCTGAGCCCGCGCACGGCGATCTTTCTCGACGCCGGAACCACCGTCTTGCAGCTCGCGCGTCTTATCCGCCTCAACCCGATCCCACTTCGCATCTTCACCAATGGCCTGACGGTGGCGCAGGAATTCCTTAATATTCCCAATCTGGACGTCGTCTTGCTCGGTGGCCAGCTTCGCAGCGAAAATGCTTCGCTCGTCGGGCCGCAGGCCGAAGCGATGCTCGAGAGCATATGGTTCGATCAGCTCTTCCTCGGCGCGAGCGCCATCAGCCCGGATGGCGCGATCTATAGTGTCGACAGCGCCGAAGCGAGCCTCAATAAATGCATGCTCAGCCGCTCGGCGCACCGTTTCGTGCTCGCCGATTCCTCCAAATTCGGCACGATGGCGACCTATAAGGTCGCTCCCCTGAGTGCCGCCAAGGTGATAACCGATGCGGGTCTTTCCGCCCATTGGCGCGGCGAACTCGTCAACCTCGGCGTTGAGATGACAATCGCGGATCTCGGAGCGCCGGAATGAGCGACGAGCTGATCCTCGGCATCGATGGCGGCGGCAGCAAGGTGCTGGTCGCGCTCGCTGATAGAGCCGGCAACGTACTCCAGATGACGCGGAGCGGCGGCGTCAATCCGATGGACAATCCGAACTGGCGGCGCGAACTGGATCTTGCCCTGCGCCCCTTCCTGGAGCGGGAGCAGCCGGCCGCCGTCGCCGCCGCGCTGCCGGCCTATGGTGAGGTCGCCCACCTGTCGGAACGGCAGCGCGAGGCGATCGAGACCAGCTTCCCCAAGGCGAAGCGGCATATTCTCAACGATGTCGACGCGGCTCATATCGGCGCCTTCGCCGGAAAGCCTGGTATTCTGATCCTGTCCGGAACGGGTTCCATGGCCTGGGCACGTAACAGTGCTGGCGCATCTGCGCGCGTCGGCGGATGGGGCGATGTCATCGGCGACGAGGGCAGCAGCTATTGGATCGGGCGGGCAGCTCTCAGCCTCGTCAGTCAGAGTCTCGACGGGCGGGCAGGTCCGACCACGCTGGCGAAGGCCATGTTCGAATTCCTGAGCCTCGACAGCATCGACCCGGTCAATGCGCTGGGAGGATGGGTGAGCGAACTCGAAAACCCTCGCGCCGAGATCGCTGCCCTCTCAGTTCTCGTCGATCGCGTTGCGCGCGCTGGTGACGCAGCAGCCAAACGACTGATCGAACAGGCCGCATCCGAACTGGTAAAGCATGTCGACGCCATAGCGCCGCATTGCGAACCGTCGGCAGACTGGACCCATGCCGGCGGAACATTTGCAAGCCGCGCCCTGCTAACCGCGCTCGAGCGGCGCATCGGTCGCCCGGCCGTGAGCCCGAAGCTTCCTCCCATCGGCGGCGCCCTCCTGGTGGCCGCCCGACTCCTCGACTGGCCGGTGGATGACGGCTGGATCACGCAAATCGCCGCAACGGTAAAGACCGCGGCGGTGCATTCAGGTGAAGCAGACCTCAATAACAAGGAAAGAAGGGAACATGCGTAAATTTACTTTGCCATTCGTCGCTCTGGCGGCGCTCGTTGCCGCCGTTCCGGCTCTCGCTCAGGATGCGAAACCGCTTGCCGGTCAATCGATCACAGTGCTGATGCCTTCGCCGCAGGCGCCCAACATTCCCGGCGACTTCGAAGCCGAGACCGGCATTCACGTCAATATGCAGACACTCTCGTGGGACGATATCCGCCCCAAGCTCGTCACCTCGCTGATCGCGGGAACAGCGCCGGCCGATGTCACCGAATTCGATTGGTCATGGACCGGCCAGTTCAGCGCCGCGGACTGGTATCTGCCGCTCAACGACGTGATCGACGCCGATACGGTCAAGGATATCGGTGTCTCCAAGATCTTCACGGTCAACGGCAATCTGCTCGGCGTGCCCTATACCAACGACTTCCGCGTCATGCTGATCAACAAGAAGCATTTCGCCGACGCGGGCATCACGACAATGCCGAGGACACTCGACGAGCTTGTCGCCGCCGCCAAGCAGATCAAGGAAAAGAAGATCGCGACCTATCCGATCGGCCTGCCGCTTTCGGCGACCGAAGGCGCGTCGACCAGCTGGTATCTGCTGACGAAAGCCTTCGGCGGCGAACTGTTCGACAAGGATTTCAAGCCGCTTTTTGTCTCGAAGGATTCGGCCGGCTACAAGGCACTCGCTTTCGAGCTGATGCTGCTGAAGGAGGGGCTCGTCGATCCGGCGTCTACCGGCCTCAAGGACAGCCAGATCAATGAGAGCATGTTTGCCCAGGGCGTCACGAGCATCATGATCTCGGGCGAGCCGGGCAGGATCGGTCAGATGAACGATCCCAAGCAGTCGAAAGTGGCCGGTCAGATCGAGGCGATCCTGGTGCCGACGGCAAGCGGCGAGACCCGCAGCTTCGGCCTTCCCGAAGCACTCGCGATTCCCCGCGTTTCACAAAATAGGGACGCCGCCATCGCCTTCGTCAAATGGTTCACCAGCAAGGACTTCCAGAAGAAGAACGCGGCCAATGGCGCATTGCCGACCCGCACCTCGGCATTGTCCGAGCTCAACGCCGCCGGCCAGCTGCTGAGTGGCGATACGCTGGTCGCGCAATCGAAGACCGTCGAGCCGCTGTTCCCGCAGGGTACGCCTCCTTGGTATCCGGAATTCTCCAGCGCGGTAAATACAGCCATCAATAGCGCGGCGAAGGGCCAGGTCACCGTCGATCAGGCCATGCAGAACATCGCCGAAGCGGCAAAGCAGGCATCGGCGCAATGACAATCGCAGTCTCTGCCGATGGCAGGAGCAGGCGTGGTGCCGGCGTCAAGGCCGACACCATGCTGGGTATCCTGCTTGTCTCGCCGATCCTGATCACGATGGCGGCCCTTGTTTTCTACCCGATCGGAAGAACGGTGTGGGACAGCCTGCACAGGGTCAATCCGATGCAGGCGGGAACACCTTTCGTCGGGCTGGAGAACTACACCCGCATGTTCTCCGACGCGGCGCTTGGTACGACATGGATCAACACATTTCTCTATGTCGTGCTTGCGGTCATCGCTGAAACGGTGTTCGGCGTGCTGGCTGCCGCTCTCATCAATCAGGTCAAGGTTGGACGGCAATGGCTGCTCGCGGCTGTCGTCCTGCCCTGGGCGTTGCCCGGTGTCGTCAACGCGGTGATCTGGCTCTGGATCTATCAGCCCGGCGCGGGATTGCTGAATGGCATTCTATCGGCCGTGGGGTTGCCATTTGAAAACCACGTCTGGTTCAACGATCGCACCAGCGCCATCATCGCCGTCACGGTGGTTCACGTCTGGCGCATGATGCCCCTCACCGTCGTCATCGTGCTGGCCGCCATGCAGAGCATTCCCGCTCATCTCTATGAGGCCGCGCGCATCGATGGTGCAACGCGCACGCAGATGTTCGCCTTGGTCACGCTTCCGCTGGTGCGCAGCGCCATTGCCGTTGCCATGACCAACGCGACCGTCAATGCATTCAACCTCTTCGATGAGGCCTGGGTCTTGGCGGGTTCCAGCCTCGAGACGCGACCGGTTCTCGTCCAGATCTATCTCGAGACCTTCCAGAACCTGCGTTTCTCTTACGGCATGGCCTTGTCTCTCGTGATCACGTTGGTCTCGCTGCTGGTTTCGCTCGTCTATGTCCTGCGGGTCTATCGCAACACCAGGTTTGATTGATGAAACAGAGCCTTTCCTATCGTTTGCTGATCTGGGCCGGTGTCGCGGTTCTCCTGATCTGGTCGCTCGGGCCGATCTACTGGACGCTTGCAAGCTCCATCACTCCGACCGAGGACTTTTCGGCTAGACCGATCCATTTCTTTCCGCAGCATTTCACGTTGGACCATTTCTCGCGCCTCTTCGGCATCGATATTGCCAGGATCGGCGGAGTTCAGGTCTGGTCGCAGTTTCGCGCGGCACTGATCAACAGCATCGTCACCTCGGTGGCCGCGACGCTTCTTTGCGTGGCGATATCGGCCCTCGGCGCCTATGCCTTCACGCGGATCCAGTTTCCTGGTCGTGGTTTTTTGTTTGCAGCTGTGGTCGCGACACTGGCAATCCCCGGCTACGCGGTGCTGATCCCACTTTACCGGATCATGATCAGCCTTCATTTGGTCGACACCTATGTCGGCGTGGCATTGATCTATGTGTCGGCCTATCTGCCTTTGTCCCTGTGGTTGCTGCGCAGCGTCTTCGAGGCATTGCCGATCGCGCTTGAGGAGGCGGCACAGCTCGATGGCGCGGGCAGGCTCTACATCTTCTTCAACATCGTCCTGCCGCTTGCCGGTCCCGGCCTGACGGCGGCGGCCATCCTAACCTTTCTTGGCGCATGGGGGCAGTATCTCGTCCCGCTCATCTTCTCGCCGCAGGCGACGAAGCCCCTGACGGTGCTGATCCCGGAATTCGTCACCAAGAACTTCATCGACTATGGGCTGATCACGGCAAGCGGATCGATCGCCATCATCATTCCCGCCCTGGTCGTCATCTTTCTCAATCGATACCTCGTCAGCGGTCTGCTGGCAGGATCGGTCAAGTAAATCGGAGCTGATATGAATACGACGGAAAAGGTGATCTTCGAACAATTCCCTTATTGGGAAAAGGCGATCGGACCGGTCTCCGCCCCGCATGATGCCGAACTGACGGTTTTTCTGGGCTGCGGCACATCCTACAATCTTGCTTTATCGCTTGCGGCTCACGCCAATCTTGCCGGCTATCCGGCGATTGCCGTACCGGGTGCGGAATGGCTGAACCGGCCAGCCGCCGTCTGGCCACGCTGGCGGAAGGCCCATCTGGTGGCCCTTTCGCGCAGCGGCGAAACGACGGAAACCGTTGCCGCCGCCAAGGCAAGCCGCAAGGCCGGCGTTTTCGTCACCGCCATAACGGTCGAGCCCGAAAGCTCGCTTGCCAAGAACTGCGACCGGCTGATCGAAGCGGCGACCCACGGCGATGAGGGCATCGTCATGACGGTTTCGGCGAGCCTGATGCTGCTTCTGGGCATGCAGATGGTCGGCATGGAGATCCCGCCATCGATCGCCCAATCGGCACGCCGCCTGGCTGATCAGCTCGACGCGGCTCTTCCGAAGATCATCAAAGGTCGCTCGCATTTCGTCTTCCTCGGCAGCGGATCGCTCTACGGCATTGCCTTGGAGGGGGCGCTGAAGCTGATGGAAATGAGCCAGATCGTCACCCAGGGCTTCCATCCGCTCGAATACCGCCATGGTCCGATCAGCCTCGTCGATGAAAATACCGCTGTTGTCATGCTTTACAGCGCCGATCAGAAGGTCGCGGAAGCCCTGCTGATCGAGGAGTTGCGGCAAAAGGGAGCGACTGTCATCGGCTTTGGCGGTCCAGGCGATCTGGAACTGACTGTCGATTGCGATCCGGCACTCGTGAGCCTCTACGTGCTGCCGGCTCTGCAGATCCTTGGAGAAAGGGCAGCACAGTCGAAGGGTGTCGATACGGTATCGCCCCGTCATCTGACCAAGGTTGTGATGCTCGGATGAACGCCTCCTTCGAGCACAATCGCGGCATCGCGCTGAAGAAGCTTCTCGGCGATCGCGTCAAGACACTGCCGCACGGCATCACCTCCGTTTGCTCCGCGCATCCGCTCGTTATCGAGGCGGCGCTCAAGCGTGCGGCTTCGGAAGGGGCGGTCGCGCTGATCGAAGCGACCTGCAATCAGGTCAATCAGGACGGCGGCTATACCGGGATGACACCCCGCGATTTCCGCCGTTTCGTCGAGGAAATCGCCGTCGCGGTCGGCCTTCCCATCGATCGCCTCATCCTGGGCGGCGACCATCTTGGGCCGAACCCGTGGAGGAAGCTTCCCGCGGAGGAAGCAATGGCGAAGGCCGAAGCGATGATTGCCACCTATATCGAGGCGGGCTTCGAAAAGATCCATCTCGATACCTCGATGGGCTGCGCGGGCGAGCCCGTCGCCTTGGCCGACGAACTGACGGCGGAGCGTGCCGCGCGGCTCGCCCGCGTGGCGGAAGAGGCCGCTCGTCGCTCCGGCCTCCGACCACCGGTCTATATTATCGGAACCGAGGTCCCGCCGCCGGGCGGCGCCACCCACGCCCTCGACGAGCTTGAGGTGACGCGAGCAGAGGCGGCGATAAACACGCTGGCGGTGCATCGTGCCGCCTTCGCCAAGGCCGGTGTCGAAAGCGCCCTGGAGCGGGTGATCGCCATCGTCGTCCAGCCCGGCGTCGAGTTCGGCAATGCCAATGTCGTCCTTTACAGACCCGATCGCGCGGATGGCTTGATTGGCGCTCTCGACCAAATGCCCGGCTTGCTCTTTGAGGCGCATTCCACGGACTATCAGCCCCGGGACGCGCTCGCCGCCCTCGTGCAGGGCGGTTTTGCGATCCTCAAGGTCGGCCCGGGCCTGACCTTTGCCTTGCGGGAGGCGCTCTATGGCCTCGATGCCATCGCATCGGTTCTCGCCGGAAGGGCTCCGCCTGATGCGATCTATACGACAATGGAGGCCCTCATGCTCGAAAATCCAGGTCATTGGAATTCCCATTATGGGGGCTCGACCGAGGAACAGCGCCTGCAGCGCCATTTCAGCTATAGCGATCGCATCCGCTACTATTGGCCGAACGAGAAGGCGGCCGCGGCAGTCGAGACCCTGTTCGCGCGCTTCGAAGGCGATATTCCGGAAACGCTCATCAGCCAGTATCTCGGCCGGGTCTATCCGGCAGTGGTCGCAAGGAGGGTTCCGCCTCGGGCGCGCGATCTCTGCATCGCCGCTATCGATGCGGCCCTGGAACCCTATTCCGCGGCCACGCTCGCATAGTCGCCCTAGCGCGCTTTCCGGCCATGGCGGTCGGCAAAGGCGTTGGCGATCAGACACACGCTTTTCTAACTGGAGATCATAATGGCATCGGTCAGCGTGACGAGTGTCCGCAAGAGCTACGGTCACTTCGAAGTTCTGCATGGAGTGGATATCGATATCGAGGATGGCGAATTCGTCATTCTTGTCGGCCCTTCGGGCTGCGGAAAATCGACGCTTCTTCGCATGATCGCCGGACTGGAGGAGATCAGTGGCGGTGAGGTCGCGATCGGCGGTCGGGTGGTCAACGATGTCGAAGCCAAGAGCCGCGACATCGCCATGGTGTTCCAATCCTACGCGCTTTATCCGCATATGACCGTCGCGGCGAACATGGGCTTTTCGCTTCGGCTGGCCAAGGCGCCGAAGGAAGAGATCCGGCAGCGCGTGCGCGATGCGGCGCAGATCCTCGGCTTGGAAAACCTGCTCGAGCGCTATCCGCGCAATCTGTCCGGCGGTCAGCGCCAACGCGTTGCCATGGGCCGCGCGATCGTGCGTCAGCCACAGGTATTTCTCTTCGACGAACCGCTGTCCAATCTGGACGCCAAGCTGCGCGTGCAGATGCGCTCGGAAATCAAGCAACTGCACCAACGTTTACGCACGACCACGATCTACGTCACCCATGACCAGATCGAAGCCATGACGATGGCGGACCGGATCGTCGTCATGCGCGACGGCTATGTCGAGCAGATCGGCTCGCCTCTGGAACTGTACGACCGACCCGCCAACCTGTTCGTTGCTGGCTTCATCGGCTCCCCGGGGATGAATCTCATTCGCGGCAAGATCAGCAGCGCTGGCCCGCTGGAATTCCTCGCCGATGGCGGAGCGCGCCTTCCATTGCCCGCAGGGCTCGACGTCAAGCGTGGCGCGGAGGTTGTCTACGGCATGCGGCCCGAAAACATTGCCATGGGCGAGGGCGGCATCGATGCGGAAGTCGTGGTGGTGGAGCCGACCGGAGCGGAGACCCTGATTGTTTGCCGTATCGGGTCCGACGATCTCGTCATAGCGCTGCGCGAGCGGGTGGCCACGCAGGCTGGCGGCCGTCTTTCGTTGATACCTGATCTTGGAAGGCTGCATCTTTTCGACGCGGCGACCGGCCGGCGGCTGGAGTAAGCTCATTCGCCATTGCTCGCCGCCACCGGCCTGAAGATCGGTTGCATCGCGGCATCCGAGGACAGGTAATACAAGTCGGTAGCGGGAAGACCTTGGTTTCAGTCCGCAGCCAGCCAGGCTTTGATCCCTGTGAGGCTATGAAACTCGTCGACCGCACGCACTCTTCTTCCGGGTAGCGCAAGAGCTGCCATCTCCGCCAGGGCTCGACCCGGCCCCAGTTCGAGGATCGTCGTGACGCCACGTTCGGCCATGGCTTCGATCACGCCTGCCCAATCGATCCTTTCGGCCAATTGCCGCGCGAGCCCTCCGCGGGCGCGTTGCGGATCAACGACAAGCGTGGCAGTGGTGGCGGTCATGAGGCGCAGCGCCGGACGGCTCATGGCTACCGAGGCAAGGGCTTTATCAAACGGTGCCACCGCACCGGCGAGCCGCGGTGTATGGGAGGCGACATGCACTGGCATCGGCGCGGCGCGTGCCGCGCCTTCTTCCAACGCGGCGGCGCATAACGCATCGATCGATTGTCTGGCGCCGCCGAGGATGAACAGGAGATCGGGGTTCACGATGGCGATTGCGCAGCCGAAACGATCGGCAAGCTCCTGCACCGCCGCCATTGGCAAACCACGCACATAGCCAAGTCCGTCGTCCGGGCCGCCGGCGGCGTCCATTTCCCGCGCCCGCTGATCGACCAGCCTCAAAGTGTCCATGGGTGACCAGATCCCAGCCACCCCCCACGCCGCCATTTCACCGACGCTGTAGCCAGCCACCATTGTTTCGCTTGGCGCTCCGGCCGGAAAAAGGACGCGAGCAATCGCAAGCGCACGTATCACGCACAGGATCTGACCTTCGCGGTTCGCATGCAACGCGGCTTCGGGTGCGGTCCGGCAGAAGTCCGTTGGATGCGCCCCAAGCACCGCGGCCGCGGCCTCGAAGATGAGCTGCGCGTCGGGTTCCGCTGCCAGCAGCCGGAACATTTCCCGGCTCTGGTGGCCTTGGCCCGAACACAGCAGCGCGAGGGTCACGATTCCAACACCTCGGTAAACAATGCCATCGCAAGGAGGTCGGCGCAACCGCCCGGGCTGAGGTTGCGCGACACGAACGCCTCGTGAACGGCCTTGGCATCCCATCGCCAACTCGCGCGTCCGACCCCGCCGTCCGCCAGGAAGGCGCTGGTCTTGTCACGCGCGAAATTCAACCCTTCCGGGCCGGCACGATAAAGCAGATTGCTGTCGTCGACTACCGCGATCAGGGCCATGCAGGCATGAACCCTCGCGGCTTCCTCGTTACCCATGGCCAGGCGCCGCCCTTCGGCAAGCGCGGGGCGGGCGACATCGTAGACGGATGGCATGCCGGCGGCAGCCTCGGCCCGCGCGCCGCCGACCTGGTAGCGTCGCGCCACCACGCTGCCGTGAGTGTCGTGCTCCGGCGCATGGTTAAGGATGTCACGTCCCCAACGCTGTGCGACAAGGGTGCCGAGCGGCGCCTGCCAGGCGCGGTTCGCCGCCAGGCCGGCCGCCGCCGCCAGAAGGCCAAGGCCGAAGATGGCGCCGCGATGGGTGTTTACTCCGCCGGTCGCATCCCTCATTGCCTTTTCCGCCTCAATGCCGATTTGCCGCAGGCGATCCATGCCGGCGTTCATCGCGCCCGCCTCCGCAAGCGCGACGAAGAACGGCTCCAGCGTCCGAGCGCTCAGGCGCAGAAGATCCGCGTCCATGTCGGCGTGAGCGCCGTTGTCGATGTGGCTGACCAATCCGGGCTTGGGCCAGGTTTCCACCTCCAGGACGAGCGCTTGGGCGGCATGCCGTCCAATCAGCGCGGGATCGCGATGCTTGACGGCGACGGGACATGGTTCGGCCAGCAATGGAAACGTCATGCGAAGAGCGCCTCCCGCGCAATAAGGGCCGATCCAGTATGGGATTTAACCAGGAGTTCCGGGTTTTCCGACAGCCATTCCCGCCACTGAACGGCCGTGCCGTAGGGCGTGATCAATTCCGCGTCGATCCGCATGGGCGCGTGTTCGGCAACATCGGTCAGTAAAGCCGTCACTCGCCTTGCATCTGCGTCCGAGCGACACTCGACCAGAAGATCGAGATCGGAAGTATCGGCCAGATAGGAAAGGCCGGTCAGGTATTGCCAAGCCAGACTTCCGAAACAGCGACAAGAGGGGGCTGACTCCAGAAGCGCGCCAATGGCCTGACACCATTGCGCCGGCGCCGCGGGCAGCGCGTCCCTCAATAGAGGAGGAGGTGCCGTCCGCATCACGGCAGCTGGCGGGCATGCGAGAGCGAGCCGTTTGCGCCCCATGCCTGGAGGAAGGGGCAGCCCCAAGGGTACGATATCCGCCGCGTCGCCGCAGGTCCGACGACGGAAGATTGCTGGTCGTCTCAGTTCCGCCCATGCCAGCAGATCGGGCTCCATTTCGTCCTGGACTTGTCCCTGCAGCAAGCCCAGCCATGCTTCGGAGCGCACATAAACAAGATTGTGACGGCGGAGGGCGGCGACATCAACCATGGAGCAAAGCCAGCCGTTCTACTTCGGCCGCGATCATGGCGGCCTTCGGCCGACCGCCGCGATCCGCGCCCCATTGCGCGCGCGGATCGAGCGAAATGGGCTTGGCGAGAAGCGCGGCGAGCTGGGCGTTCAAAGAGGACGCCGGATCCCATACTTCCGCTATGGCGCCGGTTGCGAGAAGATTATCGAGGCCGGGCGCGAAGACGGGGGTTGTGTCGGCCTTTTCTTTCAGCGTGGCAAGCGGCAGCTTGGTCACCCGGGCCATGGATGGCAGGTCCATGACTTCGGGCCAGGCGGTGGGCAGGGCTGCCAGCGATCCGCAAGCCAGTGCCGTGGCAATGAAGGCGCCGGCAGCGCTGCCACCATAGAGAAGGCCGATCGTGCGGTGTCCCGCATGCTCAGCCTGCCACAGCGCCTTTGCCAAATGCGCCAGCGCCTCGCTGAGACCCAGCAGTTCGTCACGCCGGCTCATGCGTTGACTGCCGGAGTCGACCAGGAATAACAGGGGTGAACTGTCCGGCCGCCGGGCGACTGACAGGATATGCCCGGCCAGCGCTATCGCTTCATCGACGCCCGGATAGGTCTTGTCGGCAATGCCGATCAGGTCGATCCGGTTTTGTCGGTCCAACCGGCCCCAGCCGGTAACAAGCCCATCCGCCAGCGTCATCTCATGGCCGGCGGGAAAGAGTGAGGACAGGATGTCAGCGAGCTGCATCGGCGCTCTCCCGATGGATATTGGCCGTGGTGAGGAAAGTCCCGATGTCCCGCTCCGGTATTTGCTCGGGGTCGTCGATCTGCAGCCGCGCCCATATCTCGGTAGCATCATGGGCATTGCCGAAATGGCGCAATCGATGTTCGAGCCGCGTCTGTTCCGCTTGCAGTACCGTCGGGTCTAAAGTGGCTGGCCGTTGCAGCGCGGCAATCGCGCCGGCGCGGAAGGCGGCGATATCGTCCTCGACGAAGACATCGGCCCCGCCGATCAGGTAGCGATGCTTGCCGCCCATGGTTCGCCAAACGAGCGCCCGATCGCGCGAGTCGAATTCTTCCACGCCCTTGTTCGTCTCGATGACCTCCGGCCCGGACACGGATAGACGACCCTGCTCGGAGATGACGAGTGCCGAGCAGCAGCCGGCAATCAGGCTGCCGCCGCCATAGCAGCCCGCCCGGCCGCCAAGAAGACCGATGACGCGCGCGCCCTCGGACCGTGCCTCCAGCACGGCGCGCATGATCTCGGAGATCGCCAATTCACCGGCGTTGGCTTCTTGGAGGCGCACGCCGCCCGTGTCGAAGAGAATGACGATATCCCGCCGCATCTTAGCCGAGGCATGCAGCAGGCCTGTCAGCTTGGCGCCGTGCACCTCGCCGATGGCACCGCCCATGAAGCGCCCTTCCTGGGCGGCTACCAGTACCGGGCGACCGTCAATGCGGCCGGCTCCGACGATGATGCCATCGTCGAACTGCCGGGGCAAATCGAAGAGTGAGAGGTGAGGGCTCGTCTCCCGCCGTTCCGGGCCTAGGAATTCGGTGAAGCTGCCGGCATCGAGCAGATGCAGCAGCCGGCCACGGGCGGAGTCTTCATACCAGCTTCGGCGCGGCGTGCGAGGATCGGTCATTCTGGCTTCTCCATCAGCCGCACACCCTGGGCGAGGCGCAGCGCCACCATATCCGGCCGGGCGCCGCCGTCATTGATCGTGATGCGCAGGCCGCCGGCGGCGGAGCGTGCCGCGAAATCTTCGGTAACCGCTGCCCACAGCTCGGCGAAACCATGGGCCGGCGTCGCGATCTCGATGACGCAAAGGTCCGGCGCCTCTCGCCGTTCAAGCAATACTTCGAGGTTGCCCGACGCGACGACGCCCACCAAGGCGAGGGCGCGGGTCCCGCCAGTCTGCGTCGATTTCAATTCGTAAAGCAGATTTTCCATAGGGATGGCCTACCAATTGCGGAACCGGGAAGGCGGCCTGTAGAGGCCGCCAGAGGCGAGCATCAGATCCTTGATGGAATGCGCGGCCAGCAGACTGCGATCGGCATCCAGGGGATCAATTCCAAGGTCTTCGGGACGCTGGATGACTTTGCGCTGACGTAAGTGCTCCACCATCTTGCGGTCTCGGGCGCGACCGACTTCGGTGTAACCGGCCACGCCGCGGACCGCCTGTTCCCGCTCGTCCCTGTCGCGACACAACAGCAGATTGGCGATCCCCTCTTCGGTCACGATATGGGTCACGTCATCACCGTAAACCATCACGGGAGCCAGATCGAGCTGTAGCTTGTCGGCCAGATCCAGGGCGGCCAGACGCTCGACGAACATCGGCACCATGCCATCGCCGAAGGTTTCGCCGATCTGGACGACCAGTTTGCGGCCCCGGCGCAGGGCAGGGGTGGCAGCGGAGGGATCGGCTTCCCGGCCGGCGCGCAGCCAGGCCTCGCTCGGATGGCGCCGGCCCCGTGCGTCCGATCCCATATTGGGGGCGCCGCCGAAACCCGCGACCCTGCTGCCGGTCACGGTCGAACTGTTGCCGGCAAGGTCGATCTGCAAGGTCGAGCCGATGAACATGTCGCAGGCATAGAGTCCGGCGGTCTGGCAAAAGGCGCGGTTGGAACGTAGCGAGCCGTCAGGCCCGGTGAAAAAAATGTCGGGGCGAGCCCGCATATAGTCTTCCATACCCACTTCGGAGCCGAAGGAATGGATCTGCTCCACCCATCCGGCTTCGATGGCGGGGATCAAGGTGGGATGAGGGTTCAGTGCCCAATGCGTGCAGACCTTGCCCCTCAATCCCAGCCGCTCACCGTAAGTCGGCAGCAGCAGCTCGATGGCCGCCGTATTGAAGCCGATGCCATGGTTCAGGCGGCGCACGCCATAGGGCATATAGAGCCCCTTGATCGCCAGCATGGCGGTCAGGATTTGCGTTTCGGTAATCGCCGCCGGATCGCGGGTGAACAGTGGCTCCACATAGAAGGGTCGCTTGGCATCCACGACGAAATGAACCTGGTCGGCGGGAATGTCGACGCGCGGCACGCGGTCGACGATCTCGCCCACCTGCGCGACGACCAGCCCCTTGCCGAAGCTCGTCGCCTCCACCACCGTTGGCGTGTCTTCCGTATTCGGCCCGGTATAGAGATTTCCCTCTCTGTCCGCGCTGACGGCGGCGATGAGCGCCACCTTGGGCGTCAGATCAATAAAATAGCGGGCGAAGAGTTCCAGATAGGTATGGACCGCACCCAGTTCGATCTGGCCGCCGAACATCATGCGCGCGATGCGAGCCGACTGCGGGCCGGAATAGGAAAAATCGAGCCTTCGGGCGATGCCGCTTTCGAAAATGTCGAGATGCTCCGGCAGGACCACACCCGACTGTACCATATGCAGGTCGTGTATCTTGGCGACATCGACCTTGGACAGCGCCTTGGCCAAAAGGTCCGCCTGCTTCTGGTTGTCACCTTCGAGGCAGACGCGATCTCCAGGCTTCAGGATCGCTTCCAGGAAAGCGACGAGCTGCTGCGGGTCGACGAGCTTGCCGGCAGAGAAACGCTGGCCGGCCTCGAGACGCGCTAGCCTGTCGCGACCTTTCGTATTCCAATCAAGCATTTGATAGCCCTATGTATGCGCAAGAGCGTGTTTCTGGAAATATAATGTACACACAATTGCGAAAACTGCAACAAAGTGTATTTTAAAATCGTCGCGCGGTCTATCCGTATGCATTGGAGGGGAAAAATGGTGAACTCGTATTTCTATCGAAGCGCATGCGGGGAGGATCGCTCATGATGATCTCTGGTGTCGCGATGCTTGCCCTTTGCACCCTCTTGGGAAGCATCCTCGGTGATCTCTTGGGGGTAGCGCTGGGCGTGAAGGCGAATGTCGGCGGTGTCGGCATTGCCATGATCCTGCTTATCGCCACGCGGCTTTGGCTGAGTAGGCGGGGCTTGTTGACGCTGCCGCTCAAACTCGGTGTCGAGTTCTGGGGCGCTCTCTACATCCCGATCGTCGTCGCCATGGCGGCGCAGCAAAACGTGTTGGTGGCCGCGCGCAGCGGTCCGCTGGTGCTGATCGCCGGTATCGTGACGGTTTTCGTTTGTTTCGCGACCGTCGCCCTGATGAGTCGCATCGGCGAGAGAGGCGAAACGATGGACGAAATCGAAACGAGGGCCAGGGGTGAGCTTGCCACCTCCAGCAATCCGGTCTGAGGGAGGCCGCCATGGAGATCTTGAAACACGGCTTGACCGCCAACAGCCTGCTTACCGCATTCGCCATCGTCGGATTGGTCATGTGGCTGTCGAACGCCATTTCGAAACATGTCCTGTTCGGCCGTGTCCACGGCTCGGCCATCGCGATCGTTCTGGGGCTCGCCGCCGCCTTCGCGGCTGGTTTGTGGACCGGAGGCGAGAAAGGGGTGGTGGATATTCCAATCCTGAGTGGCATCGGCCTCATGGGCGGAGCCATGCTGCGCGATTTCGCCATCGTCGCCACGGCCTTCGAGGTCGATGTCGGCCAAGCACGCAAGGCTGGCGCTGTCGGTGCGCTTGCCCTTGGCCTCGGCACGGTTCTTCCGTTCATTGTCGGCTCGTTGCTCGCCGTCGCTTTCGGCTATACGGATGCGGTATCCATAACGACGATCGGCGCCGGTGCCGTTACCTACATCGTGGGACCTGTGACGGGTGCCGCTCTGGGCGCAAGCTCGGCCGTGATCGCGCTGTCGATTGCGACCGGTGTTTTCAAGGCGGTCCTTGTCATGGTCGGAACACCGATCGTGGCCAAGGCGATCGGTCTCGACAATCCCCGCAGCGCTATGGTGTTCGGCGGCCTGATGGGAACCGTCAGCGGCGTGTCCGGCGGCCTGGCGGCGACCGATCGCCGTCTCGTCCCCTATGGCGCACTGACGGCGACGTTTCACACGGGGCTGGGCTGCCTTGTAGCGCCTTCGATCCTTTATCTCGCCGTCAGGGCGATTGCAGGGGGCTGAAACAAAATGGGGAAAGCCGGTCGAACCGGTGCAGAAAAAGGCTTTTAGATGCCGCATCCTGCACGGGATCGCCGGTACGATTTGGGCGCCCGGCTATACCCCGATGCTTGCCGATCCAGCCGTCGTCGATGGCCTCCTCGCCAGCAGGCAAAACGGGCCGGATGCGGCACCATGCTTCATATCGATTGCTATCTGTCGAATTGGATGGTGTAAAACTGAATGGTTGCCCGCCAAATCGGAAACAAGGTTTGACATGACGGAATTTGACGAAGCTGGATCGATCGGTCAGCGCATTAAACTGGTGCTGATGGATGAGATTTCCTCCGGCGCCATAAGGCCCGGCACAAGCCTGGACGAGGCAACGCTCAGCAGCCGCTTCGGCGCTTCCCGCACGCCGGTAAGGGATGCTTTACGTCAGTTGGAGGCGATCGGGCTCGTCGAGATTCGTCCGCGGCGAGGCGCAACCGTCCTGCCGCTGACCTTGCCGCGGCTGATGGAGATGTTCGAAGTGACCGCCGAGATGGAATGCATGTGCGTCCGTCTGGCGACCCATCGGATAACGGGCGTGGAGCGCGCGGTTATGACCGAAATTCATGAGCGTTCCGAACTCGCGGCGAAGGCAGACGACTTTGAACAGTATGATAAGCTCAATTTGTCCTTCCACGAAACGCTATATCGCGGTGCGCATAACGAGTTTCTGTTTGATGAATTGATGAGGCTGCGGGCAAGACTGCTGCCATTCCGCAGGACTCAGCTGCGGCAACCGAAGCGATTGACGGCTTCATTCCTTGAGCACGAGGCGATCCTGCGCGCCATGATCCGGGGCGATGCGACGGAAGCGGCCCTAGTCATGCGCGAACATATGCTGAATGCGGCCTTGGCATTGGCGCGCTACATGGAAATCGACGAGGCAGCGGAATGAACAGCCGAACGATTCCACCGTCGCGCAAGCTGTCCGGATCTCAGGATGCATCCGGCAGGCTACAACCTATCCCAATCTGATCCCGCCCTAAAGCTCGGATCAATCACAGGAATTGCTGCCGCTGCGGCTGATTGATTTTAGCGGGCTGAGCAGCATCCGAGCCGCCTCCCAAGTCCGCTGCGGCTTCTCGATTGGCCTGACCGCCCTCCGGCACCGATAACAGCGCCTTGGTCGGATCGTTGGTGTTTGACTTCAGCCTCTTTCGCGAAGGGCATCGATGACGACGGAGAATGCGCGAAGATTCTGTCGGCGGCTGGGATAATAGAGGTAGTAGCCCGCGAATTTCGGACACCAGTCGTCGAGGACAAGTTGAAGTCGCCCCGCCTCCAGATGGTGCTCGACATAGCTTTCCGGAACGTAGGCAATTCCGTGTCCGTCGAGAGCGGCCGATATCATCTCGCGATCGGTATTAAACGTGAGCTGGCCCTCGACCCTGACCCGGATCTCCTCTCCGTCCTTCTCGAACTCCCAGGCATAGAGACCGCCGATGCGGCCGAGGCGTCGACGAATGCAGTTGTGACGCATCAGCTCCTGTGGGGTCAGCGGTGCTGATCGGGTTCTAAAGTACTCTGGCGAGCCGACCGCCACCAGCCTCCAGTCGGGGCCGATGCGTACCGCGATCATGTCCTTCTCGAGGCTTTCGCCAAGCCTGACGCCGGCATCGAACCCGTCCGCGACGATGTTGCGGAAGCTGCCATCGACGCTGAGTTCAAGCTTGATATCAGGGTAATCGGCAAGGATGGACGACAATTTCGGCCACACGACACTTTCCATGGCGTGGTTGGAAAGCGTGATCCTGACGGTTCCTGCCGGGCGTTCCCGATAGACGGTCAAGGCTTCGATGTCCGCTTCGATCTCGGCGATGCGAGGCGACAGGGACTGTTGGAGCCGTTCGCCCGCCTCCGTCAGTCCAACGCTTCTCGTCGTGCGCGCCAGCAGGCGCATGCCAAGACGTTCTTCAAGTTTCTTCACCGCATGACTGAGCGTCGATTGGGATGTGCCCAGCTTTGCGGCCGCTTTCGTGAAGCTCCGTTCCTCGGCGACGGCCAGGAACACCAGCAGTTCGTTGAAATTTTCCCGTGGCATGAGCTTGTCCTATCCGATAATCGCGGGCCGAATTAATATCAATTTTCGATAGGTTCATGCAAATTACCCCATCTAATCCGATTTATCGAGCGATGCTATGTATTCTCCCGAATGCGAAACGGACAGGCGCAACGCGCCCCGACGGGAGACCGGGCCATGCTCGCGACAATCATTCATCAATCGCGGAAAGGTCTTCGATCTGGCGGTTCCGCTTGCCGATGTCGCGCATGGTTACAAGGCCATGGATGAGTGCCGGGCCATCAGGGCACTGCTCGGGATGTGAGGAGCAGGCCATGAAGAAAAGGCAATTCATCGCCGCGACGAGCGCCCCTGCCACCATCAAGACTTTCCGCTGAACAGCGCGTTCAGGCAACTTTGGACAATTGTTATGGAAACCACCTATGACCGCGCCGTCGAGCGTGCGGCCAGCCCATGGGCCGCGATCATCTGCATGACGCTGATGACCTTTACCCTCGTCGCTTCCGAGTTTCTTCCCGTCAGCCTGCTAACCCCGATCGCAGAGGAGCTTGGCATTACCGCGGGGCAGGCGGGGCAGGCGATTTCCGTTTCCGGATTTTTCGCGGTCGTCACCAGCCTGTTCAGCAACACGGTGCTGGGGCGGCTGGATCGGCGAACGGTGGTCCTGTCCTATACGATCGTGATGGTGCTCTCGGGTCTGGCGATCACATTCGCGCCCAACTATCTCGTCTTCATGCTCGGCCGCGCGCTGATCGGCATCGCGATCGGCGGTTTCTGGTCGCTGTCCACCTCTATCGTCGCGCGCATCGCTGCCGAACAGGACATTCCAAAGGCCCTCGCCATGCTGCAGGGCGGTACTGCTTTGGCCACGGTCATCGCTCAGCCGTTGGGAAGCTTCCTCGGCGGATTGATAGGCTGGCGCGGTGCCTTCTTCATCGTCGTTCCGGTCGGCATCATCGCCTTCGTCTGGCAAATCTTCGCCTTGCCGCGAATACCCGGCGGTTCGAAGAATGACGGGGGCGGTCCGCTCGGGTTGCTGCGAAACCGCGTCTTGGCAATCAGCATGGCCGCCATGTCCTTCTTCTTCATGGGCCAATTCGCGCTATCGACCTATCTTCGACCGCTCCTTGGAGATGTGACGAGGCTTGATGTGAACGAGCTGTCGGTCGTGCTCCTCGGCATCGGCGTGTTCGGCCTGCTAGGCACGTCCTTGATCGGCTTCCTGCTGCGAGCGCATCTGGATGCCGTCCTCGCCGGATTCCCCGCGGCGCTCGCCGCGATCGCTCTGCTGCTGATCCCGCTCGCACCTTCCGGTATTGCGGTCGCCGCGCTCCTCTGCCTGTTCGGGTTCTTCGCCACGCCCATTCCTGTTGCCTGGAACATATGGATGACCCGGGCCATCCCAGACAAACTCGAGGCCGGCGGCGGGCTGCTGGTGGCGCTGATCCAGGCGGCAATCACCGCCGGTGCCTTCACAGGCGGGCTGCTGTTCGACGGCGTCGGGTGGTGGAGCCCATTCGCCTATAGCGGTGTTCTGTTTCTGGCGGCCGCCATCATTGCGTTCACGGCAAGACGGTCCGAATGATCTGGGACAGATCCAGGCGCGGATAGGCCCGCGATGTGAAATGGGGTCGCGGCCCCGGCCGATAGCCTCGCAGGGCATGCCCCAGGCTGTGGTCGATATCAATCATGTCTGCAAAATATGCCTGCGGGTCAGTTCCTTGAGCATATCGACGTCGCGCTTCTCTATTGCATCGATCATCTGCTGGTGCTCGCGGCCGGACTGCTCGATGCGGGCTCGGGTTCGCCATTGCGAGACCGGTGCCGACGAGGTGCGTTGCCGGATTTCGGTGATGAGTTCGACAAGCTCCTGATTTCCTGCAAGTACCAGCAGGTAGCGGTGAAAAGCGAGATTGGCTTCGTAAAGCTCGAGCATGGTGCCATTGAGCACCAGATCATCGAAGCGCGAAGCCAGCGCGCGCAAATTGGCAATATCCGCATCGCCGGCATTGGCGACGATGCGATCGCTGATCGCCACTTCGAGGATCACGCGGATATCGCTTACTTCCTGGGCGCGGCGCCCGTCCTGCTCGTGCACGTGATAGCCGCGATTGGGAATGTGCTCGACAAGCCGCTTCTGCACGAGGCGGTCGAGCGCCCGTCGCACCTGCGGCCTCGTACAACTGTACCGACGCTCCAGATCGATCTGCTTCAGCCATGTTCCCGGTGGGAGCCTGCCCGCGAGGATGTCCTGGAGAATGAGCTCGGTCACGTCGGGCGCCTCTCCTCCGTGCGACCGCGCCGCCGCTTCAGCTTCCAGCGAGTTCATGCAGCTCTCCCAGACCTTCCCAAGTTGGCGATGACTATCATAGGTCCACATTTTTCAACACGGCGCGCGCTATGGCTGCCAAAAAAATATTCATGCTCATCTCTTGCGCATCCGTTCTTATTGGCACATAAATTGGTACCAATTTAGTATCCATTATATGAGGCGGATGGCAAGTCCATGCAAAATTCCGAGGCGGTCTGGGACATTGTCGAAAGGAAAAGCGCGGAATTCTTCGCGCTTAGCGATCGGATCTGGGACATTCCTGAAACGAACTACCTGGAATACAGATCCGCCGAAGAACATGCCGCGATGCTTGGGCGTCAGGGGTTTCGTGTCGAGCGCGGCATCGCCGGCCTGCCGACGGCTGTCATGGGCGAAGCGGGCGAGGATGGTCCGGTCATCGCGATCCTCGGCGAGTTCGATGCGCTGCCCGGATTGAGCCAGGAAGCCGGTGTCGCGGAAGAGCGGCCTCTGGTCGATGGCGGCAATGGCCATGGCTGCGGCCATAACATGCTGGGCGCCGGCTCGATGCTCGCGGCGGCCGCGGTCAAGGATTTCCTCGCGGAAAACGGCCTGAAGGGCAGGGTGCGCTATTACGGTTGCCCGGCCGAGGAGGGTGGATCCTCCAAGGGCTTCATGGTTCGTGCTGGCGTTTTCGATGATGTCGATATCGCGATCTCCTGGCATCCGGCGGCCTTCGCCGGCGTCAACAATCCCATTTCGCTCGCCTGCAACGAGATCAATTTCCATTTTTCCGGCCGTGCCTCGCACGCTTCTGCCACGCCTCATCTTGGCCGCAGCGCGCTGGATGCGGTCGAGCTGATGAATGTCGGTGTCAACTACATGCGCGAACACATGCCGTCGACGGCGCGCATCCACTATGCCGTCACCGATACCGGCGGCGCGGCCCCCAATGTCGTGCAGGCGCGCGCCACCGTGCGTTATCTCGTGCGGGCGCGGACCCTGCCGGAACTCCTTTCGCTGGTCGCCCGGGTCAAGAAGGTGGCCGAGGGTGCCGCCTTAATGACAGAGACGACGGTTCGCAGCGAGATCATCAGCGGCGACGCCAATCTCGTTGGCAATACACCGCTCGAGGAATGCATGTTCGCGCAGCTGAATCGGCTCGGGCCGCCCGTGTTTGACGACGCGGATCGCGAGACCGCGCTGAAGTTTCAGCAGACCTTCAGCGCGGAGGATATTGCCGCTTCCTACGGCCGATTTGCATTGAAGCCGAAGAAGGGCCAGGCGCTCTGTGAGGAAATCTTTCCGTTGAACGCCGGCGATGGCACCCTGGTCGGCTCGACCGATGTCGGAACGGTCAGCTGGGTCGTCCCGACCGTGCAGATGCGCGGCGCCACCTATGCGATCGGCACGCCCGGCCACTCCTGGCAGCTCGTCGCGCAGGGCAAGCTGCCTGTCGCTCACAAGGGCACCGAACATGCCGCCAAGGTGATGGCGAGCACGGCCGTCGAACTCATCCGCAATCCCGCGCTCATCGCGGCCGCCAAGGAAGATCACAAAGCACGCCTCGAAGGTACGCCCTTCGTCAACCCGATCCCGGACGATGTCGAGCCGCCGCTGCCGGAGAAGGCCAATGGCTAAGGCCGGTCTGAAGCCCGATCGCGCGCGCTTGATGGCGCATATCGGCGAATTCGCGCGCCGAGTAAAGCTTTCGGGCACGGCCGAAGAGCTGGAAAGCTTCCGCTATCTCCAGGCTGAGATGGACGGCTTTGGCTATCGCACGCGGCTTCTGTCGCACGATGCCTTCATCAGCTTGCCACGTGCCGCCACGGTTGAGATCGATGGCAAGAACCTTCGTTGCATCACGCATTCCATGTCGATCTCGACACCAGCCGCGGGAGTAACCGGCAATCTCATCCATGTCGGCGAGGGAACCGAAGCCGATTTCGCCGGCAAGGATATCGCCGGCAAGATCGTTCTGGTCGATGGTATCGCGACCGAAGAAGTGGCCGCGCTTGCGAGTGCTTTCGGCGCGCTCGGCGAACTTCACATCAGTCCGAACGAGCATCTCTATGAGATGTGCGTCTCCCCGGTCTGGGGCAGCCCGTCGCAACACACGCGCGACAGGCTGCCGACGACCGTCATCTGCTCGATCGCTAAGGATGATGGCGGCCGCCTGCGTGAAAGGCTTGCGCGCGGAGAGGCGGTGACTGCAACGCTTTGCGCGGAGGTGGACACGGGTTGGCGCAAGACGCCGTTGCTTGTTGCCGAGCTTCAACCGAAAGGCGACGATGGACCTTTCGTCCTGTTTTCCGGCCATCATGACACCTGGCATTTCGGGGTCATGGACAATGGCGGCGCCAATGCGACGATGCTCGAGGCGGCGCGCCTGCTCGCGCTTCGTGCCTCGGAATGGCGCAGGGGCTTGCGCATATGCTTCTGGTCCGGTCATTCCCATGGCCGCTACTCCGGCTCAGCTTGGTACGCCGACGAGTATTTCGACGAACTCGATCGCCGCTGCGCCGTCCATGTCAATGTCGATTCCACCGGCGGCGAGGGTGCTACCGTCCTCACCAATTCCGGTGTGATCGACGAACTCAGGCCCTTGGCTGCGGATGTGATCGAGCGTGTGACCGGACAGAAACACGCCGGCAGGCGTCATGGCCGCGCCGCGGATCAGTCCTTCTGGGGCATCGGTATTCCCTCGATGTTCGGCAGCCTCAGCCATCAGCCGCCGGGACCCGTCAAGATGCTGACGGCGCTTGGATGGTGGTGGCATACGCCGCACGACACCGCCGAACATATCGATCCGGACAATCTTTGCCGGGACACGGCGATTGTTCTCGAAGTTCTCTGGCGGCTGCTGACTTTGCCCGTCTTGCCGCTGGATTACACTCAATATGCCGCCTCCCTCGACGAGCAGATTGGGCAATTGCAGGCAGCGCTTGCCGGCCGTCTCGATATCTCCGGCTTGTCCCGGGCCATAGAAGACTTGCGCGTCAACGCAAATTCGCTTCTGCAGGTGAGGGATCCCAAGCCGGAACGAGCGGCGCGGATCGATGCCTCGCTGATGCATGCCGGGCGGCATCTGGTGCCGCTGAACTATACGAGCGGCGAACGCTTCCATCCTGATTCCGCGCTACCGCACGTCGCCTGGCCCTCTCTGGAAGGGCTGCGCTCGCTGGCGAGACTGGATGAGGGCGCGCAGGATACCGCTTTCTACGTCGTTCACGCGCGTCAGACGAGAAATCGCATCGCTTACGCGCTGCGGGAGGCCAATGCCGCCCTGCGAGCGGCTCTGGAGAACTGACGCCGAGAATACCGGATCTGACAAAAGGCCGCTTAGGCGGCCGAAAAGGGGAACGAAGATGAAAAACAGAAAAATGCTTGCCGCCGTATTCGGCATGATTGCCTCCCTTGCTCCGCTGACCGCCGGCGCCAAAGACTGGACGCAGGTGAAGGTCGGCATCGAAGGCGCGTTCCCGCCGTGGAACCTGATGGATTCAAGCGGCAAGCTTGCCGGCTTCGACGTCGATCTCATCAACGATCTCTGCAAGCGCGCCAAGGTCGATTGCGAGTTGATCGCCGGCGAATGGAACGCGATGATCCCAAGCCTGAATGCCGGCAAATTCGATCTGGTGATGACGCTCGGCATCAACGATAAGCGCAAACAGGTGGTCGATTTCACCGTACCCTATGCGAGCGGTGTCGCAAGCTTCCTGCTCGTGAAGGATGGATCGGTTTCACCTCTCCCGATGACGGGTGAGCGGCTCAATCTCAACGACAAGGCGAAAGCGGATCCGGTGATGGCGGAGATCGGCAAGGCCTTGAAGGGCAAGACGGTCGGTGTCGTCCAGTCGACCAGCCAGGAGCAGCTGATCAATTCCTATTTCGGATCCGATGTGACGGTGCGTGCCTATAAGAGCTCCGGAGAGCGCGATCTTGATCTCAAGGCAGGCCGCATCGATGCCGGCTTCGACAGCGGCGTCTATGAAACCTCCGTACTCGCCAAACCCGGCAACGACGATCTGATGATGTCCGGCCCCCTGGTGAAGGGTGCGATGTTGGCAACGGAGGTCGCTCTCGGCATGCGCAAGGGCGAGACCGATCTGAAGGCGAAATTCGACGATGCCATCAAGCAAGCGGCCAAGGATGGCACGATCAAGCAGCTCTCGGAAAAATGGAGCAAGATCGACCTGACGCCGACCTTCGAGGCCAATTGAGCGCGTCCCGCATCCACCGTTCCCGGCCGAGGCTAAGACCATGACTTCCCCTGCGCACATCCATTCTTTCAGGTCAAGCGGATGAACCAGCCAACCCTATTCGAGCTTGCTGGCTTCGGTCCGGATGGCTGGGGTCATGCTCTCCTGGCCGGCGCCTGGATGACCATTCTTGTCGCGATTTCCGGCTATGCAGTCGGCGCCTGCATCGGAACGCTCGGCGCGTGGGGCAAGATCGCCGGCAACCGGATTGCACGCGCCACGGCGGATGCCTATACGACGGTTCTTCGCGGCATCCCCGATCTGCTGGTCATCTATCTCTTTTACTTCGGCGGCAGCGCGGTCGTCACGGCCATCGGTAAGATGTTCGGAGCGGAGGGCTTCCTCGGTTTTCCGGGTTTCCTCGCCGGTTCCCTGGCCGTCGGCGTCACGTCCGGTGCGCAGTTCACGGAGGTGCTGCGCGGCGGGTTCAAGGCCGTGCATCCCGGTGAGATCGAGGCCGCCATCGCCTGCGGAATGCCGCGCTGGCTGCGCCTGCGCCGGATTATCGCGCCGCTGACCTTGCGTCATGCGCTGCCGGGGCTCGGTAACGTCTGGCAGGTTGTTCTCAAGGAGTCGGCGCTGGTCTCGATCACTGGCGTCGCCGAATTGCTGCGTCAGGCGCAGGTCGGCGCGGGCTCCACGGGACTGCCGTTCGATTTCTACCTGATCGCAGGGGTGATCTATCTGATGATCTCGACCCTATCCAGCCTGATCATCCAGCAAGCAGAGCGCCATCTGTCGCGCGGTGTGAGGAAACGCTGATGGATTGGCAATTCCTTGAAGAGACTTTCGTGAGCCTTGTCGCGGCGATCCCGTTGACGATCGAACTCGCGGTGACGTCGATCTGCCTCGGCGCCATCCTCGCATTGCTTCTGGCGCTTGCTCGCCTATCGGGCGTCACCGTCCTCGACTGGTTTGCCCGGCTCTACGTTTTCGTCTTTCGCGGCACGCCGTTGCTCGTCCAGATCTTCCTGATCTACTACGGTCTCGGCCAGTTCCCCGTCATCCGTCACAGCATTTTCTGGCCATTTCTGCGCGATCCCTATTGGTGCGCCGTCCTGGCGCTGACACTGAATACCGCGGCCTACGCCAGCGAAATCATCCGCGGCGGTCTGCTCTCGGTGCCGCATGGGCAGGTGGAGGCTGCGCGCGCCTGCGGCATGCATCGACTCATGATGTTCCGGCGCATCATCCTGCCGCTTGCCATCCGTCAGGCGCTGCCGGGCTACGGCAACGAGATGATCTCGATGGTGAAGGCGACATCGCTTGCCTCGATCATCACGCTGATGGAAGTCACGGGCGTCGCGGCGAAGATCATTTCGGAGACCTACCGCGCCATCGAGGTCTTCGTCGTTTCAGGTGCCATCTACCTGGTGATCAACTTCGTGCTGACACGCCTCATCCAGTTTGCCGAGTATCGGCTGAGCCCGCATCTGCGCCCGCCCGTGCCGGTGACGCACGATACCGCCGCCGGGGCGGCCCCCGTAGGAGATCCGCGATGACTGCCACGCCAATCGCACTCAGCGTGCGCGACATGCACAAGAGCTTTGGACCGATCGAGGTGCTCAAGGGTATCTCGCTCGATGCGCTGGAAGGCGACGTCGTCTCGATTCTCGGTTCTTCAGGCTCCGGAAAATCGACATTCCTGCGATGCATCAATTTGCTGGAGACGCCCGATTCCGGTGAGGTGACCGTGGCGGGCGAAACGATCCGCATGCAGCGCACAGCCCGCGGCGCCCATCGTCCAGCCGATGGAAGGCAGGTCGATCGCATCCGTTCCCAACTCGGCATGGTGTTCCAGAGCTTCAATCTCTGGTCCCACAAGACGGTGCTCGAGAACGTGATCGAGGCGCCCGTCCACGTCCAGGGCCGTTCGCGCGCCGAATGCATCGAGGAAGCGGAAGCGCTGCTCGCCAAGGTCGGCATCGCCGACAAGCGCAATTTCTACCCGGCTCATCTTTCGGGGGGCCAGCAACAGCGCGCGGCCATCGCGCGCGCCCTCGCCATGCATCCGAAGGTCATGCTGTTCGATGAACCGACATCGGCGCTCGACCCCGAGCTCGTGGGCGAGGTCCTGAGGGTCATGCGCGCGCTCGCCGAGGAGGGACGCACCATGCTCGTCGTTACGCATGAGATGGGCTTTGCGCGCGATGTCTCGAGCCGCGTCATCTTCCTGCACAAGGGCGTCGTCGAGGAAGACGGCAAGCCGCAGGATGTCTTTGCCGGTTCACGTTCCGAGCGCTTCCGCCAGTTCATCAGCCAATAATTTCAAGTTCAATCACAATGGGGAACTCGATCATGAAATACCTGACCGGACTTCTAACCGCGCTCATGATGGTCGCCACGTTCGCGACGGCGAGCGTCGTGCGCGCCGAGGACAAAAAGTGGACGCATGTCACCATCGCGACCGAAGGTGCTTTTCGCCCATGGAATTTCACCAAGGCGGACGGCAGCCTGGACGGATATGAGATCGAACTGATCAAATATCTCTGCGATCACATGAAAGTCGAATGCACGACCGTCATCCAGCCCTTCGACGGCATGATCCCGGCGCTCAATGCGGGCAAATTCGACGCGATCATTTCCGGCATGTCGGCGACCGCAAAGCGGGAGGAGGTCATTGCCTTTAGCGATTCCTACGGCACCACCGGCCAGACGTTCGCAACCCTGAAGGATTCCTCCCTTGTCGATCTTCCCATGAAGGGCCAGGTGTTTTCCCTCGCGACGGATGAAGCCGGTGCGGCCAAGGCGCTGAAGGAACTCGAACCGATGCTCAAGGGCAAGACGATCGGCGTGCAGACGGCATCGATCGCGGCAACCTTCCTCGACAAATATCTGAAGGGCGTTGCCAATATTCGCGAATACAAGACGACCGAGCAGCATGACCTCGACCTGAAGGCCGGCCGCGTCGATCTCATCATGGCGTCGATGGCCTATCTGTCGACGGCGGCGGCAAAACCCGGCAATGAAGATATGACCGTGACCGGACCGCGCTTCCAAGGCGGCCTCCTCGGCCGCGGCAGTTCCGTCGGTCTGCGCAAGGACGACACCCAGCTGAAGGCGATGTTCAACGATGCGATCGCGGCGGCAAAAGCCGACGGCACGATCGCGAAGCTGTCTCAGAAATGGTTCGGCTTCGACGTGACCCCGAATTAAATCCAGAACGAAGTCAAACGGTCCCCCCGCTGCATGGCCTTTGATCGTGCCGGGCAACGGCGGCGAAATGCTCTTTCAAACCTGTCATCCCGATGGCGCGCCGGTCATCGGGATGACCTGGATGGCCGGCTCAGGCGCGTCGGCGAGAGTTGCCTGGGTGCCAAGGCGATTATTTGGCCGTCAAGCGGCGTTATTGCAGTCGGATCGAGCTAGGCGTTCTTGATCGTCCTTGCATTGACGGAATGGAATTCCAGAATTGCACGACTGCTGTGCAACCACACCGGACAGCTTGGTCTACCATCACCCTTCCGATCGGTTGAAATAAGTCCAGTGTCGGCAATCCATCTATCTTCGCCGATCAGTCCACGCTCAGAACGATTTTTCCTTGGACGTGCTCGTTTTCCAGGGTTCGTTGAGCGTTTGCGGCCATATCAAGCGGAAAAACCTTGTGAAGCAGGACTTTGACCTGCCCTTGTTCTATCAGATCGACGATTTCATGAAGCTGGCCCGCATTCGGCGTGGCCATATAGCCGGCAACCCGGATATTACCGGATACGGTGTCCGGTCGTTCCGGCTCGCCTAGTGTCGACACCAGAACGCCTCCGTTCTTGATAACTTCGAACGAGCGCTTTTGTGTTTCACCCCCGACAAGGTCGAAGACCATATCGACGGGATCGAGCATATCCTCGAAACGTTCGGACTTGTAGTCGATGACCTGATCCGCTCCAAGGCGCCGGGCAAGATCGATGTCCAGCCCCGAAACAGTCGTTGCGACCCAAGCTCCCTTGGCCTTCGCGAACTGGATCGCGAAATGGCCCACGCCTCCACCCCCTCCATGGATCAGAACCCGCTGCTCGCTTCGAAGGCGGCCATGATCAAACAATCCCTGCCATGCGGTCATGGCGGCGAGCGGAATGGCCGCGGCTTCCTCGAAACTGATCGAGGATGGCATTTTCGTGAGCAACGCAGCCGGAACGGCGACATATTCCTCGTAGCCGCCCCGCTTCATGTCGAGGAACGCGATCACGCGATCGCCGCTGGCAAAGCCGGTTGCTTTGTGACCAAGAGCCTCGACAGTGCCCGCGAGATCGCGTCCGGGAACGATCGGCAGGTCATCTTGCTTGACCGCGGGATAGCCACCCTTGCGGATCTTCCAGTCGACGGGATTGACACTTGCTGCCGCGACCTTGACCAAAATCTCGTTTTCACCGGGGGAGGGCCGTTCGATCTGGTCAAGCCGCAAGACATCGGCATCGCCGAACTCATGCATTCTAATGGCCATCATCTTGGGCATGTTAAACCGCCTTTCCAGGAATAATCGCTGCCGCCGGCGTAAGACCGCCGCCGACATCACGACCGATTGATGAATTTATTGAAGCGACTTTCGCGACCGTCCTCCGTCTCTTCCTGATGGAGGAACGCCAACTTGTTATCGTCGAAGATCCGGAAGAATTCGTCCCAGCCGATTTCTTCGAAGTTGTGCTCGGGCTCACCAAAATCGATCCGCAAAAGGCCGCCATTGCCGCCGGCGCTTTTCACACGTGATGGACGGCCGTCTCTTGCTTCCACCCATTTACGGATTGTTTCATGGTCCGTGGTTGTTTTCGATGCGGACATGGCGTCGTTCCTTCGATAATTGCTGGTTCAGGTCTGCGAATGCGCTCCACCGGGTCTGGAGATTTCGGCGAGCGCGGGACCGGCGGACCCATCAGCCATGGAAACAGCGAGATCTCCGAGCGAGAGTATGCCGACCAGCCGCTTGTCTCGGTTGAGCACCGGCAGCCGCCGCACCTGGATGTTCCCCAGGTTTGTCATCACGTCGTCGACATCATCGTCTTCGAAGCAGTATTTAACTTCTGCCGACATCACGTCACTGATCCTGGTGTCGGGTCCCTTGCCGCGTGCGACAGCGCGGACTGTAATGTCGCGATCCGTGATCATGCCCACGAGCTTGTCGTTCTCGCCGACAGGAAGAACGCCGGCATCCAGATCGGCCATCATGACCGCGGCGTCGCGAATGGAATGATTAGGATTTGCGACGCGCACGTCGCGCGTCATTGCTGCGTTCACTTGCATGTCTCTGTCCTCCTTGAAAGAGAGACCCCAACTCGCGTGGGCATCCAGAGTTCCTTCATCGGAGCAAAGGCAGCTGAAAAATGCATCGCCGACTGCCAAAGCGGAACTTTCAGCCATGCCTCCTGAGCTTGCGCCATCTTCGGCGAGCCACCACCGCGCGCTCAACCTGCACGCGCTTCTCCGCAATAAATTATCCAGAGGGAACTTTCGATTTCCTGGTCGATTAGATCGCTGACGCTGTCCAAGCTTTTAGAAATCCGCATTCAACATCAAGGAGCAAGTCAATGGATGATGATGAAGCCAAGCGCCGCGAGCGAGCTTATAGGATCTGGGAGGAAGAAGGGCGGCCCGACGGACGCGATCTCGATCATTGGCAACGGGCCGAAGAGCAGCACCAAGAGACGGAACGCGAAGCCGAAACATCTCCGGTCTCTAAAGGCAAAGGGAAAAAAGCAGCCTATGGGCGTCCTATTCGTGAATAACGCTCCGTAAGTCTGCCGGCGTCTGTGTGAGGATTGTCGAGGAATTCGGTTGACCAGACGTCCGGAACAGGCCCGCAACGCCTGATCGACTTGCCGCCCACAAAAACGTCAAGGAGACATCCATCATGAGCTGGACTGGAATTTGGCGCAATCAATATGGCTCGACGGTCAAGATAACCGACGAGCAGGATGGTTTAATCAGAGGGACATTCAAGACCGCGCTGCAAGACAGTGTCTTTTTTGGCTCCGAGTTGCCGGTGGCTGGCGTTTGGTTCGATGATTGCATAAATTTCGCTTTTGGAATGGCGGGCGAAGGTTCGACCTCCATCTGCTCATTCACCGGAATGTTGCGCGAGAAAAAGCTCCAGACGATCTGGCATGTTGTGACCAGCAAGAAGCCCGAGCAATCCGGTAGGGCGCGAAAGCTCGGTTGGGCTCATTCCGTGCAAACCAACGCCGATACGTTCGAGCAAATATCCTAGTGTGCGCCGCGGAGTGTCGGTTCCAGCCGGACGTTGCGTATCAGCATCCCAAGAGCGAAGGGAGTTGATGCGCTATCCTCCCTCCAGTCCGACCCGCCCACGGCTTAGAGCCTGAGCTTAATTCAGCCGCAGCAAGAGGTCGTTGTATTTCGATTTTCTTCTATGAGCCATCGATTGCGCGACTTATAGCTCGCTGGCCGGGCGCCGGCTCGATCATGTATCCAATCGGCCTTTGTAGCCTGTGGCATCGTACTCCGGCCCACATTTGCGGTCTTTTACGAGTAAGGACCCTTTTCCCACGCGTGCAATACAATCCTCGCGGTTGGTTCTCCGTATCAGCGCTCGCCCTAAACGACGGGCTGGCGATAGAAGCTCACCGACGCGCTTTAAAGGCGGGATGAATTCGGAGCCATACGCCATCTCAGTGGCTCGCGAACCCTACCAGAAACTGCTCGGATCGTTGTCCCGTAATGGGCGCCCACGAGCTTCATCATTTTGCCGCTCATGAATGGAGTCCGACGGAAACAAAGCCGTTCCGCGTGTAATGCGCAATCAGCCTTAAGTTGGAGAGAGCGAGCGATAGAGTCCGATGTTCGCCACGCCTCGGTCTCTTCCGACGCTGACAATCGTCTCAGAGACCCTCTTGCCGATTTCCGTATCCGGCCTCGTTGCGGCGAACCGCGAACATGTGCGGATACATGCTCGCCGGTTTCCTTCTCTCTCCGACCGTGGCGCAATTAGGTGGTCCGTTCCGCCGCGCGGGGACGCCACTTGATCAGGCGAGCTTCGACGAAATCCAGGACGAGATCGATCAATAGGACGAACACCGCCAGGATGAAGATGCCCGCGAAGACGCCGACGGCATCGAAGTTACCTTCCGCCTGCGCGATGAGGTATCCCAGGCCGGCCGACGCACCCAGATATTCACCGATGATGGCGCCGACGACCGCGAACCCCACGGATGTTCGAAGCGAAGACAGAATCCAGCTCGCCGCGGCCGGGAAATAGACGTGACGCAGGAGCTCGGACTTCTTCGCGCCGAGGATACGGGCGTTCGACAGCACGACGGGATTGACTTCACGCACGCCCTGCATTGCGTTGAAAAAGGTCACGAAGAACACGAGCGTGACGGCGAGCGCCACCTTGGACCAGAGCCCCAGACCGAGCCAAAGGACAAAGATCGGAGCAAGGACCACGCGCGGGATGGCGTTCAGGCCTTTGATGAATGGATCGAGGATCCGAGCAGCCGAGCGCGACAGGCCGAGCCATACTCCCGCAGCCACGCCGAGAGCCGTGCCGATAACGTAGCCGAGCACTGTTTCGGTCAAGGTAATGGTCACATGCTTGAAGAAGCTGGGATCGGCAACCCATGCGAACACCTGCTTTATGATATCGACGGGCGAGGGAAAGAAGAAGACATCGACCACGCCGAGGTTCACGCCGATCTCCCAACCGCCGACGATCATCAGCAGCAATGCCAGTTGGGTAAGTCTCTCAGTCATGGCGTTCATAGCTTTTCTCCACTTCACCGCGCAGGGAAGCCCAAATATTGCGATAGAGGTCAGTAAAACGGGGATCGAGCTTGATCTCCGCGACATCGCGAGGACGCTCCAGATCGACAGGGAAACTGTCGATGACGCGCGACCGGGGACCTGACGCCAGAACCACGACACGATCCCCCAGGGCAATCGCTTCCTCGAGATCATGCGTAATCAGAACCACAGCCCGCCGCTCTTCCTGCCACAGGCGAAGCAGTTCATTTTGCATGAGATGCCGGGTATGAATGTCCAAGGCGGAGAATGGCTCGTCCATGAGGATGACTTTCGGCCCCGTTATCAGCGCCTGCGCCATTTGCACACGCTTACGCTGGCCGCCGGAAAGCTGATGCGGATAGCGGTCCTCAAAGCCTTTAAGACCGACCTTGGCCAGCCATTTGAGGGCCCGCTCCCGGCGCTCGCCAGCGCCGACACCTTGGAACAAGGGGCCCAGTTCCACGTTCTCGATCGCGGTTTTCCAAGGGAATAGCGCGTCCTGCTGAAATAGATAGCCGATGTTATTCTGGACGCCCGAGACCACGCCGCCATCAATCGAGACCGAGCCCTTTGCCGGCTTGAGAAGGCCGGCGATCGCATTCAGGATCGTGCTTTTGCCACAGCCGGTCGGCCCCACGATGGCGACGAATTCGCCATCGGCCACCGTCAGATTTACATCCTGGACCGCGACGAAGGAGCCAAAGGACATGGTGACATTTTCGATTGCCACCATTGCCTTGGACGCCGCCGCTGCATGAGGTGTCTGTGTTGCCGGCTTTAAGGCTGTCACGGACATCTTAACCTCCCTTAGTTCGATGCCGTCGCCGGCACCTTCGCTACAAATTCGTTGGTATAGGTCTTGGAAAGGTCGATCTTGGCAGCCTTGACCTTGTCGTTGAACGACGTCAGGACATCGAGAGGCGTCTTGATATCTTTTTCGTCGAGCAGCCCGTCCGTGGAAAAGATCTGCCGCGCGTTTTCAACTGCCTTGATATACGTCTCCTTGTCGCCCGAAATGAATTCCGGCGGAAGCTTTTCGACAATCTCCGCGGCGCTATGCGTCTTCATCCATTGAAGCGCCTTTACCGTTGCATTGGTGACCTTCTGAATGGTCTCCGGATTCTTGGAGATGTAGTCCTGCGTGGCGTAAAGGACCGATGTCGGATAGATGCCGCCATAGATTTCCTTGGCGCCATCGTCATTGCGGGCGTCGATCAGGATCTTTCCGACGCCCTTCTCGACAACGAACGTCGCCGCGGGATCATAATTGACGAGCAGGTCGATCTTGCCCTGCTGAAGAGCCGCCACTGCCGCGGCGCCCGATCCGACGCCGATGATCGAAACGTCGTTCGCCGAGAGCTTATGCCGCTGAAGATAGTAGCGAATAAAGAAATCCGAGGACGATCCCGGAGCGGTGATTCCGATCTTGGCGCCCCTGATCGTTTGCGGATTTTTCGGATCGAATTTCGCGTCCTTGCCGCCAGCTAGAACGAGCCCGGAATTGCGCCCAAGCTCCACGAAGGCGACAACGTGCTTGTTCTGCGACTGCATCTGAATCGTATGGTCGTAAAAGCCGACAGCGACATCCGTCGAGCCGGCAACCAGGGCCTGCAAGGTCTTCGATCCGCCTGACGCGAAGTTTTCAACGGTAACCTCCAGCCCTTCTTTCTCATAAAGACCCAAGCCCTGCGCGACCGGGAAAGGCAGGTTGTTGAGGTTGTAGGAACCGACGCTTATGCGAACAGGTTCCGCCAAAGCCGTTCCGGACAGCGCTACCGCTGCCGCGAGTGCGAGAATAAGCTTTTTCATTTGATCTCCTCCATTTTGGCACCCTCCCGGCACCATAGGTTGATTGATTATGCTGCACAAACCAGCGTTTTGGCAGGCTTTGCAAAGACATGGCCCTCGAACAGCCTGCGCGCCGTGCGAAGAATCCCGGCGACGAGCTTCCCATCCCGCAACTGCAACTTCACGTCCAGATGGCCGCTGGGATGTTCGATGGAAAGCACGATAGGCGGTGTTTGAACGCCGATAAGGCGGGATGCGACGGTGTTTTCGCTTACACAGGCCGTTGCGATCCCGACAGCGCCTGTCGTCGCCAGTGACGGATGGCATTCGTTCGGCATGAAGTAGCGAACGTTCAATGCGCCGCCTTGTCGGGCGGGAGAGATGAGGACCGGTTTCGGAGTGACTTGACCGCGAACGTCACCCATTCCCATTTTCTCGCCGGCGAGGATGCGAAGGTCTTCCAGCCGTTCGATCAACGAATGATTGCTGTTCAGTTCGGCAGCGCTCTCGTATCCGGTCACGCCAAGCGAGGCTGCCTCGATCAGGAGCATCGGCATCGCGCAATCGATACAGGTCACATCGATGCCGGCGATCGTCTCTGTCGATTTGCCGCTTGGAAAAAGCTCACCCGTTCGCGCACCCGCCGCATCCTTGAACGTGAGCGCGATCGGAGCGGCCTGACCGGGTACGCCGTCAATTCTCGCGTCGCCGAGATAGGCGACCGCACCATTCGGCGTCGGAACCTCGGCTTCGATCATCTTGCCGGTGTTGACGTTGAAGATCTTGACGAGGGTGGTGTCTCCCGCGACCGGGACAAGCCCCGCCTCTATCGCGAACGGCCCAACAGCCGCCAACATGTTCCCGCAATTGGGTGAGGTATCGACGATCTGCCTGTCGACACGAACCTGCGCGAACAGATAGTCCACATCAGCACCGGGCACCGTTCCCGGTCCGCAGATGGCAACTTTGCTGGTGACCGGATTTCCTCCTCCGATACCATCGATCTGAAGCGGATGCCCCGAGCCCATCACGGACAAAAGCACCTGATCCCGCTCGGCCGGGTCCTGTGGCAGGTCCGACGCCAGAAAGAACGGGCCTTTCGAGGTGCCACCCCGCATCAGGACACACGGTATGGAGAGTAAATCATTCATGCGTTTTTCTCGCCATATGATGTGATTATCGTATTAATTCGCCTTGTTATTGCTATTATAGAATTAATGATTGATATGTGAAATGCTAAAATTGAGGACATTGATACGAAATGAACATCAATTGTGAGATCCTTGACCTTAGAGCCTTCCTCGCCGTGGTCGAGCTGCAGGGCTTTCATCGCGCGGCCGATCAGCTGAACATGTCGCAACCGGCGCTCAGCCGCCGCATTCAAAAGCTGGAGCAGGCGATCGGCGCGCCGCTGCTGGAAAGGACGACGCGCCATGTCGCGGCCACCGCTCTTGGAACCGAACTCGTGCCTCTGGTGCAGCGTATGCTCGAAGAATTCGACGGTTCGCTGTTTTCGATGCGGGAACTGGGAGCCAAGCGCGGAGGCCTGGTAACGATTGCATGCCTGCCGACGGCAGCATTTTATTTCCTGCCTTCCGTCATCCGCCAGTTCAACCATGAATATCCGAATATCCGGCTTCGGATCCTCGATCTGACTGCGACCGAAGCACTTCAGGCTGTGGCGCGCGGCGAAGTCGAATTCGGAATCAATATCATGGGAAGCTCGGACAGCGATCTGGTCTTCGAGAGGCTAGCGGAAGACCCGTTTGTCCTGGCGGCCAAGCGGGACCATCCGCTAGCGGAAAAGAAAGAGGTCCGATGGCAGGATCTCGAGCCTTATCCCCTAATTACGGTTCATCGCTCGAGCGCGAACAGGACTTTGCTCGATGCCGCTCTGGCCAGATCCAACATCAAGCTCAACTGGTTTTACGAAGTGACCCATCTTTCCACATCGCTCGGCCTAGTGGAGGCGGGGCTCGGGATTTCCGTGCTGCCGAAAATGGCGACCCCCCAGGGAGAACATCCCTTCCTGATCACGCGTCCCATCAGAAACCCCGAGATCTCGCGCACCATCGGCATTGTGCGCCGCCGCGGAGGCACCTTGTCCCCCGCTGCAGAGCATTTCATGCGCATGCTGATCGGGGCGTGGCGACAGATTTAGGGCACTTCTCTATTCCGCGTGTTAAGGTCAAGCGCTGGTAGCGGCTCGGTGCAGTTCGAACGTGTCCGGGTCGAGGCACACAAAAGTCTTGCAACTTATTTCCGTACGCCTTGACGCCAAAACAAAGTTACTTAATCTAAACCTGGGCTATGCGATCCGCTGGGAGGGAGAGGGGCGCGGGGCCGGCGATCAACTCGCGCTGATTTATTTTCTCCCCCGTCGTCAGTTGCCGATTTCCCGATAGGATCCGCCAATGTCCCTCACTATTGCCCAACGCCTTGATCGCCTGAAAGTCCGCACTACGGAGCTTGCGCATTGGCGCGACAGGAAAAGTCTCGCGATCGACGGCTGGACCTTCGATGGGGAGCCGATTGCGCATCATCAGGACTGGCCGCATCGTGAAGGGACGGTTCGCTTTGCCGCCAAGGCAACGGGGCCGCGGGACTGGCCGCTTGAACAAACCCGCCTGCAGCTCGATCTTGGCGGCGAGAGCCTGCTGACGCTGCGTTACCCTGATGGCGAAGCGGAGACCTTCGGTCTGGACCCCTATCACCAGGAGTTTCCGATCAAGGGTCGCGACTTCCAGATCACAACCGAGAGCGTCGCGCGTTTTCCCTTCGGCGAGCCCAATAGGGCGCCGAAGCTGAACAAGGCGCGATTGATCTGGCTGGATGAGGCCGTCCACCGGTTGCATCTTCTGCTGCAGCAGATCGGCGAGGCTGCCGATATTCTCGATGGCCATGAAGCCGTGCCGCATCTGATCGATGCCGCCGAACGGGCGCTGCGCAGTCTCGACTGGCCATCGGAGACATCAGCCTATATCTCGCGCACCGGAGGGGCGGCAATGCAGCAGAAGATCTGGGAGCTGCCGGAACTTCAGGGCGATCCGGCCGGTCTCAGCGACGCGCAGAGCGCTTCCGCCGCCGCTGCTTATGATCGCCTGCTGGCCCAGCTGAAAGAGCTTCAGGCGCGTTTCCCGCAAAATGGCGAGCTGCTGCTGACGGGCCATGCCCATATCGATCTGGCCTGGCTTTGGCCCTATGGCGAGACGCGTCGCAAGATGCGCCGCACCTTCAATACAGCGCTTTCGCTGATGGAACGCTCCGACGATTTCCGCTTCAATCAATCGACCGCCCAATATTATGCGCAGATGGAAGAGGACGATCCGGAACTGCTCGAGCGCATTAAGAAGAAAGTTACCGAGGGAAAATGGGAAACCGTCGGCGGCATGTGGGTCGAGCCGGATACCAACATGCCGACCGGCGAGAGCCTCGTGCGCCAGGTTCTCTATGGTCAGCGCTATTTCGAAAAGCATTTCGGCCTGCGTCATAGCGTCTGCTGGCTGCCGGATTGTTTCGGCTTTTCAGGTGCCTTGCCGCAAATCCTGCGGCTTGGGGGCATCGATAGCTTCTTCACGATCAAGGTGAACTGGAGCGAAACCAATCACATTCCGTCCGATCTCTTCTGGTGGAAGGGGCTCGATGGCAGCAAGGTGTTGACCCATACATTCGACAATCCCATGCAAGGCTACAACGGCTTCGTGCAACCGGATTGCTTCGTGCCGACCTGGAAGAATTTCCGCGGCAAGACGCAGCACGACACCTCGTTGCTGGCCGTCGGCTACGGCGATGGCGGTGGAGGCGTCACGCCGGAGATGGTCGAGCGTGAGGTACAGCTGCGCGACTTCCCGGCGATCCCGAAGGCGCGCTGGGGGACGGTAAAGAGTTTTTACGAAAAGGCGCACCTCACCGCTAAGGACAAGGAACTTCCGGTCTGGGATGGCGAAATCTACCTCGAACTCCATCGCGCAACGCTGACGACGCAAAGCGGCGTCAAGCGCAAGCATCGCCAGGCCGAACGCGCCCTAATCACGGCGGAGACGCTGGCCTCGCTCGCCCATATGCTGGGCGCCGCCAAACCTCAAAGTCTTGAGGCCGATTGGCGCGTCGTTCTGAAAAACGAGTTTCACGATATCCTTCCCGGATCGAGTATTCGCGAGGTCTACGTGGATGCCGAGCGGGAACTTGACGACGTAATCGGCAAGGCCAAGGCGGAGCAGGCAAGTGCCCTGAAGACGCTGTCGGCCCATCTTCCTCTTGGCGGGGTCGCCGATGCGCTTGTCGTCGTTAACCCGTCTTTGTCGGCGCGCCCGCTCACCGCATTGCTGTCTGATGGAACGGTTCTGGCCTCCGCTGATCCCATCGCGCCTCTTTCCGTCGCGGTCTTCGATCGCGAGGCGATAAGGCCGGCCGGGGTTCTGAAAGCCGATAGCAATCACCTCGAAAACGAGCATTTGTCTATCGTCATCGGTCAGGACGGAGCCGTCTCGAGTCTTGTTCACAAGGCAACGGGGCGGGAGGCGATCGAAGGGGCCGCCAACCAGCTCTGGGTCTATCCCGCCGACAAGCCACGTAACTGGGACGCCTGGGACGTGGACGCAGATTATGCCGAGAAAGGCATCCGGCTCGAACAGCCGGAGAGCATTGCCTTGGTCGAGGAGGGGCCGCATCGTGCAGCGATCCAAGTTGTCTATCGATATCGCAACTCGACCGTGACCCAGTTGTATGTTCTGACGGCCAATGCCCGGAGACTGGATATCGAGACGACCATCGATTGGCATGATCGGCGAACGCTGCTCAGAACCCTGAATCCGGTCGCCGTGCGGTCGCGTACAGCGACTTTCGAATGCGCCTTCGGGGTCGTGGAGCGGCAGACGCATACCAACACCTCGTGGGAGCAGGCGATGTTCGAGGCGGCGGCACACCGCTTCGTCGATCTGAGCGAGCCCGGTTTCGGCGTTGCCTTGCTCAATAATGCCAAATACGGTCATAGCGCCCGCGGCAATGTCATCGGCATGAGCCTCGTGCGCTCGCCGATCTATCCCGACCCACTCGCCGACGAAGGCCAGCAGCGCTTCACCTATGCGCTGATGCCGCATGAGGGCGCCTGGTATGAAGGCGGAGTTCTATCGGAGGCGATCGATCTCAACCAGCCGTTGGTCAGCATGGAGGCAAGCGGTCTTGCGGCAGGCACCCTGTCGCCAATTGACATCGAAGGCACGCCGGTTGCCTTCTCAGGCCTGAAGCCGGCCGAGGAAGGCGAGGGCCTTATCCTGCGGCTTTACGAACCGGCCGGTCGGCGCGGCCGTCTCTCTCTGACGCTGCCGTCGGGATGGCAGGCTTCGGGGTCGCTGAACATTTTGGAGGAGCCGATCGAACGCACCGGTCCAGCCGATATCATGCCGTTCGAAATCCGGACATGGAAGTTGCAGCGGACCTGACGACAGATTAATTCGGCGCCTACCTGCTCCAAAGAGCCGCCCTGTCAGCGGCTCTCCAGGATCCGCATGAGCCGGCCGCGATAGCTGTCGAGAATGACTGCAAGCACGATGACGGCGCCGATGACGATCGGCTTGATGTTGTCGTCGGCGCCCAAGAGCTGCAACCCCGTCGACAGCACCTGCAGAATACAGGCGCCAACCAGTGTCCCGATGATCGAGCCCTTGCCGCCGGATAGGCTGGTGCCTCCGATAATCACGGCCGCGATGGCGTTCAATTCATAGCCAATGCCGGCGACCGGACTGCCGACATTGAGGCGTAGTAGATAGACCATGGCGGCAATGCCGGCGGTCAGTCCGGAGATGGTGAAGACCGCTATCTTGTATTTTTTCGGTTCATGGCCCGAGAGGCGGACCGCCTCCTCATTGGTGCCGATCGCGAAGACGAAACGTCCGAATACGGTGTAGCGCAGCACGAACCAGCCGATGAGGACGACGACGATCGCGATCAGGAAGATCGAGGGAAGAACACCCCAGAAAATCAGATTGCCGAAATCGACGAAGGGCTGCGGCAGGCCGGTGATGGTGGAGTTGTCGCTGACGACACGCGCAAGGCCGCTCGCGACGTTGAGCATGCCGAGCGTGACGATGAAGGATGGAAGTTTCCACTTCTCGCATATCCATCCATTGATGGCGCCCAGGATCGCGCCGGCCCCCATCGAGGCGAGCGATGCAAGAGCGATCGCCTGCCACGGAGAAAACCGCGGATCGATCATGATCGTCGCGCCGATGACCGTGCAAAGTGCCAGCAGCGATCCGACGGAAAGATCGATGCCGCCCGTGAGGATGACGAAGGTCATGCCGGCGGCAAGCACGGTGTTGATAGCGATCTGCACGAAGATCTTCAGGAAGTTCTCCGGCGTCGCGAAATAAGGCGCCGTCAGTGAGAAGAAGATCAAGATCAGGACTAGGGCGATAGCGACGCCGGCCTCTTTCATCGAGATCCGGATGAGCTTGTCCCAGACGCTGGCCTCTTTCGCCTCGGTCGTCTTTTCAATGTTGCCGGACACGACTGTACTCCTTGTAAGCGAGCGAGAGGATCCTGCTCTCGTCAAATTGCTCTCGGGGTATTTCCCCGGCTATCTTGCCGTCCGAGAAGACGATGATGCGATGGCAAATGCTCATCAGTTCCGGCAGGTCCGAAGATACGACGAGGACGCCTTTCCCCTCGGCGGCAAATTTCCACAGGAGCTCGTAGATCTCCGCCTTGGCGCCGACATCGATGCCTCGGGTCGGCTCGTCGAAGATCAACACCTTGGGGCCGCGAAACAGCCATTTGGCGATGACGACTTTCTGCTGGTTGCCACCCGAAAATGTCCTGACGGCCTGATGGATGGATGGTGTCTTTATCCGCAATTCACGCACGAGGCGCTGCGCGGAATCATCCTCCGCCTTGCGCAAAATCAATCCGTTGCGGGAGATCTTACCGAGATTGGTGATGGTGCTGTTTTGCGCGCAGCTCATATCGAGCATGAGACCTTGAATCTTGCGGTCTTCGGTCGCGAGACATAGTCCTGCGGTTACGGCGTCCCTGGGCGAGGCAATCTCGACCGGCTCGCCGTCTATGCGGATTTCGCCGGCCGCCTTGATATCGGCGCCGAATATGGCCCGGACCGCCTCGGTGCGGCCGCTGCCGACAAGCCCGGCAATGCCGACGATCTCTCCCTTGGCGACGGAAAATGACAGCTCCGGGCTATGGTTCGTCACTTTGAGGCCGGAGACGCCGAGCGCCTCGCCGGAGATGGCGCTGTCGCCGCGAAAGGCGTCATGCTGCGCGAGTTCGCGCCCGACCATGAGTTCGACGATTTTTGGAATTCCAAGCCCTTCGAGCGGCCGCGTCATCACATGCTGCCCATCGCGCAGGATGGTCACGTCATCGCCCACCTCGAAGATCTCTTCGAGGCGGTGCGATATGTAAAGCGTGGTGACACCCCGCGCCTTCAGTCGCTTCAGAATCTCAAAGAGGCGGTCGACTTCTTTCGAGGTTAGGGTCGCCGTCGGCTCATCGAGGACGAGAAGCTTGCTTTCGTTGGAGAGCGCCCTGGCGATCTCGAGAAGCTGAAGCTGAGCGACGCTCAAGCTGCCAGCAAGCGTCGTCGGCGCCACGTTGAGGCCGACTTCCGCCAGCAGTTCCGTCGCCCTGGCATTCATTTGCTTATAATTTACCAGGCCGTATCGGCGCGGCAGATGCTCAAAGAGCAGGTTTTCAGCAACGGTAAGATTGGAAAGTGGGTGCAGCTCCTGGTGAATGACCCGGATGCCCGCCTGGAACGCTTCCAGCGGAGACGACGGATGATAGGCTTTGCCGTCAAACAGGATGCGGCCATCATCCGGCTTGAAGACGCCGCCAAGCAGATTGATCAGGGTCGATTTGCCGGCGCCGTTTTCGCCAAGAAGAATGTGACCCTTGCCACGACCGATCTCTATCGAGACATCCTTCAGGGCCACGACGCCCGGGAAGCGCTTGCCTATTCCTTCCAACTTCAGGATGGCGTCATCTACAGTCTCTGGCACGTCCACCTCATCAGCGTTTCCGTTTTGAATCGGAGATGGCGATCTTCCTCGCGCCGCCTTCCGCTGGGCCTAACGCCTCGCGGTAAAAGGCCGACTAGAAGATCGATCGGAAAGTGGATGCGCCGGCAAATGCCAGCACATCCTTATCCGCAAGGCTGGTTTATCGACTATTTGAGATCCTTGGCGGTGACGAGTGTCACATCCGTCTTGACCCAGCCGGTGAATTTTTCGCCGGCATATTCGCGAAGGCCATACTTGATGCCCATGGCCGCCATTTCCGCGCCGTACTGTTCGACGGTCGCCAGCATCTTGCCGTCCTTGAGCAGCGGCTTGACGGACGGAATATTGTCGAAGCCGACGACCTTGATCTTGCCCGCCTGGCCTGACGCGTCGAGAGCCTTGACCACGCCAAGCGCCATGGAGTCGTTGGCGGCCATGACGCCCTGAATATCCTTGTACTTGGTGAGGAAATTCGTCATCACGGTGTTGGCTTCTTCCGTCTCCCAATGCGCGGTCTTGCTGTCGAGAAGCTCGAGCTTGCCGTTCTTGATGGAGTCCATGAAGCCTGCCTTGCGCTCCTTGGCATTGTCGGCCTCGGGATTGCCTTCGAGGATCACCACCTTCGCGCCGGGACCAAGATCCTTGGCGAGCGCATCGCCTGCAAGCTTGGCGCCGGCCGTGTTATCCGGCCCGAAGAAGGCGAGATCGATACCGGCCGCCTTCTTGGCATCGGCATCGAGCGGCACGTCGATGTTGATGACCTTCACGCCAGCTTTCACCGCCTTTGCGAGCGGCGTGGCCATGGCCTTGGAATCGGCCGGCGCGACGACGATGATGTCGTATTTCTGCGTCACGAAGTTCTCGACCGCATCGACCTGGGCCGCGAAGTCCCGTTCGTCCTTCATGCCGACGGCCTTGAAGTCGAACTTATCCTTGTTTTCGGCCGCATATTTGTCGGCGCCGGCCTTCATCTGTTTGAAGAACTCATTGGATAGAGACTTCATGATCAGCCCGACTTTCGGCTTGCTGGCGGCAAAGGCGGGCGACACGCCGCAGGACAGCGCGAGCGCCAGGGTGCCGGCAAGCCCCAGTTTCAGCGCCGTACGCCGCTTGGTGTTGATCAAGACGGATTCGCGTTTTTTAGAATTGGTCATTTCTTTCCTCCCGAACGGTCCTGAGCTCAGCTCCACCTGAGTTGTCTGCGACAATGAACCGTTTCCACGTATATTGGGTATCATGCCGCCAGGAATTGTCAAGGCACCGATTTTGCGGTGAAAAACAGGTGAATTTGGAGCTTTACCGGTCTCGGAAGATGGGTATGATGAACCGTTTCCATCGAGCCGGCGTTGCTTTTGCGGTGGGGGATCGGCTTGACATGAAGCCCTTTGACTAAGGCGGCAGAGACCATTAGCTGAGAGGCTGCTCAGGCGCCTCCATGGTCCGGAAGGTGAAATGAAGGGATATTGGTTCCGTTATGCCGAAGGTTGGAATTCGAGACGTTGCCAAGCTGGCGGGGGTTTCCACCGGGACCGTCTCAAGGGTTTTGAATGACCATCCTTCCGTGACGGATGAATTGAGGGCACGGGTCAGAAGCATCATCGAAGAGCTCGGATATACGCCCGATCCTTCTGCCAGAAGCATGCGCGGCAAGGTCAGCCGTCTCATCGGCATCATCATTCCCGATCTCACCAATCCCTTCTTCTCGGAACTCGTCCAGTCCGCGGAGCAAGCGGCGGCGAAGCATGGCTATAACATCATCGTCATGACCTCTTTCGATCACGCGGCCAAGGAAGCGGATCGCATCGGTCAGCTGACAAGTCGGAAGGTGGACGGCATCATCCTTGTTCCGAGCAATGATTTCCATGCGCTCAAGCCGCCGAGGGGCCTGCCAATCGTCATCGTCGACCGCCTCCTGCCGGGATATTCCGGCATTGCCGCCGATCATCGCAGCGGCGTGCGCCTCGGCGTCGAGCATCTTGTGAAGCTTGGCCATCGCCGCATCGGCTTCATTTCGGGTCCCAAAGACTCCGTCCCAGCCAATGATCGCCTCCGGGGCTATCTCGATGCGATGAAGTTGGCCGGCGATGGCGAGCAGAACGCGGCGCCGCTGATCGCGGAAGCGGCTTTCGATTATGAAAGCGGGCGGTCCGCTGGAAACTATCTTCTCGCGCGCGCCCGCCACGAGCGCCCAACTGCCATCTTTGCAAGTTCCGACCAACAGGCGATCGGTTGCATGCGTGCAGCCCATGATTTGGGGATCCCAATCCCGGCTGCCCTTTCCATCGTCGGCTTTGATGGTATTCCGCTCGCGAGCATGACAATACCACGCCTGACCACAGTGAAGCAGCCGATTCAGGAAATAGCGGCAGCGGCGGTCGCCGTTTTGTTGGGCAAGCAGGATGCCCCGGCGCTCGGCAAACCACTCCTGCTGGCCTGTGAGATTACTCAGGGGGAAACAACGTCCTCACCACAACCGGATTAAAAGATGATGCCGTGGTTGTGGATGACACTACACCTAAATATTGATGAACTACATGCATGTCTTTATCCGCTATTGTCCGTGAGACATGTGTTCAGCAGCGTCCGAACTGCGTCGAAATTGTCTTGCCACTGCATTGTTTGTACCCGTCAAATACCCAGTGTATTAAGCCAGTCGCTGAAGCTGGATGTCTTCGTCACGCGTGGTAGATGCTCTACCTTGCATTCCCCGCTATGCCTGCGGACTTCGCTTGGGCTGTAGCCGAATTCATGTGTGAAGGCCCTGCTGAAGTTGGCTGCCGATTCGAAGCCTAGATTACTTGCGATATCTGCAATTTTCTGACCATTGTTCAGGTCGGCTAGTGCTGCGCGTGCGGCCAGGAGGCGCCTTCTGCGCACGTAGTTTAACACGCCACCCGATGCCTGGAACAATTCGTACAGTCTGGTTCGGGAGATTGCCAATTCACGGCTCAACGCTTCCGGCGTGAGCTCCGCTGATCCGAGATTGCTCTGAATAAAGCGACGCGCTTTCGTCATCAGTCCGATCTCGGAGCTGCGATCGCCGATCGCATGGCCATCCACCAGCGGCGTGACGCTATGAAATATCATCTCTTGCAGCTGGTTGCGTACACTGTGCAGATCATCCCTCGTCAAACGGTTGAGGTTCGCTTCGAGAAAAGCGATGTAGTCGGCCAGCAGCTTGACGCGCGCGCCCCCCAGGACGATGTTGTTGCTTGCTCCAGGCAGTCCGCCATGATCGGCGAACAAATCGCAAGGTAGAATGAGGGTAACGGATTGCGCGCTTATGGTGCGGCCATAAAACGGGCAGCCAAGTGCCCGGATTTCCATCATCCCGGGCTCGTTTTCGACCACATGTCCATTGACGCTGGTCCATGTCTTGCCCGTGCGCAGGAATGTGATTTGCCAATGATCTATGGCGCTGAAGCGTAGTTTCTCCGGAGAGCGTTCATAGCTGAAGGCTGGCGTTTGCTGCTGGATGAGAAGCGCCCCTTCAAGATTCCAGACGGTTTGAGATGCCACGAAACCTTCTCCGGCCTGGCCGCTTTCGGGAAGATACGCGTCTATCAGCGGCGCCATATGCTTCTGCCAAGCCGGGAATTGCTGACTGGGAGCCTCATGGGACGTGGAGAATGGCAGTGACACGAGCTCTGGCACATCCGTGGTCTTGCCGCAAATTGGAGCTTCGGAAATGCGGGGCCACCGGCGCCTTTCGACAAAAGCTGGTTGTCCGGCTGTAGTCTCGGTCTTGTTCCACATCATCGTGGCGGCCTTTCGACAAAACGTGCCAAATCGGCTGGCAGTCGCGGCGGTATCCTTACCGCGGGCGGATGGAGGGGACGGGCCCCTATAGGTGATCGACGCCCAAAATGGGTCGCGCGCGGAAAGTACAGGCCTTGTCCGGTTACGATCTTTCCCAATTGTCGCAAAACAGCCTGAATTTCAGTCCATCCGGGCGCCCGCCGGTTGGCGGACGGACATAAGGAAAGTGATCGTTTCATGTCTTGAGCAAAGAATTCTGCCTCGCGGTGCGCCTTGGCCGGCAAACCAAAGAAGTCTGTGGATGTCTGAGCCGAGGCTCTGTGCATCCGCCGAATGTCGCGCCAAGTTATTATCATCGCAGGCAGCATTGTCGCAGGTCCCCGCCCCGAAGGCTGTAAGGGGAAATTAAGCAGATTTCATTAATATTTTCAAGATATTTATAGAAGTTGCTTAAATATTTTCCGCTGAAATACACGAAGGAAACTTGTCAAGGAGAGTAAACTTATGAGTTTTTGGAAGAATTCTTGCAATCTATCCGCAGGTAATCGAAAGGTCGGCGTCTCTTTATCGATAATACTTGCGATTGCATCTTCGGTGGTCATGCATGAAACTGCAAATGCTGCCGAGAATGTGCACGTGAAGAATAAGACTGTGCAGTTGTACATGAAGAAGTATCAAAAGGACAATGTCGTCTTCTATAGCGGAAGTTCACTTACCAGGACGACTTCGGTTTCCGCCGAGAATTACTTCAAAGGTTCTCCTTATATCTGCACACCAAGTGGATTTGGAAGAACGTCGCATTGCTACAATCGCAGCGCATTTTGAGTTGAGCCGGCTGATGCCACGCACTGCGCGCGGAAAAGAATAGGGGCATTTCCCGGATGGCGGTTCGACGGAACAGGTGAGACGCATGCCGCCCGCTATCCAAAAGAAAGCCCCTATGTGAGTATTCGACTTCAACCGGGCAGATGTCTGCGAACATAGTCGCCCGGCCGCAGTTTCAGAACTTCGTCATCATGTTTGATCGGATTATGACGGAACACATACCATTTTCCGCCTGATGCTCGTTTCTGATAGATGATCCCGGCCTTCTTGCGATGCAGGAAGCAGGACACGTTGGGTGCGGCACTTTTCTTGCTGTACCAGACAGCGCTCATGCAGAGCCTACCGCGATCGGTCGCATACCAGATGCCCCTTGCGTAGGATTTTTGAGCGCCCGTATGCGACCAGGCTGTAAATCGACGGTGATGACGCGAGAAGAAGCCGGCCCCGTCCTTCCATATCCAGGAACGTCCCGAGTAGAGCTTTTTCAGTTCCTTGGCGCTCATTGGCATGGCTTGATGGGCCGCACGCGCTGTCATTCGATCGATTTGATGCTGTGTCGCCGCGTTCGCGGTGCCGGCCAGCAGCATCGCGAACATGGCGTTCAGGATGATGAAACGGAACCAAGACATGGGTTTCTCCTCAATCTTTCATCATCGCGGTCAATTCAAGAGAGGCGGCGTGGCGACGCGCCAATCCGGCCTGCCCAGACCATCCGGCCAGGGATAGACTTCACGGTCGTTGAAGTAGACCACCGCTTTCAGGTCAGGGAATTCGGAATGCGGCTTGTTGGCTTCCTCGGCCCACGCGTGAACATAGGCCTCGTTGCCCTGGTAGCCCAGTTCCGCGATCACGATCGGCTTCTTGAAGCGTTTCACACGGTCGTAGCCGGGTTTGGTCGCTTCCACGAAGGTCGAATCTCGCCCGAGCTTGCGCTGATCGAACGGCTGGTAACCGAAGACCGACAGCCCGACGACGTCGACGAATGAATCGCCGGGATAATAGGCTTCAAGCCCATCCTTGCCCATCGGCGACCACATATACTTCGCCGAGGGAAGGCTCTTGCGGCAGACGGTGACGGCGTGCCTGTAGGCCTTCACATACTCCTCCGCATTCCAGTAGGCCCAGGTGAACTGCCCGTTCTTCTCATCCATTTCCTGCGCCCAGCGAATGGTAACGGGTGCATTGAGCTTCGCGGCCGCCGAGCAGATTGCCGTCATGTTGGAATCATAGTGGCCCACCAGAATTCCATTGAGTAGATCGGTAGGCGTGACGCGCCAGTCGCGGGCCCATGACCAGGGCTCGATGGTGATCAGCAGCGAACGCCCACGCTTGCGGGCATAATCGTCTGCCGTACTCAGCGTCGACAGATCGACGTCTTCCCAAGGCAGGAAAAGATGTTCGATCTTCGGATTGGGGTCACTGGAAAAGTCCCCGTTGGGATCATAGGCACCCCCCGGCAGCGATTGGGGTGTGATGATCGGCCTCTTGTCGTTGAAGAGAGGCCGAGTCTCGGCCTTCGCGTCCAGGCCGTTGCTGGCAGCGTATACGCCCCCGCAGAGGGCGCCAGCCGCAAGCAAGGTCGTCGTCAGTTTTGATAGAGTTTTCATAGCTTTGCCTCCTTCCTCTATTCGGTCTTTTGGACGGTCAAAGAGGTCTTCAAGGCCTCCAGTCGTTGTGAGACCAGATCATCGGCGATCAAGTTTGTCGCCTCGTCGGTTTTCTTGGTGACGGGATGGCGAAACACGAACCATGCTCCGCCAGTCTCGCGTTTCTGATAGATCGTTCCATCGAGAATGCGATGGATGAAGCAGGTCTTGGCGGGAAACTGGCCGTTCGTGGCGTGCCAGGTTGCCTCGAGACACAGACGGCCGGTGTCCGTCACAGCCCAGCGGCCTTCAGCCCAGGATTGTCCGTTGGTCCCGTCGACCCAGGCAGAAAACCGACGGTCGGTATCCTGCATTCGGCCAGCACCATCAGGCCAGCGCCAGCTCTTGTCGTGATAGAGCATGTAAAGTTCAACCGCCGTCATGGGTCTTGCTCCATCCGGCACCTTGGTGGTCGTTGCGGCCAAGGCCGTATTGCTCCCCGCTGCAAGTCCAAGCACGATCGCACATGCCAGCGATGCAGCGGGGACCAGGGAGGTCTGTGTCCTTAATGGCTTCATATTGCTTCTCCCGTATCGTGGATTGGAACGAGCTTTGGGGTTGCCGCCTTTACGGCTCGCTGCCGGTTTCGTCGTTTGGCGATATCGCGCAGGCTGCTATGTGTGCTTGCCGACTTACCTATGGAGCAGACGTGAAAGCCAATCCGGCGGGCGGCTTCCGCATCCAGCGCATTTCGCAGATCTATGAGAACAGGCTGGCGCAGTTTCTTCTTGAGCTGGGCCAGGTCGATCTTTCGGATGGCGTCCCATTCCGTCATGACGACGACGGCATCCGCGTTTCTCGCGCATTCATAAAGATCCTCGTGGAAATCGACGCTGCTGAGGACTTTTGCTGCATTCTCGATGCCGACGGGGTCATATGCCCGGATGCGGGCACCCAGGCGCTGCAGGGTTTCGATGAGCGGCACGGAGGGCGCGTCGCGCATGTCGTCGGTATCGGGTCTGAAGGTCAGGCCGAGAATGGCGATGGTCAGGCCGTCAATATCGCCGCCAAGTGCCTTGCTGACCTTCCGTGCCATGCGCCGCTTGCGCATCTCGTTGACGGCAAGGGTTTCCTCGACGATACGCAACGCCACGCCATGGTCCTGCGCCGTCTGCAACAACGCAAGCGCGCTTTTGGGGAAGCATGAGCCGCCATAGCCAGGGCCGGCGGCAAGGAGGCTTGCCCCGATGCGCTTGTCGAGCCCCATACCGAGCGCCAGCTCTCCGACATCGCTGCCCATCTCCTCGCAAAGATCGGCAAGTTCGTTGATGAAGGTGATCTTCGTGGCGAGAAAGGCATTGGCGGCATGCTTGATCAGCTCAGCCGTCCGACGCATCGTGATGATGACGGGCGTATTCTGGCGCTCGATCGGGACATCATAGAGCTCGACAAGCCGTTTGCAGGCCCATTCCTCCTCCACGCCCAGGACGATGCGGTCCGGAGCGAGAAAATCCTGCACCGCAATGCCTTCGCGCAGAAATTCCGGATTGGAGGCGACGGCGAAGGTGCCAGGCGTCCGGACCGAGCTGATGATCCTGTGCACGGCGTCGCCGGTTCCGACCGGCACCGTCGATCTTATCACCACGATACTATCAGCCGAGATAAGCGCCGCGAGCTCGCGCGCTGCCTGGTAAATGAAGGAAAGGTCGACATCCGCTTGTCCTGGATGCGGGGGCGCAGCGATCGCTATGAAGACGATGGCTGCTCCTTCGACCGCCTTTGCGATGTCGCAGGTGAAGTCCAGCCGTCCCGCGGCATAGTTTCGTTCCACCAGCTCGTCGAGATCCGGTTCGTAGATCGGAATCCTGCCGTGACGAAGGGCGGCGATCTTATCGGCATTCTTGTCCACACAGACGACACGATTGCCCCATTCGGCGAAGCATGTGCCGCTGACCAAGCCCACATATCCGGTTCCAATAACAGCTATCTTCATGTGCGTTCCCGCCAATAGCGTCCTTCCCGTCATGAACCTCAATTGTCCGTGTCACTCACGTGCCAGTGCGGATTGAGCACCATTCTGTGCAGTCCACGCCCGCCAATGCCGGCGCCCGCCACCGAAAAGCGATTGTCGAACAGCACGTAGCCGTCGGTGTCCCAAATCAGTGATTGTACTCCGGCGCGGCCGTGCTCCATGATGCCGACAAATGGCAGCGCCGTCAGAGCAAGCAGAGCGCTGGCGAGCGCTGGCCGATAAAAGCGCTTGTTCGCGCCGAGCGTGTTTTCACGCGCATGCTGGACGATGATGACCAGCAGCAGCAAAGTGTAGATGGCGGCATTCATCGTTGCGAAGATATAAAAGCCGCTGCTCTCCTCCGCGCTGACGGATAGCACCGGCAAGATGGAGGCGAGAGAGAGAAAGCCATAGGGTGCAAGGACCCGGAACGGCAGCGGATCGACCTCCGATGTGCCTTTCGGCGTGACGCGGAAATCCACGAACGATCCGGTCGCCCGATCGTGAATGGCAGCCAGAGCGCCCACGAGTGCCCACGGCCAGCGGGCAAACAGGAACAATGTCATCTCCCAGCTCAGGATCCTGGCATTGGCCGGCCTGAACGTATGCGTACTGCGCCAGCGATAAGCGAACAGGATCAGCAGAACGGATTGCGGCACGAAGTGCAGCAGAAAATCGGGATAGGAGACATCGACGAAGGTCCTGCCTCTAACAAGCGCGATGATGGGCATGACGAACATCAGCGCCATGAAGAGCGAGAAAAGAGAATACCAGAGCTGCGAAAACAGGAACTGGATCTTGAGACGCAGCGGCAGCCGCTTGATCAAGCTTGGCGAATATTGCAGCAGGATCATCATCAGGCTGCGCGACCACTGAAACTCCTGGGTGATGAGATCGGCAAAGGTGCGCGGGCCATCGCCATGCGCAATGGCATCGAGCGCATGAATGCCACGCCAGCCGTGCGCATTCATCATCAGCGTGGTGGAGTGGTCTTCCGCCAGCTCTGGGCCTAGACCGCCAATGCTCTTCAGGGCCTTGGTGCGAACGGCGTAGTGCGAGCCGATGCAAAGCGGCGACAGCCCGTGATTGAACCCCACCTGAAGCGATCCGTGCATGCTGGCTTCCGCATAGAGACGGCCGCGTGCCGACCAGCTTTCACCGGCATTCTGATCGCAGATGCTCGGCGCGGATACATAGCCGACCGCCGGATCGGCGAAGGGGCGAAGCATCTGAAAAAGATAGCCTTGCTCGGGCACATGATCGGCATCGAGCTGCACGACGAAATCATAGCCTTCATAGCCGTAGTGATCGTAGAAGAAGGCGAGATTGCCTTCCTTGCAGCGGGTGCGCCGCGGCCAGGTCTGGCGGTGATAATCTTCGCGGCCCTTGCGGGTGGACACCTGGACGCCATGTTCGCGGCACCAATCCAGCGTCGAGGGTGACGGATCTTCATCCGCGAGCCAGGTGTCGTGCGGCACATTCTGCATCAGCATGGCAGCCAATGTCCGAGCCACCACCGCGAAGGGCTCCGATGGTGCCTTGGTGACGACCATGGCGATGCGGCTGCCGGCGGGAAGCCGCAATTGCCCCGTCGGCTTTTCGGCGCGAAAGAAGACGATGATGAAATAGGCTGGAATGATCGTCACCCAGGCAAGCACCAGGGTCAGCAAGACCGATCCCATCGGGTCGACATGGTGTGCGGGTGTAAACCACCAGCTCCAGAAATAGACAAGCGCCGCGAGCCATAGCGTGGCGCAAGCGACATATTCCGCGCGCTGGCGTCCCCGCAGGATTGGCGTCATCAACGCCCTTTCCTTCATTGCTTCAGCTCGTGTCCGGATCGATGTCATCCTCGCATCTCCAATCCGAAGAAGGGAGCCGCGGTCCGGATGATTGTTTCGATATTCGAATGCAGAGCGTGGAAGCCGAGTTTCTCGGCGGCGAGTTCGGAAGCGGCATAAAGGACGGGCGGATCGCCCGGTCGCTGCCTGTGCATGGCGACGGGAACCTTGCGTCCGCAAACGCGTTCGATCTCCCCGACGATCTCCTTGATCGACGTGCCGTGCCCTGTTCCCAGATTGACGGCAAGATTGTCACCACCAGCCAATAGATACTCGACTGCCAGGACATGCGCCCTGGCAAGATCCAGCACGTGGATATAGTCGCGCACACAGGTACCATCCGGCGTGTCGTAATCGTCTCCATAGACTTCCAAGGTTTCGATCGCGCCGGCCGCCGCCAGCAACGCGCGTGGAATGAGATGCGTTTCGGGATCATGCCATTCGCCCAGTTCCCGTTCGGGATCGGCGCCCGAGGCGTTAAAGTAGCGTAGTGCCACATAGGAAAGTCCGTATGCGGCTGAATAGTCGGCGAGCATGTGTTCGGCAATCAGCTTCGTTCTGCCATAGGGATTGATGGGTCGAGGCGTCTCGCATTCGCGGATCGGCAGATGGGCGGGAATTCCGTATATCGCGCAGCTCGATGAAAAGATCAGCTTATTGGCTTGCGCGCGGCGGCACGCCTCTAGAACCGACAGCGTGCCGGTGACATTGTTGGCGTAGTATTTCGCGGGATTTTCAACCGACTCGCCGACATAGGCCGAGGCGGCGAAATGTATGACCGCCGCAGGCCTGTGGCCATCGATCGCCTCAACAAGGCGGGGCGTGTCGAGAATATCGCCTTGGACGAAGGGCCCCCAGCGCACGGAGGTCAGGTGGCCCGTCGAGAGATTGTCATAGACGACGGGCTCGAAGCCCTGGCGATGAAGGAGTTTCGCGGTGTGGCTGCCGATGAAGCCGGCGCCACCCACGACGAGTATTTTTTGCCTGGCCATCACGCAACCTCGAAAAGCTCGCTGCTTGGACGAACCAGCTGCCGTTCGAAGTAGGCGATGGTGGACTTCAGCCCATCCGCTAGCGCGACCGACGGTTCCCATCCCAGTTCGCGTTTCGCGACGCTGATGTCGGGCCGGCGCTGACGCGGATCGTCGACCGGCAAGGGCTTATGGACGATCTTTGAGCTGGAGCCGGTGATCGCGATCACCTGTTCGGCAAGATCACGCACGGTAAATTCCCCCGGATTACCGAGATTAACAGGCGTATGGATGACCGTTTGGTCGGCCATAAGGCGGACGAAACCATCGATCAGGTCGGCGACATAGCAGAACGAGCGCGTCTGGGAGCCATCGCCATAGACCGTGATGTCCTGGCCCCTGAGTGCCTGGACGATGAAATTGGATACGACGCGGCCGTCGTCGGGGCGCATGCGCGGCCCATAGGTGTTGAAGATACGGGCAATCCTGATGTCGACGCCGTGCTTAGCGTGAAAGTCACGGAAAAGCGTTTCGGCGGAACGCTTGCCTTCGTCGTAGCACGAGCGGGGGCCGAAGGAATTGACGTTGCCCCAATAGTTCTCAGGCTGCGGATGTACCTGGGGATCTCCATAGATCTCCGATGTGGAGGCCTGGAAGATGCGCGCCTGGTGATGAGCGGCTAGCTCCAGCAGGTTGAGCGAGCCGAAAACGCATGTCTTCATCGTATGGATCGGATCGGCCTGATAATGCGGCGGAGATGCCGGGCAGGCCAGATTGTAGATCTCGCTGACAGGCAGATCGAGTGACGCTATGACGTCATGGCGGATAAAGCTGAACGTGTCATAGCGAAGAAGATGCCACAAATTGTCCATCCGCCCGGTTGAAAAATCATCCACGCAGATGACTTCATGGCCATCCTGCAGAAGCCGGTCGCAAAGGTGCGAGCCGAGGAACCCCGCGCCTCCCGCAACAAGAATCGTACGTCTCTTGGTATTTTTTGGAGTGATGCCTGCAGATTTGAACGCTATGCCCATCAAACCCTCCCGGTACTTTAGACACGCAGCCGAGTATCAAGGCGAAGTAAGACTTCCGCCTTGTTGTAGGCTGTTTACAACTGGGAATTATTTCTGCAATTTATGGCTATAGTTTACTAACGTTTAACTATGCTGTCGTTATCAAGGAATGCAGAAGTTTTACATTCTGTCCATTTTTGTCGCTATCAGCGCTGATGTATTAATTTAAAATAATTTACATTGGGCGTGTGATTTAAATTGTAGTTTTTACTATAGAATTCAGATATACGTTGGTATTATAAGATATTTTAGAGATATCAATGAGTATTGTTATTTATCTCCGTCCCAGATGGCGAAGCCGATAGGCGTAAGGGAGAGTCGACCCAAATTCGGCTTCAAATAAATTCGCGCGATATGTTGTATCACGATACTCCTCTTCTCCAGCAAGTTTTCGTGTCCGCGCCCTGCGCGACAGCAACAAAGCACCGTGGCTCATCTGAGATCTTGTAAGCGGATAATTCCATAAGGGCGAATGCCCGAACCATGAGCGTTCTGACACCCCGAGGGAGCGGCAAGGATAGGGGCGCGGGCGCTTGATGGCTAGGTCAGGCGCAGATCCAGGCGCGGATGCAGCTTTTTCAGATTTGGCAATGATTTCATCTGCCAGGGAATTTGCGACGAGCCGCAGACGGTAAGATGAACATCCGGATGCTTGCGCGCCTCTATCGTCAGTTTGGCAAGCAGGTTGATGCCCGAAGAATTCAAGAATTGCAGACCGGTGAGATCGAAAGTCGCCTTGCCTCCGCCCCCATGAAGGATCGTCCTGGCCAGATCATAGACCGGTGCATAGGCGTCGGGACCCGCCAGACGCATGGTTCCGTCAAAATAAAGGGTGCTGCCTTCGGACCAGACGCGGAATGCTTCTTCTTTGATTTCCATAAAAGGCCTCTCGCTGGTTCACGCCGATGAAATCGCCATTACGGCATAGGTTTGCAGCTTGATCCGCTTGTGCGGACCATCCTCGTCGAAATGCCAGGCCAACTGGACCTGGTAGTCGCTCATCAATGTCAACAGTCCTAACCCGGATGCATCGTCGCCGGCAAGAACGCTTGCCTCGATCTGTTCTATCAGGAGATCGCCGGGATCGCCGGCCGTAACCCTCAGCAATAATTCCTGGAAGCGTTCAGTCGCGTCGCGGTCGATAAAGTTTCCGATCCGCATCCTGAAATGATGGTCATCCCTCAACGCCTCGATCAGGATCTCGCCCGTGGCGCGGAACTTGATGGAGTTTTCGATGAGCTCGTTGGTCAAATAACCGATATCGTGCCGTACCGTCTTGTATTGGCGCTCGGAAGCACGGAAATCGAGCGCCATCGTTTCCGCGATAAAGTCGGATGTCATGGCCGAATGGCGCCACGCCAAGTGAAGAGGTCCGTCGAACAGGCGAATGCGAAGGGCATTGGTGCCGTCGAACGAAACCAGATGTTCCTTGCCGAAAATTGCTGTTGTCATCTCCTCACCTGTGCCGCATCACCACAAGGGTAATATCGTCATGGATCTTATGGGTCCCGATGTAAGCCATCAAATCGTCGAGTATGCCCTCGACGACTTCTTCCGCAGTCCCGCCATGTAGCCGGCGGGCATCCTCCAAAAGCCTGTCGAAGCCGAACAGTTCGCCCTTCGAATTCTCCGCTTCGGTGACACCGTCTGTATGCAGGACTACCATGTCGCCCTTCTCGAAGGATACTTGCCGCGTATCGATAAAGGGAGCTATGTCGGGCTCGAGGCCAACAGGAAGACCGAGATCGCCTGTATCTATCCGCTCCACCTTGCCGTCCTGGCGAATGATGATCATGTCCTCGTGCTGGCCGGATATGGTCAATCTCTCGCCGTCATAGTCGAGGAACGACAAGGTGAGATGCTTGTCCGTCCGTGTCCGTTCGATGTTCTTGAAGATGGCGCGGTTGAGATCGGTCAGGAATTTTGCCGGATCCATCTCGCCTGCTTCCTGCAGGGCGCGGGCGATCGATTGCACCATTAGCATCAGCACGCCGCTCTCCAGCCCGTGGCCGGTCACGTCGCCGATGCCGATCTTGAGGTTGTTTCCGTTCTGCAGAACATCATAGTAATCGCCGCCGACTTCGTCGGCTGGGCGCATGTAGGCGGCGATCTCCAGATGCTTGATCGCCGTCAGTTCCTTGGCCCGCGGCAGGACCATGAGCTGGATTTGCTTGGCGACATTGAGCTCGGCACCCAGCCGCAGATTTTCGTTCTTCAATTGGCTGTTGAGGGTGGAAATCTCTTCCTTGGCGGCCTCGATCTCCTTGGTCCGGTCCGAGACGAGCTTTTCGAGGTTTTCGGTGTGGAAGCTGATATCCTCCGCCATCCGGTTGAATGCGATGCCGGCCTCAGCCACCTCGTCCCTGGTCGAGATATCGACCCGGACCGAATAATCCTTCGCCTGTATGCGTTTGGCGGCGCTCGCCAGCGCGCTGATGCCGCTGGTGACGCGTTTCGAAGCAGCGAAGACCGCCGCTGTGACGATCATCAGCGACACAAGGACCGCCATGATCTGATAAAGCAGGATGCGGTTGGTCGCCCGCGATATCTCATCCTTGGCGGCAATGAGCGAGGCGTAGATCTCGCGCTCGGGCACGACTATCCCGAGCGACATGACCTCGCGTTGCACCGGTCCATCCACCCAAAGATTGGTCGGGTGCAATTGCTTGACGACCACGAGGTAGGGAACATCCTCTCCCTGCTGGCTAAGGGTAATATGCTGGATCACGCCGTCGGCCTCGAGTGGCAGCGTGGTGATTGCCGTTTGCGTGCTGTTGCGCAAGGATCGATCGACGCCGGTGACGCCCTTGGCGGCGGCATCATTGGCGGCACGCAAGCCGATGACCTTCTCGCCCACGGGATTGATCGCGACGACATTTCCATTCGACATGGCAAGGAAGCCGAAGCCGGTCTGGGCGACTTTCACATGCTCGACGATTTCGGCAAGTTGCGTGAGCGTGATATCAGCGCCAGCGGCACCGGCCACCTGATGCCGATCCGGCGTCCAGAGCGGATGAAAAAAGCTGACGATCAGCTTGCCGGTGATGGCGTCGGTATAGGGAGCGGTCTGGGTGATGTAATCGGCAACCGGCCGTGATGACGGGTTGGAAGCCCATTGCTGCCAGGATTCGTAGAGGCCCGGAAAGAAGAATGTCCAAAAATCGGCGCTGTTATGGCCGGGATAGAGCCGGTCGAAGGTCTGTGCCTGCGTCGTATAGGGAGCGGTCCGGAAAATCGGACGCTCCCTGGGGCCGATATAATACATCTGCAGCTTCGACGCGCCGTTATGCAGCAATGAAGGGGCGACCAGATCGAGCACCGCGCTCCACTCTATGTCTGCCTGTACCTGGGGCAGGGGATGGTGATCCTTATCGAGCAGGTACCCCCAGACACTGATGACGGAGGGCGTGCCGGGCAAGTTCTGTGACCACTGGCCAACCGGGTCGTAGGACACCGTTACGGCACCCGGGGACGCCCTGCTCATGGCGGCCCCCACATCCACGCTTCGCGCGGGGTTGTCGATCTGTCCCTGCAGCACGCCCGCCAGCGCCTTCACGTCGGAATGGACCTGGTCGATCAGCAGGCCGACCTCCGCGGCGGTCGAATCCGCATAGGAGCGAATGTAATCCTGGCTCGCCTTCTCCAGGCCTTGTCCCACTTCCGTCGTGGCGTTGCGCGAAAGACGCTGGACGTTCCAAAGCGCAAGGCCGCCGCTGACGAGCAGGTCGAAAAGAACGGCACCCCCGACCACGAGTAGAAATTTGGCGCGAAAGGAGCGCAGTCCGAGCCGTTGCTTGGCGGTTGACGCGTCTGTCATAGCGGTTTCTGTCCCGAGGAAGCCCAGATCGGCCAGCCGGCATAGCCTCTTGGGTGGAGCGCGGCAAAAATATGGTCGGCGAAACCTTGTTTGAATCGCTCGATGAATGCGGCCGAATCCCCTCTTCGGACCGCCATCTCATCTGCGTAGACATTCCGCCACGCCATGATGATGTCGGCGAAATCCTGGGGATCGCCGTCGAGATTGGTGACCATGAAGCTTTCCATCCGCACATCCTTGAAGCCGGCATCCAGCAGCATGCGGCGGCCCTTGGGACCCATTTCGACATCCATGTCGAAATGGGCAAACAGCTTCGCGACCTCGTTATAGGTCCATTGGATGCTGTCGGCTCTGGGCTCGCCAAGACAATGGGAGTTCTTCTCGTTGGTGATGTAGACCCTGCCGCCTGGCTTGCATATGCGATAGAGCTCGCGCAGCAGAATATCCGGACGGTCGAAGATCTGCAGCGAATGCCTGCAGGTCACGAAATCGAACTGGTCGCTCTCGAACAGCATCTGGGATGCATCGCCATAGGTATATTCGATATCCTGGACGTCGAAGTCGTCCGCGACCTTGCGGGCATATTCCAGGCTCGTCACCGAGTGATCGAGGGCAACGATCCGCGCCGGCTTGAAATCCTTTCGCAGCAGCATGGCGAAATCGCCGATGCCGCAACAGATGTCGGCAATATGCAAACCCTCACGAAGGCCGTGTCGCGGCAATATCTCGCGTTCGTGCCGCCAGGTCATTTTCGTCTGGGTTCGGAGGATCGGGATGAAGCTCTGGTTCTCCACGAACGTCTGCCCGGGATAGAAGGCTGAATCGTAGATCTCGACGGCGATGTTGGGCGACAGATCGCTCAAATGGCGAAACAGCCGCGATGCCCATGCGACGACGCTCGAGGCGACGACCGTCAGTTTGAGATCCGGCCTCGACCGGGTGGCATCGAGGAGTGCATGCGTCAGGGCGCGGAACGCCGTATTGTTCATGTGGATGACGCGCTTCAGATTGATGTAGCAGACACCGTTCACCGTCTCGATACCGTTTCGCAGCAGGGCGAGATCATCGGCGAGCTCGGCAACCGAATGCGGTCTAAGGACTCCCGACAGGGAAAATTCCTGATTGTTGGCATCGAATTGCGCTGTGAAACGGCTAGAGGAGGGGTTGTTCAATTGAGTAGCCTTTCGAGTGCGAGATCCACCACGAAAGTCATCACGCCTGTATCCTGATCGGACAGCTCGATATCCGCATCGTAATTGACGGCAAGGCCAAGAAGGATCGCGTGCTCGGCACGCGCGGCGTCATCGGTGATGACATCGAGATAGTTTGCAAGCGCATGGCCGTTTCCGATGCGCTCGACGATTGCCTGATATGAAGCGCGTTGTTCGGCCGAGCAGGGAAAAGTCAGTTCGATTCGCTCGATCAAGCCATTCCGGTAGAAGCGGCAGGTAAGGGTGCCGCCGCTTTCCCTGGTATGAAACGACATCTCGAAGAGTTCATTCAGGGCTGACGAAAGCAGGTTGGCATGACGGATGGGATCGTGGCGATCATGGCTGACCATGCGTGCCACATAAGCGGCGCATTGGTCGCAATGCGACCAGTCCGCCACCAGGGTCGCCATCTCCATCTCCAGCTCAAGCAATGGCTCGAAGGCCGCGCCCATTTGCACCTCCTCCATGTTACCCCCTCAAGAAATTCCCGAACGAAATGCGAAACTCACGGGCTGGCGTGATATTCGTCGAATGTGGTGACCGGTTGAGTGCGCGCACCCCGCCTTATGAAATCATCGAGCTTGTCGGCGCTGAGCGGAGGGCTGATGCTATAGCCCTGCAGGCGGTCGCAGCCTTCTTCCCGGAGCCAGGCGGCCTGTTGCTGCGTTTCGACGCCTTCCGCGGTCACCCGCATGTCCAGACCGTGGGCAAGCCCGATCACGGAGCGCACAATGGCTTGGCTTTTGCCGTCCTGCAAAATATCCCTGATGAAGTAGCGATCGATCTTGATCGTATCGAAGGGAAAATTCTTGAGATAGCTGAGCGAGGAATATTCCGTGCCGAAGTCATCAAGGGAAATCTGGATGCCGAGCACGTTCAGCGTGTTCAGCGTGTCGAGATTGTTGGTCGTGCGTTCCAGAAGCACGCCTTCGGTGATTTCCAGCTCCAGGCGCTCGGCTGGAAATCCGACGATATCGAGCGTTTGGGAGATGCGATCGGTCAGGCCCGGCGTCAGGAATTCCGCCGGAGAAAGGTTGACTGCGAGCGTATAATGCGCCGGCCATGCCAAGGCCTCGCGGCAGGCTTCTTCCAGCATCCACTGACCGATTTCGCGCATGAGGCCGTCGGCTTCGGCCATGGGAATGAAAGCGGCCGGCGGAATGATCCCGAGGGTCGGATGCCGCCAGCGCAGCAGCGCCTCGAAGCCGACTATATGGGACGAAGACTCCACCAGCGGCTGATATTCGATGAAGAACTCGTCGCGTTGCAGCGCCACGCGCAGGCTTCGTCGCAGCAGCTCCCTTTGTTCGACCACGATCAGCATGGCCGGATCGAAAGTCCGCGCCCGCCGTCGTCCCTCTTTCTTGGCGGCATAAAGGGCGACATCGGCAGCCTTCATCAGCTGTTCCCCCTCGTTGCCGTCGCGCGGCGCAATTGCAATGCCGACGCTTACGCCGACGAAAAGAGAGATGCCGTTGACCGTGAACGGCTTCTTGAATTCGCTCACCAGCGCGTCTGCCAGTCGCTCCGCCTCGAAGGCACGCTGCGGTCCGACCTGGATGATGGCGAATTCGTCGCCGGCGAGACGGTAGACCGTTCCGCCCTCGCCGAGCGCTTCCTTGATTCGTGCGGCGGCGAGTTTCAGCACGATGTCGCCGGCACCGTGGCCGAGCGTGTCGTTGACGGGCTTGAAGTCATCGAGATCGAGCTGCATCAGCGCCGGCCCGATCTTGCCGCTCGCCGGAAGGAGCTGCGCCAGCGCGGTACTGAATTGGCGGCGATTGGGCAATCCGGTCAACGCGTCGTGTGTTGCCTGATGGATCAGCCGCGCTTTTTCACCGTCGTCGGATGGCAGGTTCCCATTCGAGCTTGCCCCGTTGGTTTCGACGATCAGGAGGCCTACTCGAATGTAGGAGACGACAACGTTGCGTTTTCCTCGCCTCGGATCGTCGAGCGGGATCGTGCGAGCTTCACCTGTATCGATTACCTGACGAATGAGCTCGGCAAGCGCCGGTTTTGCAAGTGCCGGATAGGCCTCCCACAATGTCACCTTGTTCCGGGTGGGAAGGCCGATATGCTCTTTGAATCCCTTAGAGGAGTCGAGCAGTTTGAGATCGAGGTTCCAAAGCGAAATAACCGCCTCTAAACCGTTGTCGGATTCGGACTCATATGGAATTTGCTGCGACCGATCCACTCGGTTCTCAGGCATATGGCCTCGTCCTCCCCAAGCCGGTCAAACAAAATCCGGCCATTCTTCAGTTTCAACTGGTCCGTTCGCATCGGAGCGTGCGCATCAACAATCGCAGTCTCATCGATCGTGCGGGCGCAAGTCGTAACTTACCAGAACGTGACAGCCGCTTTAAGCGAATATATTACTAGACCTTCATATTTAGCAATGACTGCTAAAACATGTGCAGATTAAATCGACCGCGGCGATATTATCTGTTTCATTTTGAGTGCTAGAAGATTGCACTCCCAGATCGCACGATGCGTTTAGATTGCAGTGTTTCCATCGGGTGATTTCGATGGCTCCATGGTTGATTCGTGGAGTGTCCTCTTTTCCGATCGACGCCAGCGGTCGCAGTCCCGCCGCCTTCTACTGAAGTGTCCTGCTTTGCGGCTCCATCGCAAGGACCGGCAATTGCGCTTCGCGGCCCCCTTGAACGACAGGGTGGCTGCGAAGCCTTGCGGCCTTGCGAATAAGCAACTCCTCATTGATGATCGCTTGCATGCTCGCGGTGAATTTGCGGGGACTGAACTGTTCCGCATGCGCTTGCAGTGTTTCCGGGTGAAAGCGGTGCTGCATGGCCTCGAAATCGATCACGGCCTTGATCAGCGCATCGACGGACTGCTGGTCGAAGAGAATGCCAGTCACTCCCGGCGCGACCGTTTCCAGCGCCCCCCCACTTCCGTAAGCGATGACGGGTCGCCCGCTGGCCATCGCTTCCACCGGAACCATGCCAAAGTCCTCCTCGCCGGGAAAGACCAGCGCACGGCAGCGCGCGAGCTTTTCTCTCAATATTGGAAATGGGGTCCGGCCGAGAAAAGTGATCGAGGGACCGGCGATACGTTTGAGCCCCTCCGCTTCGCTGCCTTCGCCGATGATGACCAGTTGGCGATTCATCCGGGTAAAAGCCTTCACCGCCAGATCAATCCGCTTGTAGGGAACCAACTGGCCGGCGCAGAGATAAAAATCCTCTGTCGATGGCGCCGGCGTGAAGTCATCGACATTGACGGGTGGATAGACCACGGTCGCGGGCCGCCGATAATACTTGCCGATGCGGTCGCAGACATGATGCGAGTTGGCGACGAAGCGGTCGACGCGCATGCTCGTATTGACGTCCCAGGAGCGCAGCATCGGCGCCAGCATCGGCAATATGAGCCGGGATGCGAGGCCCGCATGGGATCGATAGAAGTGATAGTGATCCCAAAGATACCGCATGGGGGAATGGCAATAGCAGATATGCGTCGCCCGCGGCGACGGGATGATACCCTTGGCCGGGCCGGATTCGCTGGAAATGATCAGATCGTAGCCGGTGAGGTCGAAGCTCTCCAACGCGAAGGGCATCAGCGGCAAGAGCGATTGGTAGGTCTTGGCGGCACCCGGAATCCGCTGAAGGAAGGAGGTGAAAATCTTGTGCCTGCGAATCTTCTCGGAGACACGGCTTTCATCATAGACGAGAGTGAAGATATCGGCGTCCGGATACATGTCGCAGAGCGCCTCGACCACTTTTTCTCCGCCGCGCATCGATACCAGCCAATAATGCACGATCGCTACCCGCATTGCTCTTCCCTCCATGGGTCGAGACAACATTGGGCAGCCGGCAACTTTTGCGACAGGGCCTACATCGGTTCAGCGCGGCATACAAATGGCCGAAGCGAGTGACCAAAAGATTTAGCTGCCGGTATGTGCCTGCACACAAGGATATGCCCATCCGACCAAGAGACGGCAGCGTCGCCTACCTCCCTGCCAGAAATGATAAGCCCCGTTGCTTCGGTAGGGGATTTACACGTTATGCGTTCAGCTGCTGATCTCGCTCCATGGCGCCTTTTCCGTGTGATGGCGCAAGCGATCAAGAAAGCGAGATTTAGACTCATGTCCAGAGTGTGCGCTTCGGCTTACCATTCCATCTCCAGGCCATCTCGATTGATGGCGCCCTGGTTGATGGCGTTGCTTCTTTCCGGCGTGGGGATGCATGGCATGGCGAGTGCTGCGGCGGCCGACGCCTATCGTGTCGGACCTCAGGCGCGGATCAAGGTCGCCATCGTCGAATGGATCGCCGCAACCGGCGAATACAAGGAATGGACGGCGCTGAACGGCGAATATGTCGTGTCGCAATCGGGTTCGATCTCAATTCCGATGATCGGAGAAATGCGGGTCGGCGACAAGACCGTCGAGGACATCAGCGCCGATATCGGCGACAAGCTGAAGCAGATCACCGGTCTGGCGCTTGCACCGACCGCTTCGGTCGAGGTGGTCAAATATCCGATGATCTACGTGTCCGGCGCTGTCGAAAAGCCGAGCGAGCTGGAGTTCAGGCCCGGCCTGACGGTGAAGCAGGCGGTTGCCATGGCGGGTGGGCGTGAGCGTCGGTCCAGCCAGACCGGTGACTACTCGGAGGCGCAGCAGGTCAGCTATGCCGGCGAGATCAGCCGGATGGAGCTGCAGCTGAAACAGCTCGGCGCCCGGCGGGCCCGCCTGATGGCCGAACTCAACGATCAGCCGGCGATCACATTCCCGCCGGAGATCAAGGCCGCTCCCGAGGGATCGGCCATCTGGCAGATCATGACGAGCGAAGTAGACCTGTTCAATGCCAGGGCAGATGCTCTGCGTCAGCAACTCGCCGCCGCCGCGGATCTGGAAGTGCTGCTGCGCAACGAAATCAACATCCTTGATGAGAAGATGTCGTCGCAGGACGAGCAGGTGAAGATCGCGCAGGACGAGTTGAGCGACATTTCCAAGCTGGTCGACACGAAGATCCTGACCACCTCTCGGAAAACCTCGCTGGAGCGGATCGTCGCCGAGATGCAGGCAGGCAAGCTGGATCTTGTCGTTGCTTCGATGCAGGCAAAGCAGAAGCTGAGCGAGACCGAACGTGACGCGCTCAATCTCAAGGGCCAGCGCAAGACCGATGCCGGCCAACTGCTGCAGACTACCGAGACCGAAATCGAGGATACCAAACTAAAGCGAAACACGACGCTGCAACTTCTGCAGCTTTCGGGCGCTTCGCTTTCGAGGAGTCAGAGCATGAAGGCGCTCGATCTCCAGCCGATGGAATACTGGATCACCCGCAACGGCGACGAGGCCAATGCGATCAAGGCATCGGAAGCGACCGTGCTGCAGCCGGGGGACGTTCTGGATGTGCGCTACAATATTTCCGGAAGCCTGGACGGCACGGCGCTTTCGTCTGCCGATACCGGCCAATCTCAATAGTGATAAGCGAGCAATGTGGGGCGACAATCATGGCAATTCACGAGATCGGTAAGGGCTTGCGCAGCATTCCTTCGAGCGCCAAGGGGACAGGGGGCAGCGAATATATCTCCTTTCGTGACGTCTGGCGTTTCCTGCAGCGCCACTGGATGATCTTCGCACTGTTTACGGGGGCGGGCCTCGGCGTCGGCGGCTTCTACATGGCGACCACCCAGCCGGTCTATTTGGCGACCACGCGGCTCGTCATGGATCCAGACCAGGGACGCATCGTCTCGCAGGACGCCTTCACCGGAACGGTCATCATCGAGGCGGCGGAAATCGCGAGCCAGGTCGAGATCGTCAAATCCGAGGCGATCGCGCGCGCGGTCGTGCAGAAACTCAATCTCACGGAAGATCCGGAAATAGTCGGCGGCATGTCCTGGCAGGCGACGCTGCATGACAAGCTGCGCGCACTCTTCAGCTACTTCAAGCACGGCGATGATGGCAGCGCGAAAGTGGAAACCACGGAGGATGATCTCATGCGCCGCACCATGGCCTCCTTCCTCTCCAGGGTCGAGGTTACCCGCGTTGGCCAGTCCTACATTCTTGAGATCGGATATAGTTCGGTCGATCCGCAAAAGGCGGCTCTGGCGGCGAACGCGATTGCAGAGGCCTATATCAGCACCGGCCTGTCGGAGCGGGCATCGGCAGCGCAAAGTGGTGCCAAATGGCTGGAGACACGTTTGATCGAAGTCGGACGGCAAGCTCGCGAGGCGGCGATGAATGTTGAGGAGTTTCGCGCTAAAAACGGCATCATGGAGATCAGTACATCGTCATCCCTCGATCAGCAGCAACTATCGGAGATCAGTAGTCAAGCAGTCGCGGCCAAGGCACAGACGGCGGCAGAATCAGCCAAGCTCGCGACACTCAACCAGCTGATGTCGGGTGGTAAAGTCGAAGGCGATGTCGATGAGACGATGAACAATCCGCGCATACAGAAGCTGCAGGAGGATCTCGGAGCTGCGACAATCAAATTGAACAACCTTACCGGCAGATATGATGCCGATAATCCCGCCATCATTGCCGCGCAGCAGGAAATCGATCGAATAAAGGGAGATATGCGCAAGGAGTTCGAGCGTATCCAGGCAGTCTACAAGGTAAATCTGGAAGTCGCCCAAACCCGCGAGAAGCTGCTCAGCGATGAATTGGCGTCGCTTAAGGACGCCGGAACGGACAAGAATCTGGCAAGGGTGGAGCTGTCGGAGATGGAAAGCCGCGCCACCACCTACCGACGGATGTATGAAAGCATCCTGCAGCAGCTGATTGGCGCGCTGCAAAAGGAATCGTTTCCGCTTGGCAATGTTCGTGTCGTGACCGCGGCCGCCGTGCCGCTGGCAAAGAGCTGGCCGAAGTCTTCCTTCGTCCTGCCCTTCACGGCCATGCTCGGCCTTGCGGCCGGTGTCATGGCGGCGCTCTTGCGGGACGGCCTGGATCGCCGCGTCAGCTCCAGTGAAAAGCTGCGGCGGGAATTGGGGATCAGCTCTCTCGGCCACGTGCCCGTCTACATGAGCCCGTCCTTCCTGCCGGGAAGAATGGCGGCCGCCAACGCGGGCTGGCGACGAACGATGCTGCCGTTGAGATCCGTGCTCGATACGCCCTATTCGCAATTTTCGGAAGCCTTGCGTGGTGTCAAGCACTCGATCGATTCCGCATTTCCGCCGAACGCACCCATGGTGATCGGCATCACCTCGGTCGGCACCGGCGAAGGCAAGACCACGATCGCGACCAATCTCGCGCAGCTCTATCAGCACGAAGGTGCATCCGTTGTGCTCGTCGACGCCGACTTTCTCAATGCGAGACTGAGCTGCGTGGTTACCGAAGCCGGCACGGATTTCGGCATGGAGGCCTTGAGCATCAACGATGCGCCGCGCCGCTATGCCGTCGCCCATGAAGGCGGCCTGCTTGTCGCGAAGGCCGAGCATGAGCCCGAGGCGGAAGTCATGCAGGCCCATGGTGGCGTCCCGGTCGTCACCGTCGACGAGACCGAAAAATCCGTGACCGCTTTTCAGCGCTATGGGCATCTGCCCGCGCTGAAGGCTGAGATCGACTTGTTGCGCCGGCGATACAAGGTCGTCATCGTCGATATGTCTGCCTTCGAGGATTCTGCCGATACCCGCGTCATCTGCACCTATCTCGAGGGCATTGTCGTCGTCGTCGGTCAGACGAACAAGATGACGGTGGAGAGGCTGTCGGACGCGCTGGCAAGCTTTGGCACGACAACGATCAATATCCTCGGCATCATCGCCAACCGCAGCCATGAGAGGCGCCACCGCCAGGACAAGCGGCTTTGGCGCCGCCGTCAGGATCGTCGCCAGGTGCGCGCGTCGGCGCGACGACTTACGGGCAGCGTAACGGGCCGGCCCTTGAAGATCACGCTCGGTGTTGCAAGCTCCGGCCGCCGCGATATCCTGTCGTCCATCCTCCCCCATGTTGCCAGCCAAACACGGAAGCCGGACGAGATCGTCGTCTGCCTTTCCTCCCCGGAAGACATCGATCCGAGCTGCCTTAGAAATCTCGACATTCCGGTGCGGGTGCTTATCAGCGAGCGCGGGCTCTGCCGTCAGCGCAATCGCATTCTCGACAGCGTTCAGGACGCGGATATCGTCCTTTTCCTCGATGATGATTTTCTGATGACGCCTGCCTATATCGCAGAAACGGAACGACTGTTTCAGCTGCAGCCGGATGTCGCCATGTGCACCGGCACGGTCTTGGCCGACGGCATTACCGGACCGGGCATTTCCGTTCGTGACGGCTTACGATTGGTCGGCACGGAGCGCCGCCGCCGCTCCGAGCCCTCGATGCAAATCCGATCTGTTTACAATGCCTATGGCTGCAACATGGCGATCCGCATGGCCGTCGTCAAAGCCGCGGCCCTGCGTTTTGACGAGAACCTACCCTTCTATGGCTGGCTCGAGGATGTCGATTTCAGCAGACTCGTGGCCCATTACGGCCAGGTCGTGAGCGTCAAGCAACTCGAAGGCGTTCATCTCGGCACGAAAGGTGGCCGACCGGGCGGTGTTCGTCTCGGCTATTCGCAAATAGCCAACCCGCTCTATCTCATGCGCAAGCGCACGATGAGCGTGCCGCAGGCAACAATGCAGATCGGCCGCAATCTCGCGGCTAACCTCGTCAAGGTCTGGCGACCGGAGCCTTGGGTCGACCGCAAGGGCCGCCTTAAGGGCAATGTCATCGCGCTTCGCGATCTCCTCAAGGGCAGGTTGGCGCCCCAAAACATCGAAGCGCTGGAATAATCCGGTGGCACGCTCATCCGACCTCGATCGTGTCGTCATCATCAACGACCGCTCCGCCAGGATAGGCGGAGCATCGAATCTGGCGATGCTCTCGGCCACTTTGCTGCAGGAAGCCGGGGTAGCCGTGACCTACTTCGCCGGCGATGGCGCCGGCTCCGAACAGCCAGCGGCCGACACCATCAATCTGGCCGCACAGCCGCTAACGCAGCAGCCGCGTCTCAGCGCACTTGCCAGCGGTCTTTATAGCCATCGGGCCTATGAAGGCTTGAGCGCTCTCATGTCGCGCGTCGATACCAAGGGCACTATTTATCATGTCCACGGCTGGTCGAAGATCCTATCGCCGTCGATTTTCCGCGCCCTATGGCCGGTTCGGGACCGAGTCGTCCTGCACGCTCATGACTATTTCCTCTCGTGCCCGAACGGAGGATTTGCCAATTACCGGAGAAGCCAGGTCTGCCCTCTGACGCCGATGTCGCTCGGCTGTCTGGCGACAAACTGCGACAAGCGCGGCTATCACGAGAAGATCTGGAGATCGGCCCGCCATATGGTGAGGGAGCATTATTACCCCATCCAGCAATTTGCCGCCAATATCATCGTCGTACATCAACGTATGCGCGAATACTTCGCCCGCGGCCAGATCAACATGGGCAATATCGAGGCAATTCGCAATCCGGTCGAACCCTTCCTCGATCATCCTACGGAGCCATGGAAGAAGCGCGATTTCTTCTTTGTTGGTCGGCTGGAGCCGGAAAAGGGATTTGAAGATGCCGCGATCGCGGCGCGGCTTGCCGGTGGAAAGCTGCAGATCATAGGCGACGGCGCCGGCCGCGGTCGGCTGGAGCGGGACTTTCCCGAAGTCGTCATTCACGGCTGGAAATCCAAGAGTGAGATGCGGAACATCCTTTGCGACGCGCGCGCCCTCGTCATTTCCTCCCGGGTGCCGGAACCTTTCGGATTGGCGGCGCTCGAGGCCGTGACGAGCGGCATACCGGTGATCTTGCCGGATACCGCGCTTCTCGGCGACGAACTCGCGATGCTCGGATGCGGACTGACCTTTCAGGGCGGCAAGGTGGAAACGCTGGCAAGCGGAATGCGCCGGCTTGCCAGCGATGACATACTTCTTCGACGGATGAGCGTGAATTGCCTCCGCCGATCAGGCGAGCTGGCGCACACACCTGTCTCATGGCGCGACGCATTGCTTACCCTGTACGATCGTGTTCTCGACCGCGCAAACGCTGCCAGAACGAACTTGCGGTCGACCTTGGACGACGACTTTTCAGCCGCCCATCGACTGATCGACGAAGCGGGCTGAGGCTTGTGGGTAGCTCTGTGCCCGGCGTCCTACGCCAATGGGACTAACCCAATGTCCGCAGGGTCAATTGTCAAGGATTGGGGCAGCTGGCAGCCTTTGAAGGAAGCATGATGGTGGTGAGGGGTCCGGAAGATGTTATCGACTTTTGACAGCATTGCCCATCGCGAGCGATCTCGCCGCGAGGCGAAGCGGGCGGAACGAAGGGGACGCGCCAAGCGTATTGTCGACCTTGTTCTTTCTGGGCTCGGGCTGTTGTTTCTGGCGCCGGCGCTGCTTGTCATCGCGATTGCATTGCTTCTGGTCGACGGCCGGCCCGTCATCTATCGCCATACGCGCGTCGGCCGCGATGGACGCCCGTTCGACTGCCTGAAATTCCGCACGATGCGCAAGGATGCCGATCGGCAGCTGGCGGAACTACTGGCACGTGACGAAACGCGAAAGCAGGAGTGGCTATCGACACAGAAGCTGACGAACGACCCTCGCGTGCACTGGCTCGGGAAATACCTGCGCATGAGCAGCGCCGACGAGCTACCACAACTGGTGAACGTTCAGCGCGGTGAGATGAGCCTGGTCGGACCTCGACCTGTCGTTGCCGCGGAGCTCGATCGCTATGGAGCCAATCTCTATTGTTATCTGGGGCTGCGGCCGGGGATCACGGGCCTCTGGCAGGTCAACCGCCATGCCGATACCACTTACGAGGAGCGTATCCAGTTTGATCTGGATTACTTCCATAGCCGTTCCTTGCGCACCGATTTTGCAATTCTCGTAAAAACGGTTGGCGTCGTGCTGCTTGCACGCAACGAAAAAGAACGTCTCACCAAATGAAAAAAGCGGCTACGGCAATCCAGACGACAAGGCAGAAAATCACCAGAATCCAACGAAGCAAAAGTTTCTGGCGCAATCCACCCGGCCGTTCCGGGGCGATGCGATCATGGTTTTCGTCTTTCATAAGCGGCTCTGCGTGGTGTTTCATGACGATTGCCGGCAAGCCCCTCTTCTATTGCCGAGAACTTCCATCGGACCCTGACGTTCAGGGTAATAATTTCTCTGATGGAAAATCGAATAATTCCGGCGCACCCCGCTTGCAGGCAGCGCTTCATTGCACGGAATCATGTCCTGAATGGGAACACTATAGACTTTATCTGGTGCAAGGCTGGAAACAACTGTGGATTATCATGTTACACTTCAATGGGATTTCTCAACCGGGCGATGCGAAGGCCGCCTATGCTCGTATTTACTTGCCGCGACGGTGCGCTGATGGATAACTTTCCGCTTCGCCCCAAGCGTGCCGTCTGGACGAGCATACGTTACTGGCTACGCGCCCGCATGCCCGCGATCGTCGGCGATGGAGCCTCGACGCTCGTTTCGAAAGTCGTATCTCAGGTCGTCCAGCTTCTCATATTCCTCGTCGCCGCCCGTGTGCTGGAATCGGCCGAATTCGGTCTCTACGCGTTCAGTTCCGCTATTGTCGTCATGCTCGTCGTGATCTCAGAAGGCGGATGGGGCGAGTTCGTCATGAAGGCCGAGTGTACGGATCGCGAGCTCGACCAGATCGGCACGCTTTCGATCGTCGCCGGGGTGCTCGTGACGATCGTCGGGCTGCTTGCTTCCGCCATTGCCTGGCTCCTTTTCGGCAGGCCGCATGAAGCGCTACTCCTCGTTCTTTTCAGCTGCTGGTTTTTGCCATCGTCCCTTTACGCGGTTTACGATGGGTTGTTGGTCGCACGTGGCCTGCTGCGCAAGCAGGCCACCATCCGGATGGCAAGCGAAGTTGCCGGGCTTAGCGCTACGATGCTTGGGCTGTGGCTCGGCTGGAACGTGTTTTCGCTCGCGGCCGGCCGGCTCGTTTCGCAGCTCGTTTGTCTTGCCGGCTCGGTGGCCGTGCTTGGCTGGCGTCCCAAGCTGCATCTCACCTGGCCTTTCGCGCGCGAGATTCTCGAATTTTCCAGCCATATTCTGTCGAACCGGCTGATCCTCTTTCTGCGATCCTATTCCGGAACGCTCGCGATCGGCAGCTTTCTGGGCCTCGCGGAGGCAGGTTATTATCGTGTCGCGGAACGTATCGTCGCGGCATTTTCCGAACTCATCGGCGAACCAGCGCGAATGCTGGCCTGGACCTTGTTTCGCCGCGCCGCGATCGTGATCGGAGCGGACGGAAGGCAGGTTCGCGACGCCGGTCCTTCCGCAACGATCTTCATGACGGTTCTCATGGCAATTTCGACGCCGATCTATCTCGGCCTTTCGCTCATATCGTCCGATTTGATCGACATCGTCCTCGGCGAAAAATGGGCGCCAGCGGCGATTCTGGTCGCGATCCTGTCGATAAAACAGATCCTGTTGATGCCGGGCTACGTCACGGAAGCCCTGCTATCCCTGTCGGGCAATATCAGGCGCATGCCTCCCACCCTGCTGTTGAATGCGGTGGTCTCCGTCTCCCTGATCCTGCTTCTGGCGCCTTTCGGCGTGGCCGCTGCCGCCTGGGGACAGTGTCTGGCGTCGTTGATCTCCTTTTTAACATCGATGCACCTGCAAAAGAACTATGGCGGCCTTCGGTGGGGACGTGTGCTGCGCAAGAGCGGTTATCTTGCCGTTGCCGTGGTGTTGATGGCGTCGGCGGTTTACGGGCTCGGCTATTTCGCCGGATCGCTCAGCATGCAGCGCGTATTGACTGTACTGCTGCAGGTGGTCTCGGGCGGTGCAATCTATGTCTGCACGTTACTTGCTCTGGAGAAGATGAGCGGAGGTGCGGTTTCGATTCTCTCGGGCAGGCGGTGACCGGCAACGACAGGATGGATTTAGATAGGGGGATGCAGGATGACGGCTTCGTTGCAATCCAATGCGTCATGGTCGGCGCATGCGCGCTCGGCCTTGAAGAGCGCCGCACAGGCGGCCGCTCAAGGGCTTTCGCCACTGCGCCTTGCCAGAGGAAGGCTGAATTATCTCTTGCCCTTTCCACGGCGGTTTACCGGCGCCTATGACACCTATGACGCCGCCATGGCCGCCGCCCGCAGGCAGACCATGGCTGGCTACGATCATGACGAGATCGCAACCGTCGCCTTCGTCAAAATGTGTGAGGTGGCCCCCTGGGATTATCCGGTGCTGTTCTGGGTCCGCAATTTGCTGCACGAGATCGATGGCCTCGTCGATGCTGGTGGGCACATGGGCACGAAATATCGCGCCTTCCGTCCCCTGCTGCCGCTCGACGACGCTTTTCGCTGGGTCGTCTACGATCTGCCGGCCATCGTCCGCGCCGGGCAGAGCCTTGCCGAGAAGGAAGGCCTGACGAGCCTGTCCTTTGTCGATCGGATTGGAGATGCCGGCGAGATGCCTTTGTTGCTTGGATCGGGGCTGATGCAATATCTCGATATGCCGCTGTCCGGACTGCTATCGCAAATGCCCTCCCGGCCGCAGCACCTGATCCTCAACAAGGTTGCGCTCCGCAAGGGCGGCACGGTCGTCACGCTGGAACGCATCGGCAGGTCCTATGTCCCCTATCACATGCGCAACGAGGCGGACTTCATCGACGATATCGCAAAGCTCGGCTACAAGCAGGTCGACCGCTGGTCCATTCCCTCCCTGTCCCACGCCATAGACACGCACCCGGAACTCGGCCGTAGCGAGAGCGCCGGTTTCTATTTTCGGCTGGGCTAGGATAATTCCGGGAAAAGTGCATAGCGGTTTTCCGTCGGGAATCGCGCAAAAAGGCCGGAGCATTTTCGCGATTCGAGCGGAAGGTTTTAGCCGCGATGGAGCGATAGGTCCGCTTCGTTCCGATGATCCGGTCTGTGCGATTGCTTGGAGGCGTGCCGTTGCTTGAGGTGATCGGCAAGGCGGATAGCCAAGGCGAGTAGCATCAGCGTCGGATTGGCGTGGCCCGGCGTCGGGAAGACCGAGCTGCCGGCAACAAACAAGCCATCGATGCCGTGAACCATGGCATTGGTATCGACGACGCTCGTTCGCGGATCGGTTCCCATGCGGGTGGTGCAGGAAGGATGGGCCATATCCATGAAGACGGGCTGGGTGTTCTCCCTCGCCGCGATCCAATCCGGCAGCACTGGTTTCGGTAAGCCAACGCGAACGAATTCTTTCGAGATCAATCCTGCAAGTCGTTTGACACTGGCTATTTCGCGTTGGCCGATTTTCCAGTTGACCCGCGGCAATGGCTGGTCGAAGCGATCGCGCTGTTGGGCGAGCATGATACGGCTTTCGGGATCGAGCTGTTGCTCGACCATGACGTCGAAGCGCAATTCCGTCGAGCGATGCGGCAGGCCGCGCTTGCGCACGAGGCGTTCGTAGAGCCCCGAGCTGATCATATCAGCCGATCTCGCGACTGTTGCAAGATCTCCCATGACGGTCTTGCCCACCCCCTTCGTCAAGCGCTTCAGCGCCGCCCAGGGATCATCCCGAGCATGGAGCTGCACCGGATAGGCGGCGCAGTTGGTAAGGCCTTCCTGTGCCTGAATTTCAGGGCTTAGGGACAGGCCCCTGAGATAGAAATGCGTGCGCCCCTCGTGGCTGAGGCCATAGAAATTGAAATGACGTGCGATCACGTCGATGTCGCGTCCCGTGAAGCGGCAGAGCGATGTTCGGGGGTGGTCGCAGAGATAGCGGCCGACAACATCATGCTCATTGCCTATGCCCGCCGGCAGAAGGGAATTGGATGCGAGCAGCAGGCGTGCATTCTCGACGCCCCCACCGCAAAGAACGATCGTGTTTGCACGGACAGTCGCGCTGCGGCCGGTGGCGCTCCGGAGATTGAGCGAGGTCACCCGATGGCCCTGGCTGTCGACATTGATCTCGGTCACCGTGGCATGCGTCAGGAAGCTTATGTTCGCGGCCGTGATATCGCCAGCAAGTCGGGCAAAGCGCGTCGGCTCGGCACGCGGATGGCGCATGTGGCTGAATTGCCAGAAGAAAGGTTTCAGAAGCCGCTTGTCCAGGCCAAGATCGTCCGGGCGTGAACGAAGCAGCGCAAAAAGGCTTTCATCGTAGAGGTTCGGCCCGAGGTTGAGCAGTTTGCCGGCACGATCGAGAGCAGGCAGCAGCTGCCCGCGATCGATCGGCCAGCCGGAGAGCGGAAGCCACGGTCGGTTCAGGAAATCGATGTCATCGAAGGCGGCGCATTTGCCGATCCATGTATGGCTGCTGCCGCCAAGCATGCGATTTCGCAACTCGAATGCGGGAACATCGTTCAGCCATGCCAATCCGCCGGTATAGCCCCGTCCTTCGGGCACGGCATTCGCCGACATGAATGGCTCGCCAATGTTCTCGACGGAATTCAGCGCCTGTATTTCCGCCTCGTAATCCTGGCCGCCGCTCTCGATGACAATGACCCGAAAGCGGGTATCGACCAACTCGCGGGCGATCGCAATTCCGGCCGGTCCGCCACCGACGATCGCAATATCGGCATGTATTTCAATGCCTTCCGGCATAGACCTCAAGTCACTGGTTATCATGATCGTTTTCCCGCTCGTTTTCCTAGTTTTTACCAGCATCGCGAGCATGCGGATAACTGTTCGATTGGCATAGGCGGGCGCGATATCTACCGATTTCGGATAGGTGATCTGATCGGTTCCGGCGCTTCTTTCAGTCGGAAGTCCATGCTGAAAATGCATCAATCACAGGCTAGGCTCTCCAGCAAATGCCGAGTTTCCTGGGAGCGAAGATCATGGCCAAGGTGGGGTTACGGGAGTGGTTGGCGCTCGCGCCGGTATTTGCCTCGGGCAAATTGGCACGCTACAGCGACGAGACCGGCGGCCCGCTCGGGCGCTTCGAAGCCGATTTTTCCACCAAGTTCGGTGTCCGCCATACCTTGGCCACCAGCAGCGGAACCGGCGCATTGATCTCGGCGCTGGTTGCCGCCGGCGTCGGTCCCGGGGATGAAGTGCTCGTGCCCGCCTATACCTGGATCGCGACCGCTGCCGCCCCACTGGCCGCCGGCGCGGTGCCGGTCCTGGTCGATATCGACCACACGCTCACGATGGATCCGCGGGACATACTGCGTAAGATTACGCCACAGACGAGGGCAATCATTCCGGTCCACATGTCGAACATGGTATGCGACATGGACAGCATCATGCGCATTGCCCGGGAGAATAACCTCGTCGTCATCGAGGATGCATGCCAGGCTGTCGGATTGCATTACAAGACCAAGCGGGTTGGGACAATCGGTGATTTCGGAGCCTTCAGCTTCAATCAGTTCAAGAACATCAATTGCGGGGAGGGCGGGGCCGTTGTCACGAACGACGCGCGGCTGTTTGCGCGCGCCCGGATGTATCACGACATCGGCTCCATGTTTCGCGGCCATCTCGACAATGCCAACGAACCGCCCATGCTGGGGGTGAATTTCAAGGCGAGCCAGATTCAAGGCGCCATGCTGAACGTGCAGTTGAAAAAGCTTGATCCGATGATTGCCCGCTTGCGTGAGCGCTACGATGTGATGAGTGAAATCTTCGCCAAGAGCGGACAGATCATGGTGGGGCCCCACAACGATATCGGCAATGCGGCGGGCCTCCACGTCATCTTCGAGACGTCGGACGAGGCCAAGCGATTTGCCGAGGAAAACAAGCGCGGTGTCTATCGGCTGTTCGATTCCAGCCGCCATGTCTATACCAACTGGCAACCTGTTCTGCAGCAACGCACAGGCCATCCGGCGATGAACCCCTTCCACTGGACCGATCGCAAGATCGAATACACACCGGAACTTTGCGCGCAGACACTTGACATCCTGAAGCGCAGCTGCCGCATCAGCCTTGGAGAAAACTATCCCGTCGCGTTGGTCGCCTATATGGCGAGGCGGATGTCACGGCAGGCAAAATCGAAGAACGCCAATCTCTTCTACGCAACGATCTGACATGGAGAATATCGGGCCTGACATAATCGATGTCTGGCACTGGAAGCTGGACATGCCGTTGCCTGATCTCGGCATGTATATCACATTGCTGTCGCTCGACGAATGCGTTCGGACCATTCGCTTCGTCCATGAGCGGGACAGGCATCGTTTCGTCGCCGCCAGGACCGGAATGCGGGTTATCCTCGGGCGCTATCTCGGCATTCCGCCGCGGTCGATAGGCTTCGACTACGGCGACAACGGCAAGCCTTACGTCGCGATCGGCGGCGCTTGTCCCATCCATTTCAATCTCAGCCACAGCGCCGACCGGGCTGTTCTTGCTGTTTCCGATCGTTATGAACTCGGCATCGATATCGAGGAAATTCGGTTCCTGAGGGAAGATATTGCGAAATGGTTCTTCTCTCGCAAGGAGTATCAGACGCTTCGATCTCTGCCGGCTGACAGCTACCTGGATGGTTTCTATCGCTGCTGGACGCGCAAGGAAGCGTTCATCAAAGCCCATGGTGCCGGCTTGTCGCTGCCGCTCGACAGTTTCGATGTCACGTTCGACAGATCGAAGCAATCGCGATTGGAACGGCTGGAGGGGGACGAGGATGCACCGCAAAACTGGGCCATTCTGGAGCTTGCGACACCGGCCAACTTCGCTGGCGCCGTTGTTGCCTCGACCGGCGGGCACCAGGTAGGCCTGCGCTATCGCAATGGAAATATCAGTCAGATGGTCAGCCGCGCATCGAGAATGTAGCGACCGTCGACGGCATCGAAATGATGGCAACCATGAAGTCCGGCCTTGAAAGCCGGGGTAATGGTGCGAATGCGGCGTTCACGATAGTCGTCGAGCGTGAGTCTCTCGATCTCCATGATGTTGAGAGCATAGCCATAAATGCCGTATGCATTGTGCTGCGAGGGCCGCAACAGCCTGCCGCCACGTTCGAAGATGCGCCCTGCGCCTCGAGCCTCGGTACTCCCGATCACGACCGGATTTCGTTTGTGGGGTCTTATGCCTGTGAGCGCCGGGCCGTCGACTTCGAACAGATAGAGCTCGCTGCAATGGTCTTCATAGGCATGGAAATCCGACAGGTTGGTGAATAGCCACCATTTGCCGCCATGGCGGATCAAGACGCTATCGGCCGGCGATTGGCCCTCGAAGGCAGTGGCGTGCAGCTCCCATTTCACCGGAAACTCACGGCAGCGCCAGACCTCGAGCCGCCGTGCCTGATGCGTTTCCGGTATCATGAAGATCTGGTCGCCATCGCGAAATATGAATGGATAGGAGAGATGGTAGGGGCGCTCCAGCGCCACCCCAACCTGCGTGAGCGCATCGCCGTCGAAACGGCCGACCGCGATATGCGCCTTGCGGTCGCCGTGGGAATAGGCCTCATAGAACAGGTAGCATTTGCCATCCTCCTGAAACAGGAACGGATCGGCCTTGATCCTGTTATCGGAAGGTGGAATTTCCACGGCCTTGCTCGGATCGAAATCATCGATGTGACCGTGTCCCGTATAAAGTGTCCATATGGCCGACTCGGCGCGGAGTCTCGCCCTGATCGATTTGATGGCCTTGACCGAGATCGATCCCGCAACGATGCAGCCGTAGCGAAAGAGATCGCCGGGCGATGGCGCCTGCTCGATGATCGAGCCAGCAAAAGCGGATGGGTTGAACCGCCTGGTGTCGGCGAGCCGCGTCAGCTCCCGCAGCAGAAGGGTAACGCTTCGCTCCCTTACGAAGGCACTCAATCGCGCTGCACTGGGCTTGATGTTGAATGACGCCCGCGCAATCTCGAACCTGCCGGCCTTGCCACCGCGCTTGGCATAAAGGACCAGATCGGCAGTCGACGCGCGAGCAAGGATCTCGGCATAGCCGTACCAATCCACATCCGCCGATCGCTGGTCGGAGAGGTTGAAGGCCCATTCCCCGAATGGGAGAGCCGCGATCGCTTCGTCGGCCATGCTCATTGGAACCATGCGGATGACGAGGTCGAGCTTCAGACGGCGCAGCGACGCCGCCGTGATGTTGTCGACAGCGCCCGTCTTGTCGCCATCGGATTCGTAGCAGTCGACAAAACGACGGCGGCTATTGAAATGCTTTGGCAAATAGGCGGGTTGACGCGCTAGAGCCTGAGCCTCCAGTCGCGCACTCCAGGACAACAGCTTCGATGCCTTGCCGACGCCGAACGGATGAGGATGGGTCAGCACGGCTGCAAGCTCCAGGCCCGGGGCGGCCAGAATTCGATCCAGGATCATCAGCTCCCAATTTTCGAGCGCATGTCCGCGCGCGACGAGAATGCCGACCCTCAATGGCTTGGTCTCGTTCATAACTGTTTCCTCTATGGCTCGACCATTTGCCGGATATGGTCCGAGGCATTGGCGGCTACCTGAAGCCTTTGCGCTTTCTCGAGTCGCGAAAGCGCTCTATCCTTTTGTTTTCACGTAATTCCGGACTGAAAGCCGCTATGCGCTTTTCGTGGAATTGCTCTAGCCATCGGTGAGTTTTCCCGAGAGCGTCGACGCCAGGTCGCGGATGCCGTTGCTGGTCAGCGAATCCTCATGCCAGCCGTCGATATCGACCACCATGCAGTCCTCTCCGACCGCCTCACCCCATCCAAACCGCATTTTGCGCGCCCGAGGATGGGTCGCACTGCTTCGAAGCAGGACGACGCTTTCGTCCCTTGTCCGCGGCGGCTTATAGCGGCGAGCCGCCGTCACCAGCAATTTGGTAACAGCCTCGTTCGCCTCTTCTTCCGGAGAGTATTGACCGGCCTTGACGCCGAGGATCCTCAGTAGCGCCAGTGAGACTTCGAACTCCTTGAGATAGTCGATCAGCCGGATACGGCGGGACAGCAGTTTCCGGGTGAAATAGGCAAGACGTTTGCGCCGCCGCTCCCGATGCCATCGCGCTTGCTCCCGCTTCGGCAGGGAGGCGAAATAGCCTGGAGCCCAGGCATCGATAATGGCCGTGATGCCGACATCTATGCCTCTCTCGCGCAATTGCCGGCTGATTTCCATCGCGAGGACGCCATTGACGCAGAGCCCAACGATGGCAATGCGGTCCGCGGCCTTGTCGATCCGCATGGCATCGATCGCATGGCTGGCGATATCCTCGATGCTGAGACCGTCCAGGCCGCCCGTCAGATCCGCGTGGAACATGTTGACGTTGTATACCGAAATCTCGTCCGGCAATTCATTGGCAAGACGGTAGTACAGGAATGGATGGTTGAGGGTATAGACCGCCCCGGTCCCCACCCCATGTTTGCAGGTAATCAACTCCCACGGGTTTACTGCTTTTTCCCGCGGTTTCTCGATCTCCTCGCTGTTGAAGACCGCAGCTGCAAAGCCCGCAAACGTCGGCTGTTTGAATAGAAGCTGCAATGTCGGGCTTGCATCAAATCTTGCGCGTGTTTCCGATAGAAGCCGGAGCGCGAGAAGCGAATGGCCACCGAGCGCGAAAAAATCATCATCCGGGCGTATTTGCGGAACCTGTAGGACTTCCTTCCAGATTTCAGCAAGCGCTTCCATTCGCGTATTCGGCGGCGATTTGCCTGTGACGGCGCCATCCATCGGCGCAGTCTCGGCGGCAGCTGCCACGTGCCGGTCCGGCGCAATGAGCGAAGAAAGCGGCGCCTCAGGGCGATCGAGAGCAATTTCATAAGCGTTCCTCCATAGTTGCAGGAGGCTTTCGATGGTGCTGGCTTCGAAAAGGTCGGCATTGTATTCGATCGACATACGCCAGCCTGTCGGCCGTCCGATCATGATGAAGCTTAGGTCGTAGATGACGCCGGGGGATTGCGAGGGCGAGCTGATCAGCTCGAAGCCGCCGTAGCGACGATCCTCAAGAAAGGCTTTCTGCAGATTGAAGTTGACCGAGATCAGCGGGTTGCGCGCAGGATCGCGCACCGGATTGACCAGTTCCACGAGTTTGTTGAACGGCATGCGCTGATGGTTCAGCGCCCCTTCGATCGTCGCGCTGACGGAACGAATATGTTCGGCGAAGCTGACATCGGAGCCGAAATCGAAACGCAGCACCAGATTGTTGATGAAGACGCCGATCATATCCTCCAGATCGCTATGTTCACGGCCGGCGATCTGCGAGCCGAAGAGCACGGTCGGAGCCTCGGTCAACCGATGAAGGGCCGCACTGAGGACGGCAGCGCCGAAACTATATTGCGAGACGCAATGAGCGCGCGCGGCCGCATCCATGCGATCGGTGAAGGCGAGTGGCTGGACAATGGAGAGAATATCACCGCGATTGGTTTTAACCTGACCGCGAGGCCGGTCGGAAATGACCTCGAAATAAGGGGCGCCGAGCAGAGTTTCGCGCCAGAAGGTTTTTTCCGTCTCGAAGCCGTAGCTCTGCAGATATTCCTGCTGCCAGAGGGCATAGTCGCCATATTGCAAGGGCAGCTCGGGCAGGACCGGTGCACGCCCCGCATCGATTGCGGCGGCTATTTCGCCGACCTCTCGCCCGAGGACACGGATCGACCAGCCGTCGAAGCAGCTCTGATGGGCCGTGATCAGCAGGAAGCCGCGCTCGTTTTCCGCCATCAGCAGTGTGACGCGGAACAGGCCCGGCGCGCTGAGATCGAATGGCGCCCGCGCCGTCTCCTCGCCGATCGACAGGATCCGCGCCTGGCGCTGCTCGGGCGGCATGCCGCGCAGATCGATCACCGACATCTTGAAGTTGACGTCGCTGACGGCCTGCTGGAAGGGCCTGCCATTCCTCTCGATGAAGCGCGTTCGAAGGATCTCGTGACGCTGAATGATCTTTCGAAAGGCTGCTTCAAGGGTCGAGACCCTGAATACCCCCCGGATCTCCCATCGAACCGCGACATTGAGCGCGGGGTTGCCGGGATTGAGCTGATCGAGAATCCAGCAGCGAAGCTGTGTCTGCGTACAAGGAAATTCACCGATGATCTGCGGTTCGGCAAGCGAACCGCTTGGGCTGTTATCGACTGTACTCATAGAGATGCCCCCAGGCCGCGGCGCGCGCCGTTACGAAAATCTCGCAGTGATGGAATGTGGAGATGCACGGCATCGGATGGATCCCCTCCCTGGGCGTCGGCAAAGGCTGCCAGCGCGGCGATCGTCGGATGACGCAATAGATGCTTTGCCTCGAGCGACAGCCCGTTGTCGCGCATGCGGGCGGCGATACGGAATATGGCAAGTGAATCGGCACCCAGCGCGTAGAGATTGTCGTCAATGCCGATGTCGCCGAGGTTGAGCACATCCTGCCAGATCGCCAGCAGCCGTTGTTCCATCTCGGTTTTCGGCTGGACCTTGGTTGGCGCGACAACACGCTGCGGCACGCCGCGCTGCTGCAAGGTCTTGCGGTCGAGCTTCCCGTTGCCGGTCTGCGGCAGCTCGCTCTCCATCACCCAGAAGCTCGGCACCATATGCGCCGGCAGATTGGCTTTGGCATGCGCCGCGATATCGGCCGCAAGTGCTTCGCCGCCCTCCGCGGTCGGCACGATGTAGCAGACCAAGGAACGATCGCCCCTGGCGTTTTCGGCGACGACGGTCGCACATTGGCGCACGCCTTCCACCTTGGAGATGACGGCTTCGATGTCGCCAAGCTCGATGCGGAAGCCGCGCAGCTTGATCTGCTGGTCACGCCGCCCGAGTAGCTGCAGCGACCCATCGGCAAGCCGTCGCCCGACATCACCGGTCTTATAAAGCCGCATCGGCCTGCCGATGGCAAAGCAATGCGGAACGAAAGCCTTCTCGGTGAGATCGAGACGATCGAAGTAGCCTTCGGCAAGCCCGTCGCCTCCGATGTGCAGCTCGCCAATGACACCGACCGGCGCGATATTCTCGCTCTGGTCGAGGATGAAGAGCTGGGTATTGGCGATCGGATGACCGATCGTGATTGGCTGATCCGCATCCGTGATGCGCTGCAGCGACGACCAGATCGTCGTTTCCGTCGGGCCGTACATGTTCCAGAGCTCGCCACCGATTTGAAGTAGGGATCGCGCCAGTTCCTTGGGTAGGGGTTCGCCGCCGCAAAGCATTTTCAGCGCCGGCCGGTCCTTCAGGCCCGCTTCCACCAGCATCTGCCAAAGCGTAGGCGTTGCCTGCAGCACCGTGGCATCGTGTTCGTCGATGAGCTTGACCAGTTCGAAGCCGTCCTGGACCTGGCTCCGGCTGGCGATGACGACCTTTCCGCCCGATATCAGCGGCAGGTAAAGTTCCAGACCGGCTATGTCGAACGAGATGGTCGTGACTGCGACAAGCGTGTCATCCGCACCGAAGCCAGGTTCCTTCGCCATGGAGAGCAGGAAGTTCGTCAGGGACCGATGCGAGACCTCCACGCCCTTCGGCGTGCCGGTGGAACCGGATGTGAAGATGATGTAGGCCGATGCTGTGGTATCGACGGGCAGGGTCTTCAGGGGGAGGCCCGTCATCGAGTTGATCGCCTTGGCATCCTGATCGAGCCGGATAACAGGGATATCCGTCGACGCCAGCCGAGCCATGTCGTCGCTGTCGCAGATCAGGCCGCGGATGCGGGCGATTTCCAGCGTCTGCCGCAAGCGTGGTTCCGGATGCGCCGGATCCATCGGCACGTAGGTATGCCCCGCTTTCATGACGGCGAGGAGGGCGACGATCATGTTCAGCGAACGCTCGACCAATATAGCAATCCGCTGGCCGGGTTCGGGAAGCGCCATCTGGAGGTAGAGAGCCAGCTGGTTCGATCGAGTTTCCAGCTCACCGTAAGTGATCGACTGGCCGTCATGTTGAGCCGCAACGGCATCCGGATGTTCGGCCGCACGCGCGGAGAAGAGCGAGAAGACGAATTGATCATGATCGTAAGGCATTGCCGTCCGGTTGAGATCGTCGATCAGCCAGGACTTCTCGGCCGCGGAAAGCAGAGGCAGCTCGCCGATCTTGTGATCCATGTCCTTGGCCAAGGCTGCCGCCAGCGTCGAGAAATGGCCGATCCATCGTTCCACGGTCGCGCGGTCGAAGACATCGGCGTTATAGTCGACATCGATGCGGATGTGGTCGCTCGCCTCGATCATGTTGAAGAACAGGTCGAAGTTGGAGAAGGCCTTTGCATTCGGCTCGATGCTCGGCGTTAGATCACCAAAGGACGATCCGCCGGCCATGCGCTCGAGGTTGAACTGGATCTCGGTGAGCGGCAGGCGGCGTGGATCACGCTTGGTATCGAGTTTGCGCACCAGCGTGCCGTAGGTGTAATCCTGATGTTCAAAAGCCTGAAAGACGAGCTGTTGCGTTGCCTTCAGATGCGCCGCAAACGGCTCTGTGAGCGATACAGCCTGACGCAACGGCAGCAGATTGACGCAATGGCCGACGAGGATCTGGCCGTCAAGCAGGCTTTGACCGGCCGACGGAATGGCGATGACGATATCGTCCTGGCCCGACAGTCGTGATACCATCACCTGGAGGGTCGCCAGCAGCGTCGAAAATAGCGTGGCGCCCGACTTTGCCCCCTTCTTCTTCAGCGCCTTGTAGACGTCGGCATCGATATAGCCGGTGCAGCTGCCGCCGGCAAAGCTGCGATATTCCGGCCGCGGGCGATCCAGCGGCAGATCGGGAAGATCGGGAACCGTCTTGAACTGATCGAGCCAGAATTGCTCGGTCGCCTGCGATTTCTCCGGCCTGGGCGAAAGGTCGATCGAATAGGCGGCGAAGGAAAGTGCCGGTTGGAATTCCGGAACATTTCCGACGCTATAGGCTTTATAGGCCGTCGCCAGCTCTTCGATGAAAGTGTTTATAGACCAGCCGTCGCAGATAATGTGATGAGCCGTAAAGACCAGCACATGCTTTTCGGGGGCCAACCTGATGATGCTGGCGCGGACAAGAGGGCCGTTGATCAGGTCAAAGGGCGTACGGGCATCATCGTCGATGAGAATGGCAAGGCCTTGGTCATCGATGTCTTCAAGGAGCGGCAGGTCGAGCTTGAAATCCGGAATGAAGCGGAAATACTCGCCGCCGCGATCGAAGCGAATATGGAAGGCGTCGTGACGGGCAATGACCGTATCGAACGCCCGCCGGAAGGCTGTCTCGTCCAGGGTCCCCTCCAACGCCAGCGAGAAGGACTCGTTGAACGAGCAGGAGGCTTCGTCGCCCGCCTGGGCCGCAAGCCATATTTCCGTCTGCGCTTCCGTCAGCGGCGCGGATTGCGGCCTTGCCTCGGATGCCTGTACCGGCATTGGCGATAGGGTTGGCTCCCTGATCGCGGTGAATATACCGACGGCCTGCATGGCGTCGAGGCTGTCGCGGAAGGCTTTCGCGATGGAGCGGAAGTCGTCCTCGCTGTGGGCTGTCGTCAGGAAGCAGGGGTAACCGTCCTGTATATGGACGCCATTCAGTCGCATCTGCGCATAAAACAGCGCGCCGAGCGGATCCTGACTGGAGAAGTCGGTGGCAAACCAGCTTTTGTAGCCATGAACGACATCCGCGATGCCGCGCCTGGCGAGATCGGCCTTGATCTCGGCAACCAGCGCCTCCGTTCGCTCTGCGACACGGTCGTAGAGGGCGGAGCCTTCTCCCTTGATATGATGCAACACGGCCTCGGCGGCGGCAAGCACCAGCGGATGACGGACGAAGGTTCCGGCAAAGAATGTCGGTGCCGTCATGGGAACGGAATTATCACCGTAGGTCCAATGGCCGCCGTCGAGGGCGTCCATGAAACGCGGGCTGCCGACCAGCACGCCGATCGGCATACCGCCGCCCACGACCTTGCCATAGGTCGCCATGTCGCCCTTGATGCCCCAGATCGCCTGCATCCCGCCGGGATCGACGCGGAAGCCGGTGACGACCTCGTCGAAGACGAGGGCGAATTCGAATTGAGTGGCGACATCACGCAATTCCCGGACGAATTCGCGCGGCTGCAGTTCCGGATGGCGGCTCTGAATCGGTTCGATGATGACAGCCGCTATATCGGTTGCATTGGCGCGGATGAAATCGAGGCTCTCCGGCGCGCCATAACGCAGGACCGTCATGTTCGACACGGAGGCCAACGGAATGCCGGAGGCGACCGGCAGGGCAATCGGCTTGTCGGCGCGATTGCGGCCCTTGACCAGAACCTCGTCGAACTGGCCGTGATAATCGTTGGCAAAGACGACGACCCGATCGCGGCCGGTGACGGCGCGCGCAATCCGCATCGCGGCCATGACCGCTTCCGAGCCGGTATTGCAGAAGGTTACCCGCTCGTGGCCGGTTACATCGGCGATCATCCTTGCGACATCGCCGGCAAGAGGCGTCTGCGGACCGATCGCAAATCCGCGATCGGCTTGAGCCTTGACGGCGTCGATTACGAAATCCGGTGCGTGGCCGAAGGCCGTCTGTCCGAAGCCATTGACCAGGTCGACATACTGGTTGCCGTCGATATCCCAGATATAGGCTCCCTTGGAGTGGTCGCAGACGATTGGGAACACCATCTCCTTCCAATCGGCGCGGAAGCCCGATGCGGATCTGGGGTCGGCCAGATATCCGCGATGCTCCTGCGTGAAGGCCTTGGACTTGGCATTCTTGGTTTCATAGGCCCTGGTGAGATCAGTGATGAAACCCTGCTTGGCGGCGGAAATCTCCGATGTCACGCTTTTGGCGTTCGGACGATAAAGCTTGATGCGCTCGGTGCCGAAATCGCTTTCGGCAGGTGCTGCGGGAGCCACCAGAGCCGACGGGGAGGAGGGCTGGCTCGCTGCAGCTTGCGGCGCCGGCACGATGGGTGCTGCGGGCAGCACACTTGGTACTGCGGCAGCCGGAGCTCCGCCCTGCATGGCCTGCAGCATCAGCAATTGCTGGGAAAACAGGCTTTGCGCCATCTGGATCTGCGATTGCAGCACCGTGGCGAGATCCGATGCTCCAGCCGGGATCGATGCGACCTGTGGAGCAGGCGCAATGATCGGCATCGGCGTCGAAACCGGCATGGGAGGCGCCGCCGCAGCAGCGATGGGGGTCGCGGCCAATGGTTCAGCCGTCTTTACTGCATCCGGTGGCATTTGACGATCGAGATAAACAGCCAGATCGGCAACGGAGGGAATATCGCTCAGCAGTTCCCGGAAGGAGATCTTGACCTTGAAGTCTTTCTCGATGCGCTGCGCGAACTGGCCGACGAAGAGGGAATCGAAGCCGAGCTCCAGGAAGGTTGCTGCTCGCTCGTCCGGCCCGAGCGTTTCGCCCGACATGTCGCTGAGCAAGGTCAGAAGAGCCGCTTCCAATTGCGGCAGACGGTTGGAGGTGGGAATGGGTGCTGCAACATTCATTGCTCGATTCTCCCCGGTAAGGTTGACGTCAGAGACAAAGGGCTCGGCGGCTGGCCGAGTGTCTGCTTCGGCATTCGGGCGCTGGGTCGATGCGCGACGGGCGGATGACGGAGCATCGATCCAGTGGCGCTGCCGCTGGAAGGGATAGGTTGGCAGGGACAGCCGCTGCCGTGACACCGATGGAAGAGCCGGCCAGTTGAGGCGGCAGCCGGCCATCCACAGCTTTCCATGAGCCTCTGCAAGCGTTGCCGCGGCGGCCGAGGCCCGGTCATGTTCGGGCAGGCTTTGTACGACTGCGGCAAGACTGTCGCGTGCGAGCGTCTGGGCGGCAAAGACCGACAGTGTGCGTCCTGGCCCCACTTCGAGAAGAACCGGCTTGCGGTCGCGGCAGAGCGTCGCAAGCCCATCGGCGAAGCGAACGGCGTCGCGGCAATGCATGGCCCAGTAATCCGGCGAGGTCGCCAATTCAGCCGTCTGCCAATCGCCCGTCACCCCGGAGATGAAGGGTATGGTGGCCGTACCGTAGGTGACCTTCTCGGTCTCCTGGCGTAGCGCCAGAGCCGCATCGTTCATCATGGCGGAATGGAAGGCGTGCGATGTGTGCAGCCGGCTGAAGGCGATCTCAGCTTCCGAAAGTGCCGCGCAAACCATTTCGATATCGGCAAACGGACCGGAGATGACGCAGAGTTTCGGGGCGTTGATCGCGGCGATCTCCACCGCGCCGCGCAGGTAGGAGGCCGTCGTTGCGGCATCGGCACGAACGGATACCATCGCGCCTTGCGGCTGATGCTGCATCAACCGGCCGCGATTGGCCACAAGACGGAGGCCATCCTCGAACGAAATGACGTTGGCGAGCGTAGCGGCAACAAACTCGCCAACGCTGTGACCGATCATGGCATACGGCTTGACGCCGCGGCTGAGCCACAATCGGGCAAGCGCATATTCGACGAGATAGAGGCAGGGCTGCGCGATGCGGGTTTCGCGCTGCTCATCGGTGATGGCCTGCGTCGCCGGGCCGGTGTGGCAGATGTAGTCGCGCAGATCGAGCCCGAGCGTTATCTTCAAAAGCTCGGAACCGCGGTCGATCCAGCGCGCAAACTCCGGCTCCGAGCGGTAAAGCCCGGCACCCATGCCGACATATTGCGCGCCCTGGCCTGGGAACATGAAGGCGACGGACGGCTGATCGGCGGCGGTGAGCGGCTGATAGCTCTCCGTCGTCAGCTTGAGGATCGCTTCCTCGACATTTTCGGCGGCAACGGCCAGCCGGTGGCCGAACTCGCGTCGTCCGGCTTGAAGCGTGTGGGCCAGTTGCGCCATTGAAAGTTTCGGGTTTTCGGCGAGATGATCACTCAGATTGGTGCGCATCTCGGCAAGCGCCGGCTTGCTGCGAGCCGAAAGGGGGAGAATGTAGTGGCCCTCTACCTCTTTCGACTGAGCCGGCGGGTAGGGCGGCTCCTCCAAAACGACGTGAACGTTTGTTCCGCCTACGCCGAAAGCGCTGACACCCGCCCTTCGTGGCGCCTGTCCCCGGGGCCACTCGGTTGCCGTTACTGGAATGTAGAAAGGACTTTTCTCAAGATCGATGCGGGGATTGGGCCGCTGATAATTGGGCATCGGCGGGATTTTCCCGCTGCGCAGGGCCAAGGCCGTCTTGATGAGGCCTGTCACGCCGGCCGCCGCGTCGGTATGACCGATGGTGCCCTTGACCGATCCGAGCGCGCAGCGGGCTGGCTGCGACGCATCCTGCGCGAAGGCGCGCGTCAATCCGTTGAATTCGATGGGGTCGCCAAGCGGCGTCGCCGTGCCATGGCATTCGATATAGCCGATGGTCGAGGGATCGACGGCCGCATTTGCGAGAGCCGTGGCAATCGCTTCGGCCTGGCCTTCCACACTCGGTGCCGTGAAGCCGACCTTGTCGCTGCCGTCATTGTTGATGCCATAGCCGCGAATGACCGCATGGATGTGATCGCCGTCCTTGAGCGCGTCCTCATACCGCTTCAGGAGGACGACGCCCGCCCCGCTGGCAAAAACCGTTCCGGCGGCGTTGGCATCGAACGGCCGGCAGGTTCCGTCGGGTGAGGCCATGCCGCCTTCCTGGTAGATGTAGCCTCGCTTTTGCGGAATGGTGACGGAGATGCCGCCGGCCAGAGCCATGTCGCAGTTATAGGTCAGCAGGTTCTGGCATGCCTGGGAAACCGCGAGGAGCGAGGTTGAACAGGCGGATTGCACGGTGAAAGCCGGACCGCGCAGGTTGAATTTATAGGCGATACGGGTCGCCAGCGTGTCGTTGAGCGCGCCAACAAGCTCGTGGAAGCAGCCGATCTGATAGTTCGACGTGAATTCCTCCGCCTTGGCGCGATCGCGCAGAACATTGTTGATCAGGTAGGTCGGCATCGAAGAGCCGGCGAAAACCCCGATCAGGCCGTCATAGCGCTGTGGATCGTAGCCGCCGTCCTCGAGGGCTTCCCAGCATATTTCGAGGAAGATCCGGTGCTGCGGATCTGTAACGGCGGCTTCGCGCGGAAACATGCCGAAGAACTCGGCGTCGAACATATCGGCACCGTCGAGATGGGGCCTTGCGGCGACATAATTCGGCTGTGCCCGTTCTTCATCGGTAAAAGCGTCTTCAATCTCATCCGGCGAAAAAAGCGAAAAGGCGTTCTTTCCTTCGAGTACAAGCTGCCAGAGCGCCTGCACCGAGGGGGCTCCGGGAAAGCGGCCGGACATGCCGATAATGGCGATATGCCCGGAAATTTGCTCGCTCAGATCCTCATTGTCTTCGAAATCACGCTGATTGCCATTGTCCTGGTGATTCCCTTTCATAAGGAGCTCCTGCGGATATGAGAGATCGCCTTTTTCTGCAGCGCGGCACGCTGCGCCGCGGCGGCAAGACGGGTTGGGCCGGATGCGCGGCCATCCAGGTGAAGTGCGAGTTCGCGAATGGTCGGATGACGCAGCAACGCAACCACATCGATCGCGTGACCGAGCATCTCTTCGAGACCGGCATGAATTTCCATCAGCTGAAGGGACGTGCCACCGAGATCGAAGAAGTTCCGATCGAGATCGGCGCTTTCGAGCGCCAATGCGTCTTGCCATAGCGTCGTCAGCAGTTCCTCCGTCCGGCTCCTGACATCGGCGGGCTTTGTCTGGGTTTCAACCGGAGGCGGCAGCAATTTCGAACGATCGACTTTACCGGCCGGCGTCAGCGGCAAGGCGTCAACGATGACCGTGGCATTCGGGATCATATAGGCGGGAAGAGCCGCGCGCAGTGTCGCCATGACGCCCTGCGCCAGATCGGCGCCCACGCCCACATGGCTTTCCTTCGGGCACAGATAGGCAACGATGCGCTTGAGGTTCTCGCCCTGCATGTGGCAAAGCACGATCCCGTCGGCAAGGCGCGGATCACGGCGAAGTGCTGCCTCGATCTCATCGAGTTCAATGCGTTTGCCGTTGATCTTGATCTGCCGGTCGCGGCGGCCCTTGAAGGTGACGGTGCCATCCGGCTTCAGGCAGGCCACGTCGCCCGTCAGATAGAAGCGCGTCACGCCATCCTTGGTTTCGATGGTGACGAATTTCTGTTCCGTCAGCTCCGGTCGCTTGAAATAGCCGATGGCGAGGCCGTCCCCCGATATCGCCAATTGGCCTTCAATGCCTGGAGGAACAACACGCAATTCCTCGTCTAATATCGCGATTCCGGTATGAGCGATTGCCTTACCGATCGGTAGCTCAGTGCCCGAAAAGCCTGGCAGAACCTGAAAAGCGGTGGCAAAGACGGTCGTCTCGGTCGGCCCATAGGCATTGGTGAGCCTGCAGCCGGGATAGTGCTCCAGGAAACGGCGAGCGTGGACGGCCGAACCGACATCGCCTCCGAAGAGGATATGACGAAGTTTCGGCAGGGTCGCGCGGGCGTGATCGGCGAAGAGATTGAATAGCCCCGTCGTCAGGAAGGCGATAGTGACACCCGTCTCCCGCATGAAATCGGACAGCCGTGAAATCGAGAAATCGGTATCGGGCATGACCGCCAAGGTGCTGCCGTTGAGGAGCGCACCCCAGATTTCGAATGTCGATGCGTCAAAGGAGATGGTGGCCGTGTGCAGGACGACGTCATCGCGGTGGAATTCGATATAGTTCTGATCGAGAACGACCCGCGAAATACTGCGATGGCTGATCATCGTTCCCTTGGACCGACCGGTTGAGCCGGATGTGTACATGATATAGGCGAGATCGCCGCCCGTTATCTCAATGGACGGCATGGTCGCGCCGGGCCGATGTGCCATTTCCGCGATCATGGCATCCGCTTCGATGACCTTGCCGTTCATGCTCGGCACGCCGGCCAGCTTCTCGCCATGGGCGGAGTCGACGAAAATGACCTTGGGAGCGCATTCCGCGATGACGAAGTCGAGATGCTCCACCGGAAAGGCTGGGTCGAGCGGGAGATAGGCGCCGCCGGCTTTCAGTATGGCCAGGGTACAAATGATCGCATTGATGCTGCGCGGCAGGAAAAGGCCGACGATGTCGGCCTTGTGGACACCTACCTTTATCAAATGCAACGCCAGCGCATCGGATATGCGATCAAGGTCACGATAGGTAATACGGATATCGCCGGAAACAAGAGCTGTTGCTTCCGGTGCGGCCCTGGCCTGTTCGCGCAGCATGTGATGAAGGCAAAGATTGCGATCGTAATGCATGCTTGCTGCGCCAATTGCGTCTGCCTGTGCCTCGCGGTCAATCATTATCGTTCTCCGGGTTGTCCTGCGATGGATGACGGCATGTTGCGAAATGCTTCGTCGTCGATCGCAGAATTTCACGCTGGAGCAAAAGCACCAGCTGGTCATTGGGATGATTGTCCGCACCACCGAAAGTCGTAAGTCCTAAGGGCGCGTAGCCATTTTGTCGGAGAGGTCCGCCATGGCAGCCGCAACCCGGCCGAAAGCATTATGCGTGGCATCAATCCTGCCCATCGGAAGGTCACGTGGTCGCCCTGGTTCAGGAAGAATTGCCGGAGAGGGGGGACGATGCAGAGGCTATTTGAACTGATAGGCTCTGACGTAATCGACAAACATGAAGGATGGGTCGGCCGCAGCCATTTTGGATATGCCTTCGACGATACCGAGGTCGATGAGCATATACAGCGGCTGGCGATGTTCTGGCGGAATTTTGGTTTTCCAGACGAGATTACCGTCGAAATACATGCGTATGAAATCGGAATCGATCTTCACGCCATAGGTGTGCAAATCAGCGGGATTTGCGGTGGCGAACACCTTGATGCGGGAAAAGGCCGAATCGTGCCGCCCATCCCGATGCCAAACATGCACCGTTGAAGAGTAGGCGCCGGGCTTATCGCCGTAATATTCGATGACATCTATCTCGGCGGTAGCCTTTGACCGATCCTTGCCGATAAGCCAGAAGGCCGGCCAGACACCGGGGCCATCCGGCAATCGCGCCCGCATCTCGAAGTAGCCATATTGCTGAGAAAAGCCATTTCCATGCTCATCGACAGAGGCAATCAAGCCGGAGCGCCATAGACGTTTGCTGTCGCGTGCAGCGGTAATGCGCAACATACCGTCCTGGATTGCGAAGGGGAAGTCGCCACTCGGATCCGAGAAGCGAGCGCCGCCAAAGTCGCCATTCCATGGTGTGTGGGAAATCCAGCGGGTACCAGGACCCCAGGCGGAGATGCTGAGATCGTTGAAAGCATCCTCGAAGGTAAGTGTCATGCTGCTGACATCAAGCGTATCGCCCGTATCACCGGCGCGAACAATTCCTACATCCATGATCGAAACTAACGCAGCCGCAATAGACGCGCGAAGAAATACGCGGCGGTTGCTCCTGCATCGAACATTAGATATCCGCGAGAACTGATCCATGAATGCAAGCATGAACGGTGCAATTTCCGCGGTATAGAACGTATTTCGGCCATAACGTCCACCAAAAGGCTTAGGCGCGGCGGAAATACAGCTGCATGACGCCGTGGTAGTTTGCGGCGACATTGAGGCAGAACAACCGGATTGCCAGACATGAATGCCATGGGGCTCGTAACACTGATTGTAGGAGTTGTTGCGCTGACCGCGCCTGTGCGATGGTCATTCATCATCATGGTTTTGTCGACGGTATTCGGTGCGGCGGCGGCCTTCAGCATACCCGGTCTTGGCGGTGCATCGGTACTCGTTCCGAGCCTGTTTTTGGTATTCTTCGCCGCACGGTTGTTTGCGGCCTACGGGGAGGGGCCGTTCCTCGGCGCCCTGGCTCCCTGGCGCCCTGGTTTCTTTCTGCTGCTTCTGACGGCCTTCGGAATCTTCTCTGCGATTTTCTTCCCGCGCATGTTCCAAGGCATGACGCAGACGATGACGGTCGAACGATCGATTGGGGCACGTAACCTGATTGCATTGGTGCCGCTGCGTTTCTCTTCGAACAATATCACTCAATCGGTCTACGCGGTGGGTGGCCTCATCTGCTTCATAACGACCTTTGCCTTCTTTCGTCGCCAGGGCACCCCTTCGGCCTTTATCAACGGCGTGCTGGTCGTTATCGGTGTCAACCTCGGCTTCGCGCTCGCCGACATAGTGACCCATTTCACACATACAGACTTTCTGCTGAGTTTCGTGCGGACAGCCAATTACGCGCTCCTGACCAATGCCGAAAAGGGCGGCCTGAAGCGCATTTCAGGCACTTTTCCCGAAGCCTCGGCCTTCGCCGATTTCACGCTCGTGCTCTTTGCCATCGTCACCAGCCTCTGGCTTGGGGGCATCCGCTCGAAGGTCACCGGCACTTTTTCAGGTCTGCTGCTGGTCGCGCTGATCCTGTCGACGTCGGCGACCGCACTTGTCGGGCTCGCCGCCATCCTGCCGATCCTCAGCCTCCAGTCGTTTCTGGCCTCCCGTCGCGAGCCTGGCGCCGGCCGGCCCGTTCTGATCGTGTCCATTCTGGCGAGCATGCCGCTCGTCATCTTCTTCGTTCTCATCGTCATGCCGGATCTCGCGCATAATCTGCAAGATTTTCTGGACGAGATGCTCTTTTCGAAGGCCGATAGCCAGTCGGGGCGGGAGCGCTTCATGTGGAACGCCATGGCTTACCGGGCCTTTCTGGACACGAGTGGTTTTGGCGCCGGCCTTGGGAGTGCCCGGGCATCGAGCTTCGGTCTGGTGCTGCTGTCCAATATCGGCGTCTTCGGAACGCTACTCTTTGCGATGTTCGTCGCTCGGCTGCTCTTGGCCGACATGTGCGGATCGCATTCATCATCGCGGGAAACCACCGCGGTTCTGCGCGCTGCTAAGGCCGGGATCATCACGGTTCTCATTTCAGCGGCCACGTCCGGCACTGTTTATGACCTCGGACTGATGTTCTATATCCTCGCTGGCAGCATTTCCGCGCTGAGTGCCGAAGCACGGCAGATCGGGGGCGAATACACTCCGCGGCTGCGCACCATCGGGGAGATGCAATGAAGGTTGTCGTCTTCAACGTCAAATACAGCGAAAACCTCGGGGACGGGCTGCTTGCGGAATGCGTCGAATCCGCCTTGGCGAGCGGCAGGGATGAGATCGAAGTGGAGACGATCGACCTTGCCGGGCGACAGGCCTTCGCGACAGGCCATGGCGGCCGCAGGCGGCTTGCGCTGGAATTGCTCCATCGACTGCCCGCGGGCGCCCGTCGGCGGCTCGTTCGCGTCGTACTGGAGCGCAGGCTGCGCGCGCTTCGCGGACAGTGGGAAGAGAAGGTTGCGGTTGCCGATGCCGTCGTGATCGGCGGCGGGAACCTGTTTCAGGACGATGATCTCAATTTCCCGCTGAAGATCGGTGCTGTGCTCGATTGTGTCGTGCGGTACGATCGGCCGCTGGCGATCTATGCGGTTGGGGTGGGCGCCCATTGGTCGGAGCCAGCATATCATCTCTTCGCGCGATTGAAGCAGGCGCGCCTTGTTCATCTTTCGGTACGCGACGGCTTCGCGCAGGATAACTGGCGCGAGCATTTTCCCGATGGACCCGGTGCGAAGATCGTGCGTGATCCCGGACTGCTGATCCAGGCCTCGCCGGGGCATGAAGGCGTACGTGCTCCGTCCAAAGGCCCTTTGACCATAGGTCTATGCGTGACGGATCCCATCGTCCTGCATCGGCATGGTGCCGTTCAGACCGATGGTATCCCCTTCGCCGATGTTGAAGCCTATCGCGATCTGATCGAGCTTCTCCTGGATGACGGCCAGCAGGTGGTCTTGTTTTGCAATGGAGCCAAAGAGGATCAAGCTTTTGCGGAGCGCATCGGCGCTTCGCTCGCCAGGCAGCGTATCGCCACGTCCGGCACCCTGGATGTTTGCAGACGCCCGCGGCTTCCGATCGATCTCATCCAGATCATCCAGTCGCTGGATGTGGTTCTGGCTCACAGATTGCACGCATGCATTGCCGCCTATGCGCTCGGAATTCCGCATGTCGGCTTGGCTTGGGACAAGAAGGTCGAAGGTTTCTTCAACTCGGTCGGGCGCGAAAGCTACTTCATAAAGGGAGTATCGCCACCGCCGAAGCACGTCGCCCTGCTCCTGAAGGCAGCACAGCAGGAAGGCATAGAGGCGCGCCGCCATCGCGACACGATTTCGGAAGCCCGCGCCGGAATCTCCAACATGCGGCGACATCTGGTCGAGCGCGACCAATGCGTTATGTCGCGGATATAGGTGCACGCAAAACGATACAAGAGGTCGTTAGTATAGAATTTGTGACGCGGACGGAAATACTAAAAGGTATACATAAAGACATCGAATTTTGTCCCGCTATGGCGGTAAAAATTCGAGGAACAACGGATATCGATTTGCAATAAAGACATCGTGGATTTTCTATGGTATTAAATACTTGGAACTCACGAAAAATATATTTTCGAAAGGCCCATGGAGCGTTCGAAATATGCTTTTCGTCCGAGGGGATGACGGCATGGCAGCGCAGCTTTCAATTGAGCATATTCGCAGCCTCGGTGGTGTAGCGCGGACCTTTGTTGCAGGTAGTGTGATCTGCGACTACGACCACGATACGCCACGCCTTCTCTTTGTGCTCGATGGGTGGGCCTCGCGCAGCAAGATGCTTCCGAACGGCACGCGCTTCATGACGGAATTCGTGTTGCGCGGCGATATGATTTCGACATCCCTGACGGCGCTTTCGCGCGAGACCGTGCGGGCGATCACCAATGTCACGGTGATGGTCTTCCCTGACTTCACCTCTCTGCCGAAGATCGAGGCGCCAACGTTTTTCTATCGTATCGTCATTGCTGAACTGGTGCGACATCAGGCGCGCATGTCTGAGAGGCTCGCCAATATAGGACGCCGCGACGCTCTGGAGAAAACCGGCTACCTGCTGCTGGAGCTCGGGGCACGCATCGGTACTTCGCGGGACTATGCAAACGCAGAATACTTCGATTGTCCTTTGACCCAGGCGGATATTGGCGACGCGGTTGGCTTGTCGACGGTGCACATCAACCGCGTCCTCAGGGACATGCGTGAAGCCGGCCTGCTGTCCTTCCGCAACGGCATTGTCGCCTTTCTCGATCGGCCGCGTCTAGCCGATCTCGTCGACTTCGACGAGTCCTGTTTCGATACAACTATGGTTTGAGCAATACTTTGTCTCCATTACTAATGGAGCAAGAAAGAATTATTTTATGCAATATTTAAATTCATTATTAACATATGTTAATGCGCGGAAAAACAAAATAAGCAATTACTACGGTAACATAAACCTAAAAAGAGGGGAAAAATATGGGAACTCAAGAAGATCCTCGGCTTAAACGGATGTTATTCTCTTTAAATCGAGTAAATACTCTAAAGGTTGCAAGAAATACAAAGGCCATTTTAAAAGTTGGGGGTAACGGCCATGATTGGACAATCGCTCACAAGTGAAAAATTCACGTCAGACACGGGCGCACGCATCATTTCAGTTCGGACATCCGACACGTTGAGGCCATTCATCGCATCCGGCACGCCCGGGATCGATGAATGGGAAGACTATATTCTTCTCATAGATTCTCGCGCTCTCGATCGCGAGTGCCTGTCGAAAAGTCTGACCGAATGCGATAGCGCCATGCATATCGTTACCGTGGGTTCGCTCGACGAATGGCAGATGCGCAATATGCAAGTATTACCGTCCGCGGTTCTCTTCATGATCGGCGGCCGTAAGGTTTCCGACGCGGATGTCAGTGCCAAGATCTGCGCTCTGGTGGAAAGATTCCAGACGAGCCCTGTGATCGTCGGCGCTGATGGCGATGAGCTTGCACAGTTGCTGCATGCGCTGGAGTGCGGCGCCCGCGGCTACATCCCGACCAGCGTCGGAATCAAGGTCGCCGCCGAAGCAGTGGCTCTCGCGCGGGCAGGTGGTGTCTTCGTGCCGGCAAGCAGCCTGCTGGCTGCCAAGGAGGCGATCGCACCCGTGGCCAGCCGCAACTGCTGCCTCGACAGCTTGTTTACGCCACGCGAAGTCGTCGTCGCGGAGGCTTTGAGACGAGGCAAGGCAAACAAGATCATCGCCTACGAGATGGATCTTTGCGAGAGCACGGTCAAAGTGCACATTCGCAATATCATGAAGAAACTGAACGCGACGAACCGAACGGAAGTTGCCTACAAGATTCGGGAACTCGTTCGATAATAAGTCGGCCGCGACCACCTATCATATAAAATAATGCCGGGAAGCGCCGTGTCGCTCCAGCTAGAAGACATCGGCCCCCGGCGCCGGCGCAACAAGTGACCTGCAGGGCAGGTTCGCAAAGCCTCGGCTCTTGAAGCTGCCGTCGCTCGATGGAAAAGCGCCGGCGGCTGATCGCCGCCAAAAGTTGATATAGCAAGTTGGGGATTCCCGCGTATTTGAGCTGCCGGGCCTGTTCTAAGGGGCCGACCAACAGGCATTTCCGCCAAAGTTTGAGTTTGCTGCTTTTGTACGATGAGCGCAGCTTCCACACGCATCGACGACGGCATCTCAAAAACCAATCCGACAAATGTCGATGCTGTTTGGTGGCCGAAGCTCGCGCGGGTCAGCTCAGTGTTGCACCACACGCAGGGACGCGATTTCCGCGGGCTTGTCGTCGATGATCGCACTGACGGTCAGAAGGCCTGGCTGACGCAATCTCAGCGGTGAAAAGACAAGGCTGGCGCCCACGACGACATTGATCGGGATATCACTCGCCTCCGCGTTCTCCACGACATCCTTCTGCTCGCTCAGCTGGGCGGCGTCCAATCGCTCTTCAAGAAGCGGCTGACGGTCGCCGGGCGCGGTGCAACGCAAAACGATCGATCGGTAGGGTTCCGTCGCCAAGGTGATCAGATTCACATGCACGCAGAACTTCGGCAGTGAAAAAGGAAATTCCGGCAGCATCAGGACGCCGCTATAGACGCCGATGAAGCTGAGCTTTTCGCCGATTTCCGTGCGAACGTCGTCGCAAAATATGCAATATCCATAGCGCATGTGTTTCAATCGTCCCGATCGTTGTTGCTGCGAGCAATTATCGTGCGGATGGCCCTTGATGAGCTCCAGGAAACGGCCCCGCCGGACCGAACCGGATAGATAGCTGCCCGGGTCTCCGGTTCGGAGAGGCCACTAACGTCTGCCGTAGACCCCTTGGGATCGCACAGCTCAATGTGGATCTCTTTGTCGAGCGCCCAGGCGAGATCCGCGATCGAACGAAGCGGAAGCTCTGTTTGCCCGCAGAGATAACGGTTCAGATCCCTTCGGCTGACGCCGACCAACTCCGCAAGTCGCTGCTGAGTAAACCCTTTCTGCGATCGCCTTTCGAGGACGGCGGCGGCCAGGTCGCTGCGAACATCTGCGATGAAACGGCTGGCCGCCCGCGCCCGCGCCCCTATCTCAAACCGAAATGACATCTTCCGGATTTACTCCCTCTACGCACAACGCATCACCCACACCAAGCGTGCGGCGCAATCGGCGCACCTCCAGCCGATAGCCGCGGTAAAGATCGTGATCCTTCACATGATCGGCCCAGTCTCCAAAGACAGCGACAAAACAGTCTCGCATGGCGAACCAGCCGAATATGCGGAAATCGACAGTCTTCAATTCCCAAACCGCATTTCGTTCGACCCGGATTGCCCGGAATTGTCGGCAATGAATGAGCGGTTTCCCTGAAACGAATGTATAGAAAAGAAAATCCAGCTGCTCGACAGGCCTGAGGACCGCACCGAGCGACGATGGTTCGTCCTTGCTTACGCGCTCGCTCAACCAGTTCACGAAGCTTGGTGTCGCGAAAAGCAGTCGCTTGGGTGACTGCTTTCGACCAAGCTGGATCTCAACTTTAACGATTGCTTCGGATGCCACGAGACTGTCAAACGTAGCCATAGCTGTCAACTAATCCATTATCATGTGGCAAGCCTTTCATCGAAGCTATCTATGGGTAGCATGAATTGCTGCACACCTGGATTGTATTTATCTAGCTTTCATATGGGTTAGAATGCCTAATCAAAGAAGAGTATAGCTCATACGTCATAGCGATACACATCTAATCCGTTACTCATTTCGAAGTAGGCGCTTTCTATTTCACATAGATCTGCGTTGCTGTCTTAGTCCGAACGGTTCTCTTGTTCGGCTCTCCTTCCGCGGCCTATTAAAAAGCTCGAGGGCGGCGAATGGTCGCTTGCCCCGTCATGGAGAACAGGGAGGATCACATGAGGACGATTGGAGCTCTCGCCGTCTTGCTGGCAAGCACGTCTTTGACATTTGCCGGGCCCCCGTCGCCGCCAGCCGAAAACGAATCGTTTATCGGCCAGGTGGGTGCATTCAACGGTGCTTTCGTCAGTCAGAACACTGGCAATAATGATGCTCTGACATTCCAGAATGGCGTCGGCAACTTCGCCGTCACCAATCAGGACAAGGCCAAATCCAACACATCAGCCATCCTGCAATTCGGTGACGGCAACGTCGCCTTCGCCGACCAGAAAGGCAAGACGAACGATCAGAGCACGTTCCAGGCCGGCGTCATGAACTTCGCCTCGACCCTGCAGCGGGACGGCGCGGATAACAGCTCGACGATCGCCCAGTTCGGCTTTGGCAATTCCGCCTTCGCGGACCAGTCCAAGGGAGATAACTCCCAAGACACGCTGCAGGTCGGTGGCCTGAACTTCGCCTCGACAACCCAGACCGACGGCAAGCATGGCGGAAACGACTCCAGTACCATGCAGTTCGGCTGGGGTAATGGCGCCATCGTCGGCCAGGACGGCGGCGGCAACGACCAGACAACGCTGCAGGTCGGCGCCGGCAACTTTGCCGTCACCTCTCAGTTCGGTGTCATCGGCTTCAACGGCAATTCGTCGTCGACGACCCAGTTCGGTTGGGGCAATATATCCTTCGCCGATCAGGCGGGCGGCAACAACTCGCAAGACACGTTGCAGGCGGGCGCGCATAATTTCGCCATGACCGGCCAGTCGTCGTTCTTCGGCACGAACAAGGCGACCACGGCGCAGTTCGGTGTGGGCAACACCGCTCTGACATCCCAGATCGCCAATCCGCTCGGCTCCAACAATTCGATGATCGTGCAGGCCGGCTATCGCAATACCGCGATCGCTTCGCAATCGGGGCTGCAGACAGTGTTCCCCGTCAGCGGTTCGAACCTTCAGGGAACCATCCAGATCGGTTCGGGAAACTATGCCGTTACCTCTCAGACCAGCTCGAGCGGCCTGACGAACACGTCGGTTACGGCGCAGTTCGGCTATCGCAACACGGCCGTTACGGTCCAGCACTGAGTTTGCCGATGGAGGAGGCGAAAGCAAATGTCCGCCTCCTCCTTTAATGCGGCTGAACCAGCCATGTATGCCGGAAACAATGTCGGGCGATCAACATCCATCTTGCTTCTGAAATCCTTCTTGTCCGCGGCCTTGTTGTTCGCGTACGCCGCTCCTGCATCGTCTCAGGCTGAGTTTGAGTGCCTGATCAAGGCAGACAGGAAGGATGAGTTTCTTATGGTGCGGGCGATTGCAAAGTCTGTAGTAACAGTATCCGGAACATACAGGCTGGTTCTTTTCAAACATAGCGCAGCAGGTTCAAGCCAGAGCATTCAGCAAGGTAGCTTCGCATTAAAGCCAGGAGCAGAGAACCTTCTTGCCACGACAATTGTCGATGCAGGAAACGGGGTAGAACTGAGTGCAAGACTATTGATCGAAACCGATCGAGGTATATCACAATGCAGATTGCCAGAATGAAACGCCTGAACGATACGAAATCCGTGCTCGGCGCTGCTCTCGTCTTGGTTGCCTCGTTCTGCCAGATTGCAACGGAATGTCGAGCCGAGACGGCCTATGTCGCCCAGATCCCGGTAAATGTCACGACGACGGTGCAACTCGGAAATCTGCCGCCTCAACAGCAGCAGCAATATCATTCTTCGTCATCCCACCTTGCCGCAGGTATGGCCGCTACGCCGGAAGCGATCCTAGTGCCGCGAGGCAATAACTTGGCAAGGACGCTGGAAATAGGAACGCGCAACAGCGTGTATCACCTTCAGTCAGGAACGGGTAACAGCTCGACTGCCGGTATCATAGGGAACTACGGCAATATCAACGTCCTGCAGGGCGGCAATAATCTGAAGTCGAATGTCGTATTGCTGAATGGCGCAGGCCTGAACGTAAGTGTTCTTCAACCTGCGGGTTCGGCACCTGTCAATGTGCTGATCGCACGTTTACCGGGTGGTGGCTTGCTCATCAAACGTTGAGTGGACGCAGCAGCCTTTGAAAATAGGGGAGGGGAATAGCAATGAGAATAGATGCGGCAATGATTACAGTTGGTCTGGTAGCCTTGATGGCGGCGCCGGCCATGGCGGGGCAATTGGTCTATCAGCCAACCAATCCGACATTTGGGGGAAATCCGTTGAATGGTTCATTCCTTCTTTCGACGGCGCAGACGCAGGGCGCCGGCGTCAAGTCGGGGCAGCAACAGACGCCGGATCTATCCGGTCTCGACAAGGCCTTGAGTAATCTTGGGAACGTTAATCAAGGTACGGGTTCAACCGGAACATCTCCGGTCATCGTGATCCAGAGCGGCCAGGTGCCGGCCAATCCTTGAACCAAATTGATTGTGTCCTCGTTCGGTGTTGTTGGGAGCGATTTATTCGAGCGTCCATGTCACATGTTGGTTTTCCTGTCGCAGCCATTCTATGCGGATTGGGTCTTGGTGGCTGCGCCGCCGCGGGCAGCAGCCTCGACCCGATGAGCACTCCAGCGACGCTTATGCCCGCCACGAAGTCAGGTGTGGCATTGGAGAGTCTGCCGCCACCCATACAAAAGCTCGATGTGGCGGTCTATTCCTTTCCCGATCTGACGGGACAGAACAAACCCAATGAAAACTTTGCCGAATATTCCCGCGCTCTGACGCAGGGCGGCGCGCAGTTGTTGACTGACGTGCTGACCAAGGCTGGTAACGGTAACTGGTTCAATGTCGTCGAGCGCACGGATCTGCAGTCGCTGCTGCAGGAGCGCCAGATCATCCAGAACACGAGATCGGCGGTTTACGGCGCGAAGGCTGGCGGCATCCCGCCGCTTCGGTTTGCCGGAGTGCTGCTGGATGGCGGTATCATCGGTTATGATTCCAATGAAACGACTGGCGGTATCGGTGCCAATTATCTCGGGATCGGCGGAAACACACAATACCGAAAGGACATCGTTACCGTATCCTTGCGGGCCGTCAGCGTCAGTACGGGGCGGGTGCTAGCCTCTGTCAGCACGACCAAGACGATCTATTCCGTGCAGTTGCAGGGATCGGCGTTCCGTTTCGTCGGCGTCGACCAGCTGCTCCAGATCGAGGGCGGTATTACACGAAACGCGCCCACGACCTTGGGCGTCCAGGAAGGCATTCAGCTCGCAGTCTATTCGTTGATTTTCGAGGGCGTAAGGAACGGGCTGTGGCAATTCAGGGATGCCGCCGCAGGCGCGGCGTTCATGCGATATCTGGACGAGCATCAAAGAGCCATGACGTACAAGCTCGATGCCAACGGCCGACCGATCGGTCCGGCGGTCGCCGTTCCCGCCGCCAGCGCGGCGCAACCGGCCGTGGAGGCCGCTTCCCAGCCCATCCTGGTCAAGGACAGGCCGAAGAGCTTATGATCGTTGCCGGCGCCAAATCATTTTTTCCGGCAGATTTCGGATTGTGCGTTGTCAGGTCCGCAGGTCGCAGCTCCGTTCTGGGTGCTGGCATTCGGATTTGGTTTGACCGGAGCCTTGCCGGCAGGTCCTTTCTCCAGGTTGCCGTTCTTCCTCGGCGGAATACGTCCTTTCACCTGGGGAATTTGGGTCTCTGAAAATCCGGAACGCCGGATAATGGGTTGACCGCTTGCTAGGACATCGGCTGAGCCAAGCGTTCCGGCAAGAAGCAAGATAGCCGTAACAGCAATGATTTTACTGGGATGCATCATGTCGATACTGCTCCTGAATCGCAATCTTGAGCCGATATCGAATTATCGGCTCCGAACATGCCGCTCTCGAAGTTTCAGCTGGCCGAGGGCCTCTCGGTTTCATGCTTGCTGCCGCTCTCATTGGCGGTCTTGTTCTCGCCGCGCGCCTGGGGCGGTCGCCTGGTGCTTTGATCATTGCCTGCCGCCAAGATACAGTCAGCGTGATACCGCGCCTGACCCAACCGTTGGCAAATGGCCATCGGCCGGTGCGGCTGCAGCTCGCTCGGTCACGCCATTGCCCACATTCGGAAAAATGCTGCCTGCCAGTCGGACGTTCGCCTGCGTTCGTGATGCTTGCCTCGGCTTGTGCGGCATCACCCGGCGGTTAATCGGAGATCGAGGCACGGGCATGACGGATGTCTCCGGCAGCTGTTCGACGAAGGCAGGGTTTGCTTCCGCGGAGGGAGCCTGTTGCAGATAGCTTTCGTCGCATATGGCGCCATCGGTCAGCGCGAGCATGACGATCAGGGAGTAGCCGACAACGAGTCTTGATGTCATCTGAATCGTTCCCTGCGTTTTATTAGGATATTAAACGCCTATGTCCCTGCATTGAATAAATGAATTGAAATTCTTCGAATTTTTATCTTCTTTAAACGCAATTTGAAATTGATCAATATTCGACATTATTGCAATTGTACTATAAAATTGCAAACAAAATCGGGAGGATGGAATGAATTTATATTTGAAGACATTCCTGTGTTGTGTGATTTTCTCGCTTTGCGGAGCGGGCGTTTCCTCCACGCTCTGGGCCGATGATAGCTCAGCGACGCCGCAATCGGGGTCTCAAAATGTGACGCCGGATGCCGGCAAGAGCGATCCATCCAGCGCCGCGGCGCCGGCTCCGGCTACACCAGCGCCAGCCGGTCCGCAGATTAGCGAACAGAAGTTCGATGCGTGGATATTGCAATGTTCGGGCGACAAAACGATGAAGCCGCGCTGCCAGATCGTCTACCGGTTGACGTCACCGGATCAAAGGCAGGTGTTCATGGTCATCAGCATGGCGCGTTCCGCGGACAAGAAGATTGGCATGCAGATGGCTCTTCCGCTTGGTTTTGCTATTCAGGGTGGTGTGAAGATTGGCTTCGGCAGCAAATATTCGACGATGGCGAAGGTATCGCGCTGCACCACGCAAGGATGCCTAGTGGAGGGGTTGTGCCCACCCGCGATGCTTGCCGCCTTGATGAAGGAAAAGTCGGGAAAAGTCTCGATCCGGATGATGCAGGGAAACATGGCGGAGCTTCCGATCTCCCTGACCGGTTTCGGTGCCGCCTTCCAGGCTATGCAGGCAGACAGCGGATCATGATCGGGACGCTTCCGTCCACTCGCAGGTCATCGTTTTACGGCTACAAATAGAAAACTTCCGATATCGCTGCCAGCGGCCGCTTGGTGATCTCCGAAAATTCAGGATCTTGCCGACTTGTCATGAATTGGCCGGCTCCACGTCCTCACGTGTTTCCGGAAGGGCGGCGAAGGTGGCCACTCGCACGATCTCCTTCGCCGCTTCATCATCAGTCGACGCTACGTTCCATTCATCACCTGCAGGTCGGCGACATCGATGCCGTGCGTGTCGAACCACCATTCCGGTGGCATGTCGGGATATTTTTCGCGAAGGCGCAAATATTTGGAGCGCAATCGTTCCTGACGCACGACTTCCTGTTCGAAATAGGGATGGTCCAGTGCTCCGCCCATCACATGGATGCGGCGAAGGAGCTTTCGCAAGACATATCCCTGCTCCTTGTTTCCCGGCTTGTAGCCGCTCTCCACGATCCGCATGACGGTATCTTGCAATGTGACCAGAGCGTCATCCGGAGGCGTCCCGTTCAAGATCATGTCCAGACGTTCGGCACCGAAACCCACGTCGATACAGGTTCCTGGAGTGCTCCCCGTTTCACCGGACATGTCGGCTAGTTTGATTTAGCCCTGATGAACTGCCGTGGGGAAGCCATCTTGAGCGCGGAATGGGGATGGATTTCGTTGTAGTCCTCGATCCATCCGTCAA